>DDIR01000076.1:0-695 GCA_002338715.1 Phycisphaerales bacterium UBA1845 | reverse complement strand
TCTTGACCATCTTGTCGGCGAGCATGTCGCCGTATTCGGTTGTGCCAGTCCCGATCCATAAACTGCTCAGCACGATGATCGTGAACGAAACCAGCAGGAACAACCAATCGCCCACGACTTGGCGTGATTTGGGAACACGCGCGGAGTTGATCAGCATGCCCAGGATCATGCAGACCGCAGCCGTCAGCGACATCCGCACATCCAGGTCTTCGAGCGGCTTGCCCCACCACGTGTCGTCGGGGTTGAGTTGGTAGATCATCATGTAGGTGATGATGCCAACGATGGGGAACACCAACGAGAGCCCGCACGAGCTGATGAATCCAAAGACAAAGATGCAGGTCTTAATTGGCCACATGCCGTGACAAACTCCCGGGTGAACGTACGTCCGCAAACGTTTAGACGTTGTTGTTGAGTTCGGCAGTGAGGCGTGGGTCGATAAGTTATCGCCCATTGCAAATGGCGGTTTTCGGACATTGATTTTGAGCCCGAAAATATGGGGTTTGCAGTGTCATCGATCGGTGTTTTTCTCGGACCAGAACGCGCGGAGGCGCGGAGATCCGCGCGGAGGCCGGTCACTGGCGAATCGCGTTTCATTTCGATGCGTCAGTGTCCGATAATCCAGATACGTGGAACTTTTGCAATCGACATTGAGGTTGGCCCGTGATGTGCGCGCGACCGCATTGCTGCGGCAGGGG
>DDIR01000135.1:2459-14496 GCA_002338715.1 Phycisphaerales bacterium UBA1845 | reverse complement strand
GTTCTCTGCGGTGGTCTGCGCCGCGTCGTAGCGCGCTCGCAAGTGGGTCGGCAAAGCCACCGGGCGAGACTGTTGAGCCTTCCTCTTCTGGCTGAACGGCCACATCAAACGGTTCCTCCCGGCGAGATCTTCGCGAGCTTGATACCGAGCCCTTTGGTCCGACTGGCTTTTTTGGATTCGAGATACTTGTCGGCCGCGATCTGCTCGGTGAGCTTGTGCTGCTCGACGCTGCCGGAATCACCGGATGCTTTGGCCGGTCCCTCGGCGTTGGTTTTGATCGAATTGTCGAGCGCTTCTCCCATCCGCGATATCCGGCAACAGTACCTTGCCACTGGTTACTTATGCCGCGATCCGTGGATCGCACCGAACATGGATGAAAATCCATCGCCCGACGTAAGAAACACCTGCATCGCAACCTCCGCAAACCACATTGCTTCTGTCGCTGACACATGGAGCATCTAAACGCTCACCGATTGAAGGTGGAATTCACCGCCCGATTATGTTTTTTTGCTAACGGAATTAACTTGCATTCGACGTAGTAATTTAGTAGTTAGGGAAGCCTGCATGCTGGTCGGGCTGAGTGCAGTAGCGAACATCAAGAGTGCAAGGAGGATCTTCATGCGTAAGGTCTTGATCGCTGTCCTCTTCACGAATTTCGGCCAGCTCATCCTTCCCCTACATTCAACGGTGCGCGCGGAGTGCCCTGACGTGGGCGACCTTTGGGCTCAGGCCACCACTTTTGATGAACAGGACTTGCCCAATGAGGCCGCGGATGTCTATGCGAGCATCCTTGAGTCATGTCCGGACTCTCAACGTGCCGCTGTCAAACTTGCCATGAGGCTTTACGAAGTTGGACGGTATTCGGAAGCCCTCGAATTCGTTGATTCTTCCATCGCCATGAATCCTTATAACCGAGTGCTTGCCGAGTGGGGGTACCTATATAAGGCAAAGGTGTGCAGCGAACTGGGTTGCGATACTGAGGCTCGAACCGCAATTGACGTCCTCAAATCACGGTTTCCGGATTCAATTTCGACGACGCGTGCCGAAGCAGTGGAGGCTGCACTCAATGCAACGAATAGCGAGGATGCGGACAACGCGCTGAATCTCGAATTGGTTGCCGGCGAGCTTCATGAGCTAGCTGTGAATGCCGCGAATCGCAATGATGTCGATCGGGCGCTGCGGCTATTGACTCAAGTAAGAGAGCTCTATCCTGAAACACGAAAATCTCTTCGATCGCTGGAGATAAAAGGGCTAATCCTGTCGCGAATGTCGAAAGACAGGGCCCCGGAAGCCATCGATGTATTTGAAGAGATCCTGGCGAATCTCCGGCCTGAAAATGAGCACTCACGTATCCGCTATGAGGCGGAATTGCGCCTGGGATACTTGAATGTGATTTTGGAAGATCTCCCGAAAGCCAGAGAGCATTTTCATTGGCTGGCCGTTAATGCTGAAGACCCAAAGATTCGGGAAGAGGCAAAACTGCGCGATGGATTCATCAACTTGGTTGAAGGAAGACACGTCGAGGCGGTTGAGAGTTTTCAATCGTTGGCAGAGAATGCGAAGGAGCTTGGTGATCGCGCCGAAGCAAGTCTGCAAAGTGCGGGAGCAGAATTCGAAATTCTTCAGCGCCGCCGAGCAACGGGATCGGTGGCGCCTGCGGAATGGCAACAATTGCGTACGACTCTGGGAGATGTCAGCAGACTTGAAGGCGTTTCCGACCAACAGCGTTGTCGGGCAGAATTGATGATCGTCGAATCGTATTTGTGGGGCGATCAAGAGGCAGAAGCGCTTCAAAAAGCCGAGCTGTTTCTTGAGGAATTCGATGAGGATATTTTCCCGCAGGAAACGGCGACCGCAAGATTGACGGCCGCAATAAGCCATGTGAATCTCAGGGGCTATAACAACGCTTTGCCACATCTTGATTGGATTCTGGGGCGCTACGATGATTCAGATGAGGTCTGGCCCGGATTGAATACGATGGAGCAAGTGCTTTTCTACAAATGGAGGGCGCTTAAAAGGGGAGGATACGAACCGTCGCTGGTTCAAGATGTAACCGATCGAATCCTAACGGTCTATCCAAATGGACCCTTTGCTTCACAAGTACGCTACGTTGAGCTTGGCGAACTAACAGAGGAGATTGGAGAATGACCAATCTTTGGCATAAGTTATTGTGTCGCGAACATGTCATTCTCTTCGTTATTGCGCTCGCGTATTCTTGCTCCGTGCCATCTGAAGCAGGTGTCCTTTGTGAGACGACGTGCGAAGCAGAAGCAAATGGTGCGATTCAGGCGTCCTGCGAACCAGTTCATATCATTGCTTCTTGCGACCGGACCGAACGCACGCCTCAACAATGGGCGGATTTTCTGGAAGTCAGCTGGACCGGGTCGGATTTGGATAAGATTACGACATGGCATCGAGGCGTGTTGCTTCCACATCCTGTAGTTCCCTGGGACTGTGGACTTCTGTACATTACCATCGAAAATAAGCCGGATGCGGTTACCGTCACCTGGACCGATGCGAACATTGATCTTACAGAGGCGGGTACATATCAACTGACGGGATTGGCTAGAAACAATGCGTCCCAAGAATGCGAAGTAACAGCAGATGGATCCAATGGTCACGTCTATGAGACGAAGACCTTCACGTGTTCTGTTACAGTGCACGGTGTCCCATGCAAAGACGGCTTGGATTGCACCGAAGACGTCTGCAACGCAGCGGGCGATTGCGAGTATACACCTTTAGCAGACGGTGCGTCGTGCAACGACGACGGCGACGATTGCACTAGCGGTATCTGCACGGGTGGGGCTTGCGGGGAAACGCCGATTTCGTCGCCATGTTGCCCTCCAAACGATCCGTGCGACGCGGAGTGCGAAGACATACGCGCCAAGTGCAATGCCGGTTGCTCAGGTGTTACGCAGGCCTGCTGCAACGATCCGTGCTGTTCGGGGCCAGCGGGTTGTTGCGGCAGTTCGGATCCTTGTTGTGATAGCAGCAGTTCGTGCTGCGGTGTTTCAGATCCATGCTGTAATCCAAACCATCCTGACTGCGGGTCAGGTGAGGACCCATGCGAGGACAACCCAGATCCTTGCTGCAATGATCCTAGTGAATGTTGCGACACGACTGATTTGTGCTGCAATCTTCCGAATCCTTGTCCTGAATGTCAGCACTGCCAAAAGGGCATATGCTATCCCGACCCAAATTGCGAAACCTGTTCAACAGGAAGATGTCTTGATGGGGCATGTGTCACTGAATCATGCTCGCTGACCGTAGTCTCAGACGTTGTTTGCCCGGGAAGCACGGTTGATTTACAATTGACTGCCAGTTGCTCGCCCAATTGTGGATCGATGAGTCTGACAGTGGACCAGGTTCCACCAAATGCCTCGGTAAGTGTCTTAGGTGGATCAGTGCCTTGTGATGGGGCGCAGCACAATCGCACTGTTCAAGTGGTCGTGGATGCCGACGCCCCAAAGGGCATGCAGGATTTTCAGATCAAGGGCACAATGCCCTCGGGGGGGACCTGCACAACCGCTGGAAGTGTGGAGATTCCGGGTGTTGAGTCCGTCGTGTGGAAAGAGGCTTCTGTTCAAAACACGCCGTTCGACACGTGCCCGAACAATGGGGATCTGCGGATATTTCCTGGCAAACAATCTCCGACCGATGCTCAAGCGGCCATTCGCAGACAGGTGGTGGTTGAGGCGCAGATCTCGCCGGCGATCGCCGATTGTACGGTGGAGTTTCGCTTATGGGATGTTGACGACCCATTTGACCAGAACAACCCTGCAATGACAAACGTAGGTTTGATAGACAATGACACCAGTGGTCCTGACAACCGGCTCCCAGCTGGAGTGAACGACCCCGCAATTGGAGCCACGACGGCGACTACAGATGCGAACGG
Organism: Phycisphaerales bacterium UBA1845; assembly: GCA_002338715.1. GTDB lineage: Bacteria > Planctomycetota > Phycisphaerae > UBA1845 > UBA1845 > UBA1845. Next base: position 10,601 of record DDIR01000135.1, on the reverse strand, counting down.
TGTGGCACAAGTAACTGAAATTGAAGTTTCAATGAATCCAGGCAACAACTATAGGGCTGCGGCTTCCTTGGCCGCCGGTCTTCTTGCAACCGTTACACAGACTAATGCGGACGCGAATTCTCCACCACCGGAAGTCAAGTTTACAAAGATGTTGACAATCTGGCGGAAGTTGTGGGTAGAAACAGATTCCATGGCACGACCGACATTTGCACAGAATACAGTGAGTACTAGTTGGAATGATCCGCGATTCGTAAACGGCACATTAGTTTTGGATGTCTTAGATCAAGATAATGATGACGATTTCACGAATGGATTTATTCGTATTAAGGCGACAGGCTTTCCTGATATCGTAACCAGAATTATTACATATACCCAAACGGCATTCGATGACGAAATCTCAACCAACATCTCAGTCGCAACATGGGGGGGGCGTCCCAACTCCGGAAACTGTGATTTTAGTGATGATGATCTTGCTGTTCAGGTGACTTTCACAGCTGGTGTTGTCGGTAGCGATATTGGCACTGGGAATCCACCAACGGGCTCCTTGCCGCTTGCGGATACAACGGGCTTGGCGACTCACTATGCCCCAGCATATATTGAACCGGACTTCTCGTTGACTGAGCACACGTCCTTGGGGAGCATTCCTTTTCAGAAAAACATCGAGAATATCGAAGAAAAAGCAGCTTGGACGCCAATTCTGCCGCTTCGTGGACTACCTGTTTCGACAGCAGACTATTGGACAGCATACGTCTACTCGGCGTTTCAAGCCGAGAGAGATGAAGACCTTGACGGCGAAACAACAGGGACTAAGGGAATCAGCACACATAAAGAATTCTTTGGATGGGTGCCCACACAAAGCGGATTCGGTTTAGCATACACGAGTATGTCCGCGATATTCGTAGAGTCGCTAGATGATGGTTATTCGGCCTTAGCGCATCGAATCACGCTCGCACATGAGATCGCTCATGGGCTTGGTATTGACCATAGTTCCGGACTGATGCACAAAGATACTCAAACGAATCAATTCAGTGCTGAAAGTTTGGTCGAGCTTCGCGAATACGAAAAACCCTAGGGGTATCTGTTTCGTCTTAAGTAATGGAGCAGAATCATGCGATTGAATAACAACGCGACCGGCTTCTTGGCGATAGCTATTGCTGTGACCGGTATGCCACAGCGATCAAACGCTCAAGCACAGGAAGATGTTCCGAACCAGGTTCCGTGGGAACTCAGAATATCGCTGGCTGTTGATGAAACAAGCATTGAAGCGTACGAGCCTCTGATTGCCCGCGTGGCGCTCTTGAATGCAGATGAGAGACCCGCAACAATCATGGAGCGAGTAGGCGGGGGGCCGGCATTTATTGAGGTCGTCATCAGAAATGAGAACGGAGTTGAGTTTGTGCATGATCAACGACTTCGTCGATCGGGTCCCGAAAGAATCGAATCGGTATTGTTTCCGGGAGAATCAACATCGGGTGAATTGTTGGTAATGTTTGGCGGACCGCCAACGGGATGTGCGTTTTCGGAGCCAGGAACATACGAGTTGTCGGTCATATATAGAAGCGATTCGACGGATGAGCCGATACGATCTAACAAAGTCCAAGTTCTTGTGAAAAATGATGAACATGGCAACCGCAAACTTCTCGACCGCTTGAGTGAGATTACGTATGAGCACTTTGGATACGATCGCGAAGTGATGACGAACAACAACGGTCCGGAATTTGTCGTTGCTTTCCGCCTGTTGCCTCGCATTGTTGGGCAGATTAAGCCATGGATGATCGATCGCGACGGAAGTGAAGAGAGTGCGAAGATGCTTCAATTGGTTGATTCACTTACGGAAATTGTTGAACAGTTTCCAGATGCTTTATATTCACGGTATATTTCAAGGTATTTGGGGCTTTTTCATCTAAAGACGGTTGAGCACTCGGTGAGTCGTCAGTCACATGAATGTAATGATGCGTTTGAGGACCTCGTTAAAGCACATTCGGATTTCTCTAGCGCCGAGCATCATTTAGAGCGTGCTTCGAAACTCAGGCTTTGGCCCTCAACGACAGCCTTGGAGAATTTGGGTATGTTGAGGCTTTTGGCTGGTGACTGGAAGGGTAGCGAAGATTGCGTAACCAAGCTCAGTACAGACGTGAATCGTGCAGAGGGACGGGAAGCGGCAGATCGCCTGGAAAAGATGACGACCAAGTTGAAAGAGAAGATACGTCGTAGAGAATTGACACAGAGCGACGGCTCGTGAATCGGCGACAAGCATCGAAATATGTAACTGTTTACAGGCATAGGTATGTCTGGAGTTCTATTGCGATGGAAGAAATTAATGTTTTGATCCTTGAGTAGGCGTTATGTGAGTAGGGCGTGCTTCTGAGTTGGCATCGCGAGAAAACTAACGTGTCGGGTGTAATCCTCAACGGCATGGCTTACGGTTCACCCTCAGGCCGGTTGCGGAGTCGTTCCTTGATTTGCTTCAATGCTTTGGGGTTATCAACCAGGTGGCTGGAAGTGATATCGATTTCGGCCCGTGCATCGTAAAGTAATTTGAGGAAATGATGTATTGCTCGACTCTTGATTGTTCGGATGTGGTACCGTAGGTTATTCGGAACTCAATTCCACGTACAACCGCTACGCGACCAACCAGCGATTTTCGGATTCCGCCAACGACTACAATGCTGACATTCCTGGCCGCGCTTGACCTCGGCGCTGTGCTCGTCGTTGATCTGGGCCATCTAGCGTCTGCTCCTTTGAACGTCCGACAGACGGATGAACTGCCGCGCGGCGGTTGACCTGACCTCGGTCCCCGGCAGTACGGCGCCTTGAATGGATGCAGCCACGGCACAGCCGACCAGGCAGTCGAGCCAGTGGTTGTCCTGTCTGCCGGCGCGCAGTTTCCATTCGTCCACGACGCGGCCCCGCGCCTCTGTGCGCACGCGGTATTCGGCGGTGAGGTGCTCGGCGATGAGTTGATGTTCGCCGGACTTTCGCCCGAACAGAGACATACAACCCGGATCGCCCATCGCCACCGACAGCCGGGCGTGGATGAAACTTTTCCAGTAGTTGGTGTCGATCAGGACGTGGCGCACCTGGCGGCGGCCCTGCACGTTGGGGATCCGCCAGTGATGACCAACTCGCTCGCCACGTTTGCGTTTGTATTCACTGAAAGGGATGCTTGACGCGCCGACGTAGCGCCCGTGACTGGGCATCACCAGGTTGGCGTGGGTGCTTTTGCGGCAGAATTGGTAAACCACGTCGGTGGATTGTCCCCAGTTGGCGTCGATCAGACACCGCTCGATCCGCAACTCGGCACCGTCGTCGCGCCGCCAGCGGCGAGACAGGTAATCGTCGGTGAGCTTTTCCAGCCCGGCGTAGATCGACCCTTCCAAGCCCGTGTTCGGCGCGGCTCTCGCAAGCGTTTTCTGGGCTTCCCGTAGCGTGAAATACGCTCGCTGCTGATCGGGATACGCTCCATAGTCCACCACGTATCCAGTGAAATCATCTTCCCACGCAACCACCGTGTAAAAAAGCATCTTGCCTTGCACGTCGATGAACATGGTCAGGTGACTGGCCCCGATCGAAACCTCACCGCGCGGATGGCCGTTGGTTTTGGCGGCGATGGTGTCGGCGGAAAGCTGATCCGAATCACCTTCGTCCTGCGGCAGGGGTTCGTTCTGATATTCCGCCCAGAAGGCCCGCTCGTCCTGCAGCCGCAGGTTCATCGCGTGCTGGATGGCCGACAATTCGTCCTTGTTGTGGCGCTGCGGCCAGGCAATGATCGCGCCGGCATCCATTGCCGTTCGATGCTTGCGATAGAATTCGGTGGCTTCGCGGCCGTCGCCATCATTGCGGAAACTGTCCGAGCGAATCTGGGCGTAGGTTTCCCAGAGTTTTTCGTTGTCGGGCAGCGCGTAGACCAGCTTGGTGCGTTCACCTTGCCACGCCGCGTGCTTGTCGCGGTCCAGGATCTGATCGGCCATGTCGCCCGGACGAATCACGGTGCAGGGCATGATGCCGGAGATCTTCTGTCCCGGCCCGGCCAGGTTGAGGATCGCACCGTTAAGCGTTTCCATTCGTGAACGGACCTGCTGATCGCTGCGCGCCGACTCGTCGGTTTGGGGATCGTCGAGCACCACCAGCGATGGGCGCAGCGCCCGCCCGTCGGCGCGCTTGTACTTCATCCCGCGTATCCGACTCTCGATGCCGGCCACCCGAATGATCGCGCCGGAAGCAGTGCTGTCTTCGATGGTGGGCAAAACAATCTCGTCGGCGGTCCAGACGATCCGCGTGGGTTTTCCGCTGCAGAGTTGGCCTTTAGCACGGTTGTGGATGCGTTCGAGGGCGTGGATCGGGTACACCGCCTCGGGATAGTCCTCGAGCAGATGCTCATTGGTTTCGAATTCGACTTTGATGCTCTCGAGCATGTTGCGGGCATGCCCGGCATCGGAACCGATCAGGCAGACAAACTCCCGCGCCCCGGTGAGCATCGCCCAGATGCAGGCTGTCTCCGCCAGTGTGGTCTTGCCGCTGCCGCGCGGCATCGCCATCGCAAACAAACCACCACGCAATACCGCCGTCTCAATCTTGGCGATGACTTTCAGGTGGTCGTCTGACCACGGCAGGCAGAACGACTCCGGGAAGTAAGTCTCGCAAAAAAACTGGAAATCCTCGCAGGCCCGCGCTTTGCGCTGTGGATCGACCACCTCCGGAATGATGCCGATGTCTCGGCCGATGGCTGACAGTACTGCGTTGCGGGCGCGGGCGGCCTCCTTCATCGCCTCGTAATCGACGGGTTGTTTAGCAGGTTCTGGGTTGTGCCGCCGCCACAGGAGCCACGCCGCATAGCGCAGCAAGTCGACGTGTTTCTCGTCGCCGATACGGTAGCCCGCCCGATTGCGTTGACGGCGCACCTGCCGTTCGCTGATCACCTAGCCGACGGGCGTGGAGTTCAACATCCGCGTCAGCACCGACGGTCGCAGTTGGCGCGGGTCAATCGCCAACGGGCACCTCCCGTACAAGCCACGCGGCGTAACGCACCAGGTTGATGGTGCCGTCGGCGTTGGTCGGCGCCCCGGCGTCGATGTCGGCGCGAACCATCGCCTCGGTGATTCGGCGGCTGCCAGCGGAGGCGAGGATTTTAGCCACCTGGACCGGCGTCAGGGCGGTGATTCTGGCGGTTTCAGCGGTAATATCTCTAGCCCCCAAGCATGCTTGCGAATACCTGTAAGTTCCTTCGCCACAGGCGTTTAATTGCCTTGATGTGGTCGCCGAATCCTGGCTTCATGTGGATGTAACGAACGCAGTGCCAAGGAGAAACGCCATGACCAAACCACAGAACAATCAGCCCGCCCTCGACGCCCTGAAACGGGCCCGCGCCGATGTCGCCAGCCTGACCGATTGGCTCGAGCGCGAATTGCAAAAGCAGACCGACGAGAACGTCACCTGGGGCACCGTCGGGACGTTCGAACACGTCCGCGACAACCTGATCGAGACGCTGGCGTTCTTTTCCGGGATCGACGAATCCGAAATCAAACGCAGCCTCGACGAGCTGCATTCCTAAACCCCATGCGAAAGGAGCATGACCATGAAGAAGACCGACGTGAAGATTGGCGCGACATACCTGGTCAAGGTGGCCAGCAACCTCGTGCCCGTGAAGATCACCGACGCGCTGGACGGCGGCGGCTGGGAAGGTACCAGCGTCAAGACGGGCAAAGCCATCCGAATCAAGAGCGCCCAGCGCCTGCGCAAACGTCTCGGCGAGGGCGCGCCCGTGGCGACGAAGGCCGCCAAAGCGACCAAGAACGCCAAGCCCGCAAGAAAACGCAACACGGGCGAACACGGCGCGACGGGTGGAAAGCGTGACGCCAAGGCCACCAAGCCCACGAGCCTTTTGGATGCCGCGGCGCATCTGCTGGCACAGGGTTCGAGGAACCCGATGCGGTGCAAGGACCTCGTTGAACTCGCTGCTGCCAAGGAACTGTGGACGCCCGGCGAAGGCAAGACGCCGGCGAACACGCTCTACGCCTCGATCCTGCGCGAGATCAAGACCAAGGGCGCGGCAGCACGCTTCATCAAGGTCGAGCGTGGACAATTCGAGTTCAACGCCAGGGCGAAGGGTTGAAACATGGCCACCCAACACCAACGCAGCGAAACCTTCGAGGTGCTCGACGGCCACCTGGTCCGCAAGGTCGTCCCGCGCACCGGTGAGCCGTACCTGCATCGCTGTTCGGTTACCACGTTCGAGCAGGTCGCTCACGCGATCGATGAGGCGGGTGACGGCGGCTTCACGCTTGAGACCATTGTGGCGGGCGAGGAGCTGCCTTTCACCCAAGTCGCGGTAGCCCTCGCATTCCTCAAAGAGCGCGGCATCATCGACACCCGTTTTCGCCGCAACTATGCGGCCACCAACACCTGCGTCCATCTCGATGCGATGACCGAATACCACGCCCTCGAAGCCGAGGCGTAACCACATCCACGACTTCTCTCCAACGCCTCGGCGATGTCCGGGGCGTTTCTCCGGCAGGATGGTCTCGTGACCACTAGTAAACGAAAGTTTCCTAGCGAGACACACTAGTAAACGATCGTTTACTAGCTTGAGCCGCGCGGTTCGTCCATTCCTCGCAGTTTCTGACGGTGGTAGCGTTCTAATCATCGCGGGCATCATCCGTCCAGTTCGTGCGCTTCTGTTGTCATCTGTGGTCGCGCCTGACGCTCCGCTTTCTGCCCTGTGAACTCTTCCCAGCGCTTCACGATCACGTCGCAATAGGCCTGATCGAGTTCCATTAGGAACGCGCGCCGTCCAGTCTGCTCGCAACCAATCATCGTCGAACCGCTACCGCCGAAGAGGTCGAGCACGTTCTGTCCAAGCAGCGACGAGTACTGAAGGGTGCGCACCGCAAGCTCGACGGGTTTCTCGGTCAGGTGAACCATCGATTGGGGATTGACTTTTCTCACGTGCCAGAGATCGGTGGCATTGTTGGGACCGTAGAACTCGTGGCCCGCGCCTTCTTTCCATCCATAGAAGCAGATCTCAAATGCGCCCATGAAGTCCTTGCGCGTCAACACGGGATGCTGCTTGTCCCAAACGATCCCCTGACTGAAATACAGCCCGGACTTCTTGAGGGGTGCGGGGTAGTTGCCAAGATTCGCGTAGCCGCCCCAAACGTAGAACGACGCACCGGGTCTCATCACCCGCGAGGCATTGCCAAACCACGCCAGCAACATCTTGTCGAACGCATCGTCGCTGACAAAATCGTTCTCCAGCGGTCGATCCTTGGCCCGCATCTTCTTGCGCGCTTTCTTCGGATCGGTGGCCCCGCGCGCCTGATCGAACCCTTGGTGGTGGAGCTGCGCCTTCTTGTTCTGAAACGATGACAGGCCGGCGGCGATGGCGGTGACGCTCCGAGGTTCAACGCGGACGTTGTAGGGTGGGTCGCAGGCCAGTAGATCGATGACTGTTCCGTCCAGAAGCCGATCGAGATCGTCTGCGCTGCCACTGTCGCCGCACATCAGGCGGTGATCGCCCAGCACCCAGATGTCGCCGCGCTGTGTGACCGGTTCATCGGGTGGTGCGGGAATCGTATCGGGATCGGTCAGCCCTTCGGTCACATCGCCGTCGAGCAACTTGGCCAACTCGGTGTCGTCGAAACCAAGCAGGCCCAGGTCATAGTCGGCCTGCTGCAGGTCCTTCAGTTCGATGGGCAGCAGATCGAAATCCCATCCGGCCAGCGTCGCGGTCTGGTTGTCGGCGATTCGGTACGCCTTGACCTTTTCTGGCGGCAGGTCGGTGGCGACGTGGACCGGCACCCGGGCCAGGCCGAGTTTCTTGGCCGCCTTCAAGCGGGTGTGGCCGACGATGATCACGCCCTCGGCGTCCACGACGATCGGCTGCCGGAATCCAAATTCGCCCAGTGATGTCGCCACCGCGTCCACCGCATCGTCATTGATGCGAGGATTGCCAGGGTAGGGCCGGATGGCATCGATGGGTCTCAGTTCAACGTCGAATGTTTTTGTGGTCATGCTTGCGCCTCCCTGCGCATTGAGTCTTTTGAAAAAACGGACACGCCAAACAAACTTTGCCTATGTTGGTGGCTGTTCCCGCGGGCGTCGAGGGCGATCGTCTGCCGGGAAGTACCTTCTTGCCGTCCGGGA
>DDIR01000135.1:0-2378 GCA_002338715.1 Phycisphaerales bacterium UBA1845 | reverse complement strand
CTGCCGTATTCACCGGGAAGGAACCATGGACTTCTTTCACCCCACCCCCTTGCGCGCACACAGGCGGAATTTGGCTTCGCGCGCGCACATGCGGGTGAAAGGGTGAAAGAAGAAGAGAGAGTGTTGTTATTACTACACTTAGGGCGCGAACTTCTTTCACCCTCACCCGGTGAAAAAAGGGGTGAAGGATGGTGAAGGAATCGCGGGTTTTGAGGGGGCATTTCACCATCTTTCACCTTTCTTCACCCGTCGCCAGGCGATACGTCTGACCGTGACGCCCGTCGGTTGCAACCGAGATGGGCAGCACGTCACCACGCTGCACGAGCGTCTCGATCAACTCCTTAAAATCCTTGGTTTTCATCTTCATGCGTTTGAGCAGCACGCTGTGCGGAAGCTCCTGACCGGGCGCCTCGCGTAACTTCCGTGTGAGCTTCAGGCATTCGGCGTGGAACGGATTTTCGGCGACGTAGTTGGCGGCCAGAAACAGCTGGCGCCTGGTCTGGTGCATTGCGAACGCGCTGGCCCATTGGATGGCTTTGCGATCGATCACCGGATCTTCGTAGCGGACACTGCACGCATAGATCAGGGCGAGTTTCTTTGCGTTCTCATGGGTGCGTGACCAAGCGACGCGGGCGACTTCGTCGTTGCGTGCGTGGGCCTGATCGTATTCGTGCTCGGTTTGACGCTGCAGAGCGGTGATCGCTTCGACGGCTTCGGGTGTGCAATGCACAACACGTGGCTCAGGATGAACCTCGAGCAGGTTCGCCCGACGTTTGCCCGGCTGGAAATCGGACCACCAGCGCGCCGCTTCGATGACGGCGTCCGGCAGGTGCCGTGCGCTTCCAGGTGTTTGGCCCTCTCCACGTTTACCGATGTCGACGATGATCAACCGGGCGAAGAAGCCATTGGTCAGCATGCGCTGGCTAAGTGATTCGTAGAAATACTGCGGCGTGGCGGTGCCGAAGAGTGTCAGGTGCGGCTGATCGATATGGGCGGCTTCTTTCTGCCCGGCCTTGACGCGCATGGGGTACACGTCGTTCGCCGAGGTGTAGAGCGTGAGCAGAATGTTGGGAATCGATTCACGCTTGTTCTCGCGGTCGAGGTTGATCTGCCGAAGCACGCCATCCATCTCATCGTTTTGAAACAACATCGCGTTGGTGCGGACGAGGGCATCCTGGATGCCTTCGCCGCTGGCGAACTTGTCGCCCAACGCACCAACATGCCCGATCTCGAAGAGCACGCGCGAGTTGACCTTGCGGGGAAAGTCTTTGCCGGTGCCGCTGCTTGCCAGCGCCAAGAGGTAGATGTTGGGGCGCAGGTCTCCGGCGTCGCAGACCTTGCGGCCACACAGGTAGGATTGCAGAGCGATCGCACCACAGAATGCGAGGCCGACATTGGGGTACGGCGCGTTTGCCAACGTGAAATCCATTACGTCAGCCACAAACCCTGGCACACAAAACAAGTGCTCGGGGATCGTGCCGGGGTCCGTAATCTCAGGCGCAGGCGTTGACGATCCATTGCCTGTGGTGCTCGCGGACATCTGCACGATGGCCGAGATGTCTGCACCGTTGTTGCCCTCGACAAGAGAATCACTGCCAAAGCCGAGCTCTCGAAGCGAGCGCGCCGCCTGTTCAAAATCCCCGTCATAAGTAAGTAGTGCATAGACCGCGAATGGCGAGTAAGCCCGATTGGGCTCGAACGGCGCAGCGTTCGACGAGAAGACGTAGAAGACCCGATCCTTGAGTGTCGCGGAGGTGCCCGCATCTTTGCCGGGTCGCCGCCAGTATTCGTTTTCGCCACCGCGTACCCGTGACCAGCCGTACTGCTCGAGCACGGAATGCACATCTCCGCGCACATTAAAATCATCGCCGGGGCGGTCGGTGTTGGTTGGTGTCTGGTGTCCAATGTCCGCCGATCCCATCGAACCGTTCATCACCGGCGGAACGTATTCATTCAGATCCCAAGCGGCCTGCAGCAGCACGTCGCGCTCGGCCATGGTCAACGCCGGCGGATTCGCGAGGTCGCCCTGGACCACTTCGTATCCGGCCGTCGGAGCACACAGAAACAGCCCGCCTTCGCCGCGGGTTTCGATCAGCGTAGTGGTCCTTGCACCGTCGAGTCGTTGGGCCAGCTTCATGTTGCCGCAGACTTCGGATTCGCAGCGGTACCATACGTGGCGTCCGCCGCGCTGCGTGGTTTCGATGACGAGTTTGCTCAGCAGGTCGTGCGGAACGCGCCGGGCCCAGGCATCGTAAGACGCGCCGCCCGCATCGAAGTCGATCATCTCGCCGTGGCCCGACACGCGCCCGCAGATGATGCACAAGGCGTCGGGTTCGTTGGCGAACCAGGTCGATCCCTCGGCTGCGGTGGGCAGTCTC
>DDIR01000055.1 GCA_002338715.1 Phycisphaerales bacterium UBA1845 | reverse complement strand
CACCGCCACCCGCGCCGGAAACCCAAGCCGCCCCAGCGAATCAAACACCGTCCGCGCGAGATCGGCTTCGCCACCGAACAAATGCTCGCACCCTGCAATGTCAATCAGCAAACCGTCCGGAGGGTCCGGCGCAACCACCGGCGAAAATCGAGTCGCCCAACACGCCAGCGATGCCAGCTTTGTCTCATCGTCAGTCGGCGTATGCGGTCGAAGCCCAACCTTCGCCCCCTGCAAAAGCGAGCAGGCATGCGCCACGGTCATGCCTGCCCGCACGCCAAAACCATCCGCCCGTTCGCAGCAGTCGGCGACATATTGCTTCCCGTGCGTTGTCGAAACCAGCAACAACGCGCGGAGGTCAGGCGGTTTGCGAGGTTGGCTGCGATCGGAAATGCCCGCGTGGTTCCCGCGGTGCATGTCGCTGCGTATTTTTCGTTGCGCGAGTCGAATGGGCCACTTCGGTAAATAAATTGAGAGCGCCCGCACCACTGTCCCACTCCAAAACCCATTGGTCGAAACCGCGCTTGGGCGGCTGACCTTTGTAACGCAAAAGTCGAAGGCTCCATTGCGGACGATGAGCCGCTTGCCGCGTGGTGTTCAAGACCGCCCGCCAACTGATGTGCCAGCGACTATGGGCAGCCGACAACTCCCCTTGTTCCCAAGTCGGACGAACGGCCAGCGCCAACGTGCGATGTTCCTTGGCCAGCAATTGCATCCGCCGCGTCGCCGCCATCGAAAAAGTGTTGCCATCAACCACGACCGCACCCACTGCCGGCGACCGCAAAGCAATGTCTGCCGCCCACAAACGCCCCTCCGCATTGCGCGGCATGATAAAAAGCGAACGATCCAGCAAACGCCGATCCGTCCCGCGATCCTTCACCATCACACTCGGATACGGAAAGCAGCGCTGCCCCACCCAAACGGTCCAACGCAAGTGCGAACTGGCCAACAACGATTGCCACGCGAGATGCACCAACACGCAAAGCGGCGGACTCCACGTGCGCGATTGCCGCCGCTGGTCGCCACCACTTACCGAACGGTCCTGATTGGGAGACGCCACCCCGATCCACTCGTGAAGCCCGCCCTCCAGCAATCCACCGCCGATCGCCTCATCCACCGCGGGCCAACCCGTCTTCAGCACCCCGTCGCTACCGGCCCGAGCCACGCTGATGCCGTCCAACTTCTCGCGAAGTTCCTGAATCGTCGCCACCCGCATCATCACCGGGCCCTCCCATCGCAAAACCGTATGTTTGGTATATGTTAGGGTTTCGATCGGCAGATATCAAGACCGCGAATCCGCAAAAAACACAGGCGGGTTTCATCGGCTATCGGGGCAGGTGCCGGGCGGCTTTGAAATTCGGGGGAATCGTCAGGATTGCGGGGCGATGCACTCGGGCGAGTCGTTGGATGGACTGTTTACCTGCTTGCTCACCGGAAAAGCCACGAACGCATCACCGGGAAACGGTTCAAACAGCCGCCGCAGCGGTTCGATGTCCTGCACCTTCGGGTCGAGCCAAAGGTCGTAGTCATCCGCACCAACGATCACCGGCATGCGATGGTGCAGCGGTTTCATCAGATCGTTCGGGCCGGTGGTGAGAATCGAATACGTCTCGACCACGTCGCCATTCGGATCGCCCCACCGATCCCACAAGCCCGCCAGCGCAAAGACACGCTCGTCGCGGCGGCGGATGTAGTACGGCTGCTTCTTGGGCTTGCTGGGTGTGCCGCCTTCGACCTTTTTCCATTCGTAATAACCGGTGCAGGGAACAAGGCAGCGCTTGCGGCGAATGGGCGTGCGAAACGAGGGTTTGGATTCGATGCCTTCGCAGCGCGCGTTGATCATGCGATTGCCGATGCTGATGTCCTTCGCCCAGGACGGCACCAACCCCCACCGCAACAGATCCAACTGACGCCGATTGCCGCCCACGCGATCGCCATCACCCGCAAACGCATCGTCCACCGCCAACGCCCGAACCACCGGCGCAGCCTGCGTTGGCGCAATGTTATACCGCTGATCAATCACCTCGGCTTTGAGCAATTCAAACTCCTCAGCCAATTGATCTTCAAACGTCGCCAGTGTGTATCGCCCGCACATATGAGTTCAACCGCGCAACAGTTAATTCGCACACATTGCCAGAAACTTCTGCACGCTATCCTTCGCCGGCGTATCGCCCTCGGCAAGAATGCGTTTCGCGTTTTCGACCAACTGCTCGTCGCCGCATTCTTCCGCTTTCACCAGGTCGGAGAAGAATCCTGCAACAGCGCCCCAAGCTCGAAAACCCGGATCAGACAAGACCGCATTCAGAACAACAAGTGCTTTTTGTTTCAACTCGCCTTCACAATTCCCAACCACAATTGCGGCCATATCGCCCCTAAACTGCCGCGCCGGGCTTTCAAGGAGCGTTTCAATCAGTTCTTCGATTCCGACTGTACCATAAAGTTCTAGATAAACCTCAAGCGCCGCCCCCACAACAAAACGATCCGATGAATCGCCACCTTCTATCCGGCTCATGATGAGCTCTTTACGATCTGCGATATCATAAGACCGAAGCGCTCTCAAAGCGGAAATCGCATGCTGATTGTTCTCAATCGCCGACCGAATCATCGGAACCCACTCGGGGTCCGCCTCATTTGCAGCACAAGTTTTCAGGACGGCCATCAGCGTAAACTGCTCATCATAGGTGCTTTCGTCAAACACCTCTGCAATCCATGTCCGGACAGCAGCGTGCTTTTGTGCAAGCCCAATGAATGCATCAAGAGTCGCTTTGTCCGAAACCTCACCGCTGACGACATCGGGAAGCAATCGTTTGAATTTCGAAAGCGGGTCAGCCGATGCGTCTATTTCGGCAATGGGCTTCGCAGTTGAGGGTGTTGAATTCGATTGGTTTTTCTTACAGGACGGAAGACAAAGAACCGCACAAGCACCCAATGTGAGAGCGATCGCCGCCAATGGAAGTCTGCGATTTGTGAATACTTTTTCTCGAAACATGCAACCTGTCCTTTGTATATGAGTGTATGTATCTCTAAGAGTTCAAGATACACTGTTGCAGGCTATGGAGATTGTGGCCAGTATAGCATTGCGGTTCGTTTATAATCATGACAGGATTTGCCCCAAGGCCCGACTTGGGTGGTACTCCGCATAGAAGGCACTTTGATGTAACGCCACTCACTGTGTTGCAGACGCCCCGATTCATGAAGAATCCCGTTCAATCTAGAACGCTAATGACAGCCTTGGCGAGATGCTTCGTCATAATCGCCTTAATGGGATACGCGAGCGAAGCGTCGGCCGATGGCAAGTTCTTCCGTCGATTGGAAGTTGCCGACGAACCGGGCATCGCTGCGCAGCGTGCGGTTGTGGCATTTCGGGACGGCGTTGAAACGCTGATTGTTCAATCCGATGTTGAAAACGCGGGCGAGTCGATCGGCTGGGTGCTTCCCCTACCGGCAGAACCGACTTCGATCGAAGCCTGCCCGCCCGTGACACTCAATGCATTAACCAAAATTGTTCGGCCGGAATTCGCAAAACCAAAAACCGGATTGATGCTTTTCCTCCTCGCGTTCATGGTTCTGACGATCTATGCATGCCTTGATCATGTGCATTGCGCAAAGCACAGCATTGAACGAGGTCTCCTTGCATCGCTTCTTGCACTATTGATTCTGATTATGATTTCGCTGTTCATGGTCCCGAGCCTGATGGGAGTACCTGCAAAAAGCGCTAGCAGCGATGTCAAAATCCTCCAAACCACGACGGCTGGCGTGTACGACGTCTTGATCATCAAGGCAAACGAAGCCGCAGCGATAACCGATTGGCTGACCTCCAACGGATTTGCCTGCCCGCCGTCAGCGCAATCAGTCATCGCCGATTACATCAAAGACGATTGGTGCTTCCTTGCCGCGAAAGTCGCACCCGAGACATCCGGCGACGTCACCCATCACCCCCTGCGCGTCTCGTTCCCAACGTCGCAGGCGGTTTATCCGTTGCGACTAACCGGCTCGGACGGTGCACCGATTCAACTCGACCTGTTCATCATCGCCAAGCAACGGGCAGCCGGCGTGGGAATGAAAACGTGGGTCTGCGAGCGCATGCACCCCAACAGGGAATACCGCCAATTCAAAAAGTACTCGCGCACTCAACCACCCATTTACAAAGCAAAAGCATTCCTCTCGCCACCGGTTGGGCTGGAAGGCGTCAGCGATTTGATGTGCCCAAATGCACCTTAACGCGTCTGCATGGCCGCCTTTCACCGACCGACATGAAAAACGATCTCGAACTGTCGTGGCACCCCCTGCCCGAAAAACCGATCCGTTTGCACAATCGCAAAAGCGCATTAACGCTAAGCGGAATCGTCTTCGCAGCAATCGTCATTCTGGTTTTTCCGTTTTCCGTGAATCCGGCGGTAAAGCGCAACTGGTCGTGGACAACCCTCGCCCGCAAACGTCTCTCAGTTGTGTTCCTGCTCGCCATATTCGGAGGTGCATTTTGTTACGCATGGCTCGATGCCACCCCAGTGAACGCGCGAAGCTCAGCCTTCTACCCGATGTTTGCAACCTCCGCGCACGAAGATGTCCTTGAGAACCTCACCGATGGACTTGATGATGGATCGTTCGTCGAGACGTATCAAAAGGCTGTCGAGTCAGCCGGAGCCGAGGACCGCGTCCGCATGGTCGCCGAATTCGAAAAGCCCGGCGACTACAAGATCAACGCAACAAGCAACGGCTGGGACCTGACCGTCCTGGACATCAACTACATCCCCACCACCATCCACATATCGTCAAACGGAATCCCCATCCCTGTCGACAACGAGCGCTAGAATCTGATTTTAGGATTCGAACCTCAGCGGCATGAACGCAAGAGTCCATCCGTCCACGCGGTTACCGGGCGGCCTGCTGGGCGATGGCGAAGTCTTTCAGATCAACGTCGCCATCGAGATCACCGTCCTCTGGTTCACACGGCAGAATCGCCAATTGATTGGGACCGCTGATGCAATCAGAGAATTGCGGTAGATCGATGATCTCAAAATAGAAATCGACGTGCGCATCGACGCGGGCAATCGGTTGAATCTCGCCGATCATGGTTCCCTGATACGCAAGGTGTGCTGCAAAATCGTACGGACCGGCATCGAGCTCAAACAGCAGCATCTTTTGACTCGAATAATGATCGTTTCGAAATGGCGGCGCGGCTTCGTAGTGGATGATCGAGGGCGTACCGATCGCATCGCCGCGGCGAAAGATAAACGATGCGTTGTGTCCCTGGACAGCCCCTTCGATGGTGCTGTCGATTTCATAGATCACGCGGATGAGCGCGTCTTGCGTCAAAGTGAATCGCGGGATGTTGAGCTGCGACCCGGGCGGTTGCGGGCTGACGAGCGTTGCGCTGGTGATGTATTCGGTGCTGTCGGCCGACGTCTCACCGAACGCGTCGATCCTGATTTGAACGCCACCTTCAATGAGTTGTGGCGAAGGTGTCCACGACAAGCCAGCCGTCCCAATAAAGTGAGCGTCGCCCGCGGTTGAATGTGCGCCGTAGACGAGCGTTCCGGCTTCCCCAATGAGCGTCTCGCCCGTGATTTCCTTCACGTTCGGTTCGAGCACAACAGCGGCTGTGATTTCAACATAAGGCCCCTGCCCAACCGCGTCCGGCGGGCGCTCAAGCGGCGCGGTCACAAACTCCGGACCGACGCTTCCGCCAGCAAGGCTCAGAATAGCGGCATAGATAACTCCAGTGATGTGCATTCACCTACTGTATCAAGTCCAATACACCCGCGCCAATCGCTGCCCTGCCACTTAGCACTATCCATCGTTGACGAACCCAATCCGCGATGGCGGCCAAACGATGAGCCACGCCCGCCCTTTCATCGAACTGCGCTTGATAGGCCCATCAAAGCGGCTGTCCCACGAATCCTGCGTATCGTCGCCCAAAAAGAAGTACCGATCGCCACATGGTTGGGCGCGGTTTCGCGCGAGAGTCCCCTGCGGTTCGTAATTGAGATACGACAGCGACGCAGGAATCGCAACGCGTTCGTCATCGATGACCAGTCGGCCTTCTTGCAAACTGATTGACTCGCCTGGTAGCGCCACGATGCGTTTGGCCACCTGCATCCGATCCTCGGTGACGTATTGCACGACTTCCCAGCGCCGCGGCTCGCGAAACCAATACGACACGCGCTCGCAAAGCACCCAATCGCTACCCGGTTTACCATCACCGCAAAGCGCTGGCGCCATCGAACCGGAGACGATCTCAGTCAGATCAAACGCAGCAAGGTAAATCAGGCAACCCAAGCCGAAACACGCAAGCGCATCTCGAAGGTATCGAACCAGACTTACAAGACCACGCTTGATCCGATGGCCGCGTTTCTCGGGTTCAGACGCAATTCGATCGGCAGTGGGTTCATGGGCGGTCGTGTCGGGATTCATGGTTGTCTTCCGCCCCGGGCGCCGCATCTGTCCGGTTGTCTTTATCCGCACGGTCCAACTTCGGCGTCGCACTGTCAGATGCCGGCGCGTTCGCATTTTCCTGGGCAATGCGCGTGGGTCCCAATTGTCGCATTCGCCACGCAGCCCGACTCGCCTTGGTCGCACCTTGTGTGTGGGTGGTTTGCACGACGAACAGAAACGCGAGCAAACCGCCGGCAGCAACACCAGCCATCCACGACATCGACTGCAAGATTGGCTTGGACTTCATGGGTTGGGGCTGCGATTCATCAACGGCTTCAGCAGTTTCCTCCGGCACGTTGGATGGTTCTTGATCATTCATGACAGCACTCCTTGATTAAGCATTCGAGTTGACAATTGAACTGGTTCGTTCAAGACGTCGGCCGTTGCCGTCAGACACGCCTGATTAAATGTGCAAAGCAATCGGTCCGGTGTCGCAACATCCCAAGTTCGCACATAATTGCTGCAGCGACACACCGTGTCGCATTCGGCGGACATCGCGCACGCATCACAGGATTCATGAGAACGCGTCGGCGCGTCCCATTCGGCGAGAAAGTCAGCCCCATCGAAGACTCTCCCGGGAAACGCCATCGGGTTGCCAGGTAAGTCCTCGCCGATAAGCCGTTCACATGGATATACCCGGCCGGACGGCGCAACCGCCACTTCACCTCGACCGAACGCGCACCGCGATGAGCGAGCCATCTCCGCACCAACCAGCATGCCGGCTTTTGAGTCGAACCATGAGATCGCCAGGTCGGGAATCGAGCGACGCCATATCGCCGCACACGCATCGATAGCAAACTCAAGCCGCTCAATGTCGACGGTGCGCCACTCTGTCCAAAGGTCCAGGGTCGGCTGAATTCTCCGCACGCCCAGCGATTGCAGAAACGCGATGCCCTCCGGCAGATCATCGATCGTGTCGGGGCGAACAACCGCAATCACCCAGAATTCGCGATCGGCTGAAACGAGACGTCGGATTGTGTCATGGACGCGGGCGGAGGTACCTCGTCCCGATGGCGTGATCCGATGGCGGTCGTGAACCGTGGGCGTTCCGTCACAGCTGATCGAAAGATCGAGTTCCGGAGTCATCATCACCCGCCAGGCGTCTGGACTGACGATCGTCCCGTTGGTGGTCATGGACAGGCGAAGGTGCTGATCTCGGGTCTGCGTAAGCCGGCGGGCGAAACGAATCAAACGCATGATCACAGGGGCGCACAAAAGCGGTTCGCCGCCGAAGAAACCCAGGTTTAGTGTTCCGCCCGGTGCAACAGACGCGACCGAGCGAACGACGGCTTTGCGGGCGACATCGAGTGGCATCGCCCGTTCAACTTTTGCCCCCGTATAGCAATAGCTGCATCGCAGGTTGCACGCGTGCGTGAGCATCAGCGTGAGCCCAAAGTTTTCATACATGACATCACCCTCGCATTGATTCGTAACCGCCAAGTCTGAGCGCGCACGCTCTCCGCGGAGCATCGCATGCACGTTCAAACCGGGGTTGAAACCCCAGTAATTCAAACGCAAGCAGCGCGCACCGTGAGTGCCAAGGCGATCAGCCCCATTTGATAGATTGAAATATCAGTGCGAATGGACTCGGAAGTCGACGCCAGAAGTGGTACGAACAACCCGTTGGGTGTCGCAACGGATAACGTTGCAACAACTGCTGAATATGAATGGAATGATGACTACGTCGGAATCAACGGGTAACAATGCCACGAATGGCGAAGCGGTAACCGAGCACACCGGCACCTTAGTGACTATTGAAGTCCAAATATTGAAAGTCAAGAAAAAATGACGTTTGCGTTGGTTCGTCCCACAGGTTGGTGATTTCGCGCCAATCAACGATTCCATGACTTACGGGACCAAACATATCACCTCGACTGGTTGGCGTGATTCAACCTGTTCAGCCATTGGCAGCGTCCAGCTCATGAAATTGGATCCTTTTCAGAAAATCGCACACAGACCAATCCGCATTCTCAATATCAAAATCGCAGCTCAAGACCGCGTGCAACAATTCCTTACAGGATTTGATGACAGGATGACAACTTTGGGCCGTCTATGGTGTAAGTAAATAACGGTGCTGTGGTTCGCCCCAGACGTAAACCGGACGCAGCCGCCGCGATTATGGAGGTCCGTGCGGCAAACTGAATTTGAGCGAAGCGATGCGATAATTCGTGATGCAAACTGGATCGGTTAGCAAAAATATTTCCCGTCCCAACTCGAACATGCTGGAGGGAACAGCCATGGTTGAGAAAACGCAAGGTCTGGACATGAGCGAGATTCAAAACCACCTGCGCGGACTGCGCAAGCGACTTGATGACGCATGGTGGAATGAAGAACCGCTCGAAACCATTCAGCAGATCGAAAAGGAAATTGCCGAACGATCGAGGTATCTCAAACTGTCGGAATAACGGAACGAACCAACCAAGGAAACGCCATACATCAAAACCAATTGCAACGCCGACTGACTTGGTTCATGTCGGCAGACATTTGAATCTCCAAGACCCTCCTCAACACACACTTGAGGACCACCAAGCCGGTTGACGCACCGGCGCACACACCCGAGCCCAGGTCGCACGCCAACCACCGGCGTGCCACCTGGGCTCAATTTTTTGCAACGCGAATTATCGGGACATCTCAGAACAGGATGGTTTGCCGGACATCGATCGTCCCTCAAGTGCGCAACGCGAAGTACGTGCATTGCGAATCTTTTCACAATCTTGAACATCGCCAATTCACCTTCCAAAATGAAATGTGGCCAACGATTGACCCGGGTGCGTATGGACGACCATTTTTTGCTGCCGGGATTCGCGGTTTCATGTTACGCTTACGATGAGAGCGGTGGTCCAGGGAAGGACTGAATCAACAGGCCATTCAGGCTTATGGAGGTTGCACCCATGCTTACGGTTGGAGATTTTCTGAAACGAAAAGGTCACCAGGTTTATTCGATTGGCCCAGATGCGACCGTATTGGAAGCGGCTCGGATAATGAATGAAAACCGCATCGGCGGACTGACGGTCCTGAAGGATGAAAAGATCGTGGGTATGTTCACCGAGCGCGATGTCCTCAACCGAGTGGTGGCCAAACAACTCGACCCCGCCACGACCAAGGTTCAGGACGTGATGACTTCACCAGTGATCACCTGCAACGAAGACTGCGATGTCAACGTTTGTGCGGCTGACATGTCCAGCAAAAAGATCCGACATCTGCCCGTGATTTCAAGCGACCCCAATAGGACCAATCTGGTTGGCGTGATTTCAACCGGTGACTTGATGGCCCTGAACGTCTCGCAAAAGCAGGCACAGATCGATCACCTGCATGAATATCTCCACGGCCGCGCCTGATGCCACGGCAGCCGGATTGAACGTCACGACTCACAAGAGTTAGTGCACCTTGAGTCCAAACGTCGCCGCGAGACAGCGTCGTCATTCCCGAGCAGGGCCGTCATTCCCGCGCAGGCGGGAATTCAGGGGCAGAACGAAGTCACTCCAGGTGAGTTCCGGCGCCCGTGCTGTGAGGGGTGGGCGAGCAAAACGCTACGCTTGGATTGAGATCGCATTAGCTGCGGCTTCGGAGTCCCGCGCAACATCGCCCGCACTCGCCAGACAAGTATGCCGATCGCACGGGGGCGCAACGAAAACACCCACGACGTCGGGTCCGGGGTTAGCTGAACACCACCTCAACAACGTGGGCATCATCAAACAAAGCGCTCGCCAGAATCCAGTATTCGACGGCGCGTGCTTTATGTTCACCCTCCACGTACCGTTCACCGTGCCATTGCGAATTCAGCACCGCTGACATCCTTGCCCGCCAACGCCCGTCGAGGGCGGTGAACGTCCGATATTTTTTCGAATCGTATATGATGGATTGGGCAGAATGGGATTATTGGATTATACTGTAGTTAGCCGGGGGGAAATCCAGCAATACATCCAAGCCGATTTACGCTTTACAGGGCCATTCTACGGATCAGATGACGTCCCATCGTTTCTGGATCATGGCGCCTGCACATGATTTGCGCTTGCGGCGCAACTGTCAGTGATATCCAAGCCAAGGACGGAGGTTTGCCATGTCGATCGACTGCAATGAGATCATGAGCCGCCTTATTCCTGACCAGATTACGAAGTCCCGTCGGACAGGCCACTTCCCTTGCATCAAATATCACCTGACAAAACTTATCATGGGCCAGCAGCAATTCAACGACATCAATGCCCTCATCGAGTTCTGCGCCGAGCCCGACAATCTGGCGACCTGGCTACCCAGTCCATCCGATCGTCAGCTGATCGCAGCGGACCTTGCTTCGAGCCTGAAAAGCGCATATCGCCGCCCCGTATAAACTTCACTCCGAACTGCCGAACTTGTCTTGTCCGTGCTCATGCATATTTGCAGCAGCTCCGTTCCCACAACCCAACCGGCGGGCGCACGAGCCACCGATCGACACCAATCGGACGGTGTGAAATCCCGGGGTATATTGTTCACAAGTATCGCGTGTGAATCAGGTTGCGACCATAACTGAGGGCGATTCCCTATTGTCGCGGCAGGTGCGCCGAGGTACGTTTGCACAGGAATTCACAGGGCCGATGGGTCCAAGGACGCGACAGGTTTTCGACCGAATTCATCCAATTTCAGAACTCATGGATCAGCACGTAGGTTGGCTGGACTGAAGTGTTCCACGTAGACGCATGGATGCCGAAGCGCTGGATTTTGTGACAGTGCCTTTTGGTATTGAGTGCGCCCGTTGAACAGACCCGTTCACAAAGGAAGCCCTCGCTCTTGGCAAGGGCCAAAAGGCATGGTCGTTTGCTTCAGTCCCGCCCCTGCGCTGACCATGGGCCCCCGCTCACGCATCCGGCAGAAACGTCAGTAAAGCTCCGGCGTTTTCAATCCAACCGTCGCGCTACCCTCGCCAGCCCTGAGCCGGGCGTGATCCAGAATTCACCAAGATTGACTTCGCTTCCCCTTGGGTTTTCGCGTGCGTGAATGATGACAGTGTCCACGCATCGCCACGGCTAGAACACCTTGATTCCAAACGTAGCGGTGCAACAGCGTCGTCATTCCCGCGAAGGCGGGAATCCAGGGGCAAAACGCTAAGCTTGGACGAAGATCGCTATAGGCTCAAATCATCCTACTCGCGCATCGAATCGCGCATTGAACCCACATCCCGTGACCGGTCGCGCACATTGCGACCCTATGCGCAAAGAAAAAGACGCTTGGGTTTTATCCCAAGCGTCCTGGAAATCGCGAAGATTACATTCATGTGGGACACACCCACACGTACAGCCGTTTGTGCCAGTAGGCGATTGCCTAGCGACGACGACGGAGCAAGCCGGCAGCGCCAATCGCGAGCAATGCGATGGTCGTGGGCTCGGGAACTGCACTGTCATTCGGGAACAACTGGTAGTTGGTCTCACCAGTGCTAACGCTGTCGTTCGCCCAATCAAAAGCCGAGAGATCCTGACCGAATGTAAAGGTCAGCGAGTCGATGCTGCTGAAGCCGCCACTATCTGGCCAAATACCAGAGCCCGGGAGGTTCTTGGTTGTTGCGGTCCAACGGCCGACGCCGTCGATCGTCCAGACGTTCGGAGCGATCATTTGGGGCAGATCAAACAGGAGACCCGTAATCGGACCACTGATTTCATAGGGATTTCCGTCAAAATCAAACGTCAACGAGAGTGAACCGCCGACAAACTGCGCCTTCGGACCGTCAAAGCCGTTGAAGTTCGACGTCATTGTGAACACTGCATTGCTGACCGTACCGGGCAATCCGCCGGGACCTGGGTCGAGCAGCGTCAAGTTATCGCTGTCTGTCGAATTGACCGTCAGGACACCTGCGTTGAATGAGGTATCGAACGATCCATTGAGCAAGTTATGGACGATTGATCCATACTGGGCGAAAGCGGGCGTTGCCCCGATCACCATGGCTAGTGCTACAACAGCACCCAGAGTAGTCTTCTTCATATCGCTCCTCGCTTTTCCTGTTGACCCCGAAAGAGGTTGCCTCGTTCCCATCGTTATCCGTAACGCGCCTCGAGTCCGAGGCACAAACTTATTCATTTCAATTTAGCGATTCTTGCGAATCAGCAGTCCCATACCAAGGCCAGCCAAGAGCACGATGCTGGATGGTTCGGGGATTTCAATCATGCCCCACGTCGAACTCTGGGTGAACTGCACGTCCGACTGGAAGTCTTCCACCCCACCACCGCCTTGCGTGGCACCAATGATCGACACGCTGAAAGTGTACGGGTTCACAACATGACCGTTTGCAAACAACCAGCCGCCAGTTGGTGTGAAAGTCGCACCCGCCGAATCGAGAAAGTTTTCAGCTGCCGAGTTCTCGTTGAGCGTGAACGCACTGACCGTTCCGGTGAGCAACGATCCAGAAGTGACCGGCAATCCGAAATTCGTGAGATCGCCTGAAAGCGAAAGGGTTCCGCCACCGGAAAACGCGCCGCTGGCCAAACCAAATCCATCACTCGTGTCAGCGGTCAGGTTGTTTCCTGTCCAGACAAACGACCCACCGTCAACAATGTCGAAGCTCGTGGTGAAGCTAAAGTCGAAAAAGCTGACACCACCCAAAAATGCACTGACATCCGTCGCACCGTTTGGTCCATCTGACTGATCAAACAGGACCGAGGATCCTAAGTTTCCCCCGATGCTAAATTGCGTTGCCATTGCCGACGTTGCATTCAACGCCAGAGCGGCAAGTCCAAGCACGGCTATGCGGCTTGTGTTTCGTAACATGCTTCGCGTCCTCCTGCTTCCTTGCGGTCCCCCTCAAGAGCTCGATCAAGTTGATCGACTTGCGAGCTTTAACCTACAGCGAGGTACCTGAGTTCTTCCTTCCACGTCTCGTCTTAACGGGCCCGGCCTATTCGTTCGGCCTTAGTACTTCACGCTCTCAACAACACAACTCAACGTCAGTACATCCCGATCAAATATCCAACAAAAAAAGAGCCAAGGCGCAAGCGCCTCGCTCTCTCTCGATAAAGCCTTGAAACGCTATCTTCCTCGGCTTTCCTTCCGCCGCGTTCCTCCCCAGGACGCTGGCGAACTTAGATATACACGTGCATCCTATCAAAACCGCTTCAAGCCCGTCAATCACAAAATCGAGCCTAAAACTTCTTTTTTGTGTCCCTCACCCCAAACCGCCAGCCTGATCGTCCGATAATTCCATGCAACTTCTCATAAATTAATGACTTACAGCAATCCCTACGACCGGAACAATCAGTCCAAATCGGAATAGTCTTCATTGTAATTTGACAAAATCAGGTTGATATCATCGCCGTCCACGCGGCCATCTTCGGTCACATCAGCCAACACCGAATATGCCGGCTCAGCCAGCACCGAATCAAAATGAGTCAAAACGAACAGGATATCGGAGAATCCCACATAATCATCCCGATCTGCGTCTCCGGGGCGTGGGGCGATCTTGACCTGAGCGCCTGGGCCTTCGTGGACGCGGGTGAGCGGATCGCCAAGCACGACTTCCGTCCAACTCAAAAACGGAATCGCGGAATAGATCGACTCAATCATGGTCAGATCAGACACGCCGTCACCATCATCATCGCGTAAATAATTTGAGATGAGAAACTCACCTTGAATCGTTGCGCCCACTTCCGGTTCGAATGAATGCCCAACTGCACCGGTTCCACCCATTTCGATGAACTCGCAAATCTTCGCTTGTCCCGTCGATGGGTTTAAGAACATCGTCACGCCATTGAAGCTTTCAAGCGATGAAAAAATTGCGCCGGGGCAGCAGCGAAAAAGCGGTTTACCGTTCGGGCCGCTCGACAGCAAGTAGTCTGCCGGTCGACCATCGCCACCATTGCGGCCATATCCCTGAAGCGCGATGATCGCTTGGTCATCCTCGATCAATGCGCCGTTTAGAATCGTTGGCGTGTCGTCCCAAAAACTAATGCCGCCAAGTGTCATTGCGGCTGGCACTTTCCCCGTTGCGCCAGATGTTGCCGGCGAACCCGTCACCCATTCGTGCGCGCGAAAGAAATGATTGGCCGTCGTAAACTGCGTGCCATAATCTTCGCCACCGGGTGGAATCGGATGCGTTTCGTAATCGAGAATCTGAAACTGCGGTGGCATGTTCAGCACCTGCGAAAACGCAAATACGCTCGGCGCTGGCGGAGACGGTGAATGATCAAACACAATGATGCTGTCGGTGCCATTTAGCCCTACAAAATCAGGGTGATTCGGGTTTCCAACCATGGCCGATCGCAACAGCATGTTGTACACCGCATGGACCGGGTACTCACCTTCATTGCGCGGTCCGTCGAGCCGCGAGACAAGATAAATGTCGGCTGGACTCATGCGGCGATCGAAAGCGGCGTAACCATCACCGTTAAACTCCCCTTCCATCAGAGCGCTCTTGAAAATGCGCCACATGTTTGCCCAGCGAAACTGCAGTCGCTTGTCCAGAATTTCACGGTCGAGGGCCCATTTCTTGATGCTGCTGCGATAACCTTGATAGGGATTAACGAGCCGCCCCTCGATCGGTGCCCGCACACCGTCAGCGAGCGCCGGATCGATTTGAAACAAGACCGACAACTCCGATTCCACCGACGCTGCATTGATGGCGTTGCGGTTGCTGACGGCAAGGATGGCATCGGAAGCCGCTGGCTTTATGACGTTGGCAAAGCCCGGATCGGTATCTTCAATTCGATATGGCATGCCAGCCGTCGTGATGATGATGTAGGTTCTGTTTTCGATCCCCAACGATGTCAGATAATCCCTGGTCGGCTGAGCAATTAACGTTTCAAAATCTGCGCGGGAGATGATTTCATCGGACGGAGTCGACGTGGGTGACGCGCTGTCCGCCAACCCGGAAAGGTGAAGGACCTGTTGGTCCTTGATTTGAGGATGAAACTGCCGATACATCTTGACGATTTCAAGGCCCGCCGGGCTGTCTTGATTCACCAGAATCAGGACATTCCACCATGCAAGTGGACGATCTGAATCAATCGGAAAAGGATAAATGACTGGAGATTGATCGACCACGGTCGGTCCGGACGACACATCGGGGGCATTCTGCGGATCCGCGCCCATTTCCCCGTTGCCGGTCGTCGCTTCAGCCTGCAATGCCGTCGCCGCGCCGCCCAGCACGCCAACAGACAGCAGAATCGACATCATTACCCGACGGCACATTCCTGTGATATCCCGATTCGAATGCAATTTGCTACACAATTCGCGTACAGAACCAGCCGCACCGAATGTCACCGATGGCTGACTGAAACGCATCCGCTTGAACTATTTCGAGGAGCAGATCAGGGGAAGATATACCCCCGGATTTGTGCGCGAACGTTCGCCGACCAAACCACGCAAGCACAACGCATGGGACTTTAAGCCAAGTCGCTACCGGTCCTCCTCCTGCGCCCAAGGGCGCAACGTCCTTATCCGGCCGCCAACTTCTTCTATTCCAACTAAAGGATACAGTTCAAAAAATAAAACAGAAAGGGGGTTGTACGAATTCTAACGAACAATTTGCGCGACATCGGGCATTGGGGCACCGGAAGGATCGGAAAAAACCGAAGGAATGAAAATGCTCAAATGGACTGGAGTGCCCCAAAACGCCGTTCGCGCCCAGCAAAATCGCGAATCGCGGCGTCCAAATGATCAGCATCGAAATCGGGCCATTGAACCTCGGACACAAAAATCTCAGCGTAACTGATCTGCCAGAGGAGGAAGTTGCTGATCCGCCTTTCGCCGGCTGTGCGGATCAAGAGGTCGGGGTCCGGCAGTCCGCGGGAGTACAATGCGTTTGAAACAGTGTCCTCGTCGATGTCGCCGACCTCGATGGCCCCGTCCTTCACTTCGGCGGCAATGGTCTTTACGGCTTGGATGATTTCGCGGCGCGAACCGTAGTTCAAAGCCAGACACAGCTTCAATCCGGTGTTCTGGCTGGACGCCTCCTTGGTGATGTCCATCTGGGTGAGGACGTTGTCTGGCAAACCTTCGCGGCTGCCGAGGTGCACGAATTGAACGTTGTTGTCGACGATTTCGCTTCGTTCGGAAATGAGATATTGGCTGTAAAGCTCCATCAGAAAATCAACTTCTTCCTTCGGGCGATTCCAGTTTTCATGGCTGAAGCTGTACAGGGTCAGCACTTCGACACCGAGGCGGGCGCAGCGGGTGACAATCTTGCGAACCGATTTCGCACCCTCTTCGTGCCCGCGAATTCTGGGCAGTCCGCGCGATTGAGCCCAACGCCCATTGCCATCCATGATGATGGCGATATGACGCGGAAGCTGCGATCGATCAACGCCGATCGCTTCCATTGGATCCAGTGGTTCTGGATGAGTTCCCATGATGATATCAAATACGATGAATCGTCTGATTTCGTTCGGGGCCGACGCTGACCATGCTGATGGGGGCACCGACCAGGGCTTCAACCCGCCCGATATAATTTTGGGCTTCTGCGGGCAGCGCCTCGAATTGCGTGACCCGGCTGATGTCCGCGCGCCAACCCGGCAACATCTCGAATTCGGGCTCGACAGCCGCATAATCCTCCGAATCGGCAGGGATCGACCGGAGCGACTCGCCCCGTAGGCGATAGCCCGTGCAGATCCCCACTTCGTCCATGCCGCTGAGCGTGTCCATATGCATCATCGCGATTTCTGTCACGCCGCCAAGCAACTTCGTCTGGCGCAGGGACACCGCATCAAGCCATCCGCAACGGCGAGGCCGCCCTGTCGTTGTGCCGTACTCCCGCCCCACCTCGCGAATCCGATCACCTCGTTCGTCCTGCAACTCTGATGGAAATGGTCCATTGCCGACCCGAGTGGCGTATGCCTTTGAGACTCCGACGCAGCGTCGCACCAGGTGCGGCGACACGCCCGCGCCCGCAGAGACGCCATTAAGACCTGTATGGCTCGCGGTGACGTATGGAAACGTTCCATGATCGATGTCGAGCAGCATGCCGTTGGCACTTTCAAACAACAACTGTCGCCCGCTGGAAACCGCGTCATCCAACCACGCGGTTGTATCCGCGACGAATTTCAAGAGCTTGGGCTGCGTCGACTTAAGGGTTGAAAGAATCGCTTCGAATTCGATCGCACCGTCATTGAGGCTCGCATCATCAGCCCCCATCGCCATGAGGGTCGACCGCTTGCGTTCGCAGACGGCTTTTAAACGTTCGGCTTGACGATCAAGGTGAACCAAATCGATCATGCGAAATGCGGACGATCGCAACATCTTTTCAGCATAGCAGGGACCGATTCCCTTGGCTGTCGTGCCGATCTTCTGACCCTGCGTACCGGAATCGCGCAGGCGGTCTTCAAGCTTGTGGTAAGGCATCACCAGAT
Source organism: Phycisphaerales bacterium UBA1845 (assembly GCA_002338715.1). GTDB lineage: Bacteria > Planctomycetota > Phycisphaerae > UBA1845 > UBA1845 > UBA1845. Next base: position 21,954 of record DDIR01000055.1, on the reverse strand, counting down.
GGGCTCGATCACTGACAAGCAGCCGACCGGTCAAGTCGATCCCCCGTGATTGCAGGCCTTCGATTTCTTCAACCAGCGCGACGGGGTCGACCACGACACCGGGACCAATCACGCTGACAGCTTTTTCACGCAACACACCCGATGGCAGTAGATGCAAGGCGAAGGACTCATCGCCGATGCGCACGGTGTGGCCTGCATTCGCTCCGCCATTAAAACGAACGACCACGTCGAATTCGCGTGCGAGCAGGTCGACAATCTTGCCCTTGCCTTCATCGCCCCATCCCATACCGACGACGCAGGAATGACGGGATTCATTGTTGGAGATGGTTGTATTTGATTGACTGGCTGCGCTGGACATCCTTGTTCTCGCTCAGTCTCGGTTTCAGTTGAAACACATTTGTTCAATGCCCGTGTGGGCAAAACTCAATTCTCTTCGGTCCACAACGATTCGGGCATCAGGATCGGCTTGCCGTTTCGATCCACGCACGCCAACGTTGAAGTGGCCTCCGTCGAAAGGATTCCATTGTTGATGATTTTGTAACTGTGATCCACCCGCGTCCGCGTGATCCGCTCGACTTCGGTGTGGATCGTCACAACATCGTCGTATCGGATTGGGGCGCGATAACGGATGCCGATCTTCGCGACAACAAAGAAAAACCCCTGCTCTTCCATTTCGCGATAGCTGATACCGGATGAGCGCAACAACTCGGTACGCGATACCTCCAGGTATTCAAAGTATTTCGCATGATGCAGCAGGCCCATGGCGTCGCATTCAGCGTAGCGGACGCGAATCTGAACTTCAGATTTTTGAGCGTTGGTCACGGCTTGCAATACCTTTTGAAGAACCTTTGCTCTAACTGCCGCCGAGGACGATCTTCAAGGTTTCGACTTTGCCATCTCGAAGAACATCGACTTCAATTTCATCGCCCGGATTCTTGTCGCGAAGGGCGGCCATATAATCGTAGATGTTTTTCACTTTGGTTTCGGCGATACGAACGATGACGTCGCCATCCTTCATCCCGCCCTTCACCGCGGGGCTGTCTTTCAATACGGCGTCGATCCCCAATCCTTCAGCGCTGTCGGCGTAACTTGGCATGATGCCCATGCGAACCCGCGAACGACTGCCGCCCATCTGCGCGGGGGCTGCAACATAATGATAGACCGGACGCTCGTCGCCGTTGATGATCGTCCAGGCGACGTCTTCAATGTATGCCAGGAATTGAACCGCTTTTTCGGAGTTGATCTTGTCGGCATCATCGCTGGGTCGATGGTAGTCTTCATGCAAACCGCTGAAGAAATGCAGCGACGGGATCTTCTTTTGATAGAACGACGTGTGGTCGCTCGGGCCGGTGGCGCTCGCGCTGCCTTTCAACTCGAAGTGATGCTTCTTGGCCAGTTTTTCAAGCATGTCGTCGAACCCGTCAGCCGCTTCGGTCCCGAAGACCTGAATCGTATTGTTGTCGTTCGCCAATCGCCCAATCATGTCCATGTTGAGCATCGCAACGATGTTTTCAATCTTGATCGTCGGGTGGTTGACGAAGTGCTTGCTGCCGAGCAGACCAGATTCCTCGCCTGAAAAGGCCATGAACAAGACGCTACGTTTGAGAGGTTGCTGCGACGCCATTTTGCGGGCGAGTTCGATCACGCCGGCTGTCCCGGATGCGTTGTCATCTGCTCCGTTATGAATCTGCGGAATTTGATCAGCCGCGTCGGCGTCGTGGCTGCGGGCAGATCGCGGGACGGCTTTCCCGAGATGGTCGTAGTGCGCACCGATCACGATGATTTCATTGGCAAGAGGCCCGACGCCTTTCAACATGCCGAGCACGTTGCGCGTCATCGCCTTCTCGCGGATGATGCCCGAATCGCCTTTGATGTGGACGCCCTTGAGATCGGTGGACGCCGGATTTCCGGCATCGAGTTGATCCTGAAGCGTGCGCAGGCTGCCCGCCCCGCCAGCATTGAGTAGTGATTCGGCGAATGCCTGCGATACATGAAACGCAGGAAGGCCATAGTCAGCAGTATTGCCCCCACCACGCCACGCCTGGAGTTTGGGGCTGTCACCCTCCGCGATTCGATCGACGATCAAGACGGCCACCGCGCCGCGTTCCTTGGCGTTGTAAATCTTGTTGTTGAATTGGGAATGCGGTGTGAATTCGCCGTCCTTGCCTGCCCATGACGGGGGTTCGTGACGAAGCATCAAAACCACTTTACCCTCGACATCAAAATGAGCGTAGTCGTTGTGCTTTTTGTCGTCGTTGACGATTCCATAGCCGGCAAAGACGGCGTCACCTTCGAATGCGCCTGACCCCGAAAACGCGAAGGGTACGAAGTCAATCTCATAGGTGGCAGCCTCGCTCTTGGGTTGGCTGTCGCTTCCAGTGACCTGCAGGTTGCAAGATTCGGTCATCTTCGGATTGAGCGAGACTTCAAACGATTGAAAGAACGTGCCATTGTCGCCCGCAGGATCGAGCCCGGCGCTGGCGAAGTGGTTGGCGATATAGTCAGCCGACTGTTCGATGCCTGGCGTGCCCAATCCGCGTCCACCCTGAGCGTCTGCGGCGAGGAAATTCACATGCCCCTGATACGAATTCGCGGTGATCGAATACTTCATGACCGCGCCAAAAACCAGGGTTGGAACCGCAAGACAGCCAAGCCACATCATTGCAAGCAATGTGCTTCGCTGTCCAACGCCCCTCCAAAACGGTCGAACCAATTCCATATCGTGAATCTCCTGTGCGCTGGCTGATTTGTTCAAAAATGGGTGAATCGAACTCGGGGGGCATCCTAGCCGTCACGCCAAATGGACGCAATGCGCGCAGGTTCGCAAGGCTGGCGGCTGGTGCCCTTGTCCCGTGCGGTCGAGCATGATTCGGATGCGATAGAATCGGGCGGTAACGTCAGGGCATGTCCTGCCAATGGGCATTGTAAACCCACCCTTCCAGACCGGCAGTTGATGGAGCGTTTCCGGAGAACACGTCGCCAACTTGTGTCGTTGACAGGGCCCGGTCGTAAATGGCGACTCTGAATAGCTTACCCAGCCAGGCACGATCATTGGACGTTTCGTTGCCCATGACCAGTTGATAGGCGCTGTTCCAGTTAAATGTGCCGCTTCGGGCGGTTGTGGTTTCGAGCGAACCATTGACGAAGAGTTTCACGTTATCGCCGTCGTAAGTCACGACCACGTGTGTTGTCGTGTCGGCTTCGAGAAGATCTCCAGAAGCGACATCTGGTGTCCCATTGTTGCCAGTCGATGTCGTCCGGATGCGCTGACGAACCTGATAGTCTTCCTGCCCCAGCATGAAATTGCGGTCGTTCGCACCCGACGAGCAACTCACGATTCGGGCCGGTCCATCCTGTGTTATGTTTGCGGGGGCGAACTTGACTTCAAGAGTCATCTCATCCGTCTCGGTCAACGCATTGTAGATTTTGGTTGCCGCAACACCGGATGCGATAATCGTTGACGAGGTAATCTCGAGTCCCCCACCACTTATCCAGGACACATCCGATGGTTCGGTGATTGTCAGGTCCAAAGGTGAGCCAAACGAACTGGTGTCTTTGACCGTCGTTCCGGTGCCGCCATGCGCGCCGATGGGCTGAAGGGCGTATAAATTGGTGATTTGAGATTGGCTCAAAGCATCATCGTAGATTCGAATTTCATCAATCTCGCCGGAGTAGTAATTCTGAAGCGGTGTCACAGTTCCCACACTACTGCCCCAGGTATTCGCACCCAGTACAAACGGTTCGGTATTGCCTGATCCGCCGGACGACTCATCCAATCCTCCCGTGTACGAATCGCTGTCCACTTCCGTACCGTTCACGTACAGCTTCATCCCCTCGGTGCCGAACGTAAAGACGACGTTGTACCAGGTTTTGTCGGAAATCGTTCCGGACTGCAGCGTGTACGATGCGTTGTTGCTTTGGAGTCGTACCTTGATTCGCGTGCCTTCGGTGTAGATGTGAACGTGTCCACCATTGACAAAATTCGATGCATCCTTGGAAAACAGTCCCATGGTTGCATTTGGCGTTGTGGTCGCAAACCAAAGTGAAATCGTCCCACTTGAAAGCATCAGCGTCGAACTGTGCGCAAACTCGACATAATCATTGCTGCCATCAAATGTATAAGCGTTTCCAAGAATGCCGGTGCTGCCCATTGAGGCCCCATTGATTGTCCCGTTCAGAGAGCCTGCAACGTCCGCAACTTGACCCTTGGTGTTGTCGAGATTCCAGTGGTGAATCAACTGCGGGTCCGGGACCACCTCGTTGAATTCGTACAGCGCAATCAACTGTGGGTCGGTGTCAGCCGCGGGCAGCAGTTCAAGCGCATTCTTGTAAATCTGCGCACCGCTCAAGGCCTTGTCCCAGATCTTGACGTCGAACATCGTGCCTCGAAACGGTCGATCGCTCGTTGCTTCGTTCCCCAGCAGGAAGTGTTCGCTGGACCAACTGTTGAAGTTGCCACCGCTGGCTGACGACGTGTGAACCAGGACGCCATCCACATACAGCTTCACATTGTCACTGTTCGTTCCATGGTCTGCTGTCATCGCCAGGACATGAAATTCATCCATCGACCACGAATCGTTCTGGCGATACTCAGTTTCGCTTCCGCTGCCATTTTTTAACCGTCCGATCAGGTCATCGTTGGTGCTGGATCCGGTGTAGCCGGCCATCAAACTGAAATTGCGGGTCGTCGATCCCGTATCGCGTGAATACGTCACCATGCGCCCGCCGGAATCGTCCACTCCCTCGGCTTTTACGAAAGCCTGCACGGTTATCGCGTCCGAATCCTGAAGCAGGGACTTGAAGGTGTCAGCGGTCGAGGTGCTGGAAGTCTTGCAACTTGCGGTACCGCTCTGACTATCCTGGTTGAAGTAGAGTCCGGTACCGGCTTGTATGTCGGTGACCCACGTGAGCGTACCGTTACCGTTTACGAGGGAAAGGTCGACCGAACCCGAACGATCGTTCACTGTTGTTCCGGCTTGCTCATCAAAGTCGTAGTGCAACACGGGACTGGTTGCGGAAGGCGTTTGTGAAGCCCATTGCAGCGACTTTTTCATGATCGACTTCCCTTCGTCCGTAAGGAACTCGATGTCGAAACCGTCGCAACCCCACGGCAGGTAGACCATACGGGCGGTTGCGGTGCCGCCGTTGTACAAGGCAGCGCCCGTATCGATGGCGACAATCGTTGCTTCGTTGTTTTGGGATTCGTCGGCCAATATGGTTGCGCCGTCAGCCAGCGTCCCCCTTGCTCGATGCAGGTTGGACGCACTGGTCAAAATGGCGACCGGTCCGATGCTCAACCCGGATGTGATTTCGTGGGTATTGTCCAGAATGTTGATCGTCGTCGAGTCAAAACAGTTGCTGTCCGACGAGATGCCGTACTCATCGACGAGAAGCTTTTCTTCATTCACGATACCGATCGGCACATCTTTTAGCTTCAAATCGAGTTCGAATGAGTAGATCGTCTCGCCGATGTAGGCCACATCCGCCTCGGCGATTGCGGCATCGTATTCCGTCTGGGAAGCCGTATCGGCAATGGTCTCAACTTCAAACCCCCAGGATTCCATTAGCTCTTTCTTGAATTCCTCATGGTCGTTGAGATTGCCTTGGTGCTTGACTACGAACAATACGCGAATCGTCTTTGATGTCCCGACAGGTGTGACGGCCGCCCTTGCCGTATAGATGGTCCCATTGAACTTGGCTGTCGACGTGATCGTGAAAATATCTTCTTCGTCGTCTTCAAGGTCCCCGTCGCCCTCAGCCGGATTTGAAATGACGCCGTCGTTGTTCTCATCCTCACCATCGTTCACGGTGACGCTGAACGTGCCGCCAAGCAGCGACGCATCGGTCACCCACGCGCCTTCACTTTTGTCTGTTCGCCAGGCTTCGTTTGCATTGATGTAGGCCAGCGTCGCCCGAATCCCTGACTCCGCAATCTGGCGGGCTTGGCTGTGCGACTCCATGTTGCGACTGATCGCGGTGGTCGTTCCGGTTGATGCAATGAAGGTAGCCGCCAGTGTCGCGATGATGGCCGTCACCACGAGCACCGTAATGAGCGCGATTGCGCGACGACGCGAACTGCGGCGCAATCGGGCGGTCGCCAGTTTGATTTCTGATGAGAATTCAATCCTTCTGCGCATGGTGATTCCCCTGAATACGTCGTAGATCGACGCTCTGGGAGGGGGAATCCAAGCAATAGTGCGGATCGATTGGGCAATAGTAGGGATCGATGGCGATGGCCCGATAACTACGCGCATCCGCAAGCGTCAGCGAGGGTGCCTTCAGCCGGGAATCTGCCCACCACGCAGCCGGCACGAGCCTCGACGCGGCCCTTAGGCGACGGCAATCGCGCCGTTTTCGTCCACCTGGTCGAACTTTACGCTGACCCGGGTCGAGACGCCGGGCTCCTGCATGGTTACGCCATACATCTGATCGGCGATCCCCATGGTGCGCTTGCTGTGGGTAATGACGATGAACTGGCTCTTATCGAGGAACTCGCGAATGATTCCATTGAAGCGCTCGTTGTTGGCTTCGTCGAGCGCTGCATCCACTTCGTCCAGAATGGCAAAGGGACTCGGGCGCGATCGGAAGATACTCATCAACAGCGCGATCGCGGTCATGCTCTTTTCACCACCGGACATCAACGTGATGCTCTGGGTTTCTTTTCCTGGCGGGCGGGCCATGATCTCGATGCCGCATTCGAGGACGTTTTCGGGATCTTCGAGAATAATCTCCGCTTTACCGCCGCCGAAGAGTTTGCGGAACAGTTCGCGGAAATTCTCGCGAATTGCTTCGAAGGCCTCGACGAATCGGGTGACGCACAAACCGTTCAACTCTTCAATCAATGCATCAAGTTGCTTGCGGGCGCCGTCAAGATCGTCGCGCTGATCGGTCAGGAATTGCTGGCGTTCCTCAAGTTCCTGCTGTTCGGCGATCGCGTCGTGGTTGATGTTACCCAGTCGTTCGATCTTCTGCTTGAGGTCGGCGATTTCCTGCTCGACCGCGGCCCAGTCCTGATCGTCGTGTTCGTAATTGTCGTAAAGGTCCGCAAGGTCGAGCTTCAACTCTTCGTGAACTCGTGAAACCAACTCGTCCCGGCGCACGCCCGATTCGTGCAGCTTGATCCGCTGTTCCTGCAACCGTTCATCGGTACGCGTGAGTTCGTCGCGAAGTTGCCTCGTAGCGTTGGTGAGTTCTTCGGCTTTCTGCCTTAGGGTGTCGCGATTTTCACGAAGTTCGCGACCGGTGGTTTCGATTCGCTCGGCTTCTGCGGCGAATTCTGTCAGTTGCTCGCGTCCCTTATCGATCGCGGCTTTCGATTCGGCAATTCTCGACGACGCGTCAGCGATTTCGCGCTCTGCCGCTTCCATGCCTTCCTGCGCGTTGCGGATGCTGCGACGCAGTGCGCTGATGGTTTCGACGGCCGCAGCCCGCTTTTCAAGCATTTGACCGGCTTCCACCTTGGCGTTGGTCAGTTTCTCGACGATTTCCTTCCGCTCGCCGGTGAGTCGGTCGACGACTTCCTGATGCACCAATACCTGGGCCTCGCGGGTGGCGCTGTCGGCTTCCAGTTCGGACAGCTGCCCCTTGCCTTCGTTGGCCTTGGCCGCCGCGTCTTCGATTTCTTTTTCGATCGCTGAAACTTCACCGATGACCAGCGGCTGCTCCGACGTGAGCCGACGAATGCCCTCGTCGCAGTTCTGAATCGCGGCATTGATCTCGACGCGACCGGTCTGCAGTTCATGGATCGCGTTTCGAAGTTCCTGCTGCACGCGATCAAGATGCGCAGCTTGTGCCGACGAACGATTCAAATCGCCGCTGATTTCTTCCACGCGTTCGTCGATGACAGCCAACTGCCCATCGAGTTCGCGAAGCTCGCTGATACGCGAGATCAGACCGGCATGGCTACGGGGCGGACCAATACGCACGCGACCGCCGGGTTCGACCACTTCGCCGCGCAACGTGACAAAGCGATGCCCCTGTCCTTCCACCGACATCGCCAAAGCATTGGCCAACGTGTCCACGACGATGGTCTTGCCAAGCAGGGTCTGCGCCAGCAATTCGAGGGAGTCATCGTAGCGAACAAAATCAGTCGCACGGGAGACAAAACCGGGGCGGTCATAAAAATCAACCACACCCGAAATCGGCGTCAATCGATCCAGACAAAGCAGAATGGTTCGCTCTTTAAGCCCACCAATCAACTGGGCGTCGGAAAGCACCGCATTGCTGTCGGTCACAACCAGATACTGATCCTGCTCACCGATGGCGGCTTCGACGATGTGAGCGCGATGGATGTCCGTCTCGAAAAGGTCCGCGACCAGACCAAGCACGGAGTCATACGCCCCTTCGTCTTCCGCCAGTAACTTGCGATCAAGGATCTGGCGGGCACCAGCCCCAACGCCTTCCATTTTCTGCTGTAAGTCTTCGAGCACCTGCTGGCGGCTAAACAGCGCCGTGCGGGTCTCACGTTCGGCTGAAAGCGTCTCAGCCAGGCGAGCACTCTGCGCATCGCTGATGCGGGCGGCATCGCGTTTTTCGTTGAGGCGATTGGTCTCGATCTCGATCAACTGATCGATTTCTGAAAGCTTGTTTCGCAGTTCAGCCCGCCGCTCGACGATCGTTTCAAGTTCTTCGCGAATGACCACGATCCGCTGGGCCAGCCGACCTTTTTGCCCCTCAAGCGTGTCGCTGTGTTTGGACAAACTGGCGATTTCGTTCTTAATTTGCGCGGTCCGGCGAAGCAGATCGACCACGCCGGCTTTCTCGTCTTCAACCGAAGCAGCCGCCTCGGTGATGCGTTGCGCGAGGTTTTGCTCGCCGGCGCTCAACTCATCGATCAGCTTGTTGTGCTCTTCGGTTTTGCGTTGAAGCTGAGCGGCTTGCTCTTCAACGTGCTTGATTTCGGATTGCTGTTGCTCGTGTCGACTGGTTTCCTGCGCGAGCCTGGCTTTGGATCGCTCGACGTTGGATTCCTGCTCTTCAATCCGGTGTTCAGCCGCAGCGATTCGTTCTTCTGTGCTGGCAACTTTGGAATTGATCGTGACCAGCGCGTTGTCATTGGTCGCGATGGATTCCGACAATGCTTCGGTTTCACGGGCGATGCGTGACGATTCGGTCTCGTTGGATTCGATGTCTTCGCGAAGCTTCTTCGACGCCTCGCTGGACTCCCGCACCTTCGCCTCAATCGCGGCGGCCGACTCGGTCAATCGGTGGTACTCGGCCATCGCGAAACTTGCCCGCAACTCGCGAAGTCGTTCGTCATACTGCTGGAAGTTTCGCGCTTTACCAGCTTGTAACTTGACGCTGCGCAGGCGCTTTTCGACTTCTTCAATGATGTCGGCGACGCGCAGGAGATTCTGTTCGGTACGATCGAGCTTGCGTTCGGCGTCGCGCTTGCGGGTGCGGTATTTGCTGATACCTGCGGCTTCTTCAAAAATCGATCGCCGTTCGGTAGGCGACGAGTGCAGCAGCGACTCGACGCGCCCCTGCTCGATCACAGCATAGGCATTCGTCCCCACGCCCGTATCCAGAAATAACTCGCGAATGTCGCGGAGGCGGGACGGCTCTTTGCAGACGAGGTAGTCGCTCTCGCCCGATCGAAACAGCTTCCGCGTGATGGTCACTTCGTCGCGGTCGATGGGCAGGGAGCGGTCGGTGTTGTCAAAGACGAGGTCGACCTGGGCCATCCCGCTGCTTTTGCGGCCGGCGGCGCCGTTGAAGATCATGTCGAGCATCTGGCGACCGCGAAGCGACCGGGCCGACTGTTCACCGAGAACCCATTTGAAGGCATCGACGACGTTGGACTTGCCGCAACCGTTGGGTCCGACGATGCACGTCACCCCGGCACCGAATTCAAAATCGACCTTCTCGGCGAAGCTTTTGAAGCCCGACATGGACACGCGTTTTAAGAGCACTGGCTTGCGACCTCCTGTCACCCAATAGAACACCAATCCGTGGTGCATTCAAGCCCACTTTATGCGGTCAGGCCTTTGGGGTGGGGCATTTGATTATAGGACGAAATTAGCCCAGACAGCGTACCGCGACTCGCAACGAATTACCAGTATCATCCGCACCGGTTCAAGACAATTCTTACACTTTGCGTGACGTTTGTTCCGACGTACAATCAGTATTGAAATCTGACTCGAACGCAAATGCGTATGACCCGACAGCAATTCCAGACGGCGATCCCAATGACTTTCAAATCACTGACAAAACGGAGTTTGTCCGCCGCACTCATTTGCACCGCGCTTCTCGGCACAACCACCGCTTTTCTTGGCACGGGTTGTGGGTTGTTGAGCTTTCGCAACCCCGAATTCGACAATGCCGAAACGGGTGAGGATGGCCAGACTTATGTCCTCGACGATCTGGAAGCCATCGCCGACGATCCCGACCTGACCGAAGATGAAAAACGCGACGCGTTCGCCGAACTCGGTATCGAAGACGAGGATCTCATCGACGCCCTGCTGAATTAGCCCCGCACGGCTACCGCACCCGTCCCCACCTGCAGCCAAAAACTCACAGGCCAATACGCAACCACGCCCCCAACGTGACAATTCAGGTTCCAAATAGGCCCTTCGCTGCTATACTCTTGGTTTGAAATGGCAATCGGGGGGCGAACCTCCGAACGCATCGGCTGGCCTGCTTGAATTCAAATGAGACGAATCGCTGTTATCAATCAAAAAGGTGGCGTTGGAAAGACCACCTCCTGCTGCAACGTCGGTGCGGCCATCGCCTCGACCGGGCGGCGGGTGCTGATGATCGATCTCGATCCGCAGGCCCACCTCAGCATGCACCTGGGCGTCGACCCCTATCCCAACCGGACCAGCGTCTACGACGTGCTGACCGACAACGTTCCAATTTCGGAAGCCTCGATCCAACTCAGCGACAACATGCATCTGATCCCAGCCCACATCGACCTTGCGGCCGCCGAGATGGAACTCGTCAGTGTCATGGGGCGCGAAGTCATCCTGCGCGACGCACTGCCGGAATTTTCTGAGCAGTTCGACGTCATCATGATGGACTGTCCGCCGTCGCTTGGCGTGCTGACCATCAACGGGTTAGCCGCCGCCAACGAGGTGATGATCCCGCTGCAGCCGCATTTCCTCGCCCTTCAAGGTGTGGGTAAGTTGCTTGAAACCATAGAACTGGTGCAGAAGCGGATCAATCCTGAGTTGATTGTCTCAGGAATCATCCTCTGCATGTACGAAGCCGGGACGCGCCTGGCGGCTGAGGTGACTTCCGACCTGAGAGAATTCGTCGCTGCCGCACGCGGCACCCGCAAGCCCTGGTCCGACGCGAAGGTGTTTGAAACCTGCATTCGCCGAAACATCAAGTTGGCCGAAAGCCCGGGTTACGGCAAGACGATTTTTGACTACGCCAGCAGCAGCAACGGCGCGATCGACTACGCAGCGCTGGCGGCTGAAATCCTCGGCGTTGATCGTATCGAAGTTCCGACGCAGATTTTGACCGCGTTGGACGAAGCACCTTCGGCCGACGCGGCGTCTGAAACTGACGCAGCGTCTGAAACTGATGGGGCTGACGATGTCGATGATTCTCGGCCAATGACCGAGGCAAGCCCGTTGCCGGAAGTTCCATCGCTCGAAATCGAAGGCCGCATCGTCTCCGGTCCTCATGAAATCGAAGCAAGCGAAGCGCCGGTCGAGGCTGAACCTCGCACTGCCGCGGATGAACCGGACGCGTCTGATGAGTCCACCCCATCAACCGCGGAATCATCCCCAACTCTGTCCAGTTCCGGTGGGGCTCGCATTCCGATTCAGTTTGAAGAAGCCGTCGAATCCGACTCGGAGGCGCGGTTTGGCTGACGCATCCGAGATGCACAAAATCCTTTCGTTCATCCGAGGCCATGCCACTGCAATCTGGCTAATCTACTGGACCGTGCTCGCCGGGTTGCTGCATTGGCCCAAGCTTCCGCGTCCTCCCATTCAGCTCAGCAAGGAAGGTTGGGTCGCCCACTTCACGACGTTTTCACTCCTAAGCGCGCTGTGCCTTTATGCCCGTATCGCCCATTCGCAACTCACCCGATCGTTCGTGATCCGATGGACGCTGATATTCATGGCATTCGGAGCCGTCAGCGAAACGCTCCAACCCTTGACGAATCGCCACCGTGATTTGAGGGATTTTATCGCCAATGCGAGCGGTATTTTGGCGGTCATGGGATATGCCTATTTCCGGCTGGCGGTGCGGTCCGGGACCGAATTGGAACCGTCCGCCCCTTAATTCCCGCTGAAATTCGACCAATCGACCTAAGGCGTTTCGACTAGACAGGATATAAGGGCGAAGTTACTTCCAGGTTACGGGTGACGCACGGTCCCGGATATACACTATCGGTGCGGCATCTCATCGAGACTTGCCGACATAACTCCATAAGCAAACAGGTTTTTTGTTCTCAAGATTTCTGGGAGAACTCGCTCTTGAAAGAACGACGAATAGCTGTCATTGAGGATGAGTCTGCCATCAGGCGTGGAATCTGCGACATGCTTCGTGTCGGCGGATACACACCGATCGAAGCTGCCGACGGTGAAGCGGGTGTTGCGGCCGCACGCACCTCGGGTGTTGTTCTCGTCCTGCTCGACCTCATGCTGCCCAAGATGGACGGCATGCAGGTTCTTGAAGAAATCCGCAAGTCGCACCCGACGCTCCCTGTTATCATTCTGACCGCGCGCGGCGCAGAGAACGATCGGGTCCTCGGCTTGAAGCGCGGTGCGGATGACTATGTCGTCAAACCATTTTCCGCCCGCGAGCTTCTCGCGCGCATCGAAGCTGTGTTGCGGCGAACCCCCGCACGCCCCACCGTTGTTTCGTCGGTCGTCGCCGGCGGAGTCAAAGTCGATTTTGCCCGGCGCGAAGTTGTGTTTCCCAACGATGAACGGCGCAAGCTTTCCGAAATGGAGGCGGGGATCCTCGAATTTTTGACGTCCAACCCGGGCCGCGTGGTCACGCGTGAAGAATTGCTGACGCGTGTTTGGGGCATCACCGCAGATGCATCCGATACCCGCGCGGTGGACATGCATGTGACCCGCTTGCGCACGAAACTCACCGCACCCGACGATACGATCACGGTTGAGTGGATTTCGACCGTTCGCGGTAAGGGCTACATGCTTGGACCCACCGTCGCCGAAGCCGTTCTTGCGGAAGGAAATCCGGTCCCATGAGTTGGCTTGCCAAGAGCGGAAGGTGGGCATACATCACTTTCGGTGCGCTGTGTCTGCTCGTTGTGGGCATTCTCATCTGGGCGACCGAGGTTTCACTTCGCCTCGACCAGAAGCAACAGACCGATGCGCTGCAGAAGGCGCATGAGAATCGCGTCCGCTTGGCCATCAACCAGATGGAAAGCTGGGCGAATCCGATTCTGTTCAGTGAATTCCGGCGCGATTACAACGACTACTCCCCCATTTATTTCCCCGACGAAGTGCGCGTGCGAACCGGGGAAGTGCTTCGCCCGGATACGTACGTTCAACTTTCCAGCCTGCTCACGCAGCCGGTGCGATACGACTGGTTCCTGCTGTATTTTCAGATGTCGCCTGAAGGCATGCTCGGTTCGCCACAAATCGCCCCAGAATTTGCACGCAATTGGCCGGGTGCGTTTGATGAATCCGACTTTCGCGAGTGGATTATCTACGAGAGGCGTCTGCTCTCGCTGGCATTTACGTTTGCGCGGGAGGATGTCGCCGCCGAATATGATGAAAAGCGCGGGCGGTTGGTTGATCCGAATGATCCGACCGACGACGGCGAGGAACTGAACGACGCAAAATCGGTTCAACTCGCAAGCGCTGAACAGCACCCATCAACGATAAAGGATGGCGCCGATTACATGTGGCGGCGAGAGAACGTGCGCCGGCTTCAGCGTCTCCAGACACCGCGGGTGGTCTGCACGTCAGAGCAAGTTGCCACTGCCAATCTGACGGATGTGGCGACGCAGGAAATCGTGGACGCAAACGATAACGAAGAAAACGTTGTCGGTATTCGCTATGAAAACATGGTGCCCTTGTGGACCGAACTCTCCGGGCGAACAACAAAAGACCTGATGTTCCTGCGGGCGCTCGATGTTGGCGGCGCGCGGGTATTCCAGGGTTTCGTCGTCGATTGGCCGCGATTCAGCGACGAGTTGCTGGCACAGGTTCGCGACCTGTTTCCCAACGCCGAATTGGAAATCATCGACGAAACCAACGAATCTCCCGATGACACCACATTGAGTCTGATCCCCGCGCGATTCAATCCGAATACGTCGAATATTGCAGTGGCTGGCCTCGCCTGGAACCACACACACTCGTTTCTGTTGATGGGTTGGGGTGGCGCAATTTTTCTCTTGATCGCCCTCGGTTTGGGACTGCGATCGATGCTGCAACTTTCCGAACGGCGAACGCAATTCGCGTATGCGGTGACGCATGAACTGCGTACGCCGCTGACCACGTTTCAACTTTACACCGATATGCTTGCCAACGGGCTCGTTGAAGAATCAAGTCGCCAGGAGTATCTGGAAACGCTAAACCAGGAATCTCGCCGACTGTCGGGGCTGGTATCCGGCGTGCTGGAGCATTCGCGGATTGAGAGCGGTTCGGTGCCGGTTTCCAAGGAACTCGTGCCCGTTTCCGAAATACTCAACGAAGTGCGTGAGGCCCAGGAGGCATGGTGCACGAAGTCAGGGGCGAAACTGACGTTTGAAAACAATTCGCCAGACTTGTCGATTCTGACTGATCGACGACTCACCGTGCAAATTCTCGGCAATCTCATCGACAACGCCTGCAAGTACGGGCGAAACGGCGATGCGGCGCAGGTGGCTGTCACCTCTCGACTGATCGAAGGGAAATGCGCCCTCGAAGTCACCGACAACGGACCGGGAATTCCAGCGCGTTTGCGATCGTCAATCTTCAAGCCCTACCAACGCGGCGAACAACACGCCACAACCGTGACCGGCGGAATTGGCCTGGGTCTCGCGCTATCAAGAAGTTGGGCGAAAATGCTAGGCGGCAACCTCGAACTCGTCGCCAACGGCAAAGGAAATGGCGCCCGATTCCGCCTGTCGCTTGAACCGGGCAATGCTTGAAGGCGTCAATGCGTCAAGCCGCAGTGATCGGGTGGGACGAAGAAAGCGCGATTAATCGTCGTCATCCTGCGGGTCGGGCTCAGAACCCGTGTCGGCGGGACCGGCGGCTGTGTTGATGTGCTCGGAACGTTCAGCCACCTTGCGGTATCCGAGGTAGTGAACCAATTCAAAGATTTCAGAAATGGTTGGATAGGGGCGATCGTTGATCCGTTTGTAATCGTCCACGACCATGACGAATTCCAGCAGATCGTCGGAGAGTTCGCCCTCTTCCGCAGCACGGCGAACTTCGCCGCGGCGTCGCCCCGGACCACGGCGACGATCCAACCCTGCGCGGCGGTCCACTTTCTGTTTGCGGCGATCGTTTGATCCGGTCGATCGGCGGTCGTCACTTCCCGTGTATTCGGTCATGGAATTGTCCTCTCCCCATCCAGCACAACGGGAATTGCGTTGACTCAACATGCAAGCGTTTTCGGGGCAGCGATGCAGCCCAACGAACGCATCCATCATCTCGCAATATGATGCTGCGTCAAATCAATGATTAGTCCAAATCGTCGTCAATGTCGTCGGTGTCGTAATCGTCATCGAGATCGTCCAGATCATCGAGATCGTCGTCCAGATCATCATCGTCGGGAATATCTTCGTCATCGTCGTCCAAATCCGAATCAAATTCGTCGTCGTCGATGTCGTCGTATTCATCAGACGCCACAATCTCTGATGCGATTGTATGCATCAAATCCGGAACCAATACACCGATACCTCGCGGCAAAACGGTGTAAGCGGCTTCACCATCCAGATCATGGTCCAACATCGCAGGGATGTTGTTGTCTTCCAACAACTGCTTGACGCGGCGGGCATGTTCCATCTCTTTGGCAAACAAGACCGGAACAAACTCTGGGTGAATCGTATCGGTGCCTACCTTCTCATATTCCATGACTTCGCTTTGCATGTGACAGTTCGCCCCCTGGCTGATTCCTTTGGGTCAATTCGGACAAACAACCGCATACGGGATGAGGCAAATTCATCCCAGTTATGATTGATCGCATCCTCGTTCGCTGCTGATTCCAAAATGGACCAGACGCGATCAATCCCTTACTTCAAGTTCACGACACAATCGTTCAGACTCTAACTGACTTTCAACCGATCGGTCGGTTTGAACCTCGCTCGACGTCTGCGATTGTTGCAACACAAGGCGTCGGTTCGCAGGCCGGCCGTCAGATTTCGGCTGCCCGGTTCTGAAATCGGTAACGGATTCCACCCCATCCCGCAAGTCCGCGTTGCCAGGTAATCCTGAGGCATTCCCAGACCGCACGCCAGCCGGCGCCAGGTACATCATTTCACCGACGACCGACCAACGCATCTCAAACCGCTCAGCCACCAGGGACAGGCACGTGTTGAGATCGACGTCCCCCAGAGACAATGACAGCCGCTCGACCGAAATGCCATCGGTTGACACGTCGCTTTCGCTTGAATAAACAATCGGCACGCCGAAAGCAAGGGTGATCGCCCGGACCGATTCGGGCAAAGTCGCGTCGGCCAACTCGACATCGCCAACCTCTCTGCGGTCCGGTGAAAGGTTTGCGCGCCCATCGGCATCCCCCGTTGCCTGCAAACGTTTGATGTCGGCTGCGATAAGACCCGGAACCTCGCCTCGGTCCATCCAAATACTTATCCGCCCCACCTTCCAGACGGACAGTCCAAACAGCGATTCCGCCAAAGTCAGTGCTTGCGCTTCGGTGATCGAGTCAGTCGAACAATACAGCCGTCGCGATCGATCGGCGTCATCCATCGCCGCGCGAATGGCAAATGCGTCGCCCGAACAGTCAGCGATCCCCCGAATCAGTTCGGCGCAGGACAACCCATTCGCATCCCACTTCACGACCGCTCCGTCGGAGACGGTGAACGCCACCAGGCAAACAAGACACTTCCAATTGATCATTGCTGTCATACGATCTTCGCCTTCGATTACGCGGTCGGATTTTGACGCAACGGGCAAGAACCTGTCAACTACAACTTGAGGTTGATTCGAACATGGCCAGGCATTTGTAATGGCCTTAATATGAACATCAGATAAAGTAGCCGGTATTCGGCGAAGGTCATCGCAGAAACGAGGCTGGACATGAGCGATCAAGAATACGAAGGCAGGGACGAAATAAGTGAGCCGCCCCAATCAGACCAGGAGTCTGCTTACGCCTCCGCTTCAGAATCCACGGCTGGAACTTCGCAGCCAAAATCCCCTGCGTCAGCACTCACGCCCGGTGGCGGCGATGCAGACCCGCACACCCAAAAACTCGAAGGCGCTATCTGGCAAGGCCGCACCGATTGGCGCTTCTTCACCGGCATCTGCATCTGGTGCGTGATTGGTATTGTCATCGCATGTTCGATCGTGATTTACGCCGCAACCAAGACGTCGCTAACGGGCGGTTGGGCGTTTTTGATTTGCCTGATGATCGCCGCGCTGGTGACGATGGGCGTCGGGACGTGGATCGTGCTCCAAATCATTCGAACCCGATACCGCCTGACGGATCAGCGGCTATTCATCGAGCGCGGCGTTTTCTCGCAGACGATCGATCAAATCGAGCTGATCCGCGTGGACGATGTTCGCTTGCGAAAGAAATTTATCGATCGGCTCGTCGGATTGGGATCGGTCGAACTTCTGACCACGGACACATCAGACGCCCACCTGATCATCGAGGGCATCCGCAATCCGGAAGAAATCGCAGAACATGTCCGCACGCGTATGCGAGAACTGCGAAGCCGATCGCTGTTCATCGAAAACCTGTAAATCGATGTGGCGCGGGCGAACCGATTGCCCAAAGATCGTTGGCCTGTGGTAAGTAAAAAGAAAACACCGGGCTGCCCCAAAGAGACAGACCCGGTGCTTTCCGGAGGGGAAAAGCTTTATGGAAATCGCCCATGGGCGAAGGTCCGCATAACCTATTCATCAAGATTATTAGGCCGCAGCAAACCAGAAGGCAAATCCCACTTCCTCATATTTTATATAAAGTTACGCATCGATACTGGTATCCGGCACATCGCTAAAGCAAAACTGTACCGACCCCCGATCGGGCGCCCCTGCATCAGGCTTCGCTCTCTTTCTGGCTCTGCGCAATGATCTGCTGAGCCACGTTCGGGGGGACGGCTTCATAGTGCGAGAATTCCATCGTGAAACTGCCCTGCCCACCGGTGATGCTCGAAAGCCTTGAGTTGTAGTCGGACAGTTCGCCCAGCGGCACGAACGCCGACAGGACCGAAAGTCCGCCCGGTAGTGCCTTTTGCCCATGGGGTCGTCCGCGGTGTGACGCCAGGTCGCCTTGAATATCACCGACGGTATCGCGCGGGACGGTTACTTCGACTTCGACGATCGGTTCCAGCAACGTCGGCTTGGACTTCATGAACGCATCTTTGAATGCGCCACGGCCCGCTATCTGAAACGCGATGTCCTTGCTGTCGACCGGGTGCGTCTTACCGTCGATCAACTCGACCGTGACGTCAACGATTGGATAGCCGGCAAGAACGCCCTCGGCCATCTGTGCACGAATTCCTTTGTCCACACTGACGCGATAGGTCTGATCAATCGCACCACCGAAGATTTTGTCGACGAATTGGTAACCTTCACCGCGTTCACTTGGGAACATGTTGATGATCACGCGCCCGAATTGGCCCGATCCGCCGGACTGTTTCTTGTGCGTGTATTCGATCGAATCGGCGCGGCCTGTGATCGTTTCGCGGTACGGGATCTTCGGCGGCTTGGTGACGACTTCCAACTTGAACTGATTCTGCATGCGTTTGAGCACCGTGCGAATGTGCAAGTCGCCGATGCCGTGGATGACCAGTTCCTTGGTTGTTGAGTCGCGTTCGAGGTCGAGGCAATAGTCCTCTTCCGTGAACTTCTTCAGCGCCAAACCGATTTTGTCTTCGTCGCCATGCGTCTTGGATTCAATGGCTTTGGCGAACATCGGCATCGGTCGCTTGGGCATGGCGATGTCTCCGCCATTGTCGGTGAAGACAACATCGCCGATGTGCAAATCCAGTTTTGCGACTGCGATGATGTCACCGGCTGACGCGGCTTCCGTGTCGCTGTGGTCGCCACCCTGGAAGCGGCTGATGTGCCCGAGGCGAACGCCCTTGCGGTCGTTCACGGTCTTGATGGATCCGTCATGCCCCAGGCTTCCCGTGTGAACACGGATGAACGAATACTTGATGTGACTCTTCGGATCGCTTGTAACCTTGAACACCTGGCCGACAAATGGGCCATCCAGCTTGGGTTCGATTTCAATTTCTGCATCTTCGCGCGTCAGCACACGCTTCTTTCCGACGATTGGCGACGGCGCGATTTTGGCGATGGCGTTGAGCAGTTCGGAAATACCGATTTCCTTCGCAGCGTTGGTGAAAAGTACCGGAACAAAGTCGCCGGAAGCGCATGCCTTTGACGCGACGGCTAGCACCTGATCGTCCGACACCTCGCCACCGAGATACTTTTCCATCAAGGTGTCGTCGACACCGACGATCGCTTCGATGGTGGCTTCATGGGCGCTGGGTACGTCGGAAAAATCTGCATCGCCGGTCTTGTTCTGAAGGCAGCCGATGACAGCCGTCCCGCCCGCAGTCGGCAGGTTGATCGGAACGCACTGGGGACCGAAGAATTCCTTGACGGCTTCGAGCGTCTCTTCGAGATTGGCATTGTCGGCGTCGATCTTGTTGATCACCACCATGCGGGCGAGGCCATATTGCGTCGCCCGATCCCACATCTTACGGGTGTTGACCTCGATTCCCGCAGCCGCAGACACGACCAAAATCGCCGTTTCCGCACCCGCGAGCGCCGCAACCGACTGCCCACAATAGTCCGTGGCGCCCGGCGTATCGATGATGTTGATGTGCTTGCCCTCGTGGCTGACACAGCAAATGGACGAGTCGATCGAGTGGGCCGCTTCCTTCTCGTCGTCGGCGAAATCGAAAGTCGAGGTCTTGTCAACGACCGATCCGAGACGGTTGGTTGCTCCAGTCTTGTGGAGCAATGCCTCCCCGAGCGATGTCTTGCCAGCGCCGGAATGTCCGACGAAAACGATATTGCGAATATCTTCAATTGGAAATGTAGCCATCCACCCACTCCTCGAGAAAACGTGAGAATATTGTCATGTTTGGCGAAGTCGGACAGTCTAGCCTAGAACATGCGTCGCTGGCAACATCCGGGAATTCAAGCGAACCCAAATGGCTCTCTGCCCGCGAGATTCTCGCCGAGCCCGCCCCGTGTCAAGACCTGTAACCCGCGCGCAACTCGACCCGCCCGGTTTGACGACAGATTCGTTCAAAGCCATTATCTTCAAAGTGGCAAGCTATGGGAGTGAATCCGCCTATGTCCTCGAGGTTCTTTGACGCCAAGACCCGTGCCAACCCCCTTCGCATCACGCGCCTCTGCGTGGAAGTGTTGGCCGTGGTCGTGATCGGCGCAGTCATCGCGTTGGCTGCCAATCAACTCAAACCGGCAGACGCTCGCTTTGACGTGGGTCGCGAATACTTCAAGAAGACCCCATCGACGATCACCGGCAATCCCGACAGCAATCATGGCGACGTCGAGAACGACGATGCACTTTATCAACTCATCGATCAAGCCGAGACGATGGAGGCGTTTCAGAGCCCGGCGTATGAAGTGGGCCAATGCATTTTCATCGACGCGCGCAACGACACTGCCTACGCCGAGAAGCACATTCCCGGTGCATATCAGTTGGATCATTATTACGCCGATCGATATTTGCCCGAACTCGTCCCAATATGCGCGGAAGCCGAACGCATCATCGTGTATTGCAATGGTGGCAAGTGCGAGGACAGCAAGTTGGCCGCGACGGATTTGATTGAAGCCGGCGTGATTTCAGAGAAGATTTTTGTCTATGTTGGCGGTGTTGTCGCCTGGGCCAAAGATGGACTGCCGTTTGAACGCGGTGAGCGCCTGAGCGGCGACATCGTTTATGACCTTGAAGAGTAGAACGATGCAGACGGAAAGCGTCAGCAAAATCAAACGATTGGACCAGTCGGGATATCCCCTGCTTGTCGCCCGCCTGTTGCTGGGCGTTGTCTTCCTCCTGATGGGTTGGAACAAAGTCAGCGACCCGATCGCATTCCTCAAATTGCTGCGCGAATACGAGATGTTCCCGTCGAGCGCGTACGTGCTTGAGAACGCCATCGCACTGACCCTGCCGTGGATTGAAGTGATTTGCGGATTGGCTTTGATCGCCGGCGTTTTTGTCCGCGGCGCCGCGTTTGCGCTTCTGGTTATGCTCACCGGATTCACCATCGTGATCGCGATTCGGGCGATCGGAATGTACAACACCGGGGAGTTCAAATCCTTCTGCGATGTCAAATTCGACTGCGGATGTGGCGGCGGATTGATCGGAATGTGCAGAAAATTGCCTGAAAATTTTGGACTGTGGCTGGCATGCTGGATCCCATTTTTGTCCACGAGCCGGCGCTTCTGCCTGGCCTCCCTGCTGGGGAATACCCCCTCGACCGACTCCGAGGCGGCGGCCAACCCGACGAAAATCACAACTGAATCGGCGACGTCTTAGCCGCCAATTCCGGGCGTCACCGTAGCCCTTGCGGGTGCCAACTTTCCCTTCGATCTCCCGCTGAATTCCGCCAGCTTCGCCTGACAACAGGTCTGACATCTCCGCGTGCCCCACAGCAAATCATCCGCAAATATCGCGTTTTCAGCTAATTTACAGGGGTTTTTGCGCGTCAGTCAGCCGTGACAATCCCGCCCGGTCGAAGTCCTTAGCCGGTCGCTCGGCGCGTGTCGAGCCCCGTTCGAATCGGTTCGATCGCAATCGAGTTGCCGCGCGCGGAGCGACCTCGACGAGGCCCGTCAGCACTCAGGTCAGTCGGCCGCGCGCCGCGAATCA
>DDIR01000122.1:2869-6984 GCA_002338715.1 Phycisphaerales bacterium UBA1845 | reverse complement strand
AGAGCGAACTGCGGCAACGCGCTCGGGAGGAGGCGTTGATGCGCGAATTGGGCCTCACGGAATCCACCTCCACCCAGCAGCCTGAATCCAAAGATGGCGTTGTCGATGTGGACGAAAAGGAATTGGAGGAAGCCGTGCAATGAGCATCACCCAAACCGCAAAATCCAAACGCCTGCACGCCTCCGACTCCAAGCTCACCGTTCCCGATCGGCTGGATTTGATCTGCGCGTGTGACGCGATCACGTTGGAAGCCTTTTCGCCCGATGGTGAGACCGAATCGATCCCCCGCTTCACGATGGTTGCCTATACCGGCGAGCCGATGCGGATCGAGGGTTGGCGTTATCCGGTAGTTGTTGACCTTGAAGGCATGTCGATCCCATCGCAGCGCCGGCCGGTGCGCTTCGGGCACAGCATGTACGCCGGTGTCGGGCATACCGAACGTATTGCGGTCGATGGCGGCAAGTTGATCGCCGAGGGCATCGTGTCACGCGACACCCAGGCCGCGCGGGAAGTTGTCACGAGCGGTAAGCGGGGATTCCCGTGGCAGGCGTCGATCGGGGCGCAGGTTTCGCAGGCGGATTTCGTGCGAAGTGGCAAGAGCGCCACGGTGAATGCAAAGACGTTTGACGGTCCGCTGTACGTCGCCCGGCGCACGGTGCTGGGTGAGATCAGTTTCGTGGACCTTGGCGCAGACGGCAATACAAGCGCGTCCATCGCGGCGCAGCAGGAGAACATAGAGATGGAAGATACCATTGTTACCGATACCGAAGAATCTATGGCAACCACGCTGCCGGAAGCGACGCCGAAAGAGATCGCGGGTAAGCAGGACGAATCGCCCGTAAATACGGTCGCCGACATGCGTGCCGAGGCGATTGCCGAATCCAAACGCCTGTCGGCTGTGCGGCGCATTTGCGCCGGCAAGTTCCCCGAGATTGAGGAACAGGCCATTGACGAGGGTTGGTCCACCGACAAGTGCGAACTCGAAGTCCTGCGGGCGTCACGGCCCAAGGCGCCGGCGATCCAAAGCATCGACACATCTCTGGGAGGGAATGTGCTCGAAGCCGCGTGCATGCTCACGGCCAAGCACGGTGACGTTGAGCAACTGTACGACGAGCAGACCTTGGATGCAGCGTCGAAGCGTTTCCGCGGTGGCATCGGGTTACAGGAGTTATTGCTCGAAGCCGCGTGGGCCAACGGGTACGACGGTCGCAACTTCCGTGACAGTCGTAGCGTGCTACGCTGCGCGTTCGGCCACAATCTGCAAGCCGGTTTCTCAACCATCGACATTGGCGGGATTCTGTCCAACGTCGCCAACAAGTTCCTGCTCGAGGGATTCTTCAGCGTCGAACGCGTCTGGCGAAACATCACCAGTGTTCGCAACGTCTCCGACTTCAAAACCGTGACGAGCTATCGACTGATCGGCAAGGACCAGTACGAGAAGGTGGCACCCGGCGGTGAACTGAAGCACGGAACGCTGGGCGAAGAGACTTACAGCAACAAGGCCGACACGTTTGGGTTGCTCTTGTCCATCGATCGCCGCGACCTGATCAACGACGATCTTGGCGCTATCACCACCGTGCCTCGCAAACTCGGCCGTGGTTCGGGCTTGAAAATCAACGATGTGTTCTGGACCACGTTCCTGGCCAACACCGACTTCTTCAAGGTCGCCAACAACAACTATTTGAGCGGTGCAGACACCGTGCTGGGCATCGACGGATTGACCCAAGCCGAGGTGGCATTCCTCAACCAGGTCGATTCTGACGGCAAGCCCATCGGCGTGATGCCGCAGATCGTGCTGGTTCCGACAGCGCTGAGCGCCATGGGAACGATGCTTTACAAGTCGCTGGAGATTCGCAATACGACTGCAAGCACCAAGTACCCAATCGCCAACCCGCACGCCGGCAAGTTCCGCGTTGAGGTGAGTCGCTATCTCGCCAACGCGCAGTACAGCGGATCAAGCGACAAGGCGTGGTATCTGTTGGCCGCCCCCGACGATCTGCCGGTGATCGAGACCGCGTTCCTCAACGGGCAGGAATCGCCCACGATCGAAACGGCGGAAGCTGACTTCAACGTGCTTGGCGTGCAGATGCGCGGTTATCACGATTTTGGATGTGCATTGCAGGAACCGCGCGGCGGAATCAAGAGTAAGGGCGAAGCGTAATGGCGAGCAGCGCGTGCGCAAAACTGAGCCACTTGGAGGCGGTCCCAAGCGGCTCCCGTGCCTTGCCACGCCGCGAGCCCACATCAATTGATGCCCTTTTCGCAACCGCCTGCTGAGGGAGGGCTGTGGTTATCCCCGCAATTGGGGTGTTTCCCGAAAGGTCAAAATGGCTTTCAAGAGCCACCTCCTTTCGTTCGCGGCATTGCGACATGTGATTATAGACAGGACGGATTCTGAAAGGAAGTGATGGATGGCAACTGCGAAGTTCATTCATGATGGCAACAGTATCGACTACACGCCCGGAACAGATGTCGCCGCCGGCGATGTGGTCGTACAGGGTGAACTGGTCGGCATCGCCAAGACCGCGATCGCCGCCAATCTGATCGGTGCAATTGCGGTGTCTGGTGTTTTCGACGTGCCCAAGGCCACGGGCGTAAGTACCGCGATCACCGCCGGTGCGAACGTGTACTGGGACGCGGCCAACAGTGTGGCGACCACCGACGATGACACCGGCAACAACAAACTGCTGGGCAAGACCGTGCTCGCCGCGGCTGATGGCGACGCGACGGTGCGCATCCGCCTGATGCAATGATTGGGAGGCGCGAACCGTGGTTGATCTACTGCGTCAAGGTGCCGCCTGGCTCGATGGCCAGCGTCATACTCATTTGACTCAGATCGTGTCGTATCAGCGCGGAGCAGATGTTGTCGAGTTGGCAGCCACGATTGGTCGCACAGAGTTCGAGCAGGCTGACGAATACGGCATGCTCCACCGGATCGAAGCGCGGGACTACATCATTCGCGCGGCGGATTTGGTGCTCGCAAGCGAAACGGTGCTGCCCAAGGCCGGAGATCAGATTCGAGAGATAGACGGTGCGGTGACCCATGTATACGAGGTGATGGCCCCGGGCGGCGAACCGCCATGGCGTTACAGCGATCCGTACCGCGTGGCGCTGCGGGTTCATACGAAGCACGTGAAAACGGAAACGGATGGTCCATGAGCACCGTGATTGACATTGCCGATGCGGTAGTCGCCAGTTTGAACCTCGGTTCGTTCGAACCGCCAGTAACCGCGATTCGCAAATATGTTCCGGCGGTGGAGTTGTCGGACCTGGCAGAACTGAGCGTCACGGTCGTACCCAAGTCGGCCGAGATCACCACGGCCACGCGCACCAGCAGCAACTTCGACTGCACGATCGACATCGGCATCCAGCAGAAAGTGAATCCCGACGAACCGACGGAACTCGATGCGCTGTCCGACCTGACCGAGCAGATCGTCGATCACTTGCGATTGAATTCGCTCGATGAACTGCCCCACGCGGCATGGCTCTCGATTGCCAATGAACCGGTGTTTGCACCCGAGCACCTTGATCAACAGCGCGTGTTCACCAGCGTCATAAGTGTGACGTATCGCGTGAGGAGATAGAGACGTGGCCAACAATGCAGTATTTCGAACCATCGATCTGACCAGCACGTGGGTTCCGCTGGCCGACGAGCCGTTAATTGCGAACGTCACCATCTTGCAGTTCCAACCGGCGGGTTTTGTGGCGGCAGGAACGTACTTCAATATCCGACACGGCGCTGAGACGTCGCGCTGGCCCCTGACGTTTGTTGTGAGTTTGTCAGGAGTCGATCTTAACACGATTGAAGTGAACTCGACGTTCGCGAACACGCAATTGGCGGTGATCGGCAACACGCGCTGAGGAGTACGCAGCATGGCAATCAAGTTGGGCATGAACGGGAAGATGTACTACCTCGGCAGCGGAGTGCGCGCCAGTTGGGGCACGGCCGATGCGGATGGGATTCATGGTGGAGCAGCGCCGGGCAGCCTCGTGGAACTTGGCAACGTTCGTGACGTGACCTTGAACCTTGAGGAAGGCGAAGCGGACGTAACCACCCGCGCCAACAATGGTTGGCGGGCGACGGAACCCACGCTCAAGGAAGGCAGCGTTGAATT
>DDIR01000122.1:0-2761 GCA_002338715.1 Phycisphaerales bacterium UBA1845 | reverse complement strand
TCAAGGAAGGCAGCGTTGAATTCGAGATGGCTTATGACCCGGCTGACACGGGCTTTGCGAAGATCCTCGGGGGCTGGCTCAATCGCACATTGCTGCCCATGGCCATCCTTGATGGCGACGAAACTGTCGTCGGCACGATGGGACTGTGGGCCGACTTCAAAGTGATCAGCTTCTCCAAGGGCGAACCGCTTGAAGAGGGGCAAATGGTCAGCGTGACGATCAAACCTGCTTACTCGGATGTGGCGCCCGAATGGGTGAAGGTGACATCGTGAAGCAATTCACTGACAACGCTGGAAGAACTTGGACGATCGCCATCAACGTGGATGCAATCAAACGCGTCAAAGGGTTGCTCGACGTGAACTTGCTGGAGATCGTCGAAGGCACGTTGATCGAGCGGTTGATCCGCGATCCCGTGCTGCTCTGCGATGTGGTGTACGTTGTCTGCAAACCGGAAGCCGACGAGAAAAACGTCAGCGATGAGGATTTCGGTCGAGCGATGGCGGGCGATGCCATCGAACACGCCACGAAGGCGGTGTTGGAAGAACTCGTGGGTTTTTCCCCGAGCCCGAGGGATCGGGCGAACCTTCAACGAGTGCTCGAAACGACGTACCGGGTGATGGACAAAGCCCGCGACATGGTCGAAGCCAAGCTGAAGAGCAGCGAACTCGAAAAGAGCATCGAACAAGCGCTCCAGAATGCGAACGACTCATCTGGCGATGCGCAGGCGTCCTCGGTCTCGAGCCCGGGCCCTTCACCCTCGACGAGTTGACCCGCATGGCCGAAGCCCGAACGCGCGATGATTGGGGCAGAACGTCGTCACTAATGGCATTGCTGGCCAATTGCAATCGTGATCCCAAGAAAACGAGAGCGTATCGACCCAGTGATTTCGATCCATTCAAACGAACCGATCAGCCCGTCAATGGAGACTTCAATCTCCTGCGCGAGGTTTTCGTCAAGTAGCCCTTGCACGATCGGCTTGTCGAGTGCGGGACGTTTCAAACGACTACTCGAAGTTGGCATAGTCATTGCGATTTTGAATCTGGTGGGTTGTCTGTGATTGATATGCGCATCAAACAACTGTTCTTCGACAAGGCGAAGGTGATCCGCGCCGTTGATAAGGCTCGACGGGCGGTGCTGTCCAAAGCCGGAGCGTTTATCCGCACCGCCGCCCGTAGCAGCATTCGCCGCAGGAAGGGCCCATCGCCACCGGGTAAACCGCCATCTTCGCACACGGGATTGTTGAAACGGTTTATCTACTTCGGCTACGAGCCGGAAAGCGATTCGGTCGTGATCGGCCCGGTGAAACTCAATGAATCCGGCGCTGCCCCGAGTGTGTTGGAACATGGCGGTAAGACGGTGATCAAGCGTCGTCGACGTGGCCGAATGGTGCGCCGTCGGGTGTCGATCGAAGCCCGTCCGTACATGGGCCCCGCGCTGGAGAAGGAACGACCGAAGCTTCCGAAACTCTGGGCCGGCAGCGTGCGCGGAGGGTAAGTGATTGATGGCAGTGTTAGTCCAAGATCAACTGAACGCCATCGGCTGCTTCTTCGCCTCCATCCCCGTGCTCACGAATGATCTCAACGAGCCAGTCAAAGACCGTCTGACCAACCCCGATACGCGCTTGCCCGAGTTCACGACGGACCAAATCGCGATTCGATGCACGGCAGGTTTTCAGTCGCTTCTCAAGATAACGAACTGTCAGCGGGTAGCCAAGTCGCTCGCGAGAAACCTGGGAATTCTTCCATCGCAGAATGAAGCCACCCTCTGGTGTTCCAAAACCACCGCGCAGAATGTCGTTGAATGCATTGAGGTTGTGCCCCCATTGCGCTTGCGGGATCAGCTTGCGCCCGACTTCATCGAAGAACTGATCCAACGTTTCAAACAATGTACCGTCAATCTCGTATTCCGGCTTTTGCATCGACCGCTCTCTTCAACGCGTGCTTCGTTTGCGTTTCATGATAGCCGCGTTCGCTTCGCAATCACAGGAGTCTCGTGATGGCCAAAGCCCAAGGCATCCGCGCCGGTAAGGCGTTCGTCGAACTCGGGGTGAGCGACAAGCTCACCGCCGGGCTGCGCCGCGCGCAAAAGCGCCTCAAGGCATTCGGGGCCGGGTTGCGGAACATCGGCACACGAATTGCCGGGTTCGGTGCGGCGCTTGCGGCCCCGTTGGCGGCAAGTTTGAAAGTGTTCTCGTCGGCGGGTGACCAACTCGACAAGATGAGCAAGCGCACCGGCGTCAGCGTCGAGGCGCTTTCCGAATTGGGCTTTGCGGCTGAGCAGTCGGGCGCGGATTTGGAGACACTCGAAAAAGGTATCCGCGTCATGCAGCGGACAATGGGTGACGCTTCACAGGGCTTGTCTATAGCCACCGACGCCTTCGACACATTGGGATTGAAGGTAGAACAACTCCAAGGTCTATCGCCCGAACAACAGTTTACGGCGATCGCCGACAGGCTGTCGCAAATTGCAGATCCCTCAGCGCGGGCGGCGGCTGCGATGGACGTGTTTGGCAGAGCCGGTTCCAAGCTGCTGCCGCTATTGGCGAACGGTGCGCAGGGCATGGCCGAACTACGCGACGAGGCGCGTGAACTCGGGCTCACGATTTCGACAGAGTCTGCAAGCGACGCGGCGCTACTCACCGACACGCTCAACATCCTGTGGCGGGTGCTCAAGCAAGGCGTGTTTACGATTGGTTCAGCGTTGGCGCCGGTGATCATTGACGTGTCCAAACGCATCACTCGGGTGGTCGTGCGCGTTTCCG
>DDIR01000028.1 GCA_002338715.1 Phycisphaerales bacterium UBA1845 | reverse complement strand
GGCGGTTCGCCT
Source organism: Phycisphaerales bacterium UBA1845 (assembly GCA_002338715.1). GTDB lineage: Bacteria > Planctomycetota > Phycisphaerae > UBA1845 > UBA1845 > UBA1845. The sequence continues at coordinate 5,424 of DDIR01000028.1, read as the reverse complement.
GCTCCGTCGCGCACAGCACAATCGGCCCAACCGATGCCCGCGACGCCGCCGCCAGCGGCTGCCGCGTTGGCTGAACCTCCGGTCATCGAAGGCACACCGGGTCAGGACAATTGGGGCGCGATCATCAAGTCGCCGTTGACGCAAATCCGCAAAACCATCGCCCGACAAATGTCGAAGAGCGTGTCAACGATTCCGCACGTCACCCAGACCGACGAGATCGACATCACCCTGCTCGACGCCATGCGTCATGACTTGCGCGGTGAAGATGGTTCGGGCCCGCGCGTCACCATGATGGCCTTCATCCTGCGAACGCTTTGCCACTGCCTGCGGACGCATCCGGTCTTCAACGCCAGCTTCGACGACGAGCGCGAAGAAATCATCTACAAGCAATACGTCAACATCGGTATCGCCGTCGACAGCCCGCGCGGCTTGGTCGTTCCGGTGATTCGCGATGCCGACAAACTCAGCGTCCTCGGATTGTCGCACGAACTCAGCAAGATCGCCCAGAAAGTTCGCGACGTACAGTTCGGCATCGAAGACCTGCGCGGCGGCACATTCACCGTCACCAACTACGGAGCCATCGGCGGCATCTACGGCACGCCGATCATCAACCATCCGGAAGTGGCGATCCTCGGCGTCGGACGCACGCAGGAACGCCTGCACCTGGAAGATGAAGAACTGCAAACGCGGCTGTACATGCCGATCAGTTTGTCGTTCGATCACAGAGCAGCCGACGGTGCACAAGCCGCACGCTTTATGAACGATATCGTCGCGCACCTTTCCAACCCGGCGCTGTTGATGATTAAGTAAGTCTGTTGTTAGTGCGTCGGGGCTGAGGCCTGCGACATTGCCAACATGAAAAGCATTTTTCTCAAACAGGGAACAACCATAAATGGTCGTCGGTGAATTCACGCACGAAACGGATTTGTTGGTCATCGGTGGCGGGCCCGGCGGATATTCTGCCGCATTCAAAGCCGCCGCACACGGCATCTCAACGACCATCGTCGAATCGGACAAAGCCCTCGGCGGCGTCTGCCTCCATCGCGGGTGCATCCCGTCCAAAACGCTGCTCGGTATTGCTGAACTATTGTCAGCCGCGGAACACGCCAGCCAGATGGGTGTCACCTTCGCCAAGCCCAAGATCGACCTTGCCAGCGTCAATGACTGGAAGTCGAAAGTCATCACCAAGCTGTCGCGCGGACTCGGTGCCGTCGCGAAAAAACTCAACGTCGAAATCATCAAGGGCACGGCCAAGTTTGAAGACCAGCGACACGTCGTCCTTTCCGACAGCGACGTTGCCCGCATCAAGTTCAAACGCGCCATCGTCGCCGTCGGTTCGCGCCCCGTGCGCATCGGCAAGATCGAAGTCGATGACCCGCGCGTGGTCGATTCAACCGGCGCCCTTCGCATGGAGTCGATCCCCAAACACACGCTCGTCGTGGGCGGCGGATACATCGGCCTTGAAATGGGCAGCGTCCTCGCAGCATTGGGCAGCGAAGTCACCGTCGTCGAAATGCTCCCGTCGCTTCTGACCGGATGCGACCCCGACCTCGTCAAGCCGTTGGCCAAACGCCTGGGCAACGACTTCGCCGAAATCTGCCTGGAGACCAGCGTCACCGGAATGAAAGCCGCGAAGAACGGCATCACCGTTTCGTTCGACGGCAAGCAACCACCGAAGCGCAAGACCTTCGAGCAGGTGCTCATCTCGGTCGGCCGTCGTCCGAATTCCGACATGATCGCACCGGAAGCTGCCGGCATCGAACTGACCGATCGCGGATTTATCAAAGTTGACGATCAGTTCCAGACGTCGAACCCGCGCGTCTACGCGATTGGCGACATCATCGGCGACCCGATGCTCGCCCACAAAGCCATCGCCGAAGGTAAGGTCGTCGCCGACGTGCTGGCTGGTGAAGATGCGGTGTTCGATCCGCGCTGCATCCCTGCGGTCGTCTTCACCGATCCGGAAATCGCCTGGGCGGGTCTGACCGAAACCGAAGCCAAGCGCGACGGCATCAACATCGAAGTCAAAAAATCGCAGTGGGCAGCTTCGGGCCGAGCCACTGCCTTGGGACGGACCGACGGACTCACCAAAATTCTGTTCGACCCCGAAACGCAGCGGGTGCTGGGCGTGGGTATCGTGGGCCCGCATGCCGGTGAGATGATTTCCGAAGCGGTGTTGGCCATCGAAATGGGCGCGGTCGCTGCCGACCTGTCGCTTTCGATCCATCCGCATCCGACGATTTCCGAACTGATGGGCGAGGTGGCCGATCAGATGATGCCTGCCGGCGTCTCCGCCCACTGACGCGCCGGCTGACCTGCGGTAGCCAATCGTGAACAGCCCCGATTTTCTTGAACGTCTTCGATCGCGCATCCAGCGCGACGGACTGCTTACGCCCGGGGCGAATGTCGTCGTTGGCGTTTCCGGCGGAGCCGACTCCACGGCTTTGCTGCATGCGCTGCACCAAGTAAGCCGCGACGAAAATACGGGCTATCGTTTGCACGTCGCCCATCTCAATCACCAACTGCGCGGCGCAGAATCAGACGACGATGCCGCATTCGTTTCGGCGCTTGCCGACTCGCTGCAACTACCCTGCACGATCGAAACATGCGACTTGCGCGCCGAATCCGAATCGCAGCACAGCTCGCTCGAAGACATCGCCCGCCGCGCTCGACTTCGCTTCTTCGACGACGTGTGCAAGTCCACCGGCGCGAACTGCGTGGCGCTCGCCCACCATGCCGACGATCAGGTTGAAACTGTGTTGCATCGATTCATGCGCGGTACCGGTATTCGCGGACTTTCGGGGATGAGCGTCATGCGACCGCTTTCAAAGTCGTCGCAAATCCAGATCATCCGGCCGCTGCTCGAATTTTCGCGTCAGGACATTGTCGAATACATCGAATCCGTGGGTCTTTCGTATCGCCACGACTCCAGCAACACGTCGCGCGATCACACCCGCAACCGCATTCGCCACGATCTTCTTCCGCAGCTCGAAGCATCGTTCAATCCGCAAGTCCGCGAAGCGATTATGCGACTGGCCCAGCAAAGTCGCTGGACCAATGAATACCTGCGCGATACGTCTCAAAGCGAATTGAAAGCGGCGATCCTCGAGCAAACGCCGTCGTCTGTCGCGTTGGATCGAAAGCATGTCGCCGCATTGCCCATGATCATTCAAACGGGCGTCTTGCGCCTCGCGGTTGAAGCCATTGGCATGCGCGAGCGACGCCTGACCTTTCGCCATGTCGCCGACCTCGCGGAAGCGATCGCATCGCCGGATGCGCGGAATCGATTCTCCCTGCCCGATGGCGTGGACGTGCGTTTCGACCGCAACCGAATCACGTTGTCGCGTGACACAAGAAATCCCAAAGACACAAAAACGGCAGTCCAAAGCGAATCCATCTCGTGAACGCGCCTGCATCCAAAACAAATCGATCCGGGACCAAGCAGCTGCTGCTGATCTTCCTCATCGCGTTTTTGGTTCGCGTCGGGTTCACCGCGAGCACCGTCCGCAAACACGAGCATGAAAAGCCCAACCAAATCGACACGTTGCAATACGACGACGAACAGTGGTATTGGGCGATTGGCCAATCGTATCGCGCCGGCGACGGCATGGTTGGTGAGTTTGGCCACCGCGCCGAACGCATGCCACTCTATCCCTGGTTGCTCTCATGGTTCAGCCCGGGCGAAAGCGGCGTGTCGGCTGCCCGCTGGTTTCAATGCTTTTTTGGAGCGCTCGCGGCCTGCGCTGTGACGGCGCTGGCGTGGCGACTTTCGACCGTTGGCCTCATCGCCGGGTTGATCGTTGCGTTTGATCCGACGCTTGTCGGTAGCGCCTCATTGCTCCTGAGCGAAACGGTCGCGGTGACGTTCCTCGCGGGGTTGTGGTACGCAGCTTGGCCGCTGCGCGACGCACAATCGCGTTCACCGCTGCGATGGCTTTCGACCATCGTGCTATCGATCCTCGTGATCTACGCGAAGGAATCGACGATCATCCTCGTCGCCGCGCTGTATGCCTACTTGGTTTTCGCACGGCGCGATCGCCATGGGGTGTTCGCAGCCGTCGCTTCAGTCGGATGCATCGTCCTCGCACTGGTGCCTTGGGCATATCGCAACAAGCAGGTCACCGGCGATTGGATCTGGCTGACCTCGCGCGGCGGCATCTCGCTGTATGACGGCGTGCATCCGGGTGCGACGGGTGCCAGCGATCTCGGAAATATCAAAGCCGCTCCCGACGTGGCGAATCTCAGCGAATCCGAGTGGAATCGCTACTTTAAGGACAAAGCCTGGAAACATATTTTTGACGATCCCATGCGAATCGTTTCACTTTCATGGACGAAACTCGCAAGAACGTGGAGCCCGGTGCTCAATGCAGCCGATCTTCAATCCTGGAAGATTCGCGCGATTTTTGCCGGCTGGTATATCCCGCTCTATGCACTGGTCATCATCGGAATCTACGCCAAGAGGTCGCGTATAAGCGTACTCGCTGGCCTGCTGCTCCCGACCATTTGCATTTCAGCGACGCACGTATTTTTTGTCGGAAGCGTGCGCTATCGGCTGGGGGGGGTCCCCACGCTCGCGATATTAGCCGCCATGGGTTTGCAGGCCGTCATGAGTTCGAGAGAATCTCAGGAAATACCGGACGCAATTGAAGAAGACGCAACGAAGGATTCTAAGTGACCGACACCGTACCCAGCATCAAGCAGCGACGCCTCGAAAAGCAGAAGCTCGGGCGCAAACGCAAGTGGTTGCGTTGGTTGGCGGTGTTTGCGCTGATCGCGGTCGCCACGGGCGCGTGGTTCTATCACTCCATGACCGAACCGGCCAAGCTGCGTCGCACCGCTCAGCAGTACCTGCAAACATTTTTCACAGCCGACCTGTCGATCGACCGCGTCGAGTTTACATTCTTTGGCGGCATCAGACTTTCCGGCGTCACGTTGGCCGATCCGTGCGGCGCGCCCGACGACGAACCGCTGGCCACCTGCCGCGAGATGACGCTGCACCACAAGCCGCTTCACCTGCTGTTCGGAAATCTCCGCTTCGACTCGGTCGATATCTCCGGGGCGCGCTTGCGGGCGGTGTTTGACGATTCATCCGGACACTTCAACGTCCAGGACCTGCTCGCCCAAAACCAATTCGGCGGAATGAAGGTCGCTGACCTGCCGCGCGTCAGCACCGGCAACATCGATGTCGAAGTTGTGCGCCGCGGATCGCGCTCCGACACGCTCGTCGAACGCCTGACCCTGAACATCCTTGCCCTGCCCAATCCCGACGGGCAAGCCGCCTACGATGTCGTCTGGGATGCGTCCACCGATCGCTTGTCCAAGGGGACGCTTCGAATCGACTTCGACAAAAAGACCATTCGCGACATCGACGGTGGAACGCCCTGGCTCTCCGTGCGGGCGGCTGCCCTCGCCACCGAAGCCGCC
>DDIR01000022.1:5659-6035 GCA_002338715.1 Phycisphaerales bacterium UBA1845 | reverse complement strand
GGTGGCTTCGTTGCAGGATTGTCCAGGCAGACATCCGGGGCCGGGCGAAATGCAAACGCCCGCGTCGCAGAATTCCACGCCCGTGCAGAACAATCCGTCGTCACATTCGGCGTCAGAGGTGCAGCCTTCGCACTCGTCCGGTACGCCGTTTGAATTGGAGTCCATCGCGGTGCCGCCCGCGATATCGTCGAGGTCACCGATGCCATTGGTGTTGCAGTCGGGCTGCTCGCAGGCATCGCCAACTTCATCGCACACTTCGCCGAGGGCACATGGATCAGCACCAGCCGCACACGTATCGACGTTGCAGGTTTCCGCGCCATTGCAATACAGTCCGTCGTCGCAATCGCCATCAACCACGCACTCGTCGCATTCGTCG
>DDIR01000022.1:0-5566 GCA_002338715.1 Phycisphaerales bacterium UBA1845 | reverse complement strand
CACGCACTCGTCGCATTCGTCGGGAATGTTGTTCGCGTTCAAGTCATCGCTGAACCCGCCAGCAATGTCAGCCGCATCACCGATGCCGTTGGTGTTGCAGTCGTCACCATTTGGTTCGCACGAGTCGGTTGCCTCTTCACAGGTTTGACCGACCACACACGGAAGCATGCCGGCGACGCATCGATCGACGTCGCAGGTTTCAGCGCCGTTGCAGTATGCACCGTCGTCGCAATCGCCATCGACGAGGCATTCATCGCATTCGTCAGGGACGTTGTTGGCGTTGACGTCGTCGCTGGTTGCGCCGGCGATGTCGAGGGCGTCATCGACGCCGTTGGAGTTGCAGTCGGTGTTGATGACGCACGCGTCGCCGATCTCGTCGCAGATTTCACCGCCCGTGCAGGGGTTCATACCAGCGACGCAGGTGTCGGTATCGCACGTCTCCGCTCCGTTGCAGAACAGTCCGTCGTCACAATCGCCGTCAACGGTGCATTCGTCGCATTCGTCGGGAATCCCGTTGACATTGACGTCGTCGCTGGTTGCCCCGGCGATGTCGGTTGCATCACCGATGCCGTTGTTGTTGCAATCAGCACCGGTGGGCGGGCACGAATCGGTGTCCTCGTCACAGGTCTGGCCTGCCGCACACGGAGCAGTTCCCGCGACGCAGGTGTCCGTATTGCAGGACTCAACGCCATTGCAGTACAAGCCGTCATCACAATCACCGTCAAACACGCACTCGTCGCATTCGTCGGGAACATTGTTGGCGTTCAGGTCGTCACTCGTGCCACCGGAAATGTCGGTTGCATCACCGATGCCGTTGTTGTTGCAGTCGGAACCGTCCGGATCGCACGCGTCGGTGGTTTCGTTGCAGACCTGCCCGGCCGCCTGACATTGGGCCGTTCCCGCAACGCACGTATCCACGTTGCACGTTTCCGCACCGTTGCAGAAGTTGCCGTCATCGCAATCCGCATCGATGGTGCAGGTGTCGCACTCGTCGGGGATGTTGTTGGCGTTGGCGTCTTGGCTGGTGCCATTGGCGATATCGACATCGTCACCGATACCGTTGGAATTGCAGTCTGCACCGTCGGCGATGCATTGGTCGTTCACTTCATCGCACAATTGACCGGTGCCACATGGAGGCGACGCGAACTGACAGACATCGACGAGGCAGGTTTCGATGCCATCGCAATACAAACCGTTGCTGCAATCGATGTCGAAGACGCACTCATCGCACTCGTCGGGGATGTTGTTGGCGTTCAAGTCAGGACTGCTGCCCTGTGCGACTTCTTCTTGATCGTCGATCCCATTGCTATTGCAGTCGGGAGGTCCTGCGACTTCGCAGACACCCACGTCATCCAATAGGGCGCCTTCCTGAAATGTGTCGACGATCACAACAAAGCGAAAATCAATGCTCGTATTCAGTGCGGCGGGCGGTAACGGAATCTCCGTCACCGTCGTCAGCGTATTGGTCAGTTCAAATTCACCGAGTTGTTCCCAGGTGCCTCCGCTCAATCGCCAGTCCAGTTGAAGGACGTCGTCGGCTTCTGCATCGCCATTTCGTCCCTGCCAGACAAAGGTGATCGCTGGATTAGTCAGGCTGGAGGTATCGATGTTCGATTGTGTTATGCTGACTGGTGCGGTGCCCTGACCGACGATGTCGACGTATCCGAACTCGCCGAACGACGTCAGCAGGATTTCAGAAGCAATGGTTTCGTCCTCGACCCATCCGAACCCGATCGTTGTGCTGTCGGGGCGTTGGAAGTCGTCGAAGAACGCGCATTGCGCCGACGCCCGGGTTGCCATTCCGGTGACGGCTACGATGGCGAGCAGCAGCGACGATCGAAGCGCATTGGTGGAAGATGTTTTCGTCATTCGAAACGTTGACATGTTAACCTCTCGTTGCATGACAGCGGTATGGCACAATTTCTTTATACGCAAGTAGCGGCGCGCCCCGACGGGCAACACCGTTTCAAAACAGAATTCAGTATTTGGTGCTCAGTTCGCAATTACCCCAATGCTGTGCAAGATCGTACGCGTGAGATTGGGCGGTTTCTACGAATTCGCTGGTTTTGGCATGCGGTTCCGACTGCCCCCCAGTTCGGTCCCATATTGAATCCCCATTTGCCTGCATTATGTTCCCATCCGTGTGTACTGGCAAGGCGAAACGAAAAATCTCCGCCTCAAAAGTGACCTTGGCCGCACCGATTCGGGGGGCGTTTTCCTGCAAATACCAAGTGTGAATTCAAACGATTCTATGACCCTTACCGCTCTGGCGACCACCCCAAGGGCTTGACCCGGTTTCAACCTGGATGCAACATCGTCGAATATGTACACGCGACGAAGTCTGGCCTACTACCGATTCGAGCACTTCGCGGTCATGCTTGGGGTCGCGGTCGGTGTGGCTGTCCTTGCCGGTTCGATGATCGTGGGCGACTCCGTCCGCGGCAGTCTGCGCGAACAAGCGCTCGTGCGATTGGGGCGGGTGGAAGCGGCGGCGATGTCCGGGCGATTCTTTCGGACCGAGTTGGCGGCTGATTGCACGTCGAACGGGTTGGCTGCCAAAGCGGTGCCGGTGATTTCGGTTCGGGGCAGTGCGGTCAATGCCGACAGCGAAGCGCGGGTGAACCGAACGTCGATCTGGGGCATCGATCAGGACTTCTGGAAGCTCGCGGTTCGGGCGGATGGTGTCACCCCCGTCGATCGCGAAGTCGTGCTCAACGAATCGCTCGCGACGGAACTCGGCGCGTCGGTGGGTGATGCGGTGCTGCTGCGGTTGGGCAAGGCCTCCCCGATTGCGGCTGATACGCTGCTGGGTCGGCGCGACGATGTCACCACGCGCATGCGGCTGACGGTCAAAGCGATCGTTGCCGATGACGGTCTCGGCGGCATTTCACTTCGTCCGCAACAGCAAACCCCACGCAATGCTTTCGTGTCGCGCGAACTACTGGAACGCCAACTCGAACAAGGTGATCGTGCCAACGCGATCTTGATCGGACCAAACCCGACCGACTCCTCGTCTGCAACGTCCGCGGAATTCGAGAAGATCATTCGACAAGCATTGACGCTATCCGACGTCGGATTGACTGTTCACGTCAATCGCGCATTGCGGTACGTGGCGATCGAATCGGATCAACTGCTGATCGACCCAGCCGTCGAGTCGCTGGCGGAAGCGGTCGCGAGGGAACTTCAATCGGCGGCAGAACCGGTGATGGCCAACCTTGCCAATTCGATCCGAATTCGCCGCGGCGACCAGCAGGTCAGCATTCCTTATTCCACCGTGGCCGCGCTGAAGAGCGACAGCCCGACGCTGGCAGCGATGTCGGTTTCCGGTGGTGCGGTGGGGGCGTTTGGACCGGGCAAAATCATCCTCAACGATTGGGCGATGGAGGCGCTGGGTGCGTCGGTTGGTGAGCGCGTGGCGATCGATTTCTATGATCTGCAAGACGACGGGGCGCTGGAGGAGCACACGGCGGACTTTGAGTTGGCTGCCAGCGTTGCGATGTCCGGGGCTGCGATCGATCGCGGTCTGACGCCGACGTATCCCGGAATCACCGACGCCGCGAAAGTATCCGACTGGGATCCGCCGTTTCCCGTGGACCTCAAACGTGTCAAGGACCGCGACGAAGCCTATTGGGATCAATACCGTGCGGTTCCCAAGGCGTACATCGAGCTGAGCGACGGTTTGAAACTTTGGCACGATCCGAACAGTCCCCACGGGCGCTACACATCGCTGCGTTTTCGACCGTCAGCCGGCGCGGATATTGATGTGTTCGCGAACAAGCTACGCGCGGCGATGGTTGGGCAGTTGGATTTGAATGTCGCGCGGTTGCGGGTGTTGCCCGTTCGCGAAGAAGCATTGAAAGCCGGTAAAGGCAGCACCGATTTCGGCGTGTTGTTTATCTCGTTCAGTTTCTTTCTGCTCGCGTCGGCGATGATGCTCGTGTTGCTGCTGTCGCGTCTCAACGTTGAACGGCGCAGTCGAGAGATTGGTTTGCTGGCGGCTGTCGGGTTTACGGATTCAAAGGTTCGCGGCCATCTGATGTCCGAAGGTCTGGTGATCGCGATCATCGGCAGTGCGGTGGGGTTGGCTGGTGCGTATGGCTACTCGTGGTTGATGCTGGCTGGCTTGAAGTCGTGGTGGTCCGATGCGGTCAATGCGCCGTTTTTGAATCTGCACTTCTCGTGGGTTTCGCTGGTGGTCGGCGGCGTGCTGGGCGTTGTGGTGTCGCTGATCGCAATCGCAAGGGCGCAGCGCGGATGCCTGAAGGTATCGCCATCGGCGCTGTTAAACGGCACGACCGATCAACGCACACCGCGGCGACAAGCTTCGATGCGCATGCGCTGGATTTGCGTTTCGGTCGCGTGTCTGGTCGTGGCGATCGGGACTGCGATCTTTGGTATGCGTCTTGATGGCATCGCCCAAGCCGGCGCGTTCTTCGGATCGGGATCGGCGACATTGGCTGCGATGCTTGGATTTTTTGGCGCGGCGCTCTATTCGACCAAAACGCTGAACGTCAATTCAAGTCGCGCGTGGGTGCAACTCGGTGTGCGCAACGCGGCCCGGCATCCGGGACGAAGTCTGCTGACGAGCGGGTTGATTGCATCGGGTGCATTTTTGGTGCTGTCGCTTCAGGCGTTTCGACTCAACGTGGATTCGACGGCAACGGGCGGTGCCGGCGGATTCAATCTGACGGCAGAGTCGGACGTACCGCTGCCATATTCGCTGGCGACGTCGGCAGGTCGCACCTCGTTGGGGTTTGAGTCAGCCGCACAGGAACGACTGGCGAAGTGTTCGATCGTGCCGTTCTTGCTGCGGCCCGGTGATGAAACGAGTTGCCAGAACCTTTACGTCAAAACTCAGCCGCGGATCATCGGCGCGCCCGATGCGCTGGTTGAACGCGGTGGATTCAATTTCAGCGCCGTGACGGATGACGCTTCGGTCGATGTCGACAACCCCTGGACCGCGCTGCGGATGACGTTCTCTGATGGCGCGATTCCGGTCATCGGCGACGAAGCCGTCGTGAAATGGCAGATGCATTCGGGGCTGGGCAAGGACATCGTGATCAAGGACGAAAGCGGACGCGACACGACGCTTCGATTTGTTGCGCTACTAAAGGGCAGCGTCCTGCAGAGCGAACTCGTCATTCACGCCGATGCATTTCGCAAGTTGTTCCCCACAAGAAGCGGCGGGGCGTTTTTCCTGATCGACGCGCCGGGTGAGTTGGAGAAGAATGTCGAATCGGATCTCGAGCAAGGGTTGGCGGGTTTCGGTTTCGACGCGCAGGAATCGGCGGTGCGGTTGCGGGAGTATTTCTCGGTGCAGAACACGTACCTATCCACGTTCCAGACGCTGGGTGGGATGGGGTTGGTGTTGGGTTCGTTTGGCTTGACGGCTGTCCTGCTTCGCAATGTTTGGGAACGTCGCCGCGAGTTGGCGTTGATGCGGGCGCTTGGATTTACGGAATCGCGCATCGGATCGAGCGTGCTGCTTGAAAACGTGATGCTCGTGGCTGTGGGGATTGCGGCGGCGGTGGCGGCTGCCATCGTGGCTGTCGCGCCGCAACTGGCC
>DDIR01000071.1 GCA_002338715.1 Phycisphaerales bacterium UBA1845 | reverse complement strand
AGGCCGTCCCGCTTCTGCGGGTTGAACCGCCGATCGTCGCCACGGGTATGGAGAAGACGGTGGCTGCCAACAGCGGCATGGTCATTCGCGCTCGCGAAGCCGGTACGGTCACGTATGTCGACGCCGAGCGAATCGTGCTCAATGGCGCCGACGAATACGTCCTGCGCAAGTTTGAAGGTCTGAATGAGCGCACCTGTCTGAATCAAAAGCCGCTTGTTGTTAAAGGGCAGAAGGTTGCCGAGAACGAAATCATCGCGGACGGTCCGTCGACCAGCAACGGTGAATTGGCGTTGGGCAAGAGCCCGCTCGTCGCGTTCTTGACCTACGATGGCTACAACTTTGAGGACGCCATTCTCCTCAGTGAGCGTTTGGTGAAGGATGACGTCTTTACGAGCATTCACATCGACTCGTTCGACGTCGAAATCCGCGAGACCAAACTCGGTCGCGAGGAGTTCACCGCCGACATTCCCAACGTTTCGGAACGAGCGCTGCGCAATCTCGACGAAAACGGCGTTGTCCGCGTCGGTACGCAAGTGTCAAACGGTGACATTCTTGTCGGTAAGGTCTGCCCGAAGTCGAAGACCGAACTCAGTCCGGAAGAAAAACTCCTGCACGCGATCTTTGGTCGTGCGGGTGAAGACGTGAAGAACGATTCACTCGAAGCGCCGTCCGGCGTGTCGGGCATCGTCATCGATACCAAGCGCTTCAGCCGCCGGATGCACATGACCGACGAGCAGAAGGCGGAACTCAAAGCCGAAGTCGCCGCGTTCAACGAGCAAGCCAACCAGAAAATCTGCAAGCTCTTCCAGAAGATGTGCGAAGAGATTGAAGGCATTGCCGGAACGCCGATGGTCGACCCCAACACCCGCCAGAAAGTCGGCCACAGCGAACTGACGGAAGTTATCCTCGAACAGATCGAAGCCATCACCGAGCAGGTGCGGGCTGGCGATCTCAAGTGGGTCAAGAAAGCCACAAGCGATGCGAAAGCGATCGACGTGGTCAGCCGGTATTGGCCGCACTTGTCGGAACTGATGGAAGAGCGCGATCGCAAAGCCGCCCAGATGAAGCGCGGTGATGAACTGCCGTCGGGCGTGCTTGAAATGGTCAAGGTTTATGTCGCGACCAAGCGGCAATTGTCGGTTGGTGACAAGATGGCCGGTCGCCACGGCAACAAGGGTGTGATCGCGCGTATCCTGCCTGAAGAGGACATGCCGTTCCTCGACGACGGTACGCCGGTCGACGTGTTGTTGAATCCGTTGGGCGTGCCTTCGCGTATGAACGTTGGTCAGATTCTCGAAACGCACCTTGGTTGGGCGGCTCGTATCCTCGGGTTCCAAGCCGTCACGCCGGTCTTTGACGGTGCGACCGAAGAAGAAGTTCACCAGTGCATCGAAGAAGCCAACAAGCATTGTCGCGAGCGGGCAGCCAATCCGGAAGCGGTGGCCAACGCGGGCAAGACGCGCGAACGCTTCTCGGAAATGCCATTCGGTGGAAAGATCACGTTGTATGACGGCCGAACGGGTGAGCCGCTGGATCAGAAAGTGACCGTGGGGCACATGTACATGCTCAAACTGGATCACCTCGTCGACGACAAGATTCACGCCCGTGCAACGGGACCATACAGCCTGATCACGCAGCAGCCATTGGGTGGTAAAGCCCGAACCGGTGGTCAGCGTTTTGGTGAGATGGAAGTGTGGGGTCTTGAGGCCTATGGCGCCGCCTTCACGCTTCAGGAACTGCTTACCGTCAAGAGTGACGACGTCGAAGGCCGTACCAAGATTTACGAATCGATGGTGCGCGGCAAGAACACGCTGGAAGCAGGTACGCCAGTGTCGTTCGACGTGTTGTGCAACGAAATCCGCGGGCTGGGTCTGAATATCCAGCTCGAAAAGAAGCGCATTGTTTAAATGAGCAGATGTGCGCAAGAACCGGTGGGAGTTGTGCAAGGAGATTGCATCATGGGCGAGAACATAGTCCTGGCCACGTCGGACAATATCGATGCGGAAGAGTTGGTTCGTTTCTATGAGCGGGTCGACCATCCGATCGTCGGCGATCCGGCGCGAATCAGTCGAATGGTGGATCAGACGTTTTGTTTCGTCACCGCGCGACTCGATGGCGAGTTGGTCGGAATTGCCCGCGGGGTGACCGACGGACTCAATGGTTACCTTGCCGAGTGCAAACTCGATCCCTCATTGCAGGGGCCGGCGTGCGTGACCAAGACCGACGGGCGCATCGAGCACGATTTGGCGGGTGTCGCCAAAGCGATGGCCACGCGGGTGGTTGAAGAGCTTCGTTCCGATGGCGCGGACCGCATCCAGGTGCTGGCCTACGGGACGGAAGTGGACTTCTGCGAAGAACTCGGGTTTCGCCGGGCGACTGGGATGGTGGTGTTGCAACTGCCGACTGACGCACAGGCCGCCGGTTCCGATCAGTCGCAGGTTTCCAGTTCGATTCTGTGATCGGGTCCTGAGATCAGACGCAGTGAATTGGATTTTTGAGAAGTACCAACGTTGAACAAAACGAATGCCTGGCAAGACAGACGAACACATGCCGGCGCGATTGCAAAACTTGGGTGGTTGCAGGTTGACGAACGCGCGACCGGACAACTGGTTATCCCAGAAAGGCATCAAGACCTATGGTAGCAGGCAATATCTACGATCGGATCAACGACTACGGTAGCGTCAACATCCAGTTGGCCAGCCCGAACGACATTCGCAGTTGGTCGTTTGGCGAGGTCAAGAAACCGGAGACGATCAACTACCGAACCTACCGCGCAGAAAAGGACGGTCTGTTCTGCGAGCGGATTTTTGGTCCGGAGCGCGACTGGCAGTGTTCGTGCGGAAAGTACAAGGGCACGAAGCACAAGGGCATCATCTGCGATCGCTGCGGTGTGAAGGTCACGCACTCGCGCGTGCGTCGCAAGCGGATGGGGCACATCAACCTCGCCGCGCCCGTCGTGCACATCTGGTTCCTCAAGGCGATGCCTTCGAGATTGGGTAACCTGCTGGGCATGAAGACGACCAGCCTGGAGAAGGTCATCTACTTCCAGGACTATGTGGTCATCGATCCTGGCGATACGCCGCTCGAGAAATACCAACTGCTGACCGAAGACGAGTTTCGCAATGCCCGCGAGAAGTACGGCGCGACGTTTCGCGCCGGGATGGGCGGTGAAGCCGTTCGCGAACTGCTCGAGACGCTGGACCTGGCCGAGCTTTCGAACACGCTGCACGAAGAATTGGTCAAGACCGGAAGCAAGCAGAAGATCAAGGACCTCTCCAAGCGTCTCAAGATCGTCGAAGCGCTGCGCAACAGCGAAAACGATGCAACCTGGCTGATCCTGGAAGTGATCCCGGTCATTCCGCCGGATTTGCGTCCGCTGGTTCTGCTCGAAAGCGGTAACTTTGCGACGAGCGATCTGAACGATCTTTATCGCCGTATCATCAACCGCAACAACCGACTCAAGAAGCTCGTCGATCTCAACGCGCCGGAAGTCATTATCCAAAACGAAAAGCGCATGTTGCAGCAGGCCGTCGATGCGCTCTTTGACAACGGTCGGTGTCGCCGTCCGGTGTTGGGTTCGAGCAACCGTCCGCTCAAATCGCTGACCGACATGATCAAGGGCAAGCAGGGGCGTTTCCGCGAGAACCTGTTGGGCAAGCGCGTGGACTACTCCGCACGTTCGGTCATCGTGGTTGGTCCGGAACTCAAGATTCACCAGTGTGGTCTGCCCAAGAAGATCGCGTTGGAATTGTTCCAGCCGTTCATCATCCGCAAGTTCAAAGAGCGCGGGTTGGCTGACACGATCAAGAGCGCCAAGCGAATGCTTGAGCGCCGCGATCAGGAGATCTGGGACATTCTCGAAGAGGTGATCCACCAGCATCCGGTCATGCTCAACCGTGCACCGACGCTGCACCGCATGGGTATTCAAGCGTTCGAACCGACGCTGGTCGAAGGCAACGCGATCAAGATTTCGCCGCTGGTGTGCCGCGGATTTAACGCCGACTTCGACGGCGATCAGATGGCCGTCCACCTTCCGCTGAGTGTTGAGGCGCAGGTTGAGACGCATGTCTTGATGCTTGCGACGAACAACATTTTCTCGCCGGCGAACGGTACGCCGATCATGTCGCCGTCGCAGGACATCGTGCTCGGTATCTACTACCTCACGACCGACCACGTCAGTGAGAAGATCGAAGAGAAGGACATGATGATCTTCTCCGATGAGCACGAGGCGATGCTGGCCTACGCCCAGAAGAAGATCGGCATTCACGAACGCATTCGGGTTCGACTCAATCGGACCAAGTACATCAACTCGCAGAAGGATAATCCGCAGGACGTTCCGCGTTCGGGCATCATTGCCACGACGGTCGGTCGGTTGATGTTCAACGATATTCTGCCGCAGGCGATGCCGTTCTATAACTTCTCGGTGTCGCAGAAGGGCTCGGCACGCGTCATTGCAGATTGCCATGCGTTGCTCGGTCGGTCGGCGACGATTGACCTGCTCGACGACATCAAGTCGATCGGGTTCAAGCATTCGATGTTGGCCGGTCTGTCGTTCGGTGTCCACGACATGCGTGTGCCGGCGGCGAAGCCGAAAATCATCAAGGTCGGTGAAAAGCACGTGGAGCGCATCGAGCGTGACTTTGGAAACGGAGCGCTCACCAAGTTGGAGCGCTACAACCAGCTCATCGATGTGTGGATTCACGCCCGCGAGCAGGTCACCGAAGAGATGATGAAGGAAATTCAGACGGACTACCGCACCGACGACGGCAAGTATTCGTCGGTCGATGATCCGAATGCCAAGCCGTATCTGAATCCGGTGTATCTGATGACGGACTCGGGAGCACGAGGTAGCGTCGATCAGATTCGCCAGTTGGCGGGTATGCGAGCGCTGATGGCCAAGCCTTCGGGTGAAATTATCGAGACGCCGATCAAGTCGAACTTCCGCGAAGGCCTGAGCGTGCTTGAGTACTTCAGTTCGACGCACGGTGCGCGTAAAGGGTTGGCCGACACCGCCCTCAAGACCGCTGACTCGGGTTACCTCACGCGTAAATTGGCTGACGTGGTACAGAACGTCATCGTCAACCGCCAGGACTGCCACACGATTCAGGGCATCACCAAGGAAGCCGTCTACAAGGGCGAAGAAGTCGATATTCCGCTTCGTGAGCGGATCGTCGGTCGTGTCGCCCGCGATTCAATCCGCAACCCGATCACCGACCAGTTGATCGTTGGTGAAAACGAAGTCATCACCGGTGATATTGCCAAGGCGATTGAAAGTCTCGGCCTCGACAAGATTCGCGTGCGTAGTCCGCTGACCTGCGAGAGCGAGTTGGGTGTCTGTGCCAACTGCTACGGATTGGATATGTCGACCAACCGCCTCGTCGAAGAGGGGCTGGCGGTCGGTATCATCGCGGCACAGTCGATCGGTGAGCCGGGTACACAGCTCACGATGCGTACGTTCCACACCGGTGGTGTGGCATCGCACGACGTGGTCGATAATGAACTGCGCAACACGCAGGCCGGTACGGTCGTCTTCCACGAAATCAATGCGGTAACCGTCCCGGCAACAAAGGATACACCTGAGCGAACGGTGGCGCTGAAGCGCAACGGTGAGATCGCGATCGAAGACGACAAGGGTCGCGAAATCGAGCGTTTTAAGGTTCCATATGGTGCCGAGTTGCTCGTGGAAGAGGGCAAGAAGATTCCCGCCCGCACACCAATGGTCACTTGGGACGCGCACTTGACGCCGATCCTCGCTGAGGTTGAAGGTTTCATCCGCTTCCAGGACATTGACGAAGGTGAAACGGTTCGCCTTGAAGAAGAGCGTAAAGCCACCAAGTTCGTCGTGATCGAGCACAAGGGTGAAAAGCACCCGCAGCTCATCATCGAAGACAAGCAGGGCAATGTGCTCGACTATCACTACCTCCCGGCGAAAGCCCGCATCGAGGTGGAAGAAGGCAAGCCGATCAAGCCTGGTATGTTGCTCGCACGTCAGCCGCGAGGCATGAGCGGTACGCAGGACATCACCGGTGGTCTGCCGCGCGTGACCGAAATCGTCGAAGCCCGCAAGCCGAAGGAACCGTCCGTCTTGGCGGAGATTTCCGGTACTGTCGAAATTCGTGCCGACAAGCGCCGCGGTAAGATGACCATCATCGTCAGCAACAAGAAGAGCGGTATGGAAAAGGAACACCACGTTCCGCAGGACCGCCAGTTGCTTGTTCATGCCGGCGATATTGTGGAGGCCGGTGATCCGCTGATCGAAGGCCCGATGATTCCGCAGGACATCTTGCGGATCAAGGGTGAGGAGGTTCTACAGAACTACCTGCTCGGCGAAATCCAGTCGGTTTATCGGGCCCAGAACGTGTCGATCAGCGACAAGCACCTTGAGGTCGTCATCTCGCAGATGCTGCGGAAGGTGAAGATCGAAGATCAGGGCGACAGTCGCTTCCTGCCGGGCGAGGTGGTCGACAAGTTTGCATTCCGAGCAAGGAACGCCGAGTTGGCCAAGAGCGTGCGCATCACCGTCCCGGGTGACACCGATCTGGTCGAAGGCGAAGTGGTCCTGAAAACCAAACTGGCTGAGATCAACGAAGCCACCGAGGAAGAGGGTGGTGAGCCGGCCAAGGGCAAGCGTCCGAAGCCCGCAATCGCCACGACCCTGCTCTTGGGCATCACCAAAGCCAGTCTGTCGAGCGAGTCGTTTATCTCTGCGGCCAGCTTCCAGGAGACCACCAAGGTCCTCACCGAGGCGTCGTTGGCTGGCACGAGCGACCCGCTGCTCGGATTAAAGGAAAACGTGATTTTGGGCCATCTGATCCCAGCCGGCACGGGTTTCAAGCCGTATTTGAACATGCAGGTCGAGAAACTCGGCGAGCCGCTGCCGGTTATCGAAGATCAGCCGACCGATGGAATCTCGCCAATTGGCGGGTCTGGAAGCGGTGGAGTCGGGATGTCGTCGTTGGCGGTACCTGCGGTCTCTGCCGGCGACTCGTCCGGGGTGGATCCGCAAGGGTCCAGACCGATCATGACAGAGGTTGAAAGTTCGACGCAGGCCCCTACACTAGCCGATTCGACGTCTGCCGTGGCTGAGGAAGAGGCTGAGCCACTGGGCCAGGATGACGTCCAGATCATCGATGATTCGGACGACGATTCGTCTTCCGATTTGATCGGGTAGCGGCGTACGTTTTGAATTGTTCGATGCACGGTGACCGGCGGTGTCATAACCGGTTTTGGGCGTCGATGGTTGTAATCTGAATAACGCGTAACTTAAGACATGCCCGTTGTTTGCAAATGGGCGACGTACTCAATCGGATCAAGAGGTAACGGTCAATGCCGACGATTAATCAACTCGTTCGACTCGGGCGGGAAAAGGTCATCAAGAAGTCAAAGGTGCGCGATATTGATCGTTGCCCGCAACGTCGTGGCGTGTGTTTGCAGGTCAAGACGCAAACACCCAAGAAGCCGAACTCGGCATTGCGTAAGGTGACGCGTGTCCGCTTGTCGAATGGCAAGGAAGTGACGGCATACATTGGTGGTATCGATCACAACCTCCAGGAGCACTCGATTGTGTTGGTGCGTGGCGGTCGTGTTCGCGATCTCCCGGGTGTGCGCTATCACGTCGTCCGAGGCACGCTCGACTGTGCATCGGTTGAAAAGGACAAAGAAGGGAATCCGCGAAACCGCGGACGCAGCAAGTACGGCGTGAAGCGTCGCAAGAAGTAACGCGCTTCAACTGCTGTGCGTGCGGCTGCTGTAACGCGTGACTGCTGGGACTTGTGTTTGTCTGCTGCTGTCATCGCAATTGAAATCTGTTATTGATGTCTGGGTCTTTAAATCCGGGTTTTTGATACCCGGCGATAACGCGCTTTTGGAATTGATTATGAGTTTGCTCGGCGTTTCAAGGAAGTCACTAAGCGATTCGGTTGATCGCGCCTTGGTGCGTGATGTGGCTTTGGTAATCGGTTTCGCCCTGGCGTTGGGGGCATCTGCACAGTGGAAGGCGATTCTTCCCGGCAACCCTGTTCCAATGACCATGCAGACTGCGGTTGTTTTGCTTTGCGGTTTCTGGCTTCGTCCGCGTTTGGCGTTGTCGGCGGTTTGTTTGTACTTCGTGCTGGGGATGGCCACTGCGGGCGGGTTTTCGAAGATGCCGTTTTTTGCCGCGTATCGGGCAGGGGTCAGTACCGCAACGTTGGGATACATCGCCGGGTTTTTGCCGGCGGCATTGTGCGTGAGTTACTTGATCCGCCAGATGAAGCAGGTGACTTTGCCTAGCGTTCTTGCAGTCGGGGCGATTGGAACCTGTATCATTTTTGCGTTTGGCGTCGCCTGGATTGCGATGACGCTGACGAATGTCGAGGGGGCGGTGTCGATGGGCTTGCTGCCGTTTCTGACGCCGGCATTGATCAAGTTGTGCATCGTTGCCGCGATGGTATCGGGTGGCAAGTTGGTGACGGGAATGATTCGTTCGTAGCCGTTAGGTTCTTGGCGATAAGTTCAAGGCCAAACGGTGGAGCGATGGATTTGATATAGAAGCGTTTGTTTGACGCATGCGTTTTGGATTAGAGTCGCAGGAAAATTAACGGTCAGAACAGGATAGTGGTTGGATGGGACGCAAGAAATACACCAAGTCGCGCGAGCAGTTGAAACCCGATTCAAGGTTCAACAGCATGATCGCATCAAAGTTTATCAACTGCCTCATGTTCGATGGCCGCAAGACGGCTGCGACGAGAGTCTTCTACGACGCGATGGACGTGATTGCCAAGCGCGTCGAAGGGGCCCAGCCCATTGAGGTGTTCGAGACGGCAATCAACAACGTCAAGCCGAACATCGAAGTGCGTTCGAAGCGCGTTGGTGGTTCGAACTACCAGGTGCCCATGCAGGTCAACAAGAAGCGGCAGCAGTCGCTCGCCATTCGTTGGATTTTGCAGGCGGTGCGCGGTCGGAGCGGAAAGGCGACGAGCCAGTTCCTCGCTCAGGAGTTGATGGACGCATACAAGCGTGAAGGCACGGCGATGACGACGCGCGAAAACGTGCATCGAATGGCCGATGCCAACAAGGCATTCGCACACTTCGCCTGGTAAAGCCAGTTCCAGTCCATTTGGGGATTCGCAGTTTCGTTGGCTTTAAGACGTTCGCTGCGAATCGTGGACCTCGCGGATGAGCCGACAGCGAATGCGATAGCAGCAAAAACTCTTGGCGACCCCGTCTTGCGGGTCGCTTTTTTTGTAGCAACGATCGATTGAACTTGGTCGCAAGAAAACCCGCGTTGGTGGTGAAATCCGCCGCCCATGCAAACGAATCCGATGGATGCGAACTTCGCGTCCCGAAAGAGACATGAACCCAGCACTCGCAACATTTCGAAATATCGGGATTGCTGCCCACATCGATGCCGGCAAGACCACCACGACCGAGCGCATCCTGTTTTATACCGGCGCGAGTCATCGCATGGGTGATGTCGATGATGGGACCACCGTCACCGATTTTGAAAAGCAGGAACAGCAGCGCGGCATCACGATTTACTCTGCCGCCGTCAGTTGCCCGTGGAAGGGGCATACGATCAACTTGATCGACACGCCCGGCCACGTCGACTTCACCATCGAGGTCGAGCGCAGCTTGCGTGTGCTCGATGGCGCGGTCGCCGTGTTCGACAGCGTCGCCGGGGTCGAGCCGCAGTCGGAAACCGTTTGGCGTCAGGCTGACAAGTATCGCGTGCCGCGCATGTTCTTCATCAACAAGATGGACAAGCTCGGCGCCGATTTCTACAAATCGGTTGACTCGATCCACAAGCGCCTCGCGGCCAAAACGGTCGTGCTGCAGCTTCCGGTCGGCGAAGAAGCTGGCTTCAAGGGCGTGGTCGATCTTATCGCGATGAAGGCGATCATCTGGGAAGAAGAAAGCCTCGGCGCCAAGTTCCACGAGGAAGAGATTCCGGCCGACCTCGTCGATCGCGCGAAAGAATATCGCGAGAAGATGATCGAAACGGTCGTCGAACTCGATGAGGCTGCGCTCGAAGCTTATCTGGAAGGCTCTGAGCCGGACGTTGCGACCATCAAGCGGTTGATCCGCAAGGGTACGGTCAACGTCGATTTTCATCCGGTGCTTTGCGGTTCCGCGTTCAAGAACAAGGGCGTCCAGCCGATGCTGAACGCGGTGATCGACTACCTGCCGAACCCGCTCGACGTGCCGCCCTATATGGGCTTCCTGCCCGGCGACGAGACCGAGACCCGCAATGTCGCCCGCTCGGCCGACGACGCGCAGCCGTTCTCGGCGCTGGCGTTCAAGATCATGAACGATCCCTTCGTCGGCTCGCTGACCTTTACCCGCATCTATTCCGGCACCCTGAAGAAGGGCGACCAGATGCTGAACTCGACCAAGGGCAAGCGCGAGCGCGTCGGCCGCATGATGATGATGCATGCGATCAACCGCGAAGAGATCGAAGAGGCCTTCGCCGGCGACATCATCGCGCTGGCGGGGCTCAAGGAAACCACCACCGGCGACACGCTCTGCGATCCGCAAAAATCGGTCGTCCTGGAAACCATGACCTTCCCCGAACCGGTGATCGAAATCGCCGTCGAGCCGAAATCGAAGGCCGATCAGGAGAAGATGGGCATCGCGCTGGCGCGTCTCGCCGCCGAGGACCCGTCGTTCCGCGTCGAGACCGATTTCGAGAGCGGCCAGACGATCATGAAGGGGATGGGCGAGTTGCACCTCGACATCCTGATCGACCGCATGAAGCGCGAATTCAAGGTCGAGGCCAATATCGGCGCGCCGCAGGTGGCCTACCGCGAGACGATCAGCCGCGAGGCCGAGATCGACTACACCCACAAGAAGCAGACCGGCGGCACCGGCCAGTTCGCCCGCGTCAAGCTGGTGATCTCGCCGACCGAACCGGGCGAGGGCTACAGCTTCGAATCGAAGATCGTCGGCGGCGCGGTGCCGAAGGAATACATCCCCGGCGTCGAGAAGGGCATCAAGTCGGTGATGGATTCAGGCCCGCTCGCCGGCTTCCCGGTGATCGACTTCAAGGTGCAGCTGATCGACGGCGCCTTCCACGATGTGGACAGCTCGGTCCTCGCCTTCGAGATCGCCAGCCGCGCGGCGATGCGCGAGGGGCTGAAGAAGGCCGGCGCCAAGCTTCTCGAGCCGATCATGAAGGTCGAGGTGGTGACGCCCGAGGAATATACCGGCGGCATCATCGGCGATCTGACCTCGCGCCGGGGCATGATCAACGGCCAGGACAGCCGCGGCAACGCCAACGTCATCAACGCCTTCGTGCCGCTTGCGAACATGTTCGGCTACATCAACAACCTGCGCTCGATGTCCTCGGGCCGCGCGGTGTTCACGATGCAGTTCGACCATTACGAGGCGGTGCCGCAGAACATCTCCGACGAGATCCAGAAGAAATACGCCTGACCCGCGGGTCAGGCGCCCCGGACCGGATCCGGGGCCCCGAAACAGACAGGAGGCCACCATGGCAAAGGCAAAGTTTGAACGGACGAAACCGCATGTGAACGTGGGCACGATCGGCCACGTTGACCATGGCAAGACGACGCTGACGGCGGCGATCACGAAGTATTTCGGCGAGTTCAAGGCCTATGACGCGATCGACGCGGCGCCGGAGGAGAAGGCGCGCGGGATCACGA
>DDIR01000121.1:9862-34350 GCA_002338715.1 Phycisphaerales bacterium UBA1845 | reverse complement strand
AATCGCCCGCCAATCAGCGCCGTCGTACGCTTCAGGTCGCTCTTGATATCCGACACAACCAGATCGGCTTCGGGATGGTCGCCATACGTCTGCCAACCAATCTCTGCTGATCGGGGCAACACGGCGATGCCATCGACCGCCCGCGCGTTAACATAAGCCCGACCGCCCTTCACCACATGGTCAAACAGCGACAGCTTTTCGCGACGAATCGCTTCGATCGAGCCGAACCCGGCAAGATGTGCTGCACCGACCGACGTCACCACACCGACGTCGGGCCTGGCCATCGCAGACAGCAGCGCGATTTCACCGGGTCGGCTTGTACCGATCTCGACGATGACGAATTGATCATCGCGATTGGAAGAAAGGAGAGTCAACGGGACTCCGA
This sequence comes from Phycisphaerales bacterium UBA1845, assembly GCA_002338715.1. GTDB lineage: Bacteria > Planctomycetota > Phycisphaerae > UBA1845 > UBA1845 > UBA1845. The sequence continues at coordinate 33,965 of DDIR01000121.1, read as the reverse complement.
TATGGTTGTTGAAACTCTTGGGGGCGTATGCAATTGGGAATTGATCGCCTAGAACATGCGCGATCATCGCCTTGGTGGTCGTCTTTCCGGCGCTACCGGTGATGCCGATGATCTTCGCGCCGCCGATGCGGCGATGGTGGGCTGCGATCATGCCCAGCGCTTCGACCACGTCATGGACGTAAAGCAGCGGCGCAGCACCAGCCGTTCGAAACCCACTCGCCACCAGGCACGCCTTGGCCCCGCGCTGGATGGCCTGTTCGACGTAGTCGTGCCCGTCAAACCGATCGCCCTTGATCGCGACGAACAGCTCACCCTCTTTGACCGCGCGCGAATCGGTGGACACACCGATAATCATGCCGTCTTCAACCGCCGACGACGGTGTGGCGTTGGCGGCCCATGCGACTTGTGCAACGGACATCGGAATCATGCGGGCACCTCGATCTTTTGCACGGCCTCCACGGTCGTTTGCAATGCCGCCTCAATCGCGACTTGGCGATCGTCAAACTGAAATCGCTTGTCGCCGATGATCTGATAGTCTTCGTGCCCCTTGCCCGCGATCAAAACCGTGTCGTCCTCACCGGCCAGGGCGATCGCCTTATAAATCGCCGCCCGCCGATCAATCTGCACAATGCGCTGACATTTTCCGCTGCCTTCAAAACCAACCAGCACGTCATTGATAATCGCTTGCGGATCTTCGTGGCGTGGGTTGTCGCTGGTGAGAATGCCAACGTCAGCAATCGCAGCCACAGCCCGCCCCATCGGTGCGCGTTTGCTCTTGTCCCGATCACCACCGCAACCAAACACGCAAATCAATCGCCCGCGGGTCACGTCGCGCACCACCCGCAGCACATTTTCCAAGGCATCGGGCGTGTGGGCATAGTCCACAAACACCGCACCGGGACTCTCGCATGCCACGCGCTCAAGGCGGCCTGGCACGCATTCGATCGACGCGACGCCCTTGGCGATCGCTGAGCAATCAACGCCCCAGGCGTAGGCGGCAGAGATCGCAGCCAACATGTTGCTGACGTTGTGCTTTCCAATCAGGCGACTCTTTACCGCGACGCATTCCTCTTTGATGTGCAAGTCAAACGTCGAACCACTCGCTCCCATTTGCAGATTCTCGGATCGGACATCGGCAAACACATTGTCCAACGAAAACGCGATGGTCGGCTCGGTGCAATTTGTGATCATAAACAGCGAGCGGGCATCGTCGGCATTCGCGACAGCCGTCGCGTCGATATCCAATCCATCAAACAAACGGCGCTTGGCGGCTGCGTACCCATCCATGTCGCCGTGATAGTCGAGATGATCCTGCGTCAGGTTTGTAAACACAGCCACATCAAACCGCAGCCCCGCGGTCCGCCGTTGATCGAGCGCATGACTTGACACTTCCATTGCCACACATCGAGCCCCCGCGCGGGCGGCACTCGCCAGCGCCGCGCACAGTTCAATCGGCGGCGGCGTCGTCATGCCGGAGATCACCGTCGTCGATGCGCCAGTGACACCACCTGGCACATCCAGACCAATCGTCCCCAATGAACTCGCCTTAACGCCAGCCGCTCGAAGAATCGACGTGATCAGCGACACGACGGTCGTCTTGCCGTTCGTGCCGGTCACACCGATGAGGCCGAGCTTCCCCTCCCGTTGCAGGCGGTCGATCCCAAAGAACGTCGCTGCCAACTTGGCAATCGCCTCATGCGTATCCGCGACTTCAATGATCCGCTCGTCGCAAACTTTGCACCGTCCCTTTTCAACGATGACGGCTGACGCACCTTGATCAAGTGCCTGCGAAACGTAGCGATGTCCATCGGTCTGCGTGCCCGCGATCGCCACAAAGCACGCCCCGACACCGGCATCGCGCGAATCCACCGTCAGGCGGTCGATTGACGTGTTTACAAGCGCATCAGAAACGTCAGCCGTAGCGATCACACCGGCTGATATCAGCAGGGAAGGAATTGTCCAAGCGGTTTGCGCCTGGTCGGGGCGCGCGTTGGACTCTGAATGCGGGTGGCTGGCAGCCATGGTGGTCCTTCCTTGAACCAGCGCAGCAGTCTCAAGCGGACGTGATCAAAACAAACAACCACCCGCCGAGGACCGTGCGAAAAAGCGATCCGTCAATGCTATTAAGTGTACGCCAAACGACAGGCTCAACCAAGTCCAATTGAGCCAACTTGACGCGGTTGTGAATGAAAAGTTTTCACATGCGACTTAACGTCGCGCGTTATGGCATCGCGCTCGCTTGTGTGTTGGCTGGCGGAACTTGCAGGTATTGCAGGGTCGAGCGTGTGATGTCGCGGACAGCCGGTCCGGCCACCTCGTAACCCAGGTGACCGAGCGCGTATTCCGGTTTGCGAATCATCACCAGAACAACGATCTGCGGATCGTCGTACGGTGCACCGGCAATGAACGAACTGAGATAGGCGTTGTGCTCATACCCGCCTTTGTCTGAATGCGGCACCTGAGCCGTACCAGTTTTGCCTGCGGTCGGGTACTCGGCGACATCCAGTTCGGGGCGGTGTCTCGCCACCACTGCCGGCAGTGCCTGGGTGGCCATGTAGTGGGCGATGTCCTCGGGCACCACGCGACGAATGATCTCGGGCTCGACGAACGACTCTTCCGTTGTGAAGTCCGCCCGCAATTGTGAACGGACCAGGCGCGGTCGAAGCAGGTATCCCCCGTTGAAAAACGACGAAAACGCCGTCACCAGTTGAATCGGTGTAATCGCCAATTCCTGCCCCATCGGCACCGACGTTTTCGAGTAGCTCGACCAGCGATCGGTGTCGTAAACGATCCCGCCACTTTCACCGGCGATGCCGATCTGCGTTTTCGTACCGAAGCCAAACCGTTTGACAGCCGCATAAAGCGCTTCGTCGCCCATCCGCGTGCCAATGATGCCCATCCCGATGTTGCTGCTGTAGGCGATGATGTCGCGGATGTTCATTTCGCCATGCGGACTCGAATCGTTCATCAACCGACCGTCGAAGTTGTACAGTCCGTTGTGGCAATCGATCAACTCGCGCGGTCCGACGAACCCCTGCTCCAGCGCAACTGCCGCGATGAACGGTTTGAACACGCTGCCCGGTTCGACCGGATCGGTGACAACGCGATTGCGCCGCAGCGAAACCGCAAAATCGTTGTAATGGTTCGGGTTGAAGGTCGGTACGCAGGCCATCGCGAGGATCTCGCCGGTGCGCGGGTTCATCACGATCGCGATCCCGTTCTCGGCGTTGTATTGTTCGACCTGTTCTGCAAGCCGCTTTTCGACGATGTGCTGAATGACGCTGTCGATCGTCAGAACCAGATGCCCGCCATCCTGCGGGGCGACGATCCGACTGGCCTCGCCACCGATCGCCCGGCGCCTTGCGTCGCGCAGCGTCGTTCGATATCCGGGCTTACCCGAAAGGTGCTCGTCGAAGCGCATCTCCAACCCGCCGAGTCCGTGTCCATCAGCCCCAACAAACCCCAGCACGTGGGCAGCCGTCTCATCCATGGGCCAATAGCGCTCAAACTCGCTGCGCATCCCGATGCCATAGATGTGCATCGAGCGGATCGCGTCGGCTTGGGCGTCATCAATCAAACGCTCAAGCCAGCAGAAGCGCGGTGTCGAACTGCTGCGGATTTCGTTTTCGAGCACGCCCGGGTCGACTTCGAGCACCGATCCCAGCATGCGGGCGACTTCGTCGGGTTGTTCGATGATGGCGGGATCGGCGTAGACGCTGTAGCGCGGTCGACTTCCCGCGAGCAGGCGCCCTCGCACGTCGAGAATCGTCCCGCGACGCGCATCGATCGCCAGACGACTTCGTTGCTGCGATTCGGCGATGTCCAACAATCGCTTGGACATGACCGTATTGATATAGACAAGTCGGACAGCCAACCCGACAAACAGAACCAGCGCAACGCCGAAAATGAGCTTTGCAGACCCCAACTGCCAACGTTGAACGTTTGATTCAGTTGAGCGGTTGGTTTTCACGGGTCACTCTTCCAGGGATGCAAGCGCTTCATCGGTATCCGGCGAAAGCCAACGATCAAAGTCGGCGCCGACGGTGAGGCTGAATCGCTCGATTCGCTGCTGGATTTTCTCCGGCGAGCGCAATCGGGCGATCTCCATTTGCAACGACCAAACCTGACGGCGACAGTGAACAATCTCTGCCGTGTGTGCTTGAATGCGGGTTTCGACGCGAACCTTCTCAGCCCGCAGCGCCACGACGATCAGGCAGATGATCCCAACCAGCAGCAATGCGACTCCGGCGCGCGTTGGCGTCATCAGCGCCCCCTGCGGTTGGAATCGGACTCGCGGCTCGATGAACTCCCCGTGGGGATGCGGATGCGAACGCCGTGGCGAATCTGCGTCGCGTCTTTGAATACCGTTTTGTTGAAGTCAGCCAGCTCTCTCCAGCGCTTCGACGATCCCATCTGGGCGGCTGCGATGGTCGAGTAGGTGTCGCCCTTTTGAACCACGTACCACTGGAACGCTTCTTCATCGCTTGCGGTTCTGGCGACCGGTTCGTCGTGAGCCTTTTGGCTTTGACCAACCTGCTTCGGCTGAATGTTGTCGATTTCGGGTAGAACGATGACAGTGCCAGCCACCAGATTGTCGGGGCTTTTCATGCGATCCATGTTCGCCCGGTAAACTTCGTCAATGATTCGTTGCGACGAGTTGCCGTAATGCCGCGACACCACCCGCGAAAGCAGATCGCCCGGCTGAACTTCGTATTCCGCGGCGATTTTCGACTGGGCGGGACGTTCGCGATCGGCGTCTACATCGCGACCAACTTGCGATTCTTCATCGTCTGGCGATTCTGCATGACGAATCGCATCGATTCCGGCGATTTCCGGAAGCAGCAGTTCACGCCCTGCGACGATATGATTCGGGCCCGACATGGTGTCGCGATTGGCCTGAACGATCGCGTCGAGAATCGCTGGCGCGCTCGATCCATAGTACTGTTCCGCAATCCGCGACAGGTTTTCACCTTCCTGCACAACGTGCCGATCCATCGCCGCTCGACCTGCCGGGCGATTTCCCAACTGGGGATGTGCTTCGTTTGAACGCCCAGAGTTGCTTTCGGCTTCATCACGCGCCGCGTTTCGAGCAGCCGCCCGCTCCATCTCAGCCCGAATCTGGTTGGTGGCGTCGCTTTCCGTACGCGTTGGAGCCGAGTGGGACGCGCCGGAGTCACTGCGCGATTCGCGCCGGCTTTTTGGTGCAGGACTTGGGGTCGACGTCAGCGTGCGCCGATTGAAACCCGAGTTGTCGCCCGAGGGCATGTTTGCGACGAGCGGTTCCGAATCCTGCGAGGCATCGTCCAATACGACCAGCTCGTCGTCGCGCTCGTTCATTCGCGAAGTCTTGGGCGCAACCACATCGGGAATGGGAGGACCGCGGTGTATGAAAGGTTCTGACGATCGGCTGCTGGGCCGACTGGCGGCATCGCGATCCTGCGATGTCCTATTTTTGGATGACCTTTCGCCTTCCGATTCGAATCCGTAGCGCACCGACTGCGACTCGCGCGTTGGCGTCTCCCAGCGGCCATCTCCAGAAGAACGGCTGTCCGCCAGTTGCGTCTCCTGATCGCCGTGGACCCGGTCATCGACCACCGGTTCATCGTCGAATTGGTCGGGCTGGTCGGCCCGGTTGTTTCGGGTGTTCGGACGGGTGGTGCGGCTCGGGGCGATCCGCTTGGTCGCGCGTTCCGCACTGGCATTTCGATCCAGAAGCAACGGGGCTTTTCGCGACCGTTCGGCGTTGGTCACCGAAAGATCCTGGGCTTCGGCGCGACGCCGGCCATGGTGTGAAAGGACAATCGCGCAACAGACGATGAAGCACATCCCAACAAGGAGGCCGACCTTCGTCTCCTTACCCATACTTCGACTCCCGTCATTCATGCGTCAGCCACTCCAAACCGCCGCCGCAGTTATTGTTCGTTTAATTCTGCAGAACCGCAAAAGTCATCGACCCGACCTTCGCGGGTTTCTGATTGATCGCACTCTTCTTGTTCTAGCGCCAGTCGCCCTTTTTGTTCTAGCGCCCGTCACCGCCAACGTCGAGCACCTTGGCCGTTCGCTTCGCCACCCGAAGCTTCGCACTTCGCGAACGCGGGTTGGCCCGTCTTTCAGCAGAACCTGCAACCAAAGGCTTTTTCGTCAAAATGTCGTAAATTCCATCAGTTCGATGGGCTCGAAAACTTCGCTTGACGATCCCATCTTCCAAACTGTGAAACGAAATGATCGCGATTCGGCCGCCTTCGTTCAAGATCGATGGTGCCATGTCCAACAATCGCTTGAGCGCGCCAAGTTCATCGTTGACCGCGATACGCAGCGCTTGAAAGGTTCGGGTGGCTGGGTGAATTTTGGATCGACGTGAGTTCGGATCGACATGCAGCGCCCGTCCGATCAGATCGACAAGCTGCCCCGTCCGCACGATTCGCGACGATCGACGCTCACGGCAAATGAGCTTCGCGATCCGTCGGCTGAACCGCTCCTGTCCAAACTCGTATATCAGGTTGGCCAACTCGGTTTCGCCCAACCGATTAACCAGGTCGGCTGCCGTATCCGCAAGCCGATCGTCCAGGCGCATGTCCAGCGGAGCATCCACCTGAAAACTCAATCCAAAACGTGGTTCGCTGATTTGATTGGAACTGACGCCAAGATCCGCAAGGACTGCATCAACCCCACCAATCCCCAAATCCTTCAAGACTTCATCAAGCTGATCGAAATTGGACCGCACCAACCGATGGGGGCAGCCGCTATCTTCCATTCGCTGCGACGCAATCGCCAGATTGTCCGGGTCGACATCCAGCCCGATGACCATGCCATCCGGACCCGCCGCACTGGCCAACATCTTCGCGTGCCCCGCGAGCCCCAGCGTGCAATCCACCACGCACGCCCCAGGTTCAATGGCCAACATCGAACCCACCTCGTCGGGCAAGACGGCTAGATGTTGTTCTACTTCATCAACCACTGGCTCCTGCGACTGGTTGCCAACAACGCGGCACCAGTTTCCTGGCGGTTGATCTTCCACCGCCGAAAAGGGTGTGCCCGGGCGTGCCGTTGCCATCCTTAGCAACACACGATCCCAGTCTGCCAATTGAGAATGCGGAGGGTGTTGAAATCTCTAAATACCTGGACCGCGCCGAACCGTTTGTCCAAGCGATGCAATTACCGAAGCAACGCATCAAGATCCCAAGCCTGATTCCATCAATCCAACCGACAGCGCCCGCCACGGCAGAATCCTTCTGCTTCCAAAGCGGACTACACAAATTTCCGAACGACGCCTCGTGCGTCGCATGCTTGCAGCGACCGAGCGTCCTGCTCAAGCCACCACGACTCGAATCCAACCGACCGCGCCACGGAGTTGGACCCGAAAAAACTGCCCCGCTCTTGGCAAATCCGACCATCCGGAAGGGCACCCGGATAATCGCCCAGCATTTTGTCATCCTTGACAATCCCACACCCGATCGAGCGATGCAGGGTGATGCTCTCCTTGCGAATCGCCTTATTCCTCCGGCGTTCGAGCCCGTTTCGACCGAGCCGTTCGGGCAAACTGCTTGAGTCGTCGCCAGTTGGCACTGAATTCGTCCTGGATATAGGCGCGATACTCTTCGGTGGACCAGATGTCGATCCGCTTATTCACCCCCGCAAAGGTGATTTCCTTGCCTATGTTGACCATCGCCAACTGACGGTCGGGAAGCACCACCCGCCCCTGCTTGTCCATGTCGAGCTTCCTGCTCATCGAATAGAACAGGATTTCGTAGGACTCGGCCTCCTCGCCGTCCAGCAGGTCCGTCCGCAGGTACTCCGACAACTCTTCAAAATACTTTTCGGGGAGCAGCGATAAAGTGTTGGGCCGCTCACCCGGACAGAGGTAAAATGTCTCACCGTGAACCGCAGGATCCATGGCATTGCGAAAGTCAGCCGGGATCTGCGTTCTATTTTTTGAATCAAGGGTGCGCTCAAAGGCATCAATAAACGCCATGGGGTTCCTCGAAAATCCCAGGTCGGCCTGTCCTTGGATGGGCTCCGCCAAACATCGCGCCCAAAAACAGGAGGTTTGTGGTTGCGATCACCACAAACAAGGCCAACTGTGGGAAAATTTACCCCAGCGAACCACTTTATGCAAACGCAAAATTGACAAAACTTTGCGCGCCTCAATGCTACCGATATCATGTGGGGACGCAAGCGAAATACACCAGATGATGGTTAAACGCGCGCACATTGGAGCCATTACCCCACGCGCATAACTCACACCCTAACAAACACCTATCGTTTTGTTGTGACTATCAGGAAAGCCTGCGCACCCGTTCGTAGAGGGCTTCATAGGATTGGTGACATTTTGTGACACTGTGGGACGTGGAAACGAAGTGCCATGCATTGGCACTCATCGAATTGGTGGTTGCCGAATCGTCTAAAGCCGACTCAATCGCATCGGCCAGCGCGTCCGGATCGTTAACTTTAACCAGTCGCCCTGTCTTGCCGTCAGTGACAAGGTCATGACACCCGGGAACATCGGTCGCGACGATGGGAAGTCGACCGGCCATCGCTTCCAAAAGCGCGTTGGGCATGCCTTCCGTGCGTGATGGAAACACAAACAGATCGGTGGTTTGAATCAACCGATACACATCGCGGCGCAAACCCAAGAAGTGCACGTTGCCTCGAAGCGAATGCTCGATGACTCTTGACTCGATGCGAGCGCGCTCGGGCCCATCGCCCACCAGCAGCAACTTGACCGGACGATGACGCGCGACTTTTGCCACGGCATCAATAAGCACATCAAGTCCTTTGATCGGATCCATTCGCCCGACCCACAGCAGCAATGGTTCATCCGCATTCGTTCGCCATTGATCGGCGATAAGCGGCTGGGCTTGCGCAATCGCATCGACATCCACACCGCCTTCAATCACTGCAAGTCGATCCATTGGAATTCCGGCATGTTCGTGCAAGTGCCTGCGCACCGATTCGGAATTGCAAACGGTCAGGCGGCTGAGTCGATGCAGGTATCGATCAACCCAAAGATGCCATCGCCGTTCGATCTCGACGGTCTGGATTTCGCAAATCAATCGACGCTTCGGAAAGCCTGCAAGCAAACAAGCAAGCCGGCTCGCCAGGTTGGCGTGAAAAAGAAACGAATGCACGATGTCGGGATGACGCGCATCGATCAACTGCGCAAGGCGCTCGAACACCCGCCAGTCGAATGCATGCGTCGCGCCGCAATGATGAACCGCTATCCCTTCGCCTTCGAGCGAATCAGCCATGGCGCCACCGGCGCTCAAACTGACCACATCGACATGCCAACCGTGCGCCGAAAGAAACCTGGCCAACCGAAACAGATGCAGCGGCACGCCCCCCACGTGGAGGTCGGTGATGGTCAGCAGAATTCGCTTATTTGCAGGCAAAAACAACGCCTCCCGCGGAGTCTGGAAGGAGAAATTGAACGTCTAGAAATCCCGGCGCGAGAAGATGACGCAGGCAAAGACCAACACGACTGCTTCGAACGCGAGCGAACTTCCGATCGATCGCGACGGCGAGACGGCTTCGGCGCGAAGCTGCTCAACATCCAGTTGGTGAACCCTACCGGGCGACAGGACATCGGGATCGTTTGGCGCGATGGCCTCAACAAATTCCCTGGACCCCAACGCATTGGTTTCACGGCCCAAGATGACGGGAATATCGCTGGGCTTGGGTAGGATCTGATGAAGGACGTAGACCACTTTGCCGATCGACCCACGCATGGAATACTTTATCACAACATTGCCAGATCCATCGCTTTCATTGGTCCCGACAAATTGTTCCGTACTGGCCACTCCGAACAAGATCACCCAGAAGAACAAACCACAAACCAACGAGACCAACGTGCGGCGGGTCCAGACGGCCGCCAACACACACACGCAGTAGATGTAGCTGAAACTCAAGACAAGCAGAGGGATCGCCCAAAGATATCCCCAAAGCCAGCGCCCCATTTGCCACCGCAACACCAGGAGCGTCAGGACAACAAAGTACGTGGCCTGAGCGAGCACAAACGCCAGGCTTCCGATATAACGCGAAAAGAACAGGACACTGCGCGTCAGGGGTTTGCTCACCACAACATCGACGGCGCCGGTTTCAATTAAACTCGGGAACATCCCGACGGTTCCGATCAGACAAATGATGATCCCCACCCAACCGATGTACGTTCCCACAAGGAAGTTGGAGACGATCGCGCCAAAAAACTGCTCAGCCGCTTGCGTGCCTGTCTGATAGATGCCGTTCTGTACTTTGATCGCACCGTAGAAAAATGAAAACCCGTTCTCATCAAAGCCGATGCACGAAAGCGCCAATGCAACCAATGTTGAAATCGCCAGCAGAACCCAGAAGAGCTTCTTGGCTTTTGCCTCGCGAAACGAATCCACGATGATCGCCCACATCTGCATCATGGATTCACCTTCTTTGCCTTGGGGGCTGACTCGCGCGACGCGGAAGTCGCACTGGCCATCGCTTTAACGAAGACGTCTTCCAGACTGAAACGCCGCTTTTCGACCGACTCGATCAGCCGTCCGTTCTGCCGCAAGAGATCGATTAACGCATTGACCTGCTGGGAATCATGCCCGCGTAGCATCACCCCACCGGTCGTGATTTTGCCGCCGAGCCCGCGAATTTCCGCATCCATCGAAGTCAAATCGCCACCGACCATCACGCGGTATTCTTTCGACTGCTCGGTCAGTTCCTTGAGCGTCCCCTGCCGCGCGACCAGTCCATCGACCAGAATGCTGACCCGGTCGCAGACCATTTCGAGTTCGCCCAAGAGGTGCGAGTTGATCAGAACGGTTTTGCCCTGCTTCTTGAAATCGAGCAGCAGTTCGCGGATGTCGCGCCGCCCCATCGGATCGACACCATCGGTCGGCTCATCGAGGACGATCAGATCGGGATCGTTCATCAGCGCCTGAGCCAACCCCAACCGCTGCATCATGCCCTTTGAATATTTGCTGATCGTGGTGTTGGCCCACTTGTCCATGCCCATCCGTTCGAGCAACTCGCCGGTTCGCAGCTTGCGGACTTTTCTGGGCACCCGAGCCAGTGCGGCGTAATAGTCGAGCAACTGCGCACCGGTCAGATACGACGGGAAACGATGGCTTTCGGGAAGGTATCCGATGCGGGCAAGCTTGCGACTGTTGCCGATGGGCCGCCCGAGGATCGTCCCCAAGGCGTGCGTCGGGCGAATGACCGTCATCATGATTTTAACGAGGGTGGTTTTGCCCGCACCGTTGGGACCGAGCAGGCCGAAGATTTCGCCCTGGCCAACCTGGATATTCACGCCACGCAGCGCATCGACGCCGCCACGGTAGCGTTTGCGAACCCCGATGAGGTCCACTGCCCAGTTGGTCATCTCGGTCAGTTCGACCATGGCATCCCTTGCGCGCGAAAGATGGTGTCGACGACTTTCTCTACGGTCGAGGCGTCATCCAACTCAAACCAACGGACATCACGGTTGCGCTTGAACCAGGTGCGCTGCCCCTTGGCCAGTTGGCGGCTGTTGATTTTGATCTTTTCGACCGCTTGTTCAAGGGAAACCTTTTCCTCGAAGTATTCGATCAGTTCGGCATACCCGACGGCTTTGCGCGCGGTGGCAGAGAGTGGTTGATCCAATTCGAGCAGATTCCTGACCTCATCGAGCAATCCGAGGTCCATCATTTTGTGCACGCGGGCGTTGATTCGGCGGCTTTGCTCGTCCTTGTCGCGGGTGAGCCCGATGAATGTGCAATCGTAAATGGTGCGCTGCTGATCCCATTGCGTTTGCAGGCTCGTGATCGGTTGACCGGTGATTTCGAAGACTTCGAGCGCCCGCACAATCCGCCGCAAATCGTTGACGTGAATGCGGTCAGCCGCTTCGGGGTCGATCCCTTTGAGGCGATCGTGCAGCACCTGATTGCCCACCGCTTCCGCCTCGTCGCTTAAGCGCTGGCGAATTTCCGGATTGGCGGACGGTCCTTCAAACAACCCTTCGCTCAATGCTTTGACGTACAGCGCCGTTCCACCGACACACAACACAGGCTTGCCGCGACTGGCGATGTCAGCGATGGCACGATCGGCATCAGCCACAAACTCCGCGACGGAGTAGTCGTCCCACGGATCGAGGATATCGACAAGATGATGAGGAACCGCGCGCCGTGCGGCTGAGGACGGCTTGGCTGTCCCGATGTCCATCATTCGATAGATCTTCATTGAGTCCATGCTGATGATCTCGGCGCCGATCCGCTCGGCTAGGGCGCGACCCACCGCGCCTTTGCCGCAGCCGGTACACCCGATGATCAGCGTGATGGCCGGACGATCGCTCCCCATGGAATAGGTTCCAGCCCTTTCGATTAAGCAAAGAGTATCTGATACCCGACGACGAAAATCGCGGCATCCACAATCGCGTGCGACAACCATGTTCCCGCAAGCGTGCGCTGCCAACTGACCATCCAGCACCAGATCAACCCGCCAACACCGACACCCGTTCCGAAAATAAGCGCACCGATCGGCGAGACGTATTGCCAGCAAAGCACGTAATGGTGCAGCGCAAAACTCAGCGCGGCAAGCGCGTAGGCAATGGGACGAGCAACCAGCGTCAGGAGCGTCTCGAACACGAACCATCGCCAGAAGTATTCTTCGATCAACGAGTGAATCCCGGCGAGGAACACACACCAGACCATGTATACACCGACCGAGTGAATGCCAAAGAACTCCAAACGCTCGCGAAGTCGGGGGGCCATCTGCATCACATAGTCGCGCGCGGGGGTGAGGTTAAACAGCGTGATGATGGATGCCCCGATGATGACACCACTAATCGCCCCGAAAGGCAGCGCTCTGACGTGGTGGTTCGGGGGCGGGCTCGAGCGAATTCGGCGGCGAATACCGATCCAGCGAATGGCGATCAGCGGCCAAAGGAGAGTAAACACTTTGACCGATGCATAGAGTCCCTGGGCGACCTTTGATTCTTTCAGGATGACGAAATAGAACAGCGACCCGCAAAAGGGCAGGGTCATCGCAAGGATGACGCATGCCCAGGTGCGGGTCGCTTCTGATGGGTGCAACAATTCCGATCGATGAGTGCCATGATCTGGCACTTCGTGATCATTCGGAAGTTGACCTCGCGTATCGTCCACAGCAATCCAAGCAGCCGATTGCTACTGGCCTTTGATTTCGAGAAGTTCGATCTCGAAGATAAGCGTCGAGTTGGCGGGGATAATCCTTCCGCGGGCGCGATCGCCATAAGCACGCGCGGGCGGGACGCGAAGTCGACGCTTGCCGCCAACCTTCATCCCGATCAGGCCTTCTTTCCAGCCTTCGATCACACCGCGCGACATGTTGAACGAATACGGCGATTCCTTCTCGGTGCTCGTGTCGAACATCGTTCCGTCAACGAGCCAGCCCGTGTACTGCACGAGGCATTCGGAATCGGCTTTGACCTCCGCTCCGTCGCCGACTTTCAGATCCCAGTACTTTGTACCGGAGTCGAGCGTGACAGCTTCAAGTCCGTTGGTCGACGCCTGTTCGATGTACGGAAGGATTTCTTCCATCTCGACCTCAAGGATTAACTTTGAATTCGGCGGGACCATTGAATTGCCGGTATCGCCATACGCCAGTTCGGGCGGCAGTTCGAGGCGACGAATCTCACCCTTCTTCATGTCGGCTGCGGCTTCGCCCCATCCCTTCAACAGGCTCGATACCGGACTGGTCAGCGCCATTCCCCGGTCGCGGGTCGAACCGATCAGTCGGCCATTCTCCAACCAGGCGGTTCCGTGCATCTTAACTCGACCTTTTGTGCCAGCCGGTTCGCCGGTACCTTCCTTGATGATCCAATACTTCAGACCCGAATCGGTCGTGACTTCCTTTTTTCCTTCGGTCGACATTTGTTCGGGACCGTTCTTTTCGATCGAGAGCAATTCCATCTCGAAGATCAGCGTCGAGTCGGCCGGGATTTTGCCCGACTTACGCGCGCCGTATCCGAGGTCCGGAGGAATCTCAAGACGACGCTTTTCGCCAACCTTCATGGTGCTGACGGCTTCAAGCCAGCCTTCGATGACACCGCCGCTTGTGCGGAAAGTGAACGGCTGACCACGTTTCACCGAACTGTCGAAGAGCGTGCCGTCGGTCAACCAACCGCTGTAGTGGGTGGAGACTTCTGCACCTGATCGGGGAACCTCACCGTCTCCCTCTTTGAGCACGTAGTACTTCAAACCCGACTCGGTCGTCACCGGTGTCAGTCCCTCGATCGAACTCGGAACGGGATCGGGCGTATCGTCTTTCTTGGGTTCGGCTTTGGTCGGAGTCGACGCATTCGCTGCGGCTGGCGCTTCGATTCCGAGCATTTCGACTTCAAAGATCAGATCGTTGCGGCCATATGCCAGGTCTTTGGGAATTTCGAGGCGACGAATACCGCCGACCTTCATGCCCTTGACGCCTTCGATCCACCCCTTGATGACGCCCCGGTCGGTGTTGAACGAGAACGGCTGACCGCGCTTCACAGAACTGTCAAACAATTTGCCGTTGGTATCCCAACCGCTGTAGTGCACGCTGACCTTGGCGCCGGATTCCGGCTCTTCACCGTCACCGACCTTGATGTCGTAATATTTCAAACCCGAATCGGTCGTCACAGGCGTGAGGCCTTCGATCGACCGCTGCTTGGGATCATCAGGTGAGCCCTTGGGAGCGGGGGCGGCGGCAGTCTCCTTTTCCCCCTCAGGTTCTTTTTCAATCGAAAGCAATTCGATCTCGAAAATGAGATCCGAATTCGGCGGAATGACCGCACCGGCGCCACGCTCGCCATACGCCAACGCGCTCGGAATCTCAAGCCGGCGAATACCGCCGACCTTCATCGTCGAGATGCCCTCAAGCCATCCCTTGATCACGCCGTGCGATGTATTGAACGTAAACGGACTGTCTCGCTTCACCGAACTGTCGAACAGTTTCCCGTTCTTAAGCCAGCCGCTGTAGTGCACTTTGACCGACGAGCCGGTCTTGGGCGTCGGACCGTCACCCACCTTGATGTCGTAATACTTCAAACCCGATTCAGTCGTCACCGGCGTGATGCCGTCGAAGCTGCGCTGCTCGGGATCGCCAGCCAATACCGTACTTGCAAAGGTGGCAGATAATAAGGTCACGGCGAACAATCGAATCATGTTCGATTTCATGGAACGTCTCTCCATTCGGATCATGTCATGTGAATTGAGGAGGTTTGTCGCAATTGCGCAGGATTAGCCTCAGAAACGGTCATTCAACCGATAACCGTACCCTTTGCCTTCGGCTGCGTCAACGAACCCCCTCTCGTGTTAAGCCAGGCAAGACGCGACGCGGGATGTGTAAATGCTGTCCGATAACATCCGTGACGTCAGCCGCCTCCGAACCGCTGCAAATCCCGTTTCGTACTCCACGTAGCCCCGCCAAGCCGCCGATATAGGATTGAACAAGCCGCTTTTTGCCATTTGGAAAATTCCGGCTTGGCGCTTTTTTGAGCCAGCGAAAGCGGGTATGCTCTAGAGTTAAGGACGAGGGAGATTTGCAAGCCAAAACCCAATCCCCGTCTACGATTTGAATAGGCAGCAACCGAACTCGATTTAACATCGTTTGCAAAACCCTGGGAGTCGTCAACATGCGTCAAAACAAGATGAAACTGGTCGCGATGGTCTGCTTTGGTGTCATCACCGCCCCATCGATGGCCCGTGCGGACTTGTTTCACAATGTCCTGATCGGACTAAGCGAAGCCGGTTTCAATTTTGTCGGTAATGAGAACCTTCTCAGCGGCGGTGCAGACCTCATCGTCAGTCGAAACTTCACCGGCGAGACGCTCGACTTCGGCGCCACCGAGTTGACACTTTCCGGAGCACCCGTGTTCACGGTCACCACCGGTGGTCGTGGATTGCAGGTTCTTGACGTATCGCTCAACACGAACAACAACCCGCTCAACTACATCATGACGACCGACACGGGCAATCAGATTACGACCGTGACGGGCAGTTTCTTCCTGGACGCGACGGCTTCGATTAACTCGTTCGGATTCTACGACTTGCAACTGGACGTTTCGAGTCGCCAGACCATCGTGCAGGATGGATCGATCGACGAATCGACACGCGAAGAGGATTTTGACATCGGACCGATCAACCTGCGTGGCAATCTGTTTGCCGACTTGCTCGCGACGATCACCGATCCGATTTTCGATCTGCTCGGCGTCGACAACATTTTCGCGCAGTTCAGCGGTGCAGCCCAATTCCAGGACCTGCTGGCCAACGAAGCGCTTTCTGCCTTGTCGAATTCAGCCGCACTGGCCAAAGGCATCAACGGCGACTTGTCCACCGATGAAATCGCCTTGATCGATGCGGTGTCAGCCACCGATTTCGGGGCATTGGTTCCGAGCTTCCCAACGGTCAATGGCGCAGCTTACTTCGGTCCCGAATCGCAGGCATTTACCGCTGTTCCTGAACCGGGCACCCTTTCGCTGCTCGTTTTGGCATTGCCGTTGATCGCCCGCCGCAAGCGGTAGTTCGCATTTCGACTCCCATCGGAGTCAAGCAATCACATGAACACTTACGGGACGCCCAATCGGGCGTCCTTTTTTTTTGTGGTCATACGCTCGCCAAACGCATCTTGATTGTCTGAAGTTGTCACGCGGTAACTGCTTCGTTGACATTCGCGCCCCACTTCTTGAACATCTGAATTCTAAACATGTGAGCCTCATTCCGAGGCACTTCGATACAGTGGGCCGGAACCTGACCATCCAATTCCCAGTCCGGTCAGTGGAACCCATGGTACAAATCAAATTCGTTTTGCGATGGTAGAAATCCAGGAGGATTGCGATGGCCTTACTGAAGATCAAAGACACGCGGACCATGGGGTTGGCGCTCGGCTTGCTCATGTCGTGCGTTTTTGGCGCGACCTTTGTGACTGCCGTTCGCGCCGGCGAGAATCATGATTGGCCTGGATTCCGCGGCCCGACTGGTGACGGTACGTACGTCGGAAAAACCAAGTTGACCGAATCCGATCATTGCGGCTTGAAGCTTGGCTGGTTGCAGAAAATCGGCAGCGGGTATTCCGGAGTCGCCGTCGCGGATGGATGCGCCGTCACGATGTTTTCCGACGGAACCAACGACCTCGTCGCCGCATTCGATACGGAAACCGGAAAAGAAAAATGGCGATATGTGTTGGCCGAGTTCTACAAGGGTCATGACGGATCGCACGATGGCCCGATCACCACACCGCTCATCGCAACCGGCAAAGTATTCGCCCTTGATCCGCGCGGTAACTTCGCCGCGATCGATCTGAAAACCGGCAAGGAAGTTTGGAAAACCAATCTTGTCGAAGACCATCAATGCGCCAAGCCCCACTACGGGTTCGGCACGTCGCCAATCTTTCTCAATGGCGTCGTCGTCCTGGAAATGAATTCCGAGAAAGCTGCCGTCGCCGGCTTTGACCCAAACACAGGCGAAAAACTCTGGAGCACCGGTGAAGACGGATGCAACTACCAATCGCCCATTCAATACGTGTGGAACGGCGCGACGCGTATCCTGGCCACTTGCAACAAATCCATCTACGCGATCGATGCCGCCAACGGCGACATAATCTGGCAGCAGGATCATGCCGGCGAGGGCGCACGCGGGTTGATGAGTCTGACACCGGTGCCTGCCGGTGTTGACCGATTTTTTCTCGCATACAAGGACGAATCGTCGTCGCTGATGCAACTCATCCGCGAGGAACAGAAGGTTTCGTCCAAACACGTTTGGGAGGATCGCAGCATCCGCAACAGCTACAACGTCCCCGTTTATCTCGACGGACACGTCTACGCTTTCAGCAGTCGCTTCCTCACGTGCGTCGATATTGAAACCGGCAAACCCAAATGGAAGTCCCGCCAACCCGGTGATGGATTTCTCATCCTCGTTGATGGCCACCTCGTGATCATCACCAAAGAAGGCAGCATGCACATCGTCAAAGCCACGCCCGAAAAATACGAAGAGGTCGCCAGCCTGCCCGTCTTCGAAAATCTCGCGTGGGCGCATCCGAGTTATTCAAACGGTTCGATTTACGTCCGCAGCCTCGACGCCATCGCCCGGGTCGACATCGTCCCCAATGCCGCGACGTCGCTCGGTTCAGACATGAAGACGGCTGCGGGTGATACCAAGTCCAAATTCCACGCTTTTCTTGAAGAGGTGAACGCAGCCGACAACAAGCAAGCCGTTGTCGACAAGTTCATCGCTGCCCAGAAGGAATTTCCCATCGTCGAAGACTCCGGCTGGGTCCACTTCGTCTACAAAGGTGAAGGTCAGGACCTCGCGGTGGCTGGCGACCTGTTCGGCGCGCGCCAGGAAAGCCCGATGACGCGACTGGCTGACACCGACATGTTCTACCGCTCCGTTCAAATCGAACCGGATGCTCGGCTGAACTACCTCTTCATGCGCGACTACGAAGAAATCACCGATCCGCGCAACGAGCGCAAGACCGTTTGCCGAATGCTGACCAAGGATATGGAAATGTCGTTCAGCGGTGATCCGCTCGAAATGTCGTGGTTCTCGATGCCGAAGTGGAAAGCGCCCGCGTACCTTGCCGACACCGAAGTTGCCCACAAAGGTCGGATCGATACGAAGGAACTCGACAGCAAGATTCTCGAAACCAAGGTCGCGTTTGACGTTTACGTGCCATACGGTCACGACACGAACGACACACGCTATCCAGTCGCGTACATCCACGCGGGTCAAGCCGCCATGGAACACGGCAAGTTACCGCAGTCACTCGATCACCTCTGCGGCACTTCGATCCGTCCGACCATCGCAGTGTTTATCAAGTACATGCACCGCGGTCCGATGGAACCGTATTCAGACATGCTCATCAAGGAATTGATCCCGCTGATCGATGAAACGTATCACACTGAAAAGTCCCCCAAAGCCCGTGCGAGTGTCGGAATCGGATTTGCCGGCGTGACGGCCATCAGTTGGGCCCTTCGAAACCCCGACGTCGTCGGCAACGTCGCGACGCAATCACCGTTTATTTTCGATGGCGTCAAAGGCACGCTCAACCAGCTCGTCGAGGATCACAAAGCCGCCCCACCCGTCATCTACATGGAATGGGGCAAGTACGACTTCCGCAATCCGCACGAAGCGTGGGACATCGGCGCAGAGGCTGCGAAGTTTGCTGGCACGATGCGGAAGAAGGGCTTCAAAATTCAGGGTGGTGAAGTGCACGACGGAACCGGATGGTCCAGTTGGGTGAATCGCTACGACGCCATGTTCAACGCTATATTCCCGAAGGACTCAACGGGCTAAAGCGCCTCTGATTCAAGCGCAGCGACAGCGCCGTCATTCCCGCGAAGGCGGGAATCCAGGGGGAAAGCGAAGTCAATCTTGGCGAGTACCGGCCCCGTACCGCGAAGAGTGTGCGAGCAAATCGCAACAACGACGCAACGGGCGAACTCAGAGAATTCAAAAAGCACCATCAAGTGTTCGCATCAATACGATGCGAACACTTCTATTTTTACAATGCGGTTGTCGGCGTCCAAAAGGTATGAACAGACCTGCGGGCGAATGTTGTTTGTGTACGCGGCGACGGACTTGACCGTCTCGGGCGTTTGAATCAGGCGTCGGCCCCAGATCCACGTGCCATCCACCGGGTCGACGCGATCGGGTTCGCCGTACTTCGCGATGACAGCCGACAGTTCGGTGCCGGGCTCAAAGTCCTTCATGCCAGCCACAATCTCGTTGGTTTTCAGACTGCCATACACAAACAGGACAAACAGCGTCAACATCGCAGCCACGAAGAGAACAATCAACGTGCGCACGACGATCAAGCGCGTTCGATTCGACTTGCCTATCGCGGCAACGTCAGTCGATGATTTGGCTACGTCCATGATCATGTTCGTTCCACTATGCGATCGATCAGGAAATCGGACTGGGCCATCGCCTGTTCGGTGAACTCGCCGAAGTACGCCCGCACTTCGTCAAACGTCTGCTCGAATGCGTCGCGGTCTTTGGCTGTGGCGATTTGCCGCAGCGCTTCTGCCGCCTCAATATAGGCGGCTGTCACCGCTGGCGTTTCCGGGTTGGCCATCTGAATGGAACCGTACAACCGCGGCGATTGTGCAAAATGCCGCGCCGTCATGAACATTTCCATCAGGTAGATCGGCGACGTAAACAGCAAGGTTTCATCGATGGGCACGCCCAGCCGCGCCATCGTTTTGCCCATGACTTCCGTCGAAAAATGCGTCAAGACCTGCACGATCGCCATCGCCTTGTCGTGACGCTCTGCCGTCGTCTCCAGCAACTCCAACCCGCGGGCTTCAAACGTCGACTTGAGCCACGCAAGCCACTCATCACCGCGCCCCGGCGTAATCACCAACCGCTGCCCCTGAAGCGAGTGAACGCTCGGGCCAAACAATGGGTGCGTCCCGACGACACTCGCTTCGCAATGCTCCAGCATCACCTTGAGCGGTTCGGTTTTCACCGAGCACACGTCGATCAGCAGGCCGTCCTTCTTGACGAGCGGACCGAGTTCGCGGATCACGTCAGCCGTCACCTCGATCGGCACGCTGATCACCACCACGTCGGCGACCGATGCGGCTTCCTTCGACGAAAGCTGCGTGTCCACGTCGGCGATCATCACCGCGTGCCCCAGGTCGCCGAACAGGTTGGCGAAGCACTTACCCATGCCGCCCTTGCCGCCGATGATCGCAACGGTACGCGGTTCGACATCAATGGGCACTTCGGCTTTGAGCGTCGCCTGCCGATCGCGGCTGGCCCAGAGGATCAAACGAAACATGCTCTCGATCATCTCAGGCGAAAGGCCCAATGGCATCGCCCGATCGCGCCGATCGGAAAGCAGTTCGCGCTCGCGACTCAGATCGCGAATGCGGCGGCGATGCGTGCGCTTAAACTCAGCGATTTCCCCGACCAGGGCATTGCGTTTCGCAAGCAATTGCAAAACGTCGTGGTCGATCGAGTCGATCATCGCCCGCAGGACCGAGAGAGGCCGCGTCTTTTCTTCAGCAGGTTTGTTTGGTTCGGGGTCACGACCCATGGCGTTCTCTAAGCGATCAGGTGAATCGGATAGCCAGCAGCAGCAACCACCCGTAGGCGGATTGTACAACAAATATCTTCGTATAGAGCGCCGCGTTGACGTGTTCTGAAGGCATTTGTCCCCAGCGGACCGTGACCCAGATGGCGGCCATACTGAGCAAAGCAGACACGATCACGCCCAACGCAGCGAGCGAATGCATGCCCCGCCCGTGTCGATTGAGCATGAACCCGATCGAACCGAAGGCGGCCATCCCCAATCCAATGGTCACCGGCTTGACCCACGGCGGAAGCAACGTCTCGTACCAGGAATACTTTTTCTGTACGTACCACCCGATGATGCCACACGCGATCACGCTGATCGGCAGTAGATACACGCCGATGTGCCGCAGTCGTCCCTTCGAACTCAGTCCCGAGCAACCTGCAATTGTCAGCAGGAAACCGGTCAGCGTCGCCACCGCAAGCCAACCGCCAGCGGCTGCCGCCAACACAACCTGCGCATTCTTCGCGGCTTGTCTGCGCTCTTCGGCGCGGGCTTTCCGCTCGGCTTGTGCTTTCCGGATTTTCGCGCGCTTCTCGGCGTTCATTTTCTTGCGCTCGGCGCGCGACATGGGTTTCTTTGGTTTGTCGTCGCCTTTTTCCTCGGTGGTGGATTGGATCGGTTCAATCGGCTGAAGGTTCATCATGCTGCTGGCGATGTGCAATTCGCCAAACATCAGTGACTTCTGGGTCCAGCGATACATCGGTGCCCAGGTGACATACAACCATGCGAACGACACGAGCAAGGTGACCAGCGCCACGCCGCGCAGCCCCCTCGAGGGTCTGACGTCATCGTCACCCGCGACGTAAATCGTATTGATGACGAATTGCCGCCCCGTATCCATCCGAGTTCCCAAACCGCAACCGAAACCTGTGCCAACCCGCCCCTCAACGGATCGAAGCGAATCCAACCATTAAATCGACCGTGACGCCAATCGATCCAAGCCCAAACCATATAGACTTGAAGCCGCATTTCAAACGGCCCATCCGCAGGGTGATCGGCAACACTGAAAACAGGGTCGGTGGGCATGCTGGCGGAATCGCCAATTGCGTCCGGGCGCACCAGCCCCTCGAAAGGCACATACGATCGAATGATCGCGGGGTTGCAGGAAAACGCGTCAATTGCGAGATGACGACCGTCCAATTGTAAGCGTGGTGTTGTGGCAAGACCTACTTGCGGATCGTGATCTTCTTGCCATTGCGGAGTTCCAGCGTGAATTTTCCGCTGGCTTCTGCCTCAAACTGGCTTAGTTCACGAAAAGTCTGAACCCGCTTGCCGTCGACGCGATCGATCAGGTCCCCGTTGCGAAGTCCGCTGCGATGCAACTTGGAATCGCTCGTGCACTCCAGGACGTAGATCCCCGAATCGCCGGGTGAAATGCCCTTGGCTTCGATGAACGAACGCGTCGGCTCAACGAGCATCGCACCGCGCCACTCGATCTTCGGCATCTCGTATTCTTCATTCGGCACACCGTACGAGCGACGGGCGAGGACCGTCTCGACGCGCTCGGCCAACTGCACCTTGGCGGCCAACTGCTGCCGATTGCGAATGTACACCACATCAATGTCGCGACCGATCGGCGTTTCTCCAACGAGTCGAATCAGATGATCTGAATCGAGCACCGGCTGACCGTCGAACTCGGTGATGACATCACCAACTTTCAAACCCGCACGGGCAGCAGGAGATGCCGACGCATCGCCCGTTAAATCCCTGATTAACGCGCCGCGTCCACGAAGTACGTTGCGATTGCGCACGTCACTCAGATCCGGGTCGGCAATCGTCACGCCCAAGAAACCGTAACGCACAACCCGACCATCCGCCAACTCCGAAATAATGCGCCGCGTCCGCGACGAAATCGGAATAGCAAACCCCAACCCTTCGTCCACACCGGAACCCGACACCATCGCCGTATTCACACCGACAACGCGACCCTCCAGATCGAACAGCGGTCCGCCACTGTTACCGGGATTGATGCTGGCATCCGTCTGAATGAGGTTGCCGTAATATCGGTCGTTGTTTTCGGAAGAAATCAAACCGGTCAGCGATCGGCCCATCGTTCCCACCGTACCAAACGACACCGATGTGTTGCCGTCGTCGTTGGCCAATCCGAACGGGTTGCCCATCGTAAAGACCCACTGTCCCATCCGCACTTCCGAGAGATCGCTCAACGGCGCGACCCGCAGATTCTGGGCGTCGATCTTCAAGACCGCGAGATCCGAACGTGGATCAAACTGAACAACATGAGCGTCGTAATTTCGCCGCGAGCCGTCGGACACCACGACGGTGATTTCGTCGGCGCCTTCGATCACGTGATGGTTGGTGATGATGTATCCATTGGAGCGATAGACCAAACCGGATCCCTGGCTGTGCGGGACCATCCGCTCACCGCCCCGCCGCATCTCGAACAACCGCCTTGTACTGATGCTCACGACCGAAGGCCGCACATTCTCCGCGATCCGCTCAAACGTCCGCTCCAGCTTCTTCATATCGGGTATGCTGTACAGGTCGTCCGCCATCGCGAGGGCAGCCGGGCACAGCAGCGCTGCAACGATCGCGAGTTTGGCAAATCGATGGGGACGGAGTCGGTGTCCAGTTGAGGGGATGTTCGGCGAATCGACGTTTGGCATAGGCGAACCTCTCTGGCGTCGCGTGTGACTATCAATTGGGCCTGTTGTTTGTATTATATCTGCCCACCTCGCCCCGTCTCGAAAAAATCGGGTTTGTGACGAATTCGAAGATGGTGGTTTTGGGTAAAGCGGTTGGTGATTGCGAAAATGGGAATTTGTCTGTCACTGTAATGACATGGCGCTGAAGCGGGCGCGTTTTGAAGTGGATCAGCACACCCTCGACAAGTTGAAGTTCGATAACGTCCGAGAATCCCTCGCCAACTGCTGCGCCTGCACGCTTGGTAAGGATCTCGCCCGTCGCCTCACGCCCAGCAAACGGGGGGAAACCATCACGCGCTGGTTCGATCAAGTGCGGCAGATGCAGGATGCATTCGAAACCCGAGGGGCGATACCTTTGGGGGGTGTGCATGATATCCGCCCGGCGCTTGCGGCTT
>DDIR01000121.1:5221-9751 GCA_002338715.1 Phycisphaerales bacterium UBA1845 | reverse complement strand
GGCGGCTTCGGGTACGCCAGCCGGTCTCGATGCGGGCGAACTTCACGAAGTTGGCGAAACGCTCAAAGCGACTGCCGCGATCACCCGATGGCTTGAATCGATCGCCGAAGCGTATCCACTCATCGCAAAAGCCGGTGAGCGCGTGGGCGACTTCAGCCCGTTGGCAGAGCAAATCGATCGCACCATCGACGAGCGCGGTCAAGTGCGCGACGACGCCAGCAAACGCCTCCTCGAACTGCGCCGAACGATCGAATCGCTTCGCGGTGAGATCGGTCAGATCTATGCGCGCATGCTGCGCAACCCCGAGATCACCCGCATCCTGCAATTTCCCAACACGACGCAGCGCGGTGAACGCACGGTCCTGCCGCTGAAGACCGAGTACCGCAGCCAACTGCGCGGCATCGTTCACACCAGCAGCGACACCGGCTCGACGCTCTTCATTGAACCGACCGAAGTTGTGCAGACCAACAACCAGATCGTGCAGCTGATCGACGAGGAGCATAAGGAAGTCATCCGCATCCTTTCGCAGCTTTCATACGTCGTGCACAAGAATGAACCGGCGATCACAGCCACGATCGAAGCGCTGGCGATCCTCGACCTTATCAGCGGCAAAGTCCGCTACGCCAAGCAGCGCGACTGCATCTGCCCGATCGTTGCGAAGGATCAGCAGCTTCTGCTCTATCAAGCCCGACACCCACTGCTGATTGACGTTTTCAGAGCCCAAGGCCGGCCCGTGTCCGACGTCGTGCCGATCGACGCTCGACTCGGCGACGACTTCGACATTCTCGTCATCACCGGACCGAACACCGGCGGCAAGACCGTGACGCTTAAGACGATCGGTTTGATCGCGGTGATGGCGCAGTGCGGCATACCCATACCAGCCGGCAAGGGTTCGAGCATTCCGGTGTATCGCCAGATTCACATCGACGTGGGCGACGAGCAGAGCATCGAACAATCGCTCAGCACGTTCAGCTCGCACCTGTCGAACATGCTGCGAATGCTCAATCAGATCAACGCCCAGTCGCTCGTGTTGCTCGATGAACTCGGCGCGGGCACCGATCCGGACGAAGGGGCTGCGATTGGTCAGGCGATCATCGACGAACTCTGCCGCATCAAATGTCACGCCGTACTCAACACGCACTTGTCTGCACTGAAAGCCGTCGCGTTTTCGTACAACCGTGTCGACAACGCCTCGGTCGAATTCGACGTGCAAACGCTCAAGCCGACCTATCGCCTCCGCATCGGCGAACCGGGCAACAGCAACGCCATCATCATCGCCTCGCGCCTGGGCATGTCGAAGCGCATGGTCAAGAAAGCCAAGTCGTACCTCACCGGCCGCCACCGCGCGTTCAAGAAAGCGATCGAAGCCACGGTCGATTCGCGCCGTCAAGCCGAACGCGCCCGCATCGAAGCCAACAGAACGATGCTCGACGCCGAGCAGCAACGCATCCACTACCAAAACGAAACCAAGAGAATGGAAGAAGCCCGCCAAGCCAAAGAAGAATGGCACAACTGGCTGGGAACGCTCCGCTCCGGCGACACCATTTATGTTAAGAAATTCGAACGCTCAGCCAAACTCGTCCGCTTGCAACTGCAAAAACAAACCGCAGTCATAGAGGCCGGCCACGTCGAGATGGAGGTGCCGCTAGCCGAACTGCTGCAACCGGATCGGGCTGGGCGGGCAACTTGAACGAATAAATGCGAAGGACTTCATGCTGTTCAGTTCTCAGGCAATGCTCCCTCAATCGCCTCAAGCTGAAACATTGCCTCGTCGACTGGCACGTTGACGCGAATTTCACTTATCGTCCGCGTCTCTACCCGATAGCCTTCCACATCGTTTACATCGAGCCGATCGGTGATCTCAAACGGAAACCAGAGTCCATCGACCTGACGATAGTCTCCGTAGTCGATGGTGCGGAATCGGTCACCCTCCGCGTTGTAGGTAACCCATTGAAGCAAACGGTCGTCTTTGCCGAGAAGACTCACGCAATTGACCACCGCCCCTTTTGATGGCGATTCGACGCGACGCGGTGTTCCCGGATCGATCACGGTTAGCTTGTGAATGTTGGTGTCGGCTTCAGTGAGCATTGCCCGGCGATTCTCATCAACCATCCAAGCCGGAAAGACGCCCAGTGCCAGCCATTTCTCATCGCCATTGAAACGGGTTCGAGGTGAATTGGTGACGCTGCCCGGTGCGAATTCTGGACGCTTTAGCGATCCTGAGAGCGTTTCCACGTGAACCCCACTCTTTGAAATAGGAAACGCAAGTTCAGACTCATTCTTTGGATGTGGCGTTTCCGGAAGTTCGCGGAGTTCGGTGATTTCGACACGGGCGCGATCGGACTTGAAATCGACAAGAGTCACGCTCTCGAAATGCAAGTTCGCATTGGCCCTATATGCCGCTACGTGCTGATCCACTTGTGCAGCTCGACGGTCGTAGTCATTGTTCACGCGATTGAGTTCGGTTTGAGCCGGATTATCACCGAGTTTGGCCAAGGCATCTTGGCGGGCCGTCTCAATTCCGGTCAGGTATCTCTCACGCGCCCGAGTTATGTCATGATCGGAGAGTTTGCGTTCGACGCGCACGATTTCACTGATTTGAATTGTGCCGATGCTATTCTGGGCTCGCTGAATAGCGGCTTGAATTTGTTGATTATGCAGTTCATCTGCAACCGTCTCCAAGGGCAAAAAGAGTGCGACCAAAAAAACGAACGACGATCCGAACATGCATGCTTTTTGAGACATGGCAACTCCCTCATTGTATTTAATACATTGATTACTCGCGCTTGGCCTCACACGGTAAATTTTCTCAATCTATGATGATTCCGAACTTTTCACGCAGTCGCAGGCGGATGGAACGAGTCCGAACGATCCACCATCTGCGATCAGAATGCAACCCGTGCAGTCGCCCACGCATTCTACGAATTCATATGTGACTATTGTGTTAAAGCTTTTGGCGCTACATCGAAAACCTCGATCACAAGAACCGACACAACTTCTGCTATATGTAACCGAGAGAGAATCGCAAACCGGTTGAATTGAAGTGTCGCAACAACCCCCACCGGTCCTCGACTCGCTCGACACCAGAGTACAATCATTTGACCGATCATTTGACCGATCAGTTCCGCGCGACACTTGTTTAGAAATTACTTCTGCATCAATAACGTCAGGTGTCGGCAGACACGCGTTGGCCCCTCTTGTCGTCTGCATGAGAGATAGAATTTGCAATAGATGTCGATGAACGATCGCTTGATCGAGCTTCGGGCGCAAAATCTTAAATCCGACAATCCAAGGCCGATCTTCTAGAAACTGATCGATCGATTCAATTACCGATTGAGGAGGAACTGCATGCGCTATGGACAGCGACCCACCTATCTCTTACTGCAACCCCCATATGATCGCTGTCATACCAAGGCACCATCCCGGGTAAGTTTCGTTCTCTTATAACAAGCAACACGTCGCCAGCATGAATCTCGGTTTCAATTTGAGCCAAGTCACTCCGAGAGACGTAGTGGTCTCGGTGAGTAATCTTTTCGGGCAGCAATGCGATTCTTGCGGCTTTTGCTGCCGCCTTCTCGCGGCCCAAGGCCGAATCATCTTCGCCGAACTCTAAACGTTCAAAGAACTGGCGTGGCCTCACAACATAATCGAACATTGTAACCGGACACCCTAGAGTTGACGTCATATCATCTAGTAGCCACGCATTGTTTGGTACCCAATCGGTCAACGTAAAAAAATTGCGGTCAAGAAAATGATTGCTTGGTGCCCCATGCCGAAGGCGCTGCGAGGCAACGTAATACTGATCCCAATCGTCTGCACAAGCTAACGCCAGACATCGTTCAGTAAAAGTCACACAATCGACTCGGCGTAGGTCAAACATGTCTGCGCCCATCTGAAATTCCATCCCCCTCAGTGACTTCGCAAACAATGCTGCCCGATCCCCAATTGTTGAATCACGTAAGTCTATTGCGAAATTCGAGGTCGCAAACTGCGAAGCAAGCTTGCGGTGGGTATTCTCGATGGAATTCATGGATTCACTTTGCGCATGTGTAACCGCTACCGACACATTGAGAGAAATCCCAAGAACCAAAAAACTCTGAAACGTCGTTCTGTTCATCAAGGTGTCTCCATGCACTTCAAACAAGTCTAGAGTCCAGCAACTTGGGCTACAACTGTCACTATGTTTCAAATTGCTAGCACTGCTATTATGCTTATGAGCGAATGATTGGGCAAGACTAATATAAGGATTTTGGATAGGCCACAGTTTTCACACCTCCGATTTGAATATTTTTGGGCTGGCTTCGGGTAAAAGCCCCACATCGACAAACCAGGTTCTTGCTGTAAGCGGTTCGAGAACGCATGGAACGACATTTAAATAGTAGATGATGACAGATCATTGCTCGACCAACGAATTCCTATGCGCAGTGGTGAGTTGACGTTATTCACTTCAATCGTCCAGCACCTGAATCGTCACGCTCTCGCGTTTGGCTGGTTCTTTCTTTGGCAGGTGGACCGTCAGCAGACCGGCTC
>DDIR01000121.1:2812-5123 GCA_002338715.1 Phycisphaerales bacterium UBA1845 | reverse complement strand
GGACCGTCAGCAGACCGGCTCGGCACGTGGCGGTGATAGCCGACACGACGATCGGTTCCGGCAGCGCGATGCGTCGGGCGAAGCTGCCGTAGCGGCGCTCGGCTTTTAGGTATTCGCGGTCACCCTCTTCGTCGAAGTCAGCCGCTTTCTGCCCGCGGATGACCAACTCGCCGTCTTCGTGGGTGACTTCGATGTCGTCGACCTTCAAGCCCGGCACCTCAGCCGTCAGCACATAACCGGTGGCCTCCTCGTAGACATCGATCGCCGGTGCCCAGTTTTGACCGTCGAGCGGGGCGGTCGAAATGCCGGTGTGCCACATGCGGCCCAGCATCTGTCCGATTTCGTCCTGTAAACTGGCGAGACTGCGGGGGATGGCTCTGCTTAGCGGTGGAAGGCTCATGGCGGCGTCCTTTGAATTGAATTGTCACTGATGAAAGGGACACATCCGGCACGAAGTCGCCCTGCACCGACGCTTTCAAAAATTGCCGAAAGCCATGTCCCTTGAAAAAATCTCTGAGGCAAAGCAGGATTATACCCGTCGCACAATTGAATACGACCCGCAAAAGGGCCGGTTCAGAAACCAGATTCAGGAATCTTTTCAGAAACGAGCGAATAACCTGCAATCCCCAGTTGAGACCCGGTGCGGCAGTTTGACCTCGCCTGGAATCACTGGGGCCTGATTGGTGGCGGCAGGATCGATTCGCAGAATCATCCCCAACCGCACCGGGCTGATGGGGATTGGCCCGCAACGAATTGACGAAAGATGGAGACATTTGATGCGTAGAAGTATTTCACCAAGAGTAAGAACCGTGAGGGCGGCGGCCCTTGCAATGACAGCCGTCACGATGCTGACCAGCTGCACGAGCACACCGAGCCTGTCGAACAACTGCCCGTCGAACTCCTCGACGTTTGCCAAGCTCAATGACGCCACCTACGCCGTCGTGCTGCAGATTCGCGTCGGTCCGGGCGAGAACGACTTCGGGTACTTCACGCTGGGAACTGCGTTCGCTGTGGGCGATCGACTGCTGGCCACCAATGCGCACGTGACGGAGTTCTTTAACGGCCTCACCGATCTGCCCGTCGAAGAGGTGGTGGCCGTCCAATCCGGAACCGGCGAAGTCGTCACACTGCTGCGAGCGCTGACCCACCCGGACTACACCGGTAATCCCGTCGCATCACCCGACATCGGTTTGTTTACGACGCAGGAACTTCTCTCCAGCAAATTGACCATTGCGAGCGACGCCGAACTGACCGACCTCGAACTTGGTGACGAATTGCTGCTCTCCGGATTCCCGGGCGATGTGCAGGACTTGTTCGAGATTACGCCCGGAACAACCGTACCTCAGGCGACTTCACTGACGGGCACGATTACCGCTCTGCGAAATCATGATACTGGTCAAGTCGTGATGCCCGAAAACGTGGACGTGATCCAGCATCAGATTCCCACGACACCGGGAACGAGTGGTTCAGCACTGGTGCGCTGCGGCAAAGTGGCGGCTGTCCACAATGCGGGAACCGTGAAGATCATCGTATCGGTCGATTCACAAGGCAATCTGACTCAGGATCGGACAGCGGCTGCCAACAACAACTTTGGCGTGCATGCCAAGTATCTTCGCGAAATGATTGATCTGTTTGAGGATCAATCGGTGCAGGGATTTGAATTGCCTCCGCCCTTCCAAACAGGCGGTGGAAACAACAACGGTGGCGGTGGCGGCCAACAGGGAACCGCATTCACAGGTACATACGTCGGAAGCGTTGGCCCGCCCGCGAATCAGAACACCTTCACGTTCACCATTGATAACAACGGTGCGTTCTCGGGAACAAGCACCTGGGCGACCGGAACTTTCACGCTGACGGGAAGCGTCAACGTGGCAGGTACGGTGAACTTCAACGACAATGCCAACGTCCTGCTTCAGAACTTCAATCAGGGGACGTACACGGGTTCGATCAACGCGACAACCGGCGCTGCCAGCGGGCAGTACTTTGAAACGGACCAGGGCGTCCAGGTTAGCAACACGTTCAATTGGACGGCGACTCGGCAGTAACGACGTTTTGAATTGATGAAGTCAACGCAGGGGCGCCCCAACTCAAAGAGTTTGAGGCGCCCTTGCTTCGTTTGGTGCCCCATCCTGCCAGGATGGGCGGGGCATCCGCGCTTCAATGATGCCTAGTTTACTTGGGCATTTTCAATCTTGCTTTCAAGTTGTGCGGGCAGTTTGGATTCATGCAACCGCGCGGTTCGGGTTTTGGTCCGAGGATCGTCGGTTGAACGCTTCGCACCGATGGCAACGACGGCGTGCATTCGCTGGAC
>DDIR01000121.1:0-2716 GCA_002338715.1 Phycisphaerales bacterium UBA1845 | reverse complement strand
GACGGCGTGCATTCGCTGGACGTACCGGCCATCGGCAGTCCAACGTCGTCGAGGATCGCGGCATCAAGATCGGAAATCGAATTGCGCACGCCCCAATCGATGATCGGATTCATAAGCGTGACGAGATCCAGGTGGGCTGGGTCGGCCAGCGGAACATTCGAGCCATGGACCGCCACCGCGTTCACCCCAACAAAGAACATCGAACCGTTGATCACTTCGATCTGGTCGTCAAACGTCGAACCGTATTCGCCGATTGCACCGGTTTCCGCATTGCGTAAACCGTTGTACGCGAACGCGTGCCCCATCTCGTGGGCGAGGATCGAATACGCATCCAGATAACACTGCCACCCACCGTTGAACTCGCATTGCGGAACCGGTTCGGTGCGGGCGGCTGGATCGGGATCGAACCAGTAATAGTTGATCAACGAATCGATATCGAGATTCACCTGGGCGTCTGGCGCATCGCCGTTGGGATCGATTCCGGTACGAATCTCGGAAGCCACGCCCTGCTCGAAAACGAGGAAGTCGCCGTTATCGCGCACAAACACCGACGTCATGCTCGCCGCGGTTGCAGCCGCAACTTCGTGATTGATAAACGACAGTTGGATCTCGATGCTCACCGGCGTGGGGGCTGAAAGCAAGGCCGCCCAATCGTTCGACGCTTGGAGCAACGTCCGCTCAATGTCTTCGTAGTATTCCGTGAACTGCGAATCCGGATCATTGAATGCCACGACGAACGTAATCGGCGCCCCATCGCCGGCTGAGGTCGCTTCGCCAAACCCGCAACCACAATCACCGGGCGCCGTTTTGAACGGATCGCTCGGGCAACCGTCGTTGCAATCCGGCGTACCGTCGTCATCTTCATCCGCGTCGCTTTCGCCACAACCGCAAATCCCGGGGCTGGTTTTGCCCGCGTCATCGGGACAGCCATCCACGCAGTCAGCCGTTCCATCTTCGTCGGAATCGGTATCAACCGCCGTACAACCGCAGTCGCCCGCCTCCGTCTTTTCCGGATTGTTGGGGCATTCGTCGATGCAGTCGGGCGTGCCATCTTCGTCGGCATCGTCATCCGATTCCGAACATCCACACGCGCCGGCCACCGTCTTCAATTCATTCGAAGGACATTCATCGTTGCAGTTGGCCACGCCATCCTGATCAGAGTCGGTGTCGAGTTCGCCGCAGCCACACTGACCCGGTTCCGACTTTGCCGCGTCTTCAGGGCAGCCGTCCTGCTCGTCGGCTACCCCATCCCCGTCGGCGTCGTCAATGAGGGTCGAGAATAGGACGTTGGGGTTACCGTTGCTGCCGCCGGTGCCATTGCAGGCTTCCAACATCACCAGCGCCAACGCGAATGGAACGATCAATGCGAGCTTGAACCTGAGCATGGTGGACTCCGAACCAACAATGCCGCAAGGTGCGAGAGCACCTTTGCCAATGCGAGAAATTCGAGGGAAAACGAAACGTCGGGTACGTCGCGGTGAAGTGTACGATTGCAGGGCTGGGCCTAGAGACGCGTCAATCAACAGCAAGCGCGTTTGATTTGAGTAACGTCCGATAGGCCGATTGCGCCGCATTCGACTGTTGGCAACTGAGAAAGCGCATGGTTACCGGGCGCGCCGTGCGGGGCGCCGGCCACACAAGGCGCAAAAAAACCCGGCAGGCGATATTCCTGCCGGGTCGATTGGAATGGGTGATGGTCAGGTCGAGGACTATTCGGTCGCGATCATCAACTCCGCATAGTCCTGAAGGTCGACGTCGTTGTCATTGTCCTTATCCGCGCGAGCACATGGCGCGGATGCAGCGACGCCCGGACCGGTAAAGCAATCGTTGAACACCTTGATCGCGGTACCGCTGAAGTAATCTTCAGCCAAGTTGAAACTGTCAGCGCCGATCTCAGATCCCATGAGTCGACCGGGGATATCGTCGACGGTCGGATGGATACCGCCATAAATTCTCGAGAGGCTGCACTCGTCAGATGCATCGTAATAACGTGCCCATTCCAGCGTGATGTCCTGACTTGGACCTTCTTCAAAAACGAGGTATTCGTTCTGCGGGCAATGGAATTCACCGAGTCCGCCCGGGAAGTATTCCGATCCGGTGATGCGCGTCATCAACTCGGCAGCCGCGCGGCTAAACGTGCTGTGACCGGAAACGTATCCCGGAAATGGCGGCGTCACAAAACTGGGGCGTTGATAAGGCCACCAGTTTTCTGCCAGAATCCAACCCACGCCAGCCGTATCGGTGGCCGGATCGGCGATGTAATCGGGCCCCTTCCACGCTTTTACAGCGATCTTGCCTTCGGATCCGGCGAGGTGCTCATGCCTTTGTCCGGGCGCGGTTGTACTCGCGGTCACAAGTTCGATCTTGCGCGACTTGAGGTTGAGTCCCTGCGGATGGTAAGACGCAGCCAGCGGATCGGTGCATTGTCCGAGGTCGGCCATGTAACGGATCGCGGAAACCGGACGAATGTAGTCGTACCAGCCCTTTACGCCCCACGCCGAGACAGCCACGTCATGGACCGTGGAAGACAAGGCCATGTAGAGTTTGACATCCCATTCCAGGTCGTCGAGGATCGGCCCTTCCCCTTTGAAGCGCTTTTCAAATCCCGGGGAGTCAGAAACGTAATTCGCGATCACGAACCAATGTCCGGGTGGGGTTTCAGAATTTGGACCGTCCGCCCAGAACTCCGCAAGAATGCGGTAGTAGTCACCGGCTG
>DDIR01000110.1:3581-4989 GCA_002338715.1 Phycisphaerales bacterium UBA1845 | reverse complement strand
CCGCAGCGACTTGGCGGCGCTTTGTCCGGATGTTCACGCGCGAATTTTTCGTACATGTCGGCTGACGCGCGAAGGGGAGCGCGTTCGCGAAAGTCGAATACATCCACTCGACCGTCGGCGC
Source organism: Phycisphaerales bacterium UBA1845 (assembly GCA_002338715.1). GTDB lineage: Bacteria > Planctomycetota > Phycisphaerae > UBA1845 > UBA1845 > UBA1845. The sequence goes on along the minus strand of DDIR01000110.1, from coordinate 4,868 downwards.
GTCGCGCGATGAGAAATCCCCCGCCGCCCATGCCCGTGCTTTGTGGTCGGGTGACCCCGAGTGCAAACGAAACCGCGCATGCCGCGTCGAATGCGTTGCCACCTTTTTGAAGAATCTCCAGTCCGACGCGCGATGCCTCCGGATGATCGGTCGCGACCATCATCGACTTGCCGGTTGCGATCCACGGTGGTGAGGACGCCGGTGCTTCGGCAATTGTTGGTGCAGATGGGATTGCGAGGAGAATGACTGCTGCGGCAAGTGCGAAGAGCGGTGCGTGTCGCTTGATCATGATTCTTCTGAACCTCGGTTGGCGGGTGTGGATGATTTCGATTCCGAAGGTGTTTGGCGGTCGACGACGGCGATGTAGGGCATTCCTAACAATTTTTTAACGAGAATGATCTCGCCCATGTCGTTGCCTTCGATGCGGTGGCCGATCCATTGCAGGATGTAGCTGACGACGATCAACCCGACCGGTCGCCACCACAGGCTCCATTGGCCATGGAAAAGCTGCCAACCCCCCAAAACAAGGCCGAAAACGAGCATTGGGATGCCAATGGCATGCAGCCAGAGCGAGGTCGGGTGGCGGTGACGTTCCAGCCAATTGGATACGATCGCTTGCATGGGCGTCATCGTAGCCATGGGGGTCAGCCGGCACAAATGGGCTCAAACGAAGGGGGCGTGAAAGGTTTTCGGTCTCAACGGACAATCATTTGGGGAGATTCTGAAAGCATTTGCGTGGGTTTCCAAAGTTTTCTAGGATTGAGTGTTGCGTTGAAACTGACAGGACGATAAAAGGGACTGTTCATGCTGATTTGGCATGAGCGGTATCCGTACAGGCAGGAAGACATCATGACCCGTGGTCATTTCAATCCAATCGCGTCAGGCAAAGCGACCCACGTCGCTGGCGGTGCGCATGGAACCGATGTCCGTGCCGGTGAACTCGTAGCTGTATCCGTAGAGGGTGTCGTAGGCCTTATTAGCCTCGTAAGCATCCTTATTATTAGCCCCTCGAGGGCAAGCGGGTACGGAGAACGGTTCTAACGGGCTTAAGACAAGCCAGATTGAAACCAAAAGCCGACACCCGCGAGACGGGGGTCGGCTTTTTTTGTTGCCCGTGACAGAAACTCGAACTCAGGACGCCAAAACGCGTCAGCAGAATAGACGAAACGAAGGATCGCAATGCCAACCGAGTCACAACAATCACAAATGAGAACCGGATCGCGGGTCGTGATCGATGCGTTGGAGCAAGCCGGTGTGTCGGTGGCATTTGGTTACCCCGGTGGGGCG
>DDIR01000110.1:3068-3494 GCA_002338715.1 Phycisphaerales bacterium UBA1845 | reverse complement strand
ATTTGGTTACCCCGGTGGGGCGATCATGCCGCTGTACGACGAACTGCTCAACACGTCCGTCAGGCACGTGCTCACGCGGCACGAACAGGGTGCGATCCACGCAGCCGACGGTTTCGCGCGGGCGACCGGCAAAGTTGGTGTCTGCATCGCGACGTCGGGTCCGGGTGCGACGAACCTGGTGACGGGCATCTGCACGGCGCAGATGGACTCATCGCCAGTGCTTTGTATCACCGGTCAGGTGCCCTCGGCGCTGATCGGAACGGATGGTTTTCAGGAAGCAGACGTGCTGGGCGTGGTGACGTCGATCACCAAACAAGCCTACCTCGTGCGTTCGGTTGATGATCTGCCCCGCGTGATGGCAGAGGCATTGTTCATCTGCACCAGTGGCCGACCCGGTCCGGTGTTGGTGGACATTCCCAAGGACGT
>DDIR01000110.1:1425-2976 GCA_002338715.1 Phycisphaerales bacterium UBA1845 | reverse complement strand
GTGGACATTCCCAAGGACGTGCTCATCGCGTCGACCAGCAAGACCTGTGAACCGGTTAAGAGTCTGCCCGGGTACCACCCGACACCGAAGTTGAAGATGTCAGCCGTCAAGAGTGCGCACAAGTTGCTGAAGGAATCCAAGCAGCCGGTGTGCATCGTTGGCGGTGGTTGTCGTTTGTCCGATGCGACCGCGCTGTTTCGTCAGTGGTGTGACAAGACGCAGGTTCCGGTGATCACGACGCTGATGGGATTGGGTTCGACCGATCCGAATTACACCGGGTGGTTGGGCATGCCCGGGATGCATGGGTTGCGTCGGGCGAACATGGCCATCGTGAATTGCGATTTGATCGTGGCGATGGGCATCCGCTTTGACGACCGCGTCACCGGTAAGCTAGCCGCATTCGCACCGACCGCGCGTATCGTTCACGTCGACATCGATGAAGCCGAGTTGAGCAAACTCGTGAAGGTCGATGCGCCGATCCATGCCGACCTGGGTGAGACGTTGAGCGCGTGGAACAAGTTGCTTGATGAAGAACCGGTCGCGCCGTTTGCGGCATGGCAGCAGCAGGCGATGGATGTCGGTGATGGTTTGACCTCGAAGAGCGACCACGATGCCGACAACATCCCTCCGACCGCGCTTCTCGACGAATTGCTTTCGATGATCGGACCTGATGCGATTGTGACAACCGACGTCGGTCAGCATCAGATGTGGGCCGCACAGCGCGTGCGCTTGAACGACCCGAAGAAATGGATCACGTCCGGTGGGGCCGGCACGATGGGATACGGCATGCCTTCCGCCATGGGAGCGCAGATGGCCTGTCCGGATCAGCGTGTGCTCGCGATCTGTGGTGATGGTGGTTTTCAGATGACGATGGCCGAACTCGCCACCGTCGCCCGCTGCAAACTGCCGCTCAAGATCCTCATCATGGACAACAAATATCTGGGCATGGTTCGTCAGTGGCAGGAGTTGTTCTTCGACAACCGCTACAGCGCCGTGGACCTTTCCGACAATCCCGACTTTGCAGCCCTCGCCCGTGTGTACGGGTTGAAGGCATTCACGCTCGATCATGTTGACGAAATGTCGTCAACCTTAAGTGCCTGGTGGAACTCTGAAGGTCCCGCCTTGCTTCATGCTGTTTGTCACTTGGAAGAAAACGTGTTTCCCATGGTGCCTGCAGGTGCAGGACTTGGGGACATGGTGGAGTCAGCCTAATGGAAATCCTCACGTTCGCATTACATCTGCACCGCATGTCGATCCTGCCCAAGATCCTGATGCTCTGTCAGCGTCTCGGTGGCGAAGTCACTTACGTTTCTGCCGCCGACGGTCGGGCCAACATCGTGGTCGCCGCGCCGAGAGAAGCCGCCCATCGGTTCTCGCCGCAGATTCGCCGGCTGATCGATGTGCTCGAATTGACCGAATTGCACGCGGTCGGATTAGCCGACACCGAAAGCCAATCGTCGCAGGAACGTTTGCGCCACACCGCGTAATTCTTTCCGCAACGGTTGACTTAATAGAAGCAGCGAAACATCCGCGTAGGGTGGGCCGTGCCCA
>DDIR01000110.1:553-1323 GCA_002338715.1 Phycisphaerales bacterium UBA1845 | reverse complement strand
TGGGCCGTGCCCACCGCAGTTCAGCGCGCGACGATATCAGGTGGGCAAGACCCACCAAACAAGACAGTCAGTAAATCGAGACAGGAACGTATCAATGAAAGTGCTTTACAACAGTGACAGCAATCCCCAGGCGCTAAGTGGCAAGAAAATCGCAGTACTCGGTTTCGGTTCGCAGGGTCATGCCCATGCCATGAACCTCAAAGACAGCGGCGCTGACGTCATCGTCGGTTTGCGCGCTGGCAGTAACAGCCGCGCGAAGGCGGAGGCGGCTGGTCTGGAAGTGTTTGAAACCGCAGACGCCGTCAAGCAAGCCGACGTTGTGATGGTTCTCATCCCCGATGAACTGCAGCCAGCCACCTTTGAGCAGGACATCGCGCCGAATCTTCGCGACGGTGCGTACCTCGCGTTCGCCCACGGCTTCTGCATCCACTTCAAGAAAATCGTACCGGACGCGTCGGTGAACGTGTTCATGGTTGCGCCGAAAGGACCTGGGCATCTCGTCCGCAGCGAATTTGAAGCGAACAACGGCGTGCCGTGTTTGCTGGCTGTTCATCAGGATCCGTCGGGCGATACCCGCGAAGTGGGCCTGGCTTATGCGTGTGGTGTTGGCGGTGGTCGCGCGGGCGTTCTTGAAACGAGTTTCCGCGAAGAAACCGAAACGGATCTCTTTGGTGAACAGGCGGTTCTGTGCGGTGGGTTGAGCGAGTTGATTCGCGCCGGTTACGAGACGCTGACCGAAGCTGGTTATTCGCCGGAGATGGCCTACTTCG
>DDIR01000110.1:0-458 GCA_002338715.1 Phycisphaerales bacterium UBA1845 | reverse complement strand
CGGAGATGGCCTACTTCGAGTGTCTGCACGAAGTGAAGTTGATCACTGACCTGATTCACAAGCATGGTATCACCGGCATGCGCAAGTCGATCAGCAACACGGCTGAGTATGGCGACCTGTCGCGCGGCAAGCGCGTGGTCACCGACGAGACGCGCAAAGCCATGAAGCAAATCCTTTCGGAAATTCAATCGGGCAGTTTCGCGGATGAATGGATGGCCGAGTGTGCGGCTGGCAAACCCAAGATGGCCGCCCAAGCCGAGAAGGAATCAACGCATCCGATCGAACAGATTGGCCGCAAGCTGCGCGCAATGATGCCCTGGCTGAAGTCGAAGACCACCGACGCAGAGCTAGCCGACGCGAAACCGCAAACAAGCGAAGAGCATTGTGCGGTGGGTGCGAAAGGGTAAGCCGGTCATCAGATTCTAACGAAATCTCAGTCGTGCCACTGCTCTGTGAGC
>DDIR01000073.1:98277-109996 GCA_002338715.1 Phycisphaerales bacterium UBA1845 | reverse complement strand
CGGCGCCTCCACCACCACCAAAGCCGCCACCCGCGCCTCCTCCGGAACCGCCCGATCCGCCGCCTCCGCCACCGCCGGTGACATCCACGCGCGGACCTTTGAAATCAGGCACTTCGAAGATCAGATCACTCACGTCATAGGCACGAACGTATAACTTCTTATTGAGGTCGCTGCGGGTGGAAATCTTGATGGTATTGCCCGAACCGCGAAAACGAAGTTCAGCGCCGTCGGCTACCTGGTTGAGCGCTTCATCGAGAACTTGACCGACCCTTGCATCACGAAACTTCAGCGTCACCGGCGTATCCGCATCAATGCCCTGCGCTTCGAGCGCCCGCCAGACAACGATCACGTTTGTTTTTGGACCCTGCTCACGCAACCATTCGATCACCGACTCCAGCGGCGCATCGTCCCACTCGACCGATTCAACGCGCTTGTTGAGCGTTGCTACTGCCGGAGCGACACGCCGTGACACCGCCCGTGATCCGTCCATGTTGCGGCGCGAACCAGGCATCAGCGGGCGATCAGCCGTGTATCGATTCGTCGTGGTGGCTTTGCTTCCTCCCTTGGCTTGATTGTCTTTGGATTGACCGGACTTGGAGGTTGCAGTTTGAGCGCTGACCTGCATGGAACCAGCCAGCAATATCGCAACTGTCATCATTGATCGACGCATGATTGATCGACGCATGCCAATTCTCCCAAAGGAAGGTCTGTCTGGATGGATCATAACAAGCAGCCCGAAGCGCCGGCGAATCTCTACCAGGGCATCTCAATAAGCATACCCCACCGAACCGCATATTGGATCGCCATGGGCCAACCGGGCTACTACTATGAGTAATAGTAATTCATCGGCGGGAACCCAACAACAATTGATTTGGGAATTCGAGCCGTTGGCCCCCAAATAAGTCGTGAATTTCAGACACACTGCAAAGCCGTCAACGGGGAACGATGGGTTGGCTGGCCATGGCAAAGCCTGCTGGCTGTCCTGGGCTGGATTTGCAATTGGACCATGGATTTATCGACCCCCCAAGCCTCTGTGGGGTTAAATGCGACTTGACATTGCCGGCTCGACTGACCAGAATCGGTCCGTAGTCAGGGCTTATCCGAGTTGCAAAAGAGCGGGACCCGCAAGAACCCTCGCCAATTTGATTTCAATCATGCGTCGAAGCTGGTATCAGTGGTCGAAATGGCGATAATGGGCGTTTGCTGGCGTATCAGGTTGGTTTGCATGACAGGTTTCTAATCGGCCAAACGACGGGAACCCAAACAACTGCGTCTTGATGTGCTCGGAAAAACCGAGGAGTTGGCTGGAACGTTATTAATCGAAGCGATCGCGACCCGAATACCGGGGTACTGCGGGCTTCAACTTCATCTTGACCCACTTACTGGTCCATCCCCCATGGATCGGTAACCCCCCAAGGCCCGGCCCACCCCGCCGGGCCTGATTTTTTGGACACCTGACCAATCGGTTCAACGACTTGCTGGCCGATGAGAATAACTCAGAATCGACAGTGACCGCTTGCATCTGCGTTGAAGACTTGGGCGGTCACGACTAGTATCCACTGACGGACGTTGAGCGCTTATCGCCTAGGGCGTCCGAGATGTTCATCCAAGGGAATTGAAAGGTAGAGAATATGGGTATCTCACTGAGTGCAGCCGCCGCAAAAGAAGTCAACACGATCGTGACGCAGCAACTGGAACGCCTTAAAACCGAGCACACCGAGAACGACAAACCGGTCGAGGAATTGTTCCTTCGCGTCGGCGTCAAGGGTGGTGGATGCAGCGGCTTCAACTACACGCTCGACCTGACCGATCAAAGCAGTTCCGAGGACGAAGTCTTCGAACAGGAAGGCATCAAGATTGTCTGCGACCCGCGCAGCTATCTGTACCTCAACGGTGTCGCGATCGATTTCCGCGACGAGATGATGGGCCGAGGGTTCGTGTTCAGCAACCCCAACGCCACCAGCACCTGCGGTTGCGGCAGCAGCTTCTCACCGTAACGAAAACGCGGTCAACAAACGAACGAATCAACAAGCTTCCCGTCAATGCGGGAAGCTTTTTCTTTGCGCGGTGGGTAAGCGTCGTAGATGTGCCACTGCTCTGTGAGCAGTGCGGTGGATCCCAAACCAACCGCGCGCATGCACTGCTCACAGAGCAGTGGCACACATTTCAATGATCATTGTGTATTACAATTTACGGGGCGGGACTTTGAGCGACGCCGTTCGACTGGGGACGATCGACCCATCCGGAGCCACGTAGCGCACAAGCACTTCGATGTCCCGGTTGAACAGATCAAGCGTATCCCAGTCGACCGATGGTTGATACCCGTGACCGAGTTTGGTCGGATTGCGTTCCGGAAGTTCAGTCGTGGGGCAACTCCACTCGTATGCCAATACGCGGCTTGACTGAACGCCATCGACGGTATCGACCGTAAATATCTGTACATCGATTGTACCGTCCGCCAGCGCGCCGCGTTCGGAAGTGGATGAAATCAGATAGAGAATAAAGGTGAAGCCCTCGATGTTGCGATCGCCGGCTTCATCGAAACTGCGCCACATGTTCGGCGGATAAAAGCAAACGACCTTGTAAATATCCGACCCGCGCGCATGCGAGCCCGATTGATCAAATGACCAAGCCGGGTCATTGCAACCGCTCAAAATCGCGCACATTCCCACGCACGCACTCGCAACGAAACGCAACATGGACAAACTACTGCACCTCCACCATTTCCAGAACGAGCGGTTCATTTGAATTTGAACGGTTGGCGGCTGGCATCGCCGTTGGCTGCGGACGCGGCGCAACTGACGCCTGACGAGCGGCCGGAACAGGCGTCATCGCCTGCATTGCGGGGGCGACGGGCTGAGCATTTACCGATTGATGTGCACTCACCGAATGCTGATAACCCGTGTGCTGAACCGACTCGACCGAAGTCACCGGCATGTACGTCGCCGGGCGTGACACCATCGATGCCGTCATCCCGGGACGCGGTGGTCCATAGACACCAGCCGCCGTCTTCTGATTGATGTCTTTCGGTTTCATCGGACGCGTCGGACCGTAGGTATTGGGACGCGGCTGACTGATCGGCTGCATCGGCGGATCGAGCGGCTGCAACGTATCGGGCGACTCAATCTCGCGATACGGCGGGACATCCTGAAGCGTTTCGTCATCGGGCAGAATGCGCAGGCCCTGCATCAGCTTGTTGCGGGTGATGCGCTTGGGCATAAACCCGCTCTGATCGCGAAGACGTCGCGACTGCTCGGCTGCATCCAGTTCATTACGCACCACGTTGACCGTCAGGAGAATCAGCAGCTCCGTCCGGCGACGCTGACTCGTGGTCGCGCGGAAAAGATTGCCAACCCCCGGCAGATCGCCGAGCACCGGCACTTTCGTTTCGCGCTCGTCTTCCTGCGTCTGGATCAGACCGCCGATGACGATCGTCTCGCCATCTTTGACGGTGACGGTCGTCTCAGCCGAGCGGTTCGTAAAGGTCGGTGCGCTGAGACCCTCTGAAATCTGCACATTGCTGCCTGAGTTCAGCGACGAAATCTCCGGATGGATTTCCATGTTGACGTAACCGTCCGGATTGATGTGCGGGGTCACGTCCACAATGATACCGACGTCTTCGTAATCGACCTGCGAATTGACCTGGCCGTTATCAGTCACCTGCGAACCACGCAGGAACGGCACCTGGTCACCGATGGTGATGTTGCCTTCCTGATTGTTCGAGACAACGATCGTCGGCGCGCTGAGCACTTCCAGGCTGCCGTCGGACTGCAATGCACGAAGCAGGAAGTTGAAGTCCGCCCCTGTGATCGCGAATGTAAATCCGCCAAACGAACCGCTCGCACCGCCCGCGCCGACATCCGTTCCACCGACAAAGTCAAAGTTGCGGCCTTTGACGATACCATTGGCGTCGACCGTCGCGTTCTTGCTGAACGAGAGATCCTGAAGGGCGAACTCCATACCGAACTCGAGCGAGTCGTCGAGCGCGACTTCCGCGATCAACACTTCGATGACCACCTGGGGAGGAGGCCTATCGACTGAATACAACATTTCCATGGTCCGCTGATAGTAACGCGGGCTCACACCGAGCAGCACCGTGTTGCTGTCTTCATCCGCAACGACCGTCACATGACGCTCGGCGCGACGCAGGACAGCCGTCTCGTCATCGAGATCACCCAGCAGTTCGTTCTCCGCGTCGAAGTATTCCTTCAGGGCAGTGACGATATCCGTCGCGGGCACATACTTGGCTTCGTAGACGTGGCGAATGCGTTCGTCGACATCCTGACCGTCCAGCTGACGAATCAGATCTTCGACCATGTTCAAGTCGGCTTCCGCACCGGCAGCGATAACCGAGTTCGTGCGACGGTTGGCCGTAAACTTCAATCGCTGACCGGGCGACCGTGCGTCCGTTCCAGCAGTCGAAGCCGTCGTCGCGGCTCCACCGACTTCCAGGCGGGTCTCCGGACCTTCGTTTGAAGTGTCTTGTTCGAACAATGTCGTCAAGACATCCACGACTTCCTCGGCGTCGGCATTGGCCAGCGGGAACATCCGGATTTCGCTAAGGATCGGATCAATGCGATCGATCGACTGGATCATGCTTTCGAGCATGTCCATGCTGGCCGCTGGTGCGAGAACAAACAGCGAATTCGTCCGTTCGTCCGGTTCAATGGTGATATCCTGTCGCATCAGCGTGCGCAGTTTCTTCTGACCGTCGGGCAGCGTATCCACGAACTTCAAAATGACCGCTTTTTCATCGTCGCCACGACCACCCGACTGTTCACCGCCATAAATCGTGTTGGCCAACACCTCCGCCAACTCGGTCGCATAGGCCCGCTTCAACGTAATGACGCGAAGCATCATTTCGGGACCGGGCACGGACGTGTCCATCTTCTTGATGACGTCGGCGATGTTGTCCATTTCCGAACTCGACGCCCACACGACCAGCGAATTTGTCCGCGGGTCGGGTTCGATGGCAATCACGTCAGCCCGTCCTTGGTTGTCTTGCCCCTGCGATTCAAACAGCGCTTCCAGCGACGTTGCCGTCGGTTCAGCTTTGGCCTGCCTTAGCGGGAAGACCTGCACCTGTCGGCTGATGGATGAGCGAACGTCGAGCAAAGAGAGCAGATGCTCAAGCGTGCTGTGATCTTCGGGCGAAGCGCTGCACACGATGCTGTTGGTGGCTTCGTCGGCCATCACAAACACGGGCGTGCGTTCGCCATCGGCACCTTCCTGGCGCCCTTCAAAGATGTTTTCAATCTTGCTGGTGAGCTTGACGGCTGACGCTTCGTGCAACGGATAAACCTTGATCGCCGACTTCGCCGACACGGGCACGTCGAGCGATTCGAGCATTTCGGTCGAGCGTTTGATCGCGTCGCGCGACCCGGTCATGATCAGCGTGTTGCTCATCGCGTCGGGTACGATCGTCGGCGCTTTGAAATCGCCGTCGGAATTCGCTTCCATCCCTTCAAAGAGCGTGTCCATCATGCTGCCGACCTTGACGGGGTCGGCGTTCTTGAGTTGGAAGATGCGCGTGTCGGCATTGACCAGCGGGGCACGATCGGTGTCCATCTGCGAGATGAGCTTTTCGATGATGCTCAGGTTGGTCTTCGACGCACTGGCGATCACCGCGTTGGAACGCGAGTCGGCCACCAGCGACACCTTCTGACGCTGCTCGATGATGTCGTTCTCCGCCCCCACCGCGCCGAGGTACAAACCTTCTTCAAACAATTCGTTGATCTTTTCCGACACGTTCTCGGCTTGCGCGTTTTCGAGCGGAAATACGCGGATCACGCCTTCCGGATCGAGTTCGACGTCGAGCGCCTTGATCAGCCGCTCCATCTCATCGAAGTTGTCCTTCGACGACGCCACCAAAATCGTGTTCGTCACCGGTTCCGTGACAATCGCCACGCGATCCGACGGGTTTTCATTCTGCCCCTCAGCCAATCGCTGCTGCAGGCGCTCTTCGAACAGTTCCTTGAGCATGTCGCCGATTTGCGTCGCGTCGTTGTTGGCCAGCTCGATCGTGCGAATCTCGGCGATGGGTGCGAGCGGCTGAGATTCCAACTGCTCGACCAAGCGCTTGATTTCTTCGAAGTCATCGGGACCCGACGCGATCACCAGTGCGTTACTGCGCTGGTCGGCGACGACCACCGGCGAGTCCTGCGGGATGTCAGCCTCCCCGCGAAGCTCGGCTTTTCGTTGCCATAACTCGTCGATTTTACTTTTCAAATCGCCGGCTGACGCGACCGTGCAGTTGATGATGCGAATCTGATCGCTGAAGCGCTCGGGCGCGCCGTCGAGTGTTTCGACGATCTTCTTGATCTCTTCAAAATTCTCGGCAGTTGCCGAAAGGATCAGCGAATTCGAGCGGATGTCGGTCGACAGGAAAATCTTTTCCTTCGCCAGCGCCGACTCGCCGAGCTCGAGCTTCTCCATGTTCTCGATACGCTTCTCCCACAGGTCCTCGACGATCTTGCCGATGCGCGTCGCGTCGGTGTTCGTCATCGTGATGAGGCGGATCGGGTACTTGATCTCCGACATGGGCACGTCGAGCTTCTGAATCAAACCATCCACAAGCACAAGCTGTTCAGTGCGGCCGGCAACCACCAGCGTGTTCGTGCGGGCGTCGGCTGAAATCGCAACGTTGTAAACCAGCGATCGGCCAATGGCATTGGTCGGGACGGCTTCGGTCGTCTCGCTGCCCGGCGCCGGTTTGGGAAGGTCCTTGCCCGCATCAAACATTTCGTCGAGCAGTTCCTTCACCCCGGCTGCATCAGCATGGGCGAGTGGATACACGCGGAGGTTCTGCTCTTCAGCCAGCGGAACGCTGTCGAGCAGCCGGATGAGTTCACCCAGCGGTTCGATGTTTTCCTCAGCCGTCGCGCAGATGATCGCCTGCGACTCTTCGTCGGCGATCAGTTTGATCTGGCGTTCGAGATCGAGCACCGGCAATTCGACCTGCGTGCCGTCGGGAGAGGCTTTGATCATCCGCAGGCGACGAATCGTCTCTTTCACCGCGTCGGACGTGTCAGCCGTCTTGAGCAAACTATCGAGCACATCGACCATGCCCGTGGCTTTGCTGTTGAGCAGCGGGAAGTGGACCAGCGTCAAATCGCCAAACCCCTTCATCGGTTCGACGTCGAGACGGTTGATCAACTCGCGAATCTTTTCATGCTCCGTCTTCGGCGCGATCACAAACAGCGAATTGCTCGCGTCCAATGGTGTGATCGTGATTTTGCTGGCCGGGTCCTCGCCTTGCTTCTGACGCAAGGCATTGACCAGTTCCTCCAACTTCGGAGCGGCTTCAATTGCCTTGATATGCTTGAGTTCGTACGTTTCCGAATCAAAGTCGGGCAGACCGGAATCCTGCTCATCCAGCAACTTGACCAACGTTTCAATTTGATCGAGGGATGATTCCGGACCGGTCACCAGCAGGATGTTGTTCGCGATGGTTTGAACCGCGATTTCTTCATCGGGACGTGGCGATGGACCACGCAGTTTTGTTGCGGCTTGCTGTACGACGCTGGCGATGTTCTGCGCGTTCTTGCTTTGCAACTTGAGAACGCGATAACCCTGCGGCTGATATTCGCCGTCGAGTCGATTCATCAACTCTTCGACAATATCCAGGTCGTCTTCAAGCCCGTAGATAACGACGTTGTCGCCGACAACCTCAACTTTGATCTCCGCGCCGCTGAGATTGAGATCCATGGGCTCTTTCGATGCGCGCTCGCTGCCTCCGTCGGCATTGCTGTTGTTGTCGCGTACACCGTCGGCATCAGCCCTGTTGTCTTCAGCCCTGTTGTCGCCGGCATTGCGTCGTCCAGCCGGTTGGCGTCTGCCGTCGGCATCGTCGTCTGCCCTTTGGGCGAACAACGGTTGCGGCAACAGCACCGCACCAGCCAGGACCCATCCCAATATCGATCGCTTCAACATCGTTTCAACCCTTTATGAATCCGCACCGCACGCGCTTCGGCAACCTCCATGTCGCCAAGTCACATCCGGTGTTGACTTGTGATTTCAAACCATCGTCGCAGACTCAGGTTGCATTACAACCGAAGTCCCTCGCGGGCGCGCGACAGTTATCCGAATATCTGGCAAAAACTTACCGCCGCCGCCCACGCCGCGACGAACGCCTTGAACCTTGTGAGTTATTCTGCTCGATCATGCCTTCAATGACACGCTTAAAATCTTCAGGATCCATTTTGTCCGGTGTCAGAATCAACGTCTTCCTTCCGCCAGCCGGCCCCTGCTGCTGAATCTGAGCAACGATCACCTCAGCCAACTCCAATTCCTTGGGGTCACCCGCGATCAGCAGCGAGTTGCTCGACGAGATCGGTTCAACCGACAAACTCCCGCTGTTTCGTCCACCGCGTCCACCCCGACGACTGCCACCACCAGCCTGACCACGCGGCTGCATCGCCGCTGCCAGTGTTGCCTCGAGGGTTGAAGCGATGTCATCCGCCCGAAACGCCGACGAAAGCTGGATCAACTTGACGCGTTCGCCCTCGGCTTCTTCCGAGTCGAGTTCGTGCGCGAGACGTTCAATCTGGGCAAAGTCGCCCGGGTTGGCCCGCACGATCAGCGAGTTGGTCACGTCGTTGGCGACGATCACCGGCGTCATCGTTGAACCGCCGCCGCGATTCCGATTTCGCCCGCTGTTGCGGTTGGCGCCCTCGACAAAAATCTGCGACAGCGTCGGTTCGACTTCGCTGGCGATCGCCCGTTCGAGCTTGATGATCTGCGGGCCCGACTCGGCTTCGGTTTCGACGTCGATCTTTTCAATCAACGATGCCACCCGCGCCAAACCGTCTTCATCACCCGTCACCACCAGCGAATTGTTTGAACTCACGATGCTGACACGAATGTTGCCAAGCAGTTCTTCGCCACCCCCGCGGCCGCGACGACCACCGCCGTTGCCCGGCTTGCGCAGGTAGTCTTCGATAATCGTCTGCATCTCGTCGGCATTGGTGTATTCAAGCGTGAACGTGCGCACCGAACGATCGGTGTCATCCGGCAGCACATCAAGCTGCTCGATCACTTTTGTGATTTCCGCAAACTCGTCATCGCTGGCTTTGATCAGAATCGCATCCGAACCGGAAGGCGCGGTGACGCTGATCGTTTCCTGACCGCGAACGTTGCGGCCGCGATTGACGAAGATGTCCTGAAGTGCCCGCGCCACCTCGCTGGCGTTGGCATATTTGATTTGCACAACCTTGACGTCGCGCGACCCGGTGCCTTTTTGATCATAATCCTTCAGGAATGCTTCGATCTCCTGGATGTGCTGCGGAGAACCAGCGACCACCACCGCATTCGATCCCCATGCGGGGACGACTTTGATCTGATCGCGAGGACTGGCCCGACGATTGGATCGCCCCTGACCGAACAATTGCGTCAGCGCCTGCGTCGTCGAACCCGCGTCGGCAAACTCGAGGTTGAACGACTTGACCTGCTGTTCAAACTGCTGCGGAACGTCGAGCGTTTCGATCAATCCCTTGATGTCCGCCAATTCGGACTCGTTGGCAAAGACCAGAAGCGAGTTCGTTCCCGGATCAGCCACGATCGCAAACCCCTGATCGTCGCGGCGACGGCGACGCGTTCGCTCCATGATCTGAGACAATTTGCCTGCGAGTTCTTCGGCGTTGGCGTCTTTAAGCCCGATGACGTGGGTGGTGCGCTGCACCGGTGATTCGGTGTCCACGTTGGTGATCAGCTCAGCCACCTTCAAATGATTCTCTGGTGTTGCGCTGACGACCAGGCTGCTTGTCCCCGAAACATAGTTGACCTTGACTTCGTCCTGAGGTTTCGCGCCGCGCGGAACCTTGAACGTGTCTTGAATCGCCCGGACGGCTGAGTTGGGTTCAACGTATTCAATCTGATACACCCGAACGACGACTTCGGACTGCGTGTCAGGCTTCTTGTCGAGTTCCTCGATCAGCGGCACCAACTCATCGTAATCTTTCTGCGTGCAGTAAATAACCAACACGTTTTGTTCATCGTCGGGAACGACGCTGATGTTGTTATTCGACCCGCGACCGCCTCCTCGGAGCGACCTGTTGATGACGTCGGCAACGTTGGACGCACGGGCTTCCTTGATCTGATAAATTTTCTTCACCGGTGCGGAAGGACCGCTGGCGAACTCATCGAGCTTCTTGATGACTTCCGCATCGATCTTATCAAGTTGGCCGGCTGTCCCTCGAACGATCACGGTGTTCGTGGACACGTTCGCCTCGGCTCTGGGCGGATCCAAACCGTCGGGCTGGGGACCGCCGTAGAGTCGATTGATCGTCGCCGCGATTTCGCGGGAATCCGAATCGTTGAGCGCGATGACCTTCGTCTGAATCTCCATCGGCGCCGCGGCTTCCACGTCGATCTCAGCCAGCACGCGCGACACGAACGCAAACGTAATCGGTCCGCCCATGACCACCAGCGAATTCGAACGCTGGTCGGCTTCCGCACTGAACGGATCGAGCTTGATGTTCGCCTTGGTGGCTCGAAGCTGCTGGAGCAACTTGTTCACCATGGTGTTCATCTGATTCAGCACCTGCGGGGCGTTGGCGTACTTGAGTTTGAACACTTTGATATCAAGTCCGGTCTGCGGCACATCGATCTCAGCCACCCGCCCTTGAATTTCGGCGTGGAGACTTTCGGGAGCGCGGACGAAGATCTTGCTGCTGGCTGAATCGGCGATGAATTCGATCTGGGCATTGGCGCTCTTGGAACGTCCCTTGCCCTTTCCGACGCCATAGATCGCTTCGAGTGTCGCGGCGATTGCTTCCGCATCACCGTTGAGAACGTCGATGGTCAGCAGGTTGCCGATGTCCTGCTTGACGTCGAGCTTGGCGATCGCCTCGTCAATCTTTTCGAACGCACTGACCTTGGCGCGAACATACACGGTGTTGTTGGCCACGTCGGCTTTGAAAATCGCTTCGACGTTGTCGGGGTGATATTCGCTGAGGTTACCGCTTCCGGAATCGTAGAGTTGATCGAGCAACGTCACCACCGATTCGGCATCGGCATGGGCCAATCGATATTCCCTCGTCTCGATGTGCTCGGGGGCTTGCTCTTCGATCTTCTGGATGATCTCCTCAGCCACCTCAAGAATGCGCTTCGGGGCCCGAACCATGATCGTGTTGGTCACGTCGTTGCTGGCGATGGTGATCGTCTCGGTCGAACTGATCATCCCGCCGTCAGCCCCAACCAAGGCTGAAAGGGCCATCGCTTCGCGCATCTGGTCAGCCGCAGCCGCCGCGGCTGCATTGTTGTTGTTTTGATTGCGACCACGCGGCTGACGGGTGTTCGGGCGGCGCGATTGCTGTTGTTGGTCCAAACCGAAAATCTGCTTGAGCTGCGTTTCGACATCTGACGCGAGCTGGTTGGTGATCTTGAAAAACTTGTAACCGCTGTCGGAATCGCCCTTGCGATCGATCGTCGCGACCAACTCCTCGATGGCCGGATAAAGCTCGGTCGGGGCTTTGATGATGATCGCATTCAGCGCCGGATACGGGAACACGCTGATTCCCCCCGGCGTCGTCCCCTTTTCGCCATCCTCGTCCTCTTCGTCCTCACCTTCTTTTCCGCGGCGACGCTCATCCTTGCCGTCGCTCTCACCGCCGCCGGCGTCGTTCTGCTTTGCCAGTTCCTTCATTTGCTTATTCATCGCCGCCTGCATATTGGCGAGTTGCTTGTTCATCTGGGCGGCTTGGTTGCGCGGATTGGCTCC
>DDIR01000073.1:79919-98166 GCA_002338715.1 Phycisphaerales bacterium UBA1845 | reverse complement strand
ATCGGGCAGCCGCTGCCGCCTGAGCTGCCGACCGATTGCTCGCGTTGAACATCGACTCCAGGACCTGCGCCGCGACGTTTGGGTCAACGTGCTGCAACTGCCACACGCGGATGTCCGGAAGCTGCGGAAGCTTTTCGATGTCCTTCTCGATCTGCTCAATCGCGTACTTCACTTCGCTCACATCCTTGGGGGCACCTTCGATGCGGATCGAATTGGTAACCTCGTCGACGATGATCCGAACCTTCGGACGCGTGGACTCGGTCTTGGAATCGTCAGCCTCACCGTCGTCCGACTTGGACGCCCGCTCGTCCTCCATCACGCTCTTGAGGGCGTCGTCAGGGTCAGCCGCTGGTTCGTCTTCGTTGGGCGCAGTCTGCCCGAAGGCGCTCGTCTGCAACGCTTCGAGACCCGCGAAAATCGACGATGGCAACACACATCGACTGTCGTCGCTTTCCGGTTTGAGGACCTTAAGCCGCGAGCCTTGTTTGTCACTGCTCAAACCCTCAACTTCAATGTCCATGTCGCCAAGTTGCTCAAGCAGAAGCGCGGTGACCACGCTGACCGGCTTGCCTTTGATGGAAGCCACCGAATGCTTGATTTCGCCTTCCTTACCTGGAATGTCCACGAAGTCCGCGATCAGCTTCTTGATACGCGGAAGGTCCTCGTCCATGTTCCGGCTCTTGATGACGAGCATCTGTGACAACGGAATGTAATCAACCTTCGGGGCGTTCTTGCTCCAAAGCGCATCGATCAACTCTTCCAGCGTGTACGTGGCATCAAACGGATCGACATGCTTGAGTTCAACCAACTCGCTGGGCATTTCCTCAACGACATCGACTTCGCCCGATTCATACACATCAAAGAGCGCGTCAATCTTCGCCAGATCCTGCGGCGAAGCCCACACGATCATCACATTGGCGAAGTAGTTGGTCACCAGACTGATGTTGCCACCACGCCGCGGGCCTCCGAAACTGATGTCGTCCCACATGGAGTCTTCGCTGGACTTCTTCGCTTTCGCCGAACCCGAATCAATTACCGTCATGATCTCGTCCGCGAACTCCTCGACGTCCTTGGTGGTCAGCTTGTAGATCTTCATCTGAAGACCCATGCTCGCATCGTCGTCGAGCTTGCGAATCCACGCTTCAACTCTGTCGACCTCGTCGCTGGGGCCTTTTACGACCAGAGCGTCGCCACCCGGGGCAGCCACCACTGTCACCACACCGGTTGTTTTCAACACGGTTTTCGATTTGTTACCGCCACGCTTCGCGTCCTTGCCGCCTTTCGTCTGCGTGATCGCACCAGGAGCCGGCGATCCGGTCAGCATCGCGTTGATCGCCAACGCCATTTCATCTGCCGGCGACTTGATCAGCGGAACGCGGCGCACAACATCATCGTTGCACTGACCTTTCTGCACTTCCGTGATCAGCGTCTTGAGATCGTCAATCAACAAACGCGGACCCGCATACACAATGCGATTGGCAGCCGGGTCAGCCGTCAGTGAAATATCCGCGTCCTTTTCCGTCGTTTCGGGCAGTTCACCACTGAGGATGTACGACTTCTTGCGCAGTTCGATGATCGGCGCGACCACGTCGACGATCACCGTCGGGTCGCACTGATCGACTTCAATAAACTCGACCGCGAAATTCGGACCTTCCACGTCGGGACGCAGCATTTCAATCGCGTCTTCGATTTCGTCGAACATGTCCACGGGGGCTGAGATGAAAATCTTGCGCGTCGCGGGCTGGGGGACAAACATGATTTCAGAGTCCCCGCGCGATGCCACCTTGGTCACCGGCTTGGTGCTGCGACGCCGCTTGTCGGTCGGTTTCGCAGGACTCAGCGAACTGACGATGCGGCTATTCTTCGGGAAAAACTGCGAAAGCGTCTGCGACAATTCCACGACGTTGGTACCGGGCTCAAAATCGTACGCCCGAATCGCCGTCTCATCCGGATTGGTGTCGAGTTCCTTGATCAACTCCTCAATCATCACCATCTTCTGCGGTGGGGCTGTGACGTAGAGGCGATTGCCAAAGTCAACAAACTGAACCGAAGACGTCGAAGCCGGGGCGGTGGTCTTTGGCTTTCGCTTACCGCGGGTCTTCGGCGCCGGAGCCGAAATACTCCCCGTGTCCACCATCGCCTCCAGCATCGGAATGAGTTCGTCAGCCGCGACAAACTCCAGCGTAAATGTCTTGCGAATCAATGCACCGACTTTGACCGGATCAACATCGACTGCGGCCAGGATGTGCTTCATGATCGCCAACTGCGTATCCGACGCGTCGAACACCATGATCCCCTGGGGCGACTCAAGAAACGATGGCGCTCCACCGCCCTGCGTACCGTCAAACTTCGATTCCAAAATACTGATCGCATCCGACGTATTGAGATAGTTCAGCGTGATCACGTCGTATTCGGTCTGAACGTTGAGCTCGTTATCAAGCTTGACGATCATCGGCCGATACTTCTCATCCCACTCGCTCTGGTTGCAGAACACATAAAGCGTGTTGGATGCGTCGTCGGCTTGGAAGCGATTGGTCTTGGTTGTCGCACGCCTGCGGGTGCGTCGTTTGCTGCCTTTTGCCGCGGTCGAAGCCGCGGTGGGCGATTCACTATCCCACTGCGTCAGGATGGCGATCAACGACGACGGCGTCGTATTCTGAAGCCGATAGCTGAAGACGTCATCCGCCTCGTCTTCCGACTCGACATCGAGTTGGGCGATCAGGTCGCGGGCTTTGGCCACCGACTCTTCCTTGCCGATCAACACGATCGACTCGCCTTCGTTGTCAACCGTGCAGGTCACACCATCTTCCTGCTGGCTGCTGAAGATCTCATTGATGAGCGCCACGAACTCCACGGGGTCGCGGTGCTCGACGTCGACGAATTCCGTCACCGTCGCGTCGGGCACGTCAAATCGCTCGATCAGCGCGCGGGCTTCTTCGATCTTCTCGTCGGTGCCCTTCATGATGATGCTGTTCATCGCCGGCCAATCGATCATGGTCAACTCATCGAGTGATGCGGTCGAACCGGTGGCAGCACGTCGCGGACGAGGCTTCTTCTTCGCCCCGCGCGTGGACTTCTTCTTGTTGTTGGGATTGGGCGTGGTGCTGACATCGGTCGAAAGCATCGTCTGCACCATCGTCAACACATCCGCCGACTTGCCGTACTTGACTTCCACGATGACCGGTGCGTAATCGGGTTCGTTAGGGTCAACGTCCACGAATGGCAGAACTTTTTTGACCTCTTCGATCTTCTTGGGCATCGCATACAAAAGCAGCGTGCTCATGTCGTCATTGGGGATCGCGACGATTCCCCGCGCTTCGGCTTCAGCCACACTGGCCTGGTTTCCACGGCGTTTCCTTGCAGGTGCGCCCTTGGGTTCATCGAATCCATCCACAAGAAGCCGCAATGATTCCACCGCTTCCGACGGCAGAATGTGTTCAATCTTTAGAATACGGATTTCGCGCGGGTCGGGTACTTCAGGCGTGATTCGGTCAATGAGCTGCAGGTACTTATTGATATCGCGCACCAACCCGAAAATGTTCATTTGGTTCTTGTCGGGAACCTGCGCAATGCGAACATAGTCGGGCATGAAGTCGCGCAATGGTTCCAATTCCGCGACGGAACCGGTCTCGGGCGTATAGACCAACATCGCCATCTCGTTGTCGCCTAGACCGCTTGCGCGATATTCCTCCACTGTCGGGAAAATTCGCTCCAACGGGAGGGGCCGTACGCCATAATTGACCGGAATCAACTGCAACACCGGCGACGATCCGGTTTTGTCCAGATAAATCCAATACATGTCGTCGGGGTGACGAAACAGCAACATGCTGATTCGACCCATCGCCGTCTTGAAATCCATCTTTTCAGAACTGACAAACTTGATGTCACCAGCCGGCGCTTCCCCCACAATCGGCAGACCGGACATGCGCGAGAACGACTCCATCAGGTCGGCGTAAGTTCCGTCGATGCTGAATTGGTACGTGCGCTGATCGTACGGTTTGAGATAGTTTTCGGCGTCAACGTTGAGTTCAGGCCTCAACTCAACACCAGTCTTTGAGGGCTTGTTTTTAGCGGCATCGCGCCCGCGCGACGAATTTGCTCGGCCATGCCTGCGCCCTGAAGTCCTGGGCTTCTTGGTTTCAGCCTTATCGTCATCGTCCTTCTTGTCGTTGCTGCTGCCCCGCCGGGATGTCGGTGTGCGGCGCGACGAATGCCTCGAACTAGAGGGGTTTCTGCTTTCGACCGCATCTTTGGGATCTTTGTTTTTGTCGACTTCAGGCTTTGGCGTGCGAGGCGCAGGAGTGACACGACGGGCTTGCTGAGGTGTCTCCTTCTTGGGCTCCTTCGCGGCGGGGGTCGGCTGCTCTTTGAAGCCCGAAAGTGCTTCTAGGGCCTTCGCCCTTTTTTCGTCTTCCCGACCCTCGCGCTCCATCGCCTTTTCCCACTCGACCCATAGCTCATCGAGCTCGCGAATCTGCGCCTCGGTCACTTCCTGGTCAGCGAGTTTCTGAATCTTGGCGAGGATTTCATCTGAAGTCTCGTCACCGGCGGCCAGAGTGCCACGTGGTGACGCCCAGAGTCCGCCAACGACGATCAACACGCAACACATTTTGCGCAACGCGAAACGCAGCGCCACGGTCGAGCGCCAAGATGCGCGCCCTGCTTGGGCCGAGGATGTGTCGCGAGAAATGTAATTTGATCGGTTACTTTGGATTAGCATCGCATTGATCCCATGTCATTTTTGCGAGTCAGTTTGTTTGTTTTTATCTTCCCCGTCGCGATCCGCTTTCCGGACTGTCGAGTTCGAGCCGGGTTGAACAACGTTGGTCTCGTTCGAACGGTCCATCGATCTGCGCGAAGGCGCGGGGCTTTGTTTGGGGGTGCTTCTTGATCGAAATGATCGCGGCGCCCGTCGACGCCCCCTGATATCTTCCGATCCATTCGTGCCGGCATTGGGTATTACCCTCCCGGGCGATGTCGGCTGCATATTGCCCGGGGATTCTTGCGATAAACCTGTCGATGTCGTGTCTGGATCGACAGTATCTTTGGGCTCGACTGCGGCGCCGTTGCTTCCCGCATCAGCCCCCTCGTAGTTGAGCCCCATCGCCTTCAAAATCGATTTCGCGTGGGCGATGCCGTTGGACGTTGCTTCCTCACTGCCGTCGTCAGCATCCGTCGGCGGACCGACAAATTCGCCGTCAGCCTCATCGCCTTCCTCTCCACCGTCCTCATCAGCCAGCCCCATCGCCCGGCGCTTGGCGGCTTGTGCTTCCTTTTCGGCGTCCTCAATTGCAATCCGCCGATCCTCGGCTTTGAAGTATTGCAACATCGCCACCTGAATCTCGGGCCAATCGTCGGCATCTTCGAGCGGGATCCGATCTGAAAGGAATTCGCCCAACGGATACACGTAGTAACCGTAGTCCGCTTTGAAATTCACCACGCCGCCGGCTGACAGGAGAATCAACGTCCCGCCATCAAGGTCTTCACCAGCGGCGACGTACATCGTCGACTCGTCCGCAATATTGCCAAGCCGGACCTCATCAACGCCATAGCTCCCGACAAATCGCAAGACCCATTCCGACGCATCCTCCCATTCCGGTGGACCAGCCGGCGGTGGAGGTGGCGAGGGCGTACGATCGACGGGCGGAGGGGGCGTCTGGGGTCTGGGCGGAGGCGTCGGCTTCTCGTACGGCGTAAACGGTTTCCAATTCGTCAACCGCGCCAGTTGCTTGTTGGTGAACTTGGTGATGAAGTCGGGCTGCTTGCCAATCTTCAAATCCAGCAGCTTTTCATCGGGCAGCACAAGCACTTCAATCTCACCGGTCAGCTTCACCTCGTCATGCCCCGAGCGCTGACGGGCTGACGTTGGTTCCAACTTCAGCGAATTGAACCGAGCGATGTATGGAATGCCATAAAACCGTTTGATGAAATCGATGCTCTGCCGGAACGAACCGATCGCCGACATCGAAATCTGGATTGTGTAGACTTTTGAACGCTTCTCAATCGCCCGTGGCTCTTTCGGCGTGATCAGTGCTTCGCGCAATTTGGCGTCGCGCACCAGGCCGTTGATGCATTCATAGAGATCGTCACGGGCGTCGTCGGGGTTGGTGGTTTTCGTACGCTCAACGTAGCTGATGTACTTGTCGCGAAGCGCCGTCTCAAGCTCGTCGTGCTGCCCGGCGATGTCGTCCAGTTCGTTTTGCGCACGACGAATCAGATCGTCGGTGTTGAACAACGGATCGATGAATACCGGCTTGGCGTATTTGGCCCCAAAGCCAACGACGGCAACCGATATCATGGCGATCAGCAATCGTTTTTCGCGCTGGTTCATAAGTCCTCAAACTCTACGGGAAGCAACCACAACCGCCGCTTCTGAAAAAATCCACAAGATCACTTTGTTTTGACCTTGGGTTCAATCACAACATTGATCGACCCCGACGTTGGATACTGTTCTTTCGAACCCGATTCCGTCATTCTGCCGGCGACCGCGTTGAAATACATGGTCTCCTCGCCCCGGAGTCGGAACGAATCAATCTTGTCCACCGTGTCCAAAACCGTCTGGCGATTCTGCGCCTCCAGCTTCAAGATGATTTCCGCATCCTTCGCATCCATGTCCATCAGCTTCAACAGCATCTGCTGATTCGAAGGCAACAAATCCGACAACCGATTCAACTCGTCGAGCCAAATCACCTGTTCCTTATCAAATGCATCCGCCACCGCAATGCGCTTGTCTTCGATCTTCTCCAGGTCGCTGATGCGATCTTCGTATTCTTCAATCTGCGTTCGGATGTCCGCGAGCGCCTGCCGCTTGGGCATGATCACCTTCCAGTACACACCCCCGATCGCAGACACCACAACCAATGCCGCCACCGCAAACACCGGCGCTTTCTTCAAACGGCGTTCAGCCGCCGTCACCGTTCGCTTGGGATGCAGGAAATCAAAATCAAACTGCGAGTCTCCGGCAAACGCAGAAACCAATCCCAATGCCGCAGAAAACGCCCGCGCCTCTGCACCCTTCTCTTCAGGCCAACCAAACTGCGGGGCTGGATTGTAAATCTCCACCGTCGCCGAATAGCGTTCACCCAGCGCGCGGGCCACCTGCTCTTCCATGCCCACGCTGCCGCCGACCACGATCATGTCGACGTTGACGCCGGGCGTTGATGACCGAAACGCTTCGATCGTGCGCGTCACTTCGACCACCAGCGCGCTGACCACACGATCAACATCCGACGCACCACCGGGTACCGTCGATCGCGGGAACTGAATAATCGCCGAGTCCGTCGAATCCGCCGAATCACCAAGCGACATGATCGCCGAGTCGGCTTGCAACTGATCACTGCCCGGCGCGACGGGATTCGGAATCGAAACCGAACCGGCCCGTGAGAACGAAAGTTTACCGCCCATCACCACGTCGATTTCAGTAAGGCGCGGGCCAATATCGACCATCACCACGCATTCGTATCTTCCCGCCCCAAACAGGCTGTGGATCGCTTCCTTGTTCGCGTAAGGCCGAAGTCCGAGACGTGCGAGTTTCAAACCGGCTTGCTCGCATGTCTTGTGGTAATACTCCACCACTTCACGACGCACCGTCCCCACCAAGACGTCGGCAGGACCATCCGTCGACCGTTCCGGCATCGCAAAATCGACCACGGCTTGGCTGAGCGGAAATGGAAGTTCCTTACCGATCTGAAACTCCACCATCGCGGGCAGTTCATTCGGATCGGTCATCGGAAGTTTCAACGTCGTCAGAAGCGCCTTGTCGCGCGGCACATCGAGAATCACGCGGTCCGTGCGAATCTTCTGCTGCTTGAGGACCTCGCGGATCATCCCGCCCAGTTGTTCCGGGCTGGACACATCAAGGCCTTCAGGCAGATCCACGCTGAAAAGCCGGTCGATGCGCACCTTCCCCTTGCGCACCTTGGCGTGCACAAAGCGGACATAGCGCGCGTCCCAATCGACAGCCAATATCGATCGATCATTCTTCCGCAATGACAAGGCGTCGTTCTCCTTCGCGGCCACGAACCGGATAAGCCAGCCCCAGGCGCGTGAGATCTCGGTGATAAACAACCTGGGCCAACGGTCCCCGCATATCAACCACTTCCTGCAAACGCGAGAACACGCCCACATGATCGGCGAAACCGATCGACTCAATCGAAAACTGTCTGCCCCGAGCCGTGATCTGGTTCTCGACCAACGAAAACGTGTGCGAATCCAGAATCTTCTCGGTCAGCAACCAACCGATCGTCGACTTGATCGGACCGGTCACCGTCGCTCGCTTCTGAATGATCAACGGAATCGCTTCGGGTGGAAGGTCCTTGATACACGCGAGCACCTTGGCCGGCGCCGTGTTGATGTTGATCAAACCATACTGCTGCGGAGCTTGGTTGAGCGTGCAATAATCGAAGAGCTTGGCGATCGCCGGCCCGCGCAATGGTGACGACTGCAGAATATTGTCGATCGTGCGGTCTTCCAGGTAGAGCGCCAACGTGTACGTCTTCGACGTTCCCCGCTCCCGCGTCGCTCCAATCAAAAAGTCGACGACCTGCTGATCGCCGAACACTTCCTCCAAACGCGGTCGAATCTTCGCCGCATCGGTAAACATATAGATGCGCGGCTTGTTGTCGTTGCTGACGTTAAAGTCGTGCGAATAAACCGTGATGTATGGCAACAAGCCACGGTCGAGAATCCCATCGCCGTTGTCCATCGGAAAGGACGTCTCGCCGTCGTCTTCATTGGGCGTAAGCAAACCGTTGCGGTCGTAGTCCTCGCCGTAAAGCAGCCGCCCATCGATCCCCTTGACCATCAGCAATTCTTCAACGGTTTCAAACGGCGCGTTCTTCGCCCGGTGCGGTGTCGGCAGCGATCCGTAGTAAAGACTCTCTGCCCCAAACTCACGCGGCTCATCGTCGGGATCGCGCCAATCCATGATCGCGTGAACCAACTCCAAAGGCTCCCGGCCATCGGTGATCAGCGGCGCGATCAACTTCAGAAGCTGCTCTTCGCTGGCGAAATTGATATTCACCTTTGCCGATTCATCGGTGATGCCATAGCGAACCAGCGTTTCGTCATCGAGCGGATTGTCGGCCACAATGCTGAAACGATAAGCCACGCGATCGCCCGACTCTTCGTTCAACTCGCCCTTGCCGATCGTCTCCTCGGTGGCATTGGGACTCCACACCAGCGCCTGATCAAACCGCGCGGGGTTGCTGTACCAGGCCTGCGGATTGTCCCGCTCCGAACGCAACAGATGCCGAACCGCTTGGATGCCCGCTTCTGCCGCCAATCGACACTCCAGGCGCTGCGACATGGCCATGCCCGCAGCATGGTCGGCCTGCGCATAAAACGCGTAGCTCGCTGTCAGCAGCGAAAGCAACAGCAACACAATCAACACGACGGGAAGAATCAACGCACGCACCCGCGCACAACCGCTGCGGCGACAGTTTCCTGCCGTCGATCGCACTGCGCCGAACTGCCAACTTGTGCGCGTCTGAGCCGCCATGTCCCCGCTCAAAGTCCTTCCGAAAATGCCGACGCTTCACGCGACATCCGCGAACCAAAAAAGACATCCGCCTGCACGGGCCGAACCAGAATCGAATATCGATCTCCCGGAAGCGGATCGACGTCCGCATCGTCTTCAAGGAAATCATCTTCGACGATGTCCATGTCCTGCTCTTCCGGAATCACCGGTTCGAAACCGATCGTGATTCGCACCAACTGGGGCAGCGAATTGCCCTGGGTCAGTTCCCAGTCGTCCCACCAGGTGGCCCCGTCAAAATACTTCAACTCCAGAAATCGAATCTCTGGAGCGTACAACTCTTCCTTGAACGCCATTTCGGCTTCTTCGACTTCTTCAGCCGACTCTTCAGCCTCTTCACTCGTGACGATCGCGTCGCGCAAATACGTTTTGCTTTCGCGCCGCACCAAACCCAGCGCCCGCGGATCGCCTTCGTCGGTTAAGTTCTCTTCGTCCCACGCGACGTAGTAACGAATTTGCTGCAGATCGAACTGCGCCGGAAGCTTGCGCTGCCGCACCGATTGCACTTCACTGAGTTTGCGATCGGGCATCACCAGCGTGTTCACTTCGATGCGGTCCTTGTAACCGAACACGCCCACGCCATAACCGGGGACATTCCCCACCGCCTGCCGAACTTCGCCGGCCATCCGATCCAAAATAACCCGCGCCAACTGTGCGTCGCGACTTCGCTTCGTCCCTTCGTCGCGCTGAACCAGCGCGTTGTTATAGAACATCATCAACATCGTCATCAGCAACACCAGCAAACTGATGGCAATCACCACTTCCAAAAGCGTGAACCCGCGTCGAATTGGTTTGCGGTCAATCATGTTTCAAAACCATCGTCGCCAGTCAGTTGAACGCCTCGGCTGAACTCCCGGTCAATCGCGCCGACTGTTAACGGCCGCCACGTCTGCCACCTCGTCCACCGCGCCGTCCGCCCCGTCCTGGGCCCTCTCCGTCGCCATTCGCCCCATCGCCAGCCGCGTCATCGGGATTGCCTGACCCGTCATCAGCTGCGCCGTCATCGTTTCCAGCGCCGTCGTCATTGCCAGCGTTACCGCTCCCCGGGTTACCGCCTCCGCCAGCACCGCCAGCCGAATCGTCGCCTGTACCAGCGTCACCAGTACCTGAGCCGCCCGAACCATCATCACCCGAATCGGTCCCGTCGGATTCACCGCTCGACTCAGCCCGCTGTTCCGCAAAGATCGCCTCCAACAGCGGGCGAATCTCTGCGGGCACCATGTTGAGCACACTCTCTTCACCGACGCCAAGTGCTGGCATCAACACCGGCAAAACCTCCAGCAACTCCTCCATGCTCATGTCACGGAACATCGCCGGGTTTAGTTCGTTGACGTTGACCGATCCACCGCCAACCACCGACAACTGATCGTTGATCTCTGCCGCCCGCTCGTCGTCCAGACCGAAGTCCGTCGTCAGATCGAGCGCTCTCGGCAGCGTACGCAGCGTGTGATACGTCTTGATCACAACGGCTTCGTCAAAATCGAATTCTTCGTCCGTCTCCAGATCGCGATCCGGGTCGTAGAGAATCTGCAACGTGATCGCCACCATCGGCGTATCCAACGGATGACGCGGCGATGTCGGATTGGGATCTTCCGGCAGCGGAACCGCCAACAACCGCCAACCGTAATACGGAAACAGATTCCCGAACTCGTCCTCCTGTTCGAGTTCCATTTCCAACAGGCCCGTGTCCATCTCAGCCAACTTCGACTCGGCCAAGAACACCACGCGGGCCATGTGATTCGTTTCGTACGTGCGATCGGTCGCCGATTGAAGTTGCGCGCCGATGACGGCCATCCCCATCACGAGCAATCCAACCGCCACCACAACTTCCAGCAGCAGGAAACCCGACTTCTGCAACTCAGCCCGTCCATGCAAACGCCGCTTCATCGCCGCACGCTCGCTTCCCGAATTTCAAGCACGTTGTCTTCGGTCAGCTTTTGCGCTTGCAGAAAATCCTTCCGCAACACCGGAGGCCAACCGTGCTCCTTCATCATTTCCAACTCTTCGACGTAAAGCGTTCGCTGCAACCATGACAACCCGGTCAACCCGTCGAGGATTAGCTCAAGGCGGGCAAACTCCGTCTCGTCATCAAGGTCTTCCAGCGGTACGTCTGCCGGCGCATCGGTCAACAAGAACGTCGCCCACTCGCTCGTCCCATCCGTGTCAATGACCAGCGGGGGAAACTCATCTTCGTACGTTTCGTCAGCCGTCTCTTCGAGTTCCTCCAGTCGATCCTCTGCCAACTCATCCGCCAACTCGTCTTCGCCTAGCAGTTGGTCGATCGTCGGTTTGCCCAAGCGCACCTTCGCACACCGGATCTTGCGAAGGAGCGTCGTGTCCTGCGCCCAGGAAGCCAACACCGGTCGAAACTCCTCTGGAAACTCGAGCGGCCGATCTTCAACTTCGACGACCGGCTGACGTTGATCCCCTTGCCCATCGAGTTCGTCTTCGCGCGGGAAGCGAATGCGGTAGCGCAGTCCGTCGATCATCGCATTCGCCCGGGTCAACTGAAGCAGCGCCCGCATCTGCCGCCCTGATTCTGGCAGCTGTGCTCGCGTGAAATCGTTGAAGAAACTCGGAAGCACCATCGCCATCACGATGGCCAGCAACCCCGTGACCAACAGGATCTCCAGCAGCGTAAATCCGCGATGTGCTTTGGTGCGATTCATGGCTTCTCTACATGCAGGCCAAAGCCCGAGACGATCGACGCGACGTCAATCATCTCGAACTTCGGCACTGCGACTGAAGCAAGTATCGTTGCGACTCAGGACGCAATCCCGAATCGTTTACTTCTCTTTCCAGTTGTTGATGTCGTCGTCGGTGCCCTCTTTGCGGTCCGGGCCCTTGCTCGACAAGTCGTAACTGTCTTCGTTGAACTTGCCGGGCGCTTCGTAGACGAATTCCTCGCCCCACGGATCAACCAACTCCTCGGGCGGGGTCTCGAAGTATGGACCTTTCCAAATCTTGTCTTCCTCGTTGAGACCGGACGGAATTTCAAAAAGCGCTTTCAGCCCTTCTGACGTATCCGGATACGCGCCAACATCGAACCGGTATTTCTTTAGTGACCCGGCGATGGGTCCGCTGCGACCGATTGCCGACTTCGCCAAACCGATCTTCGCTTCGTCACCGCTTCGCATCAGACTCGGCACAACGAACGCCGCGAGCAGCGCCAAAATGCCAACCACGATGAGGATTTCCAAAAGCGAAAACCCGCGGCGAATCTGTTTTCTTTTTCTTTGCACTTGCCCAATCATCATTCCAATCCTTTTGCTAGATGGATCAATACACGCCTTAGAATCTCATCACGCCGCGGTCACTAAATCCCACCGCCTTGCGACATCGTCAAAATTGGCAGCAGCAGCGCCAACGCTATACACAACACCATCACCGCCATCACCAACAGCAGCAGCGGTTCCAGCAAGCGAACAGCCACATCGATCGTCCGTGCTGTCCGCGCCTCGTTCGTATCCGCAATCTGCACGAGCACGTTGTCGAGGTTGTTGCTCTCCTCGGCGACGGCCATCATGTCGATCACGTCTTCCGGAAACAGCCCGCTTTTTCCCAGCGGGGTCGAAAGCGACTCACCTTTTTGTACACTCGTCGCGGCTTCGCCGATGCGTTCCGATAGAATTCGATTTCCCGTCGAATCCTTGGCGATGTCCAGCGCCTGCAGAATCGGTACACCGTTGGCCAACAACGTGCCCAGAATCCTGCAAAAACGGCATATCGCCACCATGGTTATAATCTTGCCCAGCATCGGACCTTTCAGCTTGATCCGATCCCAGGTGATTTGGCCCTGTTCTGTCTTCAAATATGTATAAATCGCGATACCGGCCAGCGCCCCACCGATCAGCATCACGTGGTAATAACCAACCAAAACGTCCGTGATGCCGAACACGATGTAACTCAGCGAGTTAAATGCCTCTTCCCGCAGGTGCTTACGCAATTCCGGGACGACGAAAATCATCAAAAACATCACGATCGACGTGCCAGCCGTCATCAGCACCATCGGATAGATCATCGATCCGACCAGCTTGTTGCGCAGCTCATCCTGGCGTTCCGCGAACATCGCGATGCGCGTCAGCACATCCTCCAGGAATCCGCCGCTCTCGCCCGCACGCACCATCGTCACGTGCAGATCAGCGAACGCGTTCGGGTGCTTGGCCATCGCGTCGCCCAGCGTCTCACCGGAAGCCACGTCGTCGCGCACATCACGCAACACGTCAGAAAGCACCGGACTCGTATTCTGCCGCCCCAGCACGTCGAGACTTCGCAGCAGCGGTACACCCGCCCGAAGCAGGTCCGCAAGCTGCGTGTAGAAACTCGTCTGGTGACGCAGTTTGACCTTCTTTTTCCGCCCCGAAATCACCGACGCCGAAGCGCCACCGCCTTCCTCGACCGACACCGGAAACAGCGATTGTTCGTCCAGCAAGCGCAATGCCGCCGACTGGTTGTCAGCCTGCAACGCACCGGTCACAGCCTGCCCGTCGGAAGCGATGGCCTTGTATCGAAAAGTCGGCATTGTGATTTCTGCAAAGGCGACAGACACCGGGCGCAAGAACCCAATCTGCGCAAAAGGTCAGTCCGCCCCAAATCTCCGCGAACACCCAATTTAAGTGTTGCGGACGTGGCGGCCAAGATAGGCGCACGAGAAGTGTACAACTGCTCGCATGCTCTTGACCGTCCATGGTCCTGTTGAGCACGCTTCGCCAAATGAAGCGATCGCGTGTACCTTACTTCGCCGCAAGCACTTACGTCAAATAGATATTTGCTCCACCGAACACCGGTTTTGCAACGACGGGGAATCCTCCCAACGCCTTTTCTACACCGGGCCCAGGAAGCGATTGCAGTTAAAATGGGAAGAATTGAAGCCCGGTCATTTCCGGGCTGGGCGTGTTGAATATCTGCGCAAAACGGGCGACCCCGCCGCGACCAGACGCTGGACTAAGCTCTTTGCGAATATGAAGTTAAGCCTTGGCGACGCGAACCACTTCGCTGATCGTGGTCTTGCCCTCACGAACCTTGTCCCAACCGTCTTCGCGCATGGCCCGGAATCCGCCTTTGCGGGCGACGTGCAGCAGTTCGCCAGCCGTCCCCTGCCGAATGATCACTTCGCGGATGTCGTCGGTGATTCGCAGGAACTCATAAATACCAACGCGGCCTTTGAATCCCGTGTCGCGACATTCACGACAACCGACTCCGCGATGCACCTTACCGCTGGGCGGAAGTTCAAAGTCGCTGGGCACTTCCGAAGGTTCCGGCGCGTACTCTTCCTTGCACTTGGGACAGATCCGTCGCACCAGGCGCTGGGCCAACACACCCTCGACCGAACTGCTCACCAGGAACGCCTCGACGCCCATGTCGAGCAGACGAGTCGCCGCGCTGGCCGAGTCGTTGGTGTGCAGCGTGCTGAACACAAGGTGACCGGTGAGCGATGCGTTGATCGCGACTTCAGCCGTTTCCTTGTCTCGAATTTCACCAACCAGAATCACGTCCGGGTCGTGTCGCAAGAATGCACGCAGTCCCGCTGCAAACGTCAAACCGATCGACGGCTTCATCTGCACCTGGTTGATGCCGTCAATGTAATACTCGACCGGATCTTCCACCGTCAGAATTTTGATCGCGTCGCTCTTGATGCTGTTGAGCGCCGCGTAAAGCGACGTCGTCTTACCACTACCGGTGGGACCGGTCACCAGAATGATCCCGTGCGGCATGGTGATGATTTCTTTCCACGAGTTGTAGACCTCGTCCCCCATGCCCAAGTCGCTCATGCTCAAGAGCACCGACTGCTTGTCGAGGATACGCATGACCACGCCTTCACCGTGCGCGGCGGGGATGATGCTCACACGCAAATCGATGTCGCGATTCTGCGCGCGGATGCGAAAACCACCGTCCTGCGGCAGGCGTTTTTCCGCGATATTCAGGTTGGAAAGAATCTTGATGCGGCTGATGATGGCATTCTGAAACCGCCGAATTTCCGGGGGAACATGCGTGGTATGAAGCACACCGTCGATGCGGTAGCGAATGCGCAGATCGTTTTCAAACGGTTCGATGTGAATGTCGCTCGCCCGATCGCGAATCGCTTCGACGAGAATCTCGTTCACGAGTTTGACGACGGTCGCTTCCTGAGCGGCTTCCAAGATGTCGCCCGACTCTTCGTCGACATCGCTGACCACTTCGACCTCGTCGATGCCGATCATCTCTTCAACGGTCTGACCACCCACACCGTAGTGTTCGCGAATCACGCGGAGGATGTCGGCTTCCGATGCGAGCACCGGTTCAACCTTGCACCCGGTAAGCATGCGCAGCTCGTCGAACGCATAGAGGTCAAACGGATTGGAAGTCGCCAACCGGATCGCGCCGTTCTTGCGATCGATCGGAAAGAGGTTGTAGCGGTGAACCGTTCGCGATGGGACGACCTTCAAAAGTTCGCGATCGACTTTGATCTTGGTGAGATCAACAAACGGAATGGAAAGCTGCTCGCCACGCGCTTCGATGACTTCCAGTTCGGTCGCGAACCCGAGTTCAACGAGCTTCTTTTCAACGGGCACACTCTCGGTGGCGCCGGCTTTCTCGGCTTCGGCCCGCTGTTCATCCGTAATCTTTCCGTGCTTGAGAAGTATCGATGCGATCGTCACGCGTATTACCCTGTCTTTATCATCCAAGCCGACCGAGGCAGGTCAGCCGCCATCCATTCCATATGCCAATGCTTTCGCCCAACCATCATACGCGGGATCAAACGATTCGCGCACGCAGGGCGCATCGATTTATACCACGTCAGCCCAGCGCGGTTTCACCCCGCCGACCAATTCCACAACCCCGGCAACCAAACCACAACTTCTTATCGGACAAACAGTTACATTTACTGCAATCGGCTTGCAACCCGATCACTGACCGCCCTAACTTCTTTCCTGCCATTGCGTTAGCATAACCAACCCGCACCGCGATTGGGCGGTCGCGATTGGACTTTCCAACAGGTGGATGATTCTCAATGTCGAACCAAACCGAATCCGTCATGATCGACCTTCGCAGCGACACTGTCACTCAACCGACCCCGGCGATGAAGGAGGCCATGATGCGCGCCCCGCTGGGCGACGACATTTTCAGCGACGACCCGACCGTCAACGCATTGCAGGATCGCGTCGCGGATATGTTCGGGATGGAAGCCGCACTCTTCGTCCCTTCCGGAACGATGGCCAACCAGGTCGCCATCCGCAGCCACACCGAACCGGGTGACGAAATCATCTGCCATCCGTTGAGCCACATCTACCTCTACGAAGCCGGCGCGCCCGCGGCATTGAGCGGATGCTCGGTACGCTTCGTCGACGGCGCCCGCGGCATGTTTACATCCGACGATGTTCGCGCCGCACTTCGCCCTGTCGATCAACATTTCCCCGTCAGCCGGTTATGCGTGATCGAAAACACGCAGAACCGCGGCGGTGGTTCCGTCTGGAGTGAATCGCAAATCGCAGACGTCAGCCAGACCGCCCGCGAACTCGGATTGAAAATGCACCTCGACGGCGCCCGCATCATGAACGCCTGCGTCGCATCGGGAACATCGCCCAAGGACTACGCCAAACATTTCGACTCGGCTACGATCTGTTTTTCAAAAGGACTCGGCGCGCCGGTCGGGTCAGCCGTCGCTGGCAGCAAAGCCTTCATCACCCGTGCGCGGCGCATCCGAAAGATGTTCGGCGGCGCAATGCGTCAATCGGGCATCCTAGCCGCCGCGGCCAATTATGCGCTGGACCATCATGTCGAAAGGTTGAAAGAAGACCACGAAAACGCAGCGACGCTGGCCAAGCTCCTGTCGGAAAACCCAAGGATCAAAGTCGATCCATGCGAAACCAACATCGTCTATTTCGACTTGGACAAAAGCGCCGGAACGGCGCCGGAGTTGGAGGCAAAACTGCTGCAAAACAACGTCAGAATGCTGGCCCTCGGCCCAGCCCGCCTTCGCGCCGTCACGCATCTGCATGTTACCAATGCGGACATCGATCGAGCGGCGACGATTATTCTCAACTTAATTCGTTGACAACAAGTTTTCTAAATTTTCCGGACGATCCATGTGATCGATTTGTATGGAGCTACATCCCGAGGACCAACACAACACGGCCCGCTGCCGAAGGAACTACCGCAATGAACCCATATGACCCGGTACTTAGAGACAAGTTGCTTAAACGCATCGGAGATATCAACGACCCTGCGACCCCCTGCCCGTTGGTAACACTCGAAGAGTTTTTTGAAGGCAATAACGATCCAGGATCAATCGGATACAATATTCTCGAACCTCCTACACCAAGTGAGTTCTTTGAACTATTCACGCTCATCCGAAATCGACCGGACGTATCAACTGTCTTGGTTGAAGTCATGGATGTTGACGAGGAGTTCGGCGGGTGGCCCGCTTCCGAAACAATCTGGGTGATCACAACTTCCGACGCAAGCGAAGTCAGAAAGTGGATCCCGCAAAAATTCTTTCCCGATGAAGTCCTTGAAGGATTCGAATCATTGGGCCCCAAGAAAGAACATTTCGAAATCCCTCAAGGCATGCGGGCCGTGGGTATTTGGTGGGATTGACCCAATGTATCAGCGAAAACTTACTAATCCTGCGGCAATTTCGACAGCGCGTCGTTGTGCCCGACGACGATGAGCACGTCACCGCTTTCGATTTTGGTGTCGGCGATCGGTACGATGATGTTTCGCTGGCGGGTC
>DDIR01000073.1:42525-79813 GCA_002338715.1 Phycisphaerales bacterium UBA1845 | reverse complement strand
ACTGGCGGGTCGCCTCATCACCGGCGGTCTTGGTCACGCGGTCGCGGCGGATGGCCACCAGGTTCACCTGATGGTCGGCTCGCAAACGCAACTCCAGCAGCGTCTTACCCACAAAGGCAGCCGGCGCCGCGATGTACACGAGGCTGTGGTCGGCTTCGAGTTCGATGTACTGCGACAGGTTCGGAAGTGACAAACGATGGGCCCAGCGCATCGCCGATTCCTGTTCGGCTGACGCGATTTCATCGGCACCGACTTTGCGAAGAATCTTGCCTTGCAGATCGGTCATCGCCCGCGCGATGATTCGCGGCACGCCGAGTTCCTTCAACGTCACGACCGTCAATATGGACGACTCAAACGCCTCGCCAATCGTCACGATCGCCGCATCCACTTCGGCGATCCCCTGGGCAACGAGGGCCATCTTGTCGGTCGAGTCCATGCGGACGGCCAAGGTCACATCGTCGCGCACGCGATCGACATAGTCCGAATCGCGATCGATGGCGATGACTTCGTCTCCGGCTTGGGCGAGCGCCCGTGCAAGATGCTCACCAAACCGCCCCAATCCAATGACCGCAAACCTTCTCATGGCAAATCCAATTCGCTTAAGTATCTGACTTCGTGACGCACAGCTTCTGTCTAACCGATCGTCACGCGTTCTTCCGGATATTCATAGGGCATGGGCATCGCTTTGTCGGCCAGTGCGACCATCAGCGTCAGCGGTCCGAGCCGTCCGGCGAACATTCCCAGCATGATGATCAACTGACCGGGCACCGTCAACTTCGCCGACAACCCGCACGACAACCCGACAGTGCCACATGCTGACACTGCCTCAAACAGAATGTCACGCAAAGGGGCTGACTCCGTCAATGCCAACGCCAGCACGATCGACGATATCAACGCAAACATCAAAACCACCAGAACGCCCGCGCGTTCGACCAGGTCGCGCGGAATCGTTCGACCAAACAGTTCGATGCGGTCGCGCTTGCGCAGCGTCGCGATCAATCCCAGAACCAAAATCCCAACCGTCACCGTTTTCACGCCGCCAGCCGTCGATGCGGGCGAACCACCAACGAACATCAAAAGCATCAGCATGAAGCGGCTTCCCGGCGACAGCGATTCCGCATCCATCGCCACCGTGTTAAACCCAGCCGTCCTGGCGGTCACCGATTGAAACAGCGCCCCGCGCGCCCGCCCAAACCAATCCATCTCCTTCATGACGCCGAAGTCCTGCACGACATCCGTATCGATTGCGGCATCGCTGACCTGTGCGGTGTCGATCGGTTTGACCGATGTCGCCCGCCAATCAAGCGACTCAAAAAGAAAGAGCATGCCGGCAGGTGCAATGATCAAGATCAAAGACGACCAGATCACGATCCGCGAATGAAGTTGCAGACGACCGGGTCGACGACGAACCGGGCGGGCCCACTTGAGGACCGGGTCATTGCCATTCGATTCGGGCAACGGTTCAAACCGCGACATCCACCGATTCCAGACATCCTGCAGCACGGGGAAGCCCAACCCGCCCAACACGATCAGCGGCATGATGGAGACATAAACCCCCCACGAATCGCTCATCGATACAAAGCTGTCCGATTGCAGTGCGAAACCGGCATTGCAGAATGCACTGACCGCGTGAAACACCGAGTAAAGAATCCGGTCCGACGTGCAATCAAGCTGCGCCGCAAACATCGGATAGCACAAGAGCGCCCCGATGCATTCGAGCACCAGCGTCGTGAGGATGACAAATCGGCCGATCGTCCGAAGGCTGCCCACGGTTTCGCGGTGAAGGTCGCTCTGCAACACCAGCGATTGCTTCAACGACAGGTTGCGCCCGATGAGCAACCCCAGCATCGTCGACGAAATCATGATGCCAAGACCGCCAAGCTGGATCAGCCCCAGGATGATCAACTGCCCGAAGCGCGAATAATCCGTGGCCGTATCATAGATGGCGAGCCCGGTCACGCAGGTGGCGCTTGTCGAGGTGAACAGCGACACCACCAGGTGGCGCGGAATGTCGGCTTCTGCCCGCAAACGAGCCTCCGGCGTCATCGCTTTGGGAAGGGCCAACAGGCAACCCCCGACGAAGATCACGCACGCAAACGTCACCACCACCCAGCGCGAAGGATGCAACTGTCGCTGCGACAACTCGAGGTTCCACCGAACCACGCCGATCAGGATCCTCGCGACAATCAGGATCTGAATCGTCACCACGTAGATCGTCCCCAGTCGCAGCAGCGGTTGCCCGGTCTCCCCGAATTCGAAGCTCAAGAGCAAGCCAGCCGCCACCATGAACAGCAGATCGAGGCACCGCCGCCGCAAAGTTGCACGCCAGGACGTTGCGGTCCAAAATGAATGGACAAGCGAAAAGACGTATCCCGCAATCGCGACCAACTGAACGATCAACAGCACATTGGTCGGTATCGGCGGCTCGTCAAACCCGTACTCCAGGCTCAAGGCGATGGCGGCAGCGAACGCGAGGATCGCCAGTATCCAGTGCCCGAAGCGCATGGGGCGATTGCGGTTGTTGCCGTCGGGTGTGGTTGTGGTCATTGGGTTCGGCATTTGCGGTATCATCTCGAAGGCTGGCGAATTCGCAAGAAAAACGAATTGCCCCCATCGTCGAAGCCAAACGACATCGATATGATCCCGTTTATGACGCTTCAGGGCAGCCCAAAATCTTCGCCAGTTCAAAATCGTCGCAGGTCATCAAGAGAAGGAAGCCATCATGATTCAACGTCACCAACTCGGCAAAGTGCCCCCAAAACCACACACGGCATTTTATGATGAATCAGGCAAATTGCTGATGGAACAGTGCGTCACCCGCCGTGGATTCGAAGGGGCGTACTCGATTCTCTACTTCAAGATCCCGCCCACCGATGAAAACGCGGTCGAAGCCGTCAGCGTCAATGGGTTCTGCCCGTTTGAACTCGTCGACGATCAGCCGCTCCACCGCCGCCACATCAAGTCGCAGGACATGCCCCACGGTGGCGACTTCCTCACGGGCAGGCGCACGATGATGGTCAATGCCGACGTGCAAATCGGCATCATCAAACCCAGTGAAGCACCGAAGAATTTCTTCTCAAACGCCGATGGCGACGAACTGTACTTCGTCAAAGAGGGCAACGGTCACGTGGAAAGCGTCTACGGGATTCTGCCTTTCCGCAAGTACGACTACCTGATGATTCCCAAGGGCACGCCCTACCGCATTCACCTCGAAGGCAACAAGGGAACGATGCTCGTCTTCGAAGGGAGCCAATATCTCGGCATCCCCAAAGAGTACCGCAACGATGTCGGGCAGATCAGCATGTTCGCCCCGTACACCCATCGCGATTTTCGTATTCCAATGGAACTGCTGAAATTCGACGAAGCCAAGCACGGTAAGCCGCCTTATCCGCTGGTGACCAAGCTCAGCAACAAACTCTCCGCCCACATTTTCGAGCATTGGCCCTACGAGTTGGAAGGGTGGGACGGATTCAACTACCCGGTGGCGTTTAACATCCTCGACTATCAACCGAAGACGGGATTGATCCACCTGCCGCCGACGATTCACATCACGTTTACCGGCAACAACTTCGTGGTGTGCTCGTTCGTTCCGCGCATGGTTGACTTCCACGAGAAGGCCATCCCTTGCCCGTATGGACATGCAAGCGTCGACATGGACGAAATCCTTTACTACGTCGAGGGCAACTTCACGTCGCGCAAGGGCATCGAGTCCGAGTCGATCAGCCTGCACCCGATGGGCATCCCGCACGGCCCGCACCCCGGAACGTACGAAGCGTCGATCGGCGTCAAGCGAACCAGCGAACTGGCTGTCATGTGCGACACCTACAAACCGCTCATCAAAACCAAGTTCGCCGACACGCTCGAAGACAAGGACTACCACCTGACGTGGGTGAAACACTAAGGTCGTCGGATTAAGGAAACGTTAATCGATCATCAAAGTGTGCCACTGCTCTGTGAGCAGTGCCGCATGCGATGATTCCAATACCCAATGCACTGCTCACAGAGCAGTGGCACAACGACTGAAGAAAACGATCGCACGACATGTTCATCGACCTCGCAAACACCGACCAATCCTGGCAGGACGTTTACAAAATCATCGTATCCTTTGTGAACCCCCGCCCCATCGCGCTCGTCTCATCCATTTCGCCCGACGGCGTGCGCAACCTCGCACCATTCAGCTTCTACAACATGGTGTCAGCCAACCCGCCGATCATGATGGTTTGCCCCTCGCGCACGCGCGATCACGGAAAAAAAGACACGCAGGTCAACATCGAAGCCACCGGTGAGTTCGTCGTCGCCACCGTCACGCGTTCGATCGCCGATGCCATGAACGACAGCAGCGCACCGTACGCCCCCGAGGTCGATGAATTCGAAAAGTGCGCTCTAACGCCAACGCCAGCCAGCATCGTCAAACCATCTTTGGTGGCCGAATCCCCTGTGAATTGCGAGTGCAAACTCGACCGCATCATCGAATTCGGCGACGAACCCGGTGCAGGCGCTGTCATCTTTGGCCGCCTCGTTGCAATTCATGCGAAGGATGAATTTATTGCCGATGACGGCGCGCTCGATCCGGAAAAACTGCAGACCATCGGACGGTTGGGCCGTAACTCATATGCAACAACCGCCGACCGCTTCGATTTGCCGCGGCCCCAATTGCGGATATGATTTCTTAGCGACGTTACGACAGTTGTCGCGTCCAGATTGTCGCGAAGGGTGTGCTGCTTGGTGCTCGCCACCCAGTGCACTTCAAACCCAAAGCGCGCAATCCACCGATCAACATTTCGAAAGGTTACGCTATATGTCCACACCTGGCGAAGGCCTTACCACAACGCAGGCGCCGTTCATCGAAGAAGTGCGCAGTGCTGGCAAGACGTTCATCGATCAGCCCTACGAACTCTACAGCGAAGCCAACCAGGAAACGTGGCGCGAGCTATACAAACGAATCCGTCCGCGATGGGAAAAATATTCGCACCCGAAATTCCTGGAAGGTGTCGAGAAGTTGGCTCTTCCGCCGGACCACATTCCCCATCTCGACGACATCAACAAATTCCTCGAACCGCTGAGCGGGTTCAGCGCTCGAGCCGTGTCGGGTTATGTGCCCGCGTATCACTTCTTTGATTCGCTTCGCGAGCGGGCGTTCCCGACCACCATCACCATCCGCGACGGCGGCAGACTCGACTACTTGCCCGAGCCAGACATCTTCCACGACGTGGCCGGCCACGTGCCCATGCATACGGACAAGCAGTTCGCCGACGTCCTCGTGCGCTTCGGCGAAGTCGCAAGGTCAGCCGCCGGATTTGCTGGTGAAATCAAAGACCACGACGAGCGCATCCAAAAGCTCGAAAGCGTCATTAAGGCGATGGCCCGCTTCTTCTGGTTCACCATCGAATTCGGTTTGATGCGTAAGCCCGGCGGTGGCAAGAACGATCTTTGCGCGTACGGCAGCGGCTTACTCAGTTCGCACGGAGAACTCGCGCATTGCCTCGAATCGCCCCGCGTGCAGCGCTACCCGTTCCAACTCGAATGGGTCGTCAACCAATACTTCGAGATCGACCACTATCAGCCGCTCCTCTTCATCGTCGATTCGTTCGATCACCTCTTCGAGCAGATCGACGAACTAGAACGCTGGATGCCGGTCGGAAAACTAGGCAACGTCAGCCCAGGCGAGCCAGCCGTCAACGAAGACGACCTCGAGTCGTTCTTAAACGCCCAGGTAGGCATGACGGCCGGCGCGTGAGCAAGGTCAAGGAGCACCAACCAAACGTGCCACTGCTCTGTGAGCAGTGCCAGACCCAAACGCCATTTGCCGAACTGCACTGCTCACAGAGCAGTGGCACACATTCTTTATTCAAGAGATTCCGGCCACCGGGTGCCCCATCCTTGAGCGAAGCGGAAGGGTGGGGAGCTGAAGAACGAGACAAACGATCACAAACTTGTACACACACGATTGCGCGTCGCTTAGTCGTCAAACATGCCAGTGTCACCAACATCTTCAAACCGATCGCGCAACCGATTCATCAAATCCATCTTCTCATGAAGAACCGCAAGAATGAGCGGGCGTGCATTTTCTCTCTTTAGGAAAAACGTGTAATGATGTTCGCAGCGACAAACGTGCAGATCGGGCCGATGATCCAGAAACTGTCGAGAACGTTTTGTCCCGAGCCCAATCTCTTGGAAGTGATTTCGTAGGGCGGCTTCATACCGATCGGCTTGCTCAAGTCCCCATGTCTTGATCGTGTAGCGGGCGATGCCCCGCAGATCGTGGACAGCGCCCGGCGCGAGTTCGTACTCAAGCATCGCGATTCGATGTCGCCTCGTCGCGGGCTTGCTGGAAGATCGACTCGACGGTCTGCTCGACCCCGCCCTTCACCCGAGCTTCCGCTATGCGCTGATCCAAGTCGGCTTCAAGCCTGGCCAAGTCGGCTTGCACACTGCCGCCATGCGAACCAAGCGTAGCCTCCAATACGAAATCCTTGATGGACTTGCCCTGAATCGCGGCGAGCGCTTTGAGTTTCTTGTGCTCGTCAGGCGTGACGTCGA
The DNA here is from genome assembly GCA_002338715.1 of Phycisphaerales bacterium UBA1845. GTDB lineage: Bacteria > Planctomycetota > Phycisphaerae > UBA1845 > UBA1845 > UBA1845. The sequence goes on along the minus strand of DDIR01000073.1, from coordinate 73,273 downwards.
TTGAGATGCGGCTCACGGTTGGCTCCTTGCAAATATCGACTTAGGACGCAGACGCCCAACCATCCAAACCCGTTGAGCCTCAGTTCCCCATCACAATCATACGACTTTGACCCACATTTTGTCAAAATATTCAAAATGTTAGCGAAAATAGCCCTTCCCGGCAGCCGAAAGGCCGATCGCGCTGGCTCGGTCGAGGCACTTTGCCAAGAATCAATCTCCCGTCGCATTGGCAAAAACCGTCCGATCATCGATAACGGACGCCATACAGGAATCGCAAATGGCGGGGTCAGCTCACAACAATCCATCGCGTTCGACGCAGCCGACCGCACCCGGCGGATCGCGTTTGTCGATGCTTCCCGTGCTTTGCATCGCCGGGCTGTTTGCGTTTGCGCTTTTGCCTGACGCACGGGCTAATGCGCGGCTTTTCTTTTCGATCATTGGAGCCGCTGCAGGGTTGTCGCTTTGGGGCGCGATTCTCCTTTTCCTCCATCGGCGATCGGGGCGCCGGCTGGCTGTTGAAGTCGCCATCGCCAAACCGCATTACGTGCAAGCCGTCGTGCAGATCGTCATCCTGGCGTATTGGGGTTGGTATTGGCCGCGGGCTTACGACGAAATCCCACTCATCGCCGCGCAGCTCATCTTCTTCTACGCACTCGACGCTTTGCTCGCATGGTCGCGCGGGCGCGTGTGGCGCTTCGGGTTTGGCCCGATGCCCATCGTCATCAGCACCAACCTTCTGCTCTGGTTCAAACACGATTGGTACTTCTTCCAATTCCTCCTGCTGACGACCGGCGCACTCGCCAAACAATTCATCACCTGGGACCGCGAAGGCCAACGCCGCCACATCTTCAACCCGTCGGCATTCGCACAATCCACGTTCGCCGTCGTCCTCATCGCCACCGGCATGTCCAGCCAGCTCACCTGGGGCCGCGAGATCGCCGCGTCCTTCGAAACGCCCTACATGCTGCTCGTGATCTTCCTCGGCGGACTCGTCGTGCAATACCTCTTCCACGTCACTTTGATGACACTAGCCGCCACCGCGACGCTGCTCATCTTTAACCTCATCTACACCGGCATCACCGACCTGCCCTACTTCGTGACGGCCAACATCGTCGCGCCGATCTTTCTCGGTCTGCACCTGCTTGTCACTGACCCAGCCACCTCGCCGCGCACGAACCTCGGGCGCGTGCTGTTCGGCTCGCTGTACGGGCTCGGGTTCTGCGCACTCTTCCGCCTGCTCGATCACTATCAACTGGCGCTTTTCTGGGACAAACTCCTGCCCGTACCGATCCTGAACCTCTGCGTTCCGCTGATCGATCGCATTTGCCGCGCGGGCATGGTCGGCCGACTCAACAGCAAATGGGAAACGTGCATGTTTGCGTTTCGCATGAACCTCGTGCACATGACCATCTGGATCTTGCTTTTCGTCGGCATGTGGCGGGCTGGGTTCATCCAAGCCCCACTTCCCAAGAATGAGACCGTCGGCGAAACGATCATTTTCTGGAAACGCGCACTGGCCGAGGGCAAGCCCAATGCCGGGCACAGCTTCGTGATGGCCGTCGGTGCACTTGCCGAAGGCAGCGGGTCGGCTGACGCTTTCAACGAACTTGGATTGATCTGCATTGACGGCACCGTCGCCGACGTCGAGCGCAACGATGCCAAAGCGCTGAAGTATTTTGACCAGGCGTGCGAGATGGGCAGCATCGAAGGCTGCGCCAACGTCGCGATTCAATATCTGTATCTGCGCCAACGACTCTCCGACGAAGACGTCGCCTTCGCATTGGAAAAACTCGAAGAATCGTGCGATGCGATGGTCGGCTCGCCGTCGTGCTATCTATTGGGGTCAGCGTACGAAACCGGCAGAAGCCGCCCGAAAGACGCGCAGCGCGCCCTCGAACTGTACGAACGCAGCGGCATCAACAACCTCTATGCCGTCAAAGGCATCGCTCGCATCACCCTCGCCGAAAATCTCACCTACGATCTCGGCGAAGTCGCCCCCGTCCTCGAGAAAGCCGCCCTCCTAAGCGACGCGGAAAGCAACTGGTACCTCGGCTACATGCACCTGACCGGCAACGGCGTCGCCCAAGACCCAATCCGCGTCAAACAACGCATCCAAAAAGCCTGCCAACTCGGCTCAAAAAAAGCCTGCAACGCGGCAAACCAACCGGAACTTCCACCGTTCGCCAACCCCGAGATGCAAGTCCCCGGCTGGACAAGTGCATATCCAGTTGATTAGACTTGCTGGATACCTTAAAGCCATCGGCCGGAATCAATCGCGACCAGCCAGGCAAAAAGCACCGATCCGTGGGCCAGCAACGAATCCCGCGTCGTACGCAATTAATCGAACCCGTTTGTGACGCTTTGCAAAAAAGGAGCCGCCATGCGTATCTGCACGAGCATTTCCCTGTCTGCCGTTCTGGCGATGTGCCTGATTTCCAATACCGGCTGCGAACTTGTATCAACCGATCAAGACACGATCGAATTGGAACTTTTCAACGACGCCAGCGACCCGATCCACATTCTTCTGGAAAACGAAGCCCGAGCGCCGAGCAACCAGATTCAACCGGGCGCTGCCAGAATTGTCACGGCGCGATTCATGCAGAACGGTTCGTTGTTCGTCGCCGCGCAAAACAATCTGGGGGTCGACGTTTTCGGGGGCTGCCCCTTCGTCGATGAGGAGTTTGATTCTGAGAATCCGTTTACCGGCCAAATCATATACACCGGTGAGGGGAACTTTTTCACCTGCACCGGAAGCGCGTTTAAATAGCCATTCACGCGACCAATTGAAAACCGACGAACGCGTCCCGAACCGCTGGCACGTACGGCGACTTCGGGACGTTTTGCATCCACGGAGGTCTGGTTGATGTGGATTTGCGGCTTGCGGGTGTGCTATGATTGACATCCAAGCGCTATGGGTTGCCCCGGAACATGTGGTGTTTAAATGTTTAGATCATTGATATCAATCTACCGTCGTGAACTCGACATCATGCGTCTTGCGAATCAAATGAATCGCATCGAAATAGATGTCGAGGACGGCAAAGGATACATGACCCAGAAGAATATCAAGCGCCTAATGAGCGCCTTGGTAGCTGAAGCCTTGATCAACCGCGCAGACACCATCTATGCGTTTCACGACAGAGAAAACGACCTTTTCAGAACGCTCTGCAACGCAAGGCTGCGATTTGAAAAGGAATGCAGCGAATGGCACGAATACGCAGCTGCACCTGATATTGCTTATGAGCTTGTACTTACAGGACTTGAGCGGCTTACAATCGCCAGAACGCTAAAAGAGCCAGAACACCAGCTTCGTTTTCAGTTCCGCGAAGAAAGCAGAATTGCATCATGGGCGCGACTGGCACTTCCAGATGGGTTCGTCATCTACCTCGACGACAATCGCCCTTCGTTACCCAATGACCCATTCCTCTATCCGGAATTGCACCCCAGTTACTTGCCGAAGGACTGAATTTACAAACCCGCATGATCGATCGACGCTGCTGATCTAAGGGCCATCGGCACCGATCCTCAATTCTCGTTTCGCTTTGACAAGATCGATGATCCCGCGCTGATGCTGTTCTTCAATCGAGAGCCCATCCAAGCGCCCGCGCCTGAAGAAGGTCCAATAGGCAATTTTGGCGTACCAGAACGGGATTGATCGAACGTGCCGCGCCCTTTCCCTAATCATGTCCACGACCCATTTGTCGTCGGGCTCCTCAAACGCAATCGGCGTGACACCGAGATATTTTTGAATGCACTCCTCAGCTTCCAGGTGATGTTCAAAAATAGAATCGGACTTATGATACGACTGAAAGAACTGTTTCGGAGGGGAAGGAAATTCGTGCAGGCTATTGCGGTCTGAAGTGATCAACAATACGTCACCTGAAAACCGTGTGATGAGACTCGTTGACGGACCGGGGCCAATCCACGAGCAGATTGCTCTGCATTCACTTCCGAACCGGCCCGTAAAGACAAACGCGAGATCGTTGACCTTGTACGCTCCGCCGGGCATGGCTTCGACCGGCTCTTCGTCGCTTGTGGTCTGGACGATGAAGTCCTTCTTGATGATCTTGTCTATCTCAACGTCTTCGACAGGCGACATTCGGAACCTGCACATAGACAATGTTTGAATCACACAGAGGCACACAATCGCCAGCAAGACAAGCGCAATGCACGCAACGACAGCCGCGGCGATTTCCCAAGTTGTAAGTTGCAGAATTCCCATGCCAGGTGGTTATTATACCAACACATCGCCGAAGGTCTTGGCAAAACAACCTCGCACGGGACTTGATCCTATTTCGGGTGCGACTGCCACACGACGCGTTCGATCATCCATTTGCCTTCGTACTTGACGAGCAGCATGTAATCGATGCCCCATTGGGCCGTGAGTTTGGCGCTGGCCGTTTTGTCGAGAACGTCGAAGACTTCGACCTTTTTCGGTGTGTCCGCATTCACCTGGTCGCCCTTCGCGTTCCAGACCTTGGCCAACTCGTGCAGTTGCTCGTAGTTCATCGGGATGCGGTGATAGTCGGTGCTGTCGCCCTGCCGCCAGAATCCGAATTTATCGACGTTGCGATGCACGCTTCGTTCGACGTACTCCGGTTTGACCTCATAAAACGCTTCGCAGTAATCGAGCACCGCCCGTTCGACAGCCTGCACTTCTGACTTTTCCGTATCGCCCATCGCTGCATTGATCGTGACACCAACGCAGGCGGCCAAAAGCAACACGGTCGAGACAACTGCGGAACGTTTCATGCGCTTCTCCTTTGCGAAATTCATCATGCCCACCGTTTGTTGATGGGCTCATTCATTTGTTCGTGCGGCATTTGCCTTCACTGCATTCGCCAGCAGCCAAACACTTACCGCGAGTAGCACCACATCCTTGATCAGAAATTGTCCAGGCATTGCAGAGATCGCGGGGAATCCGCCAGCCGACGCCTCCACGACACCCGGCGTGGTGAACATGAAACTCAGCGTCGTCGCGAACATCCCGATTGCGCCGGCTGACCCTATGATTCCCAGCTTCGGTCGATACGATCCCAGCCCGACAAGCAATGCAATCGCCAATTCAACAATACCGAGCCCGGCTGAGAATTGCCTCATATTTACAACTTCATACACCCAACCCAGCAACGGACTGTTCGAAACCAACCCAGAGATTCCCTCAGCTTCATAAGCGGTAAACTTCATCGCCCCAATCCAGCCGATCACCAGCACCAATCCATACCGAAGCCCCCATCGGCCGACGCGATCCAACTCGTTGGCCATCTCCCAACTCGCGTGCGACAGGCAAGCCCGACTCATCGCAGCGTCTCCCGCAACTTCGGCTTCACAAACATCCGACGTTGATTGAACTTCGTATGCGCACATAGCCCACGTCCTTTTTGAAAATCGTCAGCAGAATTGATTGATCGGTTAACGCTTCGCCGAAAAGGGCAAAACGACTTAAGCCCAGTAACGACTTAAGCCCAGTGCCGCGGCGGTTGGGACCGTCCCAATCCGCCGCTCGTGGCACCGGGGCTTTTGAGGGAGGAGGAATTTCGGAGACTACTTGGAGACTTTCTTCCAGTGGGCGTCGGCTTTGGCGATCAACTCGGCTTCGTTACCGTCATTCCAGACCTTAAGCGCATCGATGCCCGGGTTCTTGAGAAACAGCATCAAACGTCCGTTGACGATCTTGAAACTCGTCGGGTCAACCGGCAGCTTGTCTTCGATGGCCATCCCGAGTGCACACCATCCACCGTATGCCGGCAGGTACTTTTGCGGTTCCTTTTCGAACAACATCTTCGCATCGTTCGACACGAAGTGATACGTCACGCCGTCATACGTCGAAGCGAACTCGGCTTTGCCTTTCACCGGTTTGTTCACCGCGAAGTATGCCACGGGACAATACCCCTCAAGGGCGATGCCGGTGCTCGGCAGGTTGTAGCTGTGCAGGTAAGCCCGCGAAGTCGGCTGCATGTCCGACATGGGTTTGTCGGCAAATGCCGAAACCGCAAAGACCGCACTCAAAGCTGTAAGAAAACCGGTGGCCACGATACGCTGCTTCATCTGATTGCTCCTAATTACAAATCACTTCCATCCGTTCGTTTATTCGCATCGCCAACGCGGCGACGCCCGTTCGCCTGTTGAGACGCGGTGGGTCGCGAACGTCTTACCTCTTGAAAAAAATAAAAATCGAAGGGTGGTCAAAACGGGGTTTGGGCGGTCATAATCGACATATCATGGGCTGCGGCGTAAGGTTTGGCCCGCTTGGGGCGTCTAAGGATTGTCGGGGATCGGAGTCGTCGACATTGGCGGTTGAAACGGATTGGATCGAAAGGCTGTCGGGTGAATCATCCGCACGCGATGCGGCGCTCGCCGACCTGCGCGAATTGCTTCGGGCCAAACTGCGTCACGCATTCGCATCGTCGGGAGACGACTTCATTGAAGACATCACCCAGGACGCGCTCTTGAAGATCCATAGCCAACTGGATGCGTTCGAGGGTCGCAGCAAGTTCACGACCTGGGCGCTGACCATCGCCGTCCGCGTCGGTTATACCGAACTGCGTCGAATGCGCTGGAAGGATGTCTCGCTCGAACAGGTGACCGAAAACTCCGCAAGCGTTGATGCGGGTCGGGTCGATTCGCAAAACGAGCCAGCGGCGTCGGCTGCCCGCAAGCAACTGGTGGAAGCCGTTCACACGATCATCGATGAGAACTTGACGCAGAAACAGCGCGACGTGTTGCAGGCGGAGTTAGCCGGCATGCCGCAGGAAGAGATAGGCCGGCGTCTCGGCATGAATCGAAACGCGATTTACAAACTGACGTACGACGCCCGCAAGAAGCTCAAGAAGGAATTGGAACGCCGCGGATTTTCGCAGGAAGACCTGAGCACGGACTAGAGCAAGCTCTATCTAAGTTGAACAGTCGCGTTGCTATTTTGTCCGGGAATAATACCGAATTTCAGGTTACAGTTGGATTGATGTCACAACAAAGGCAAACATGGACCTTTCCAAAGAAAACATGGACGCACTGCTCGGCTTCCTGAAGCAGACCAAGGATCGCGAAGCGACCTGCGACGATTGCCTAGCCGCGATGGCCGAGTTCGCCGAAACGCACCTTGCCGGCAAAACCATCCCCGAAAGCCTCAAAGCCATCGAAGACCACCTCGAAATCTGCGCCGAATGCAAAGAGGAATTCGAAACGCTGCTGACCGCACTGCGAAAGATGTAGCGACCCATGTACACTCCGCAATATGGTTCGCGCCCACCAAGATGTAGCATTGATACCTAGCCAGATGCTCCGGTCTTGTTTAGGTCCAACCAGTCATTCCAACGTGAATGTAGTTTCTCGTGATCGCATTCGTCACCACATTCCGGACAACGATCAGATGTGAGATTGCGCAAATCGTAACCACATCCGAAACAAACCATGAACTCGCGTTCAATCAGGTGGTCCGAAAACTGCCTCAAGGTTCGACGAATAGTGTTGATCGTCATCCAACTGCAAGCAATACCCATGGCGCCGAAGCCGAACTTGATTGCTGGCGGTGCATTTAACGTCGCCCCAGGGTATGTCACCAGCGACAATAGCAAAGCAAGGGCAGCCACCAGCACGACAGAAGCGATAACCCTTAACTTCTTTTGCTTTCTGCTTGAAAATTCCCAATACGCAAGAGGTACTCCGGTTGGCGGATACCCAAGGAGCAAGTTGAAATAATAGAATCGAGATTTCCGCAAATCGCCACTCTTGCGCTTGCCAAACATGTGTCACTCCGCTCGAAAGCACAATTGCAACGCATGGAGAACTACGTCACGCCGTAATCTTTGAGCTTTCGATACAGCGTTCTTGCACCGATCTTTAGAATCTTCGCGGCTTTTTCTCGGTTGCCGCCGGTGAGTTTCAGCGTGTTTAGGATGTGAAGGCGTTCGACGTCGGCCATGCTCATGCCGAGCAGGCTTGGGTTGTTGACCGGGACGATGTCGGTGGTCGTGCGAAGCGATTCGGGCAGGTCGCCTGATTCCAGCGTGTCGCCCTCGGCTTCGATCACCATCTGCTCAATCACGCTGCGCAGTTCGCGCACGTTGCCCCGCCACGTATGATTCGTCAGGCGGCGCATCACCTCCGTCGAAATCTCTTTCGGATCGAAGTCGTTCTCGCGGCAAAATTCATCGACGAAGTGCTTGGCCAATATCGGAATGTCTTCGCGTCGCTGTCGAAGCGGCGGCAGGCGAATCGCTCCCTGTGCGTGCAGGCGATAGAACAAATCCTCGCGAAAGGTCTGCTCTTCAACCATCGCCCGCAGGTTTCGATGGGTCGCCGCGACAAACCGCACATCGACAAACAACGTATCCGTGCTGCCCACCGGCTGAACTTCGCCCGACTCCAACGTCCGCAACAACTTGGCCTGCATCCCCAGCGGCATGTCGCCAATCTCATCGAGAAACAGCGTCCCACCATCAGCCGCTTCGAGGATACCCTTCTTGTCGGAAATCGCCCCGGTAAACGCGCCCTTCACGTGTCCGAACAATTCGCTTTCGAGCAGCGATTCGCTCAGCGCCGCGCAGTTGATCACCTTAAACGTCTTACCCGCACGTTTGGAATTCGCATGAAGCGCCTGGGCGACGAGTTCCTTACCCGTCCCCGATTCGCCGAAGATCAAGACCGTGCTCTTGCTCTTGGCCAGCTTCTGTATGCGGCGAATCTCCTTCGCCAGCGCCGCGCTCGTCCCGATGATCCCCTCGTAGTTAAACGCCTGCTCGATCTGGTCGCGCATCGTCTTCGAGTCGCGGGCCGCGGTCGCCTGCTCTGCCGCTTCGTTGACCTTGCGACGGACGACATCAATGTCGATGGGTTTGATCAGATAGTCGTATGCGGGCGTGGGGTTTTCGGGACCGAGGGCATCGCGAACCAGTTGCTCGCTGCCAAACGCCGTGATCAAAATCACCTGCGTATGCGGCGAGATTTCCTTCGTCTGCCTGAGGACGTCCATCCCGTTGAGCGCCCCGCCGAGTTTGTAGTCGGTGATGACCACGTCGGGCGGACGGGCGCTGACGCTCGCGATCGCATCCGCCCCGCTGGAGACAACCTTGCAGGCGTGCCCCTCGCGCTTCAACCCTTCGGCGATCGCTTCGCCGTGGGCGGCATCATCTTCAACAATGAGTACAAAAGCAGTGGAGGCCATAATGGATCTATTCTATCGCGCGGACGAGGATCGTCACCCCATCGCCCCAAGCTTCTCAGCCACCAAGGGCAACCTGATCGTAAAGGTCGTCCCCGAACCGGACTTTGACTTGACCGCGATGGTACCACCGTGTGCAGCGACGATACGGCTCGTCGTCGACAGCCCCAGTCCGCTCCCGCTCGGTTTGGTCGAATAGAACGCCTGCATTGCCTTCGACAAGACGTCTTCGCTCATCCCCTCGCCGTCGTCGCTGACTTCGACCGTCGCCCAGGTGCCATCGCGCCCGAGTTCCTCCACGGCAAGATGGATCGAAATTTCGCCGCCTTTGGGCGTGGCTTGGCGAGCGTTGATCAGCAGGTTCAAAAGCGCCTGCCGAAAGATCGCCGAGTCCACTGACACGAGTAGCGGCTGCGGATGTTCGTAAGCGACCAGGCGGATGTCATCGCGATCGGTTTCCGGCGCGTAGAATTCGACGAGGCGCGACACGATACCATTCAGGTCAGCCACCGTCCGCTTTAACGTCACCGGCTTCACGAGAAGCAGAAACTCATCGAGCATGCGTTGCAGGCGTTCGGCTTCCCCGCGCGTCATGGCGATGCGCTGCCGTGCGCGGCGCAGCGTGTCCGCGGAAGGCGCTGCATCTTCAGACAAGTCCTCTTCCAAGAGCTTGAGGTTCAAAAGCAGCGTCGACAGCGGATTGCGAATCTCGTGGGCGAGTCCGCCGGCAATCATCGAAATCTCAATGACACGATCGTCAACCATCGCAGCCGCCTCAAGAACGTCAACTTACCAAAGGTGTGCCACTGCTCTGTGAGCAGTGCAGATTGGCGATAAACCTTTTGGTCCAGCACTGCTCACAGAGCAGTGGCACGATTCGAAATCGATTCGATGCACCCAGGGACCACGAACGAAAAAACGGTGGCCCTACGTTTCAAGGTAGGACCACCGTTTTGATTTTGCAATCACATCGCAATCGAAACAACGATTCGGTGATCATGTAGGGTGGGCCGTGCCCACCATGTCGTTGTTGTTCAAACTGCGGTGGGCATGGCCCACCCTACAACGACCAAACGTCCAACCCGCCCGATCAACTACGACGCGCTGTCAGCCGTCTCCTGCTTTTCCTCAAGCTGAACGGCTTTGTGCGAAAGCTTGATGCGTCCCTGGTTGTCGACCGCGATCACTTTGACCTTCAGCGGATCGCCAACCTTGCAGACGTCGGCGACGTTGCGGACATAATCGGTGGACAGCTCGCTCACGTGGCACAAACCATCCTGACCCGGTGCGATTTCAACAAACGCGCCGAAGTCTTTCACGCTCGTGACCGTACCCGAATACACCGTACCGACCTTGATGCTTTCGGTGACGGCTTCGATCATGCTGCGAGCCGACTCCGCACCCGCAAGGTCCATGCACGAGATCGTGATCGTTCCATCGTCGTCGATTTCGACCTTCGCACCGGTGCCGGCTTCGATCGCCTTGATCCCTTTTCCGCCTGGTCCAATGACCTTTCCGATGCGGTCCGGATTGATCTTGATCGACAGGATTCTGGGGGCGTACTTGCTGGTTTCGCTGCGCGGTTCGGGAAGGGTTTCCAACATCTTGGCGAGGATCTCCAATCGGGCGCCCTTTGCGATCTCCAACGCTTCTTTCACGATGTCGATGCTCAGCGAACGATCCTTCAAGTCGACCTGGATCGCGGTGATACCGCGCTGCGTGCCCGCAACCTTGAAGTCCATGTCGCCAAAGTGATCTTCCTCACCGAGGATGTCGACAATCAACTTGCGACGCTTGTCGTCGTGGAAACCACCGACCGAAATACCCGCCACCGGCTGAGTCAGCGGCACGCCGGCATCCATCAGCGCCAGCGTTCCACCACAAACCGATGCCATCGAGCTTGAACCGTTCGACTCGAGAATTTCCGACACAACGCGAACGGTGTAGGGGAAGTCTTCCGGTGAAGGCAGGACCATTTCGATCGCCTTCTCAGCCAGGTTACCGTGACCAATTTCACGACGCGACACCGCACCGAGGCGACGAACTTCACCCACGCAGAACGGCGGGAAATTGTAGTGCAGCATGAACTTCTTGCTGTATTCGGGCATCAACCCGTCGATGAACTGTTCGTCGCGAACCGTGCCCAGCGTGACGACGGCCATCGATTGCGTTTCACCACGGGTGAAGACTGCCGACCCATGTGTACGCGGCAAAACGCCAACTTCGCAGGTCAGCGGACGGATGTCGGTCAGACCGCGGCCGTCCGCGCGAATGCCCGTATCGAGCACCATCGCGGCGACGACTTCGCCCTCGATTTCATCGATGACGTTGCGAACGGTGTTGCGATCGAATTCGAGATTTTCCGCACCATCTGGACATTCCTGATCGAGCGTTTCGTTGTAGATGTTTTTGACGGCTTCGTAGCGATCCTGCTTTGAAGCGATTTCCTTGGCCTTGCGCAGCGGACCCGCAACCTTCTCGCGCAACCGATCCTTGAGGCCGTCGGTTGACGGTGGCGGCGTCCAGTTCTTTTCCTTGCCGCACTGCTTGACCAGATCGTTCACGCAATCGCAGATTGTTCTGATTTCCTTGTGCGCGACTTCCACTGCACTGACGACATCGGGTTCGGCGATCTCAAAGCCACCGAGTTCGATCATGTTGACGGCTTCGGAGTGACCAGATACGACCAGTTCCATGTCGCTTTGGTCCATCTGCTCAAGGGTCGGCATCACGACAAACTTGCCGTCGACGCGGCCAACGCGCACCGCACCGGTCGGACCTTCAAACGGAATTTCCGAAATCGAAAGCGCCGCCGACGCACCGATCATCGCGAGCATATCCGGATCATGCTCTTGATCCGTCGCGAGCACCATTGCCTGAATCATGACTTCATTGATGAACCCCTTGGGAAACAGCGGACGAATCGGGCGATCCATCAAACGCATCGTGAGAATTTCCTTGGTCGTCGGGCGCGATTCACGCTTGAAGAAACCACCGGGAAACTTACCTGCCGCGTAAGCTTTCTCGCGATAGTCGCAGGTCAGCGGAAAAAAATCGATCCCGGGCCGCGGGTCCGACGTCACCACCGCCACCATCACCACCGTTTCACCGTAGGTCACCATCACGGTGCCTGCCGCCTGCTTCGCCAGCCAGCCCGATTCCAACGTCAGCGTCTTACCGCCGATCTTGCACTCTGAAGTGTATTTCTTCATTACCGTCACTCTTTTCCGTTTCCGTCACAATGTCTTAGTTTGCTGTGTCCGCCTGCCTACACGACAACCGTCTTTACCGATGCGCCCGATCCGCCATCCGCAACTTCACGACGACAATCAATCGAGCAGAATATTTACAAAAAAAGGATGGGTCGCGCGAACGCAACTCACCCTCGCCATCTCTCAAGATTTTCCGAGCGACAATCCAAGCCATCAATCCAACACCACCGCCGAATGGCCGCCATACTCAAATGCCACTTGGTGACACTGCAAATCAGCGCCACCGCGACACCCGGGCAACCTGCAACGGGTTCTGGACTGGACTTGCATCGCCAGCCCCACCGACTCATCAACATCAATTGGCCCGCCAAGACAACCGCCGGACCGATTCCGCGTGCTGCTATCCTGCGTATTGCTTTCCCACGTACTTACTTACGCAGCCCCAATCGCTGAATGACGCTGAGGTAACGCGCGTGGTCCTTGTGATTCAGATAACGCAGAAGTCGCGTACGCCGACCAACCAACTTCAACAACCCGCGACGCGATGCAAAGTCCTTCTTGTGCGTCTTGAGGTGCTCGGTCAGCTCCACGATGCGGCCGGTCAACAACGCCACCTGAACCTCTGGTGAACCCGTGTCCTTATCGTGGGTACGATATGTCGTTACTGCGTCCTGCTTTGATTTTGCGTCCAATGGATTGACTCCGTGGCGAGGGCTTTGATTTCACAAATCTCTACAATCGCGCTTCCGATGGTGCCGGCACCTGATCAAAGCCGATCGCAACGTCCAAACTCATCGTTGCCAGGCACTGCACCCCGGGCGTTCCAAGGCCTAAACTCTACTGACTTTATCCCCACATGCAAACAAACGATTGCCTCACCAGGAATCCCCATCCGCACCCCGAAAATGCCCGTTTTCGCCATCCACAGGTCGGATATTCACAACCCAACCCGGCAATCCCCTTCGCGATCACCGAACTTCAAGTCTTTAATTGTCACGTGCCTGCCCACCGGTATCATGGTGGCCATGCAAACCCGAAATCTTCACTCGAATTCCTGACGCGGACGCAACGAGCATGAACATCATTATCTGCGGCGCCGGTGAAGTGGGACTTCATGCAGCCGAAGTCCTGGAAGCCAGAGCCCACAACGTCACCGTCATCGACAAAAGCCCCTCCAGAATCCGCAAGATCGAGGACACCCTCGACGTCCGCACCCTCCGCGGAAATTGTGCAGCCGCTGAAATCCTCACCGAAGCTGGGTGCAAGTCCGCCGACCTGGTCGTCGCAGCCACCAGCAGTGACGAAATCAACCTGCTCACAGCCGCTGTCGCCAAAGCCGTCGGTGCGAAAAAAACCGTCGTCCGTGTCCACCACAGCACCTATTTCACCCAGCGGGGGCTCGATTACCAGAAGCACCTTGGCATCGACCAATTGATTTGCCCCGAGTATTCAACGGCTCAAGCCATCGCCCAGACCATCCGCAACCCCGGTGCCCATGCCATCGAGAATTTCGCCCGTGGACAGGTCGAAATGCATGAAATCCCGGTTTCAGAGAAGGCAGCCGCCGCCGGTTTGGCGCTTTCCAACCTCGGATTACCCCGCGGATCGCGGTTGGCAGCCATCGGGCGAGAGGACCGGATGTTTATTCCAGACGGTGCCAGCGTGATTCAACCGGGCGACCGCGTCGTGCTCGTCGGGAATGCGAGCGTGTTCCAGCAAGCCCGCAAACTCTTTCACGATGACAAGGTGCGACGCCGCAAGGTGGCGATCATGGGCGGACCTCCGATGGCCGTCTGGCTCTGCCGCGCCCTGAAGACCAGCGACTTTTCCATCCGACTCTTTGAACGCAAACCGGAGCGGGCGGAAGAACTCGCCCAGAAACTCGATTGGATCACCGTCATCGCAGCCGACCCGTCGGACCTGGCCACCTTTGAAGAGGAAAACCTCGAGCAACTCAATGCGTTCGTATCATTGCTTGACGACGATGAGCACAACATCCTCGGTAGCGCCTGGGCCAAGAGCAAAGGGGTCAAGCAATCTATTGCTGTGATTCAGCGGGCGGATTATCTTCACTTGCTGTCGAGCGTTGGAATCGATCGGGCGTTCAGCCCCAGGCGCGTCGCCGTTCGCGAATTGGTGCGATTCATTGCGGGCGACTCACTTCAACGAATCGCATCGCTCGCCGACGGAAGCATCGACGTTTATCGATTTCGCGTCGGTCCCAAAGCCAATTGCCTGGGAAAGTCGCTTAGCGAAATAAAACTCGCACCCCAAGGCGGGGTGGCGGCTGTCCAACATGGCGAACACGTCGAAGTCCCCAGCGCCGATTATGTGCTACGTGAAGGCGACCTGCTGCTCGTCATTGGCCCGCCCGGTCTGGAAAGTCGGCTCCGCAAAATGTTTGGCACGAAATAGGCTGACGTGAACTATCGATTTGTCGTCAAACAATTAGGCCTTCTCTTCATCGTCCTCAGTTCGCTGCTCTTGGCGATCGCGGCATGGTCGGGAATCCAACTGGCGTTTGGAGAGGCGGCTGAAAAGCATCCGCTCCGCGCCTTCCTCATCGCCGGCGGGCTCGGGCTCTTCACTGGCGGATTGATGTGGCTTGTGACCCGCAATGCCCACACCCGCTTCGGTCGCAAGGAGGCTCTGCTCCTCGTAGCCGCCACCTGGTTTGGCGGGGCGATGTTGTCGGCGATCCCCTACCTCGTCTACGCCCACATCGGTGAAGTCCCAGGCACCGAACACCCCTTTCGCGAGCCGGTGAGCTGCGTTTTTGAGTCGATGAGCGGGCTAACCACCACCGGGGCGACCGTCCTGACCAAGATCGACCGCATGCCCCGCAGCATCCTGCTGTGGCGGGCACTGACCCATTGGCTTGGCGGATTGGGCATCGTCGTGCTGTTTGTGGCTGTCCTTCCTTCGATGGGCGTCGAAGGCAAGCGCTTGTTTCGGGTCGAAGCCCCCGGCCCCGAACCCGAAGGCGTTCACCCGCACATTCGCGAGACAGCCCGCACACTCTGGCTGATCTACGTCGGTATCACCATCCTGCAGATCCTCGCCCTCCGCATCGCCGGGATGGATGTCTTCAATTCGGTGTGCCACACGTTTGCGACGCTTGCCACCGGTGGCTTCAGCACGCACAACGCCAGCCTCGGCGGATTCCATAACAACATCGCCATCGATATCATCGTGCTGTTTTTCATGATTTGCGCCGGCGTCAACTTCGGACTCTATTACCACCTGATCCGCGGACGCTTCCGCGCTGTCTATCAGGATTCGGAACTGCGCCTCTACCTGACGATCATGTTCGTCGTCACCGCCATCGTCACATTCACGATCGCCAATCAACCCATCAAGCTGACCACCGGCGAGACGCTTCAGCCGTCATGGATTGAAGCGGCGCGGCAAAGCGCACTGACCACGGTCTCGGTACAAACCACCACCGGTTTCTGCACGTCGGACTTCAACCTCTGGCCTTTCCTCGCCAAGGCGCTTCTGCTGTTGGTGATGTTCGTCGGCGGATGCGCCGGTTCGACGGGCGGCGGCATCAAAGTCATTCGCGTATTGATTGCGTTCAAGGTAATGGTCGCGGAACTCGAGCGCGTGTTTCGGCCCAACGTTGTGCGCCCGCTCAAGGTTGGCAAAGCCACGATCGGACCGGAGCTTCGATTGGCCACCCTTGCATATGTATTCGGGTTGATCCTTTTGTTTGGCGCGGGAACCGGATTGCTCAAACTGTTTGAACCAAATGGTACGATCGATATGACGACGGCTGCCAGCGCAAGCGTTGCGACGCTATGCAACATCGGACCGGGGTTGGCGAAAGTCGGCGCCGTTGAAAATTATGCATGGTTCACGGCGCCGAGTAAGTGCGTGATGATCATTCTGATGGCCCTCGGTCGCCTGGAAGTGTTTGCCATCCTCGTGCTGTTCTCGCCAAGATTCTGGCGCACCACATGAGGCCTCGCGTCCGACCGAATCTGGAAAACCCCGGCTCCGGCCATCCAAATCGAACTTCAGAAAAAACCCCAAACGTGCGGTACGATGGACCCCGATTGGGGCTGATTTTGTTACGGGACAAAGGTCAGCCGAGATTTTTTTCAGTGCGATTATCAGCATGATGAAGGGACAGTTTTTGGCCCCATATCCCACAAAATACCCATTTGAACACCCAAATGGGCCGTTCATGCTGAAACAGGGGCAGATCGGCGAAAATTACGCTAAATGCTAATGCTATGCAGGGTTGCAGACCGATACTTTGCTTTCATGTGGCAGGCCCAATCGCTTTTGTGAGGTTTAGGGCGTGGGTCAAAAAAATCTGAGCTTCAGCCGGTTTTAGGGGTTGCAGCGTAAATCGGGATTGCCATAATGATCGCCCGAGTCGACCAGACAGTAAATGGTCGCTTTCAGATGAGGCTGCGGCGCGGTAGCCCACTGAAATAGTCCAAGGGCAATTGGACGAGTTTTCACAGAATCTACGTTCGACAATGAAGCAGAGTTCAGATCGAATGGTTCTGTGGTCGAGGGCCAGTCAGCACGTATCAAGTATCAAACGTCGCTTAAATGACCCTCGAAACATTCGGTCAATGAAGTCGCGAAATTAAAAATTCGCGAGACTGGAACTGCCCTGACGGACCAATCGGATCGAAGCAAACGCGGTGAGAACAATGCCGCGGATCCGAACGCACTCAGGGCACTTCGAAAATCAGTTTGATTTCGACGAGGCTTTGGAAGATGAAGAAAAAAATGACGCGGTCTTTGATCGCCGTGACTTTGCTGGGCTCCACAATGGCATTCAACGGATGCCTCAGCGCCGACTTCTTCAAGCGGACGCTGGAAGCCGCAGTGACTCACACGGCCATTGAATTCCTGATTGACAACGACTCCGTATTTGATCTGTTTGAGGATGGAGCGACGACATTGAACCCATAGGCTTGATGGGGCGGTCATCGCGAGATCCGAAAAACCGCCTCGGACTATGGCGTATTGACATAGAGTTTTATGCTGGTTGTTTATTGGTTGGTCATTACCTTGAGTAAAAGGTCCAACACTGGATCACGGGGAGTGACCTGGTTCAAAAGAATCAAAACGTTTTGATGTTGTTTCTTGAATTGGAGACTAAGGACATGAAGAAGACAAACAAAGCCCTGAAGTGTGCGGCAACGGTCGCCGTACTCGGCACCTGCTTCCACTCGATTGGCTGCAACTTTGGTGGACTCGGACGTTGGGTTGGTAGCTTCGCTACCGGCCTCGTCCCCTACATCGCCGGTGAGTTCCTCACCGACAACGATGGCATCTTCGATCTGTTCGAAGATGGCGCCACCGCCGCCAATCCGTAAGCCGTACCTTTGTAGTTAACTAAAGAGCGGGTAAGGACGTTCGCGTCCTTGCCCGCTCTTTTCTTTTTTACCCACCCGCTTCCAGCTTTCATCGGGCGGCCTGTTGCCGGGAACGATTCACGAAACAGGCTGGAACACCTTGAATCCAAACATCGCGGCGCGACACCATCGTCATTCCCGCGCAGGCGGGTATCCAGGGGCAAAACGAAGTCAATCCACGTGGGTACTGGCGCCCGCGCGTTTCAGGGTGGACGAGCAAAACGCTACGCTTGGATAAGGATCGCCAAAGGGCACCACGGGCGACAGCAGTCCCGCGCAGGCGGGAATCCAGGGGAATGCAAATTCAATATCGGTGGATACAAGCTCCGACGCTTCGCACGGATTACTGATTGAGCCTCGCGGCTTCAATCATCCCGCGAAACCGCCCCTCGTCCACGTACCCCTGCAACATCCGCAGCAGCCGCCCGTCGGGGCCCAACACCACGAATGCCGGCACCTTGCTGATCCCGTAGCTCTCGGCGAACTTTCGATCCGCCCACGACGCGATGCGCACCGGAATCGTCTCGGCCAGCGAGTCGCGCACCTCCTGAAGCGAAAAGACATCCCGTTCCATTTCCTGGCACTGCGAATCGAATGCCGACCAATACGCCACCACCACCAGACGATTCGTCCGCGATGCCTGCCGCAGCGCTCCGCCCAAGTCGGGCCGCCACGGAATCTGGCTGCATCCAGTTAACATCAACAAACCGCATACGACAAGCATTCGAATCATGGGCAAAGCACCTCGCCAACTTTGGGCTTCTTACCGGTCACATCCAATCGCACGATACCGCGCCGCACGTCGTGCGGGAACGCAATGATCGTATCATGCTCCTTGCAGCGATTGACCAGTGCAACCCGCTCGTCCACGGATTTAAGGGGAAAAAGGTCGTAGGCCATCACCCAGGCTGGAAGAATGTGAGCGCCGGTTGGCGCCATGTCGCCGACAAAGAACAATTCCGCCCCACCGCCCAGATCGAATACCGGAAGCAGTTGATACGGCGTGTGCCCGTGCGACAGCTCAAATTTCAAATCGGCGAGATCGCTCGTCGGCGAAATCCCTTCAACGAACTGCGCCCGTTCGTCGCGGCCCATCCATTCAAAATCGACCGAGAGAAACGACGCCCGGTCGCGCAGTGTCGGAGCACACGCGTGATTGAAATGTTCGCGATGAACCCAGTGCTTCGCATTGGCAAAACGCACGCGAACGGAACCGCCCGCTGCATCCTCCCAATCAACCATCCCGCCACAGTGATCAAAGTGCAGATGCGTCGCGATCACATCGGTCACATCCGAAGCCGATGCATCCATCGCGCTGAGCGCCTTGTCGATCGCTTCCGGAGTGGACTCGACACCATAGCGTTCAGCCTCTTCGTCGCTCCACTTCGACCCCGTTCCCGTATCCACGAGCACGATACGCCCGGTTGGAAGGTGACGCGCGATCAGCGTTCGCGTCGCGAGCAAAATGCGGTTCTTCAAATCGATGTTTTGCGACTTCGACCAAAGCACCTTGGGCACAACGCCAAACATCGCCCCACCGTCGAGACGAATCGTCCCGTTTACCACCGACTCGAATTGCCAGTTGCCAAGCTGTAACATGCCCCGGTTGTACGCGCGATTGAACGTGTCGTAAAGTCGACGCAAACCAAACGCCCAGCATTAACCCGCCAGAATCGTTATGAATCGAGAAGCAGCCGACAACATCCCGCCTGATGCTCAACCCGACGTCATCGCGCCGAAAGCCAAGCCGCTTGTTCGATTCATCCTGGCGCTGGGCAATCTTCATCGACGATGTCTCGGGTTTGTCTTTGCGCTAATCGGTCCCAAGATCTCGTACACACTGACCGGATACGGCGCCCGCGTGATGTATTGGCTGCTTGTCCCACTCAAAGAACGAAGCGAAGCATTGTGCGGTGCGGCGCTGGCCGGTCGTGTTCCCGAAGGCGACATACCAGCCATCGCCAGACAGTCGTTCATCAATCGATCGCGCAACCTCACCGACCTGATGTTAGCCGCTCACCGCTTGAATCAAGGCAATTACGAGCGCGTCGGCGGAAAGCTGCCGGAACCATTCTTAAGCTGCATGCTGGCGGCTCAGCGCGAACGACGCCCCGTGATACTTGTCACGGGATACTATGGTTCCTTCGACATGCTCCCGATTTTTCTCGGTTACAACGGCGTCAAGACGTCAGCCGTCTACCTCCCCCACCCCAATCGCGGTTTCGACGAATACCGCAAACGCATCCGCGGCCAAAGCGGTTGCGAACTCATACCCGTGCAAAGCGCTACCACGCGGCTTGAGCAGGTGCTGGAAGATGGCGGCACCGTCGCACTGGTCGCGGACCACCACGCATCACGCCGCGGGATCGAAGTCGAGTTTCTGGGCATCCCCACGCGGGCGATGTCGACGGTTGGGATATTGGCCTGTCGACACGGCGCCGAAGTGGTGACGGCTGGCTTGCGTCGGGTGGGGACCGACTTTCGCTTTCAGTTTGAAATCGAAGACACGATCATGCCCGACGACTGGAAGGACGAACCGAATCCGGTCGAGTGGGTGACGCGTCGCTATATGAAGGGAATTGAGCAGTTGATACTGCGCGAGCCTGCGCACTATCTATGGGGATACGCACGCTGGGGAGAAGCCCATGCCAGGCAGATCACCAGCCGCACCAAGCCAGAATCGGAGGAAAATACGGCTTAGCTGTTACCGGCAGAATCGGCAATCGCCAATCCCAAACCGATCGACGTATCGACGACGTTAAAAAATCCGGCAAACGCCTTCTCGCTGAGCGGAAAGCCAAACATGAATGCGACGGCTCCTGCAATCCAAAGGCGGGTCTTACTGAAACGCATGTTGTACGGCTCCTGTGCTGAATAGGGTGACTCAACAACGACGCCGTGATTGTATGCCAAACCAAGTGGACGTCACGCGCCCGATCAAAGATTTGCGGTCAATTCCCCACGCTTGCAAGCGGCACATCCATCACGGGATGCGCCTGCCAATCGGGCGCATCAAAATGCCACCATTCCGTGTCGAGCGCGACGAAGCCTTCCGATTCCATCGCCGCCCGCAAGAGGTTGCGATTGCGACGGGAGGCTGGCGACCCGCCCTCATAGTCCTGGTGGGCGGCTTCCGTGAAGTCGTCATAGCCCGTGGGCATTTCCAACTCATGTCCGTCCGCATCAACCAGCGTCACATCAACAGCGCATCCGCGGTTGTGTCTCGACCCGTCCTTGGGGTCGGCGACGTAGCGCGGATCGGGGACCAGCTTCCACATTTTCTTCTGCACCGAGAGCGGGCGATATCCGTCGTAGATTTTCAGCCCCAATCCACGTTCGCGAAGACCCGCCTGCACCCGGGCCAACCGGTCAGCCGCGTTCTTGCGCAACAGGCAGGTGGCCTGCGGATACAACTGCTCGCCCGTGAAATTGTCGGTGGTCGCGTACCGAAGATCGAGCACGATGCCCGGTACGACGTCGGCGACTTTGACAAGCGGTTGTTGTCCATCGACTTGCGCGACAACGTTTGAAGGCGATGCGTTGTTGCAAATCAACTCATCGATGCGGCTGGCCATCTCAGACAAATACTCTGCGCCCCTCGGATGATTGACCATTCCCGCGATGAGATAGAAGTGATCGCCATGTCGCACCCGTGCAGTGTCCAAATGCCAATCGCGCCAGGTACCGCTCTTTCGCAGAATCGAATCGGCTTTGGATGACAAACCTTTGACGAACTTGGATTGACCGTGCTCGAGTTGCTCGGACGCGAATATCTCCAGCATGGTGATCGACGCTTCTGCATTGACCAACTTCAATTGCTCCATCAGCAGGTAGTAGCGCAGACACTGCCGAACCGTCGCGCCGTGCGAATGATCGTGAATCGGATCACCGATGCGCGGCGAATCTTTGCCGTAGTGCTTGCCGTACCACAACCCGCCGCCGTGATCCTTGTCGAAGAATTGATAGCGTTTGGACTGTGCAATCTCCTGCACCTTTTCGATCCCGATCATCGCACCGTACTTGGCAGCTAACACGTTGTCGGAATTCTTGATCATCCGTCCCAACTCGTCGCGCACGTCGTCGGGAAGATTCGTCGCGGCATCGGGATGGGTTTCGAAATACGCCAGCAAAATCGCGATCTTCGGCACGCTGGCTCCGTAGAACATGCGGTCGGGCTCGATCATCGCCAGCTTTTGATCGTTGAGCGACAGCACCCCGAACGACCGATCATCAGCCTTGATTTCAAGGGTTTTTCGCACGTCCTGATCGATTCGCTCCAGCGCGGTTTGGAGTGATGCGTCGGTCTTTGAATCGTAATCCAGGCGATAACCTTGCAGGCGCTGCGCTTCCATCCACGTAAGCGGCGGTTGCTTGATCGCGTCGATGCGCTTGGCCTGCTGCTGGTTCCACGCGCGTTGCAATGCGTCTGGCGACACGTCCGTCACGCTGTCGTCGTCAAGCAGTTTCTTGATCAGCGTTTCGGCGTTGTCGCGAAGGCGCATGAAGCGCGCGCCCACACACTTCTTGTCGCCATTGAGATAACCAACCAGTTCCTGTTCACGAACCGCTTTCCCAGCCGAGTGCAGAAAATCCACCGTTCCATCGTCGGCGATCGCGACAAGCCCGGTATGACCAACCCACTGCGACGCTTCGCTGCCGCGCACGATGTTGACGAAATCGCCGGCTTGCAACTCGTCGAGAATCTCGGGGACGCGTTCTTTCGGAATGTACGAGTCGGTGATCGGTTCGTCGGGAATGTCTTGCCCGATGCCAAACTTCTTGAAGTAGCGCGCGCGTCGACACACCTGCGTAAAAGGCACTTGCACTTTGCCTTCGCCGAGCTGCGTCGTCAGGTCAACAAACAAGTCGGCATTGTTTCGATTCCAGTCGGCTGCGGTGTAATGGTTGCGGGTAAGCATGCCGATGCGCCCGCCTTTGTAGCGCAGTCGCTGAAGCGTTTGCAGAAACGAAGGGAAGTCATCCGACAACGCCATCGAATAGATGTGCTCGCAAAACGTCAGACAATCGCTGCGCGAAAGACAGTAAAGCGGATCGGGATCGTACGTCTCAAAGGGATACTCACCGAGCAGGTAGATGTCGTAGGGCTGCCCAATGTTCTTGCGTCCAAGATGAATCACGCGCTCCGTCAGGTTCGGATGGGTCGACTTGATGCCTCCGATGTACTGACCGAGCTCGTTTTCGGTGAAGGTGTAAAGCTGTCGCCCCTCCGCCCAATCCAGATTGGGGGTTGCTTTTTTCTGATTTTCGAAGGTATCCGGCGTGGGCGTCTTTGGGGTGGAAACCCTATGACAACCGGCTTGAATGACCAATGCAGCCACAATCGCCATATGACCCAATGAAGCCAATGGATGGCGGGCATAAAGTATGCCAATCATGCGTGATCTCCCATCTACTAAGAGCGGTTTTTGTGCTAGAATGCGACCTACAAAGACATATTTGGGCCGAACGAATGATGATTTCCGGCTTCGACGTTGTCCATGAACGGCTCCCCAACAATTCTCGTGGCCGTCATCAACCAATCAAGCCAAATCGCTGCTGGCGGCAATTTAATACCTTGACTGAATTTAATTGTATCAATTTCATTGAATCTCCGCTAGAACATTAATAAGATAGGTTTTGCGGAGATCGGGAATAGATACGGATTCCGATCTTATGAATTTCGCGACGATCAGACCCATGGATTGGCAGGTTCTTCAAGTGGTGCATCGCCTCGGGCCCTTACCGCAACATAAACTCGCTGACCACCTGGGCCGACAACGGTCCACCGTCAACGGGGCGACGCAGCGGCTGATGGCTTCGGG
Source organism: Phycisphaerales bacterium UBA1845 (assembly GCA_002338715.1). Taxonomy (GTDB): domain Bacteria; phylum Planctomycetota; class Phycisphaerae; order UBA1845; family UBA1845; genus UBA1845. Next base: position 49,701 of record DDIR01000073.1, on the reverse strand, counting down.
TTGGTTGCAAAAGGTAGGTCAGTCCGGTCAAGGCCGAGGCCGACCCGCCATTCTTCTCGCGGTGAACCGCGCGATCGGGTGCTTTGCAGGCATCGACATCGCAGCCGACGAGTTGCACTTGGCGTTGGTTGCGGCTGACGGTCATCCGATGGGTCGCGCCACCGTCGTCCTCGGTGAAGACCGAACGCTCGACATGGTGCTCGAACAAATCGATCTTGCGTTACGCGGATTGCTTTCGCAGATCGATCTCGGTCTGAAGAACATTCTCGGATTGTGGGCAGGAATCAACGGAGCGGTCGATCGCCTCGGCAACGTCGTCACGTGTGCATCGTTGGGATGGCATAACGAACCGCTCGGTAAACTGCTCACCGAGAAATATGAAACCAACGTGCTCGTGCAGGGTGCAGCCACCGCGATGAATGCAGCGGCTGAATCCCTCATGGGAGCCGGGCGCGACGCGTCAAGCCTCGCCTACTATCGTGCGGGGCAAGGCATCAGCGCACGATTCGTTCAGCAAGGACGCCCCCTTGCAGGCGCAACGCAGCGTGCGGGTGAACTTGGTCACGTCGTTGTGGAACCGGGCGGTCGGAAGTGTCCTTGCGGTAACCGCGGTTGCCTTGAATCCGTCGCCTCGGGTCCGGGCATCGTCGCCGGCGTGAAAGAGCTTGATCGCAACGACATACCGAAGCGCGTTTTGAAAGCGATTGACGAAAAACTGCCAACGCAGGAAATCGTTCATGCGTGCTTCGATCATTACAAGGAGATCGATACAAAGCCATTCTCGACGCTGCTGTATCGCAAGATGAATTTCATCGCGCTGGGCGCTGCGATGGTGGTAGCGGCATACGACCCGGAAGTCCTGGTACTCGGTGGGTATCTGTTTGAAAACAACCACGCGTTGCGCGATGGCGTGCACCGGCGACTTCGGGAGATGGTTTTGGACTGGGATCTTCGCAACCTCAAAGTTGTCGAAGGAGAAGTCATCACGCAGGACCGTGCGGTTGGCGGAGCGGCTGAGGTTTGCCAGCGGTTTTGGGCAAATCCACGCGGCGTTGTCGCACACGATTAAGTTTCATTCGGTGCACGAGTCTCAACTTGTCTCCGGGTGATCCGATTGGCCCCAAACGGTCGATGCATGGGTAAACGCACGAGTCGATTGGAAGCCTGAGACAAGAAAGCAACGAGACAAGAGAGCAGACAGGATTGAGTTTGCGTGTTCGCCAGGGGAAGGGCCTCGGCAAAATCGCAGCAACCTGGCAGGCACCGAAAGGAATGACCGATGGCGAGTCAAGTGACGGCCAAAACTGTTTCAACCGACCAACCAAAATCTGAAAACAAAAAGTCGCGCGAATCTCAAACGATGAGTCCCGTCGAGCAGATCGCACTCAAAGCCAGCGGATACGATCTTCGCTATGGGCCGCTGGAGCGCATCGGTTCGGTCATCGTTGACAACTTTCCGCGCCTCGGTCGATTGACGGCTGTCCGCTTCCTGGAATGGGTTCTGCAAAACCCAACCGGTTCGGTCGCGCTTCCCACAGGCAAGACGCCTGAATACTTCATCAAGTACGTGATGCACTACCTGCGCAACTGGAACCGCAAAGACGTGCGGGCTGAGTTGGAATCGATGGGCCTCTCGACCGATCGCAAACCGGTCATGGGCGACCTGCGGTTCGTGCAGATCGACGAGTTCTACCCAATCGACACGCGGCAGCACAACAGCTTCCGCTATTACGTCAACAAATATTACCTTGGCGAATTCGGGCTCGACCCGGCTAAGGCCATGCTGATCGATCCGAGCCACATCGGTATACCGCGCGGTCTGCGCATCACCGATGTCTTCCCGGAGATGACCGTCGACTTGACGCTGCGTGTGCGAAAAGCCAAGTCGCTTCTCGAAAAGCGCCAGCAAGCCGTCCTCGAACAGGTCGACCAGTTCTGCACCGAATACGAACGCAAGATTCGCGGCATGGGCGGCATCGGATTCTTCCTAGGCGGGATCGGACCGGACGGACACATCGCCTTTAACGTGCGCGGGGCCGACTTCTATTCCACCACGCGACTCTTCGAGCCCAACTATGAAACAAGGGCCGCGGCTGCCAGCGACTTGGGCGGTATGGAAGTCGCACGATCGAAGCACGTCATCACCATCGGCTTGCAGACGATCACGTACAACAAAAACGCGGTGGCCATCATCATCGCTGCCGGTGAAGCAAAAGCCAAAGTGGTGGCCAACACGATTCAGTCCGAGGCGATCAACCGCTTCCCCGGTTCGGCGCTTTCGGTGCTGCCGCATGCACGCTTCTACCTGACGAAGGGGGCGGCGAAACGATTGACGAATCGTTCGTTCATTGACTTGCAGCGTTGCGAAACCGTGTCCGATCGACAAGTCCACAAGATCGTGATGGACCTTTCGCTCGACAACAACAAGGCGATCGAGACGCTCACCGAAGCCGACTTCAAAGCCAACCGCTTCGGCGCGGAACTGCTCACGAAAACCAAGCAGACCCCGCAGGCTTTGAAGGAACTGACGCACAAGCAGATTCTCGACAACCTGATCAAAGGCAATCGCCCGATCGAGCAGAAGAGCTTCCTGCACACGGCTCCACACCACGATGACATCATCCTGGCCTACCTGCCGTATGTGACGAACCTTGTCCGTCGCAGCAGCACGGTGCACCACTTCGCGTACATGACCTCCGGGTTCAACGCAGTGACCAACAGCTACATGCACAACGCCATCGAAGACGTGCTCAAGCGGATGAATCGCGGCGAGTTCGATGAACTGCTGGCCAACCATTACTTCGATCCGAACAGCACGCAGGCCCGCAAAATCGACGTGTCGTACTACCACGAGGGAGCGGCCCGCAACCACGAAGACAAGAAGACCGAAGCCGTCTCGCGCCGCCTGCTCCGCAACCTGTTTGAGGTATACGAAGAAGACCGGGCTGACAACATCAAAGAGCGTTGTGCCGAACTGCTCAACTACTTCGCGACGCAATATCCCGGTAAGAAAGACATCGCCATCGTTCAGCAGCTCAAAGGCCGCGTTCGAGAGTACGAATCGGAACTCAAGTGGGCGTACTATGGGTTCCTCGGAGAAGCTGTCCGCCACCTGCGACTCGGTTTCTACAAGGGCGATCTGTTCACCGAACCGCCGCGCATCGACCGCGACGTTCCGCCGATCCACGACCTGCTGCGCGAGGTGAACCCCGACATCGTCACCGTCGCATTCGACCCCGAAGGCAGCGGACCCGACACGCACTACAAGGTTCTGCAAGCCGTCTCGCAGGCGCTGAAGGAATACGAGAAGGAATCGGGCCGTCACGACATCCGCGTGCTCGGTTACCGAAACGTGTGGTTCAAATTCCACCCATCCGAATCGAACCTGTTCGTGCCGACGTCGCTGACGCACCTGACCGACATGGACAACTGCTTCGACAGTTGCTTCAACACGCAGAAGACAGCCTCCTTCCCGAGCTACGAGATGGATGGCCCGTTCTCGCGCCTCGCCCGCAAGATCCAGGTCAAGCAGTTCGACCAGATCAAGACCATGCTCGGCGAAGATTTCTTCGTCAACAGCAAGGACCACGGCATGCGGGCGTGCAGAGGCATCGTCTACCTGAGCGACATGGCCCTTCCCGAGTTCTACGCAGCATCAGAAGAACTGAAGAACGTCGCCGAAGCGATGTAACAAGAGAAATCGCGCCGCATCCACCGTATAATTCAATAGCTATGGATGAGGTTTTCATGAACCGGGTGCCCCGCCCTTGAGCGTAGCGGAAGGGTGGGGGACGATGCCCGTGCCGCAGATGTTGTCAGCGCGAATGCAAGTTCAACACAGATGCCGAGTCGCAAAGGGGTTAAAGCGATGAATCTCTTTACTCATCAGCGCGGAAGATTGTCTTGGGAATGCTTGACAGCGTGCCTGCTAATCGCGACGTTGCCGGCTCGGGCGGAAACTCCCACCAACACACAGCTGATCGCCGCGATGCCTGCAGCGACTGAGAGCGTACTCGTTCAACGTATCAAGGTTTTGGCGTCGGACGAGTCGGCTTTGCAGAAGGATATCAAATCGGGTATCGATAGTCTCGGAAACGTTCGTTACGAAAGAGAGCGCAACGACCTATTGGGCGTGGTTCAGGAGTACGTGGCAAAGGCAAATCCAGTGGTATTCGCTGAAGGCGGATCCGAGTTCACGTACCTTGTCGGAACAAATGGCGCCGATATTGGTGTCGGGAATTACAAAAGCCGATCGATCTGGTATGTCGAGCAGCCGCTTGATGCGTTGAAAAAGCGCCTCGCCGAGAATCGGGATTTGACAGAAGGCGTTACCAATTCTGTCTTGGGAGATGTAACGGTCTACCAGACCAAGGTTTCCAAGTACGGCATGAACGGCGAGGAGGTCGTGCCGATTGAGGAATCGCTGCTTGTTGCGCTTCCATCTGACCGCTGTGTGGTCATCACCGAAGATGCGCGCGAGATGGAGCAGATTCTGGCGGGCTTGAAATCCAGCGCCGCAGAACTGCCTCGAAAATGGCAGGCGGCAGCTTCCAACCTGGACCTGGAATCCCCCATCGTTCTACTTAGATGTTATGACCTCAAGAACGAATTGGACGCGTATTCTCCGACAAACCCGAGCCACTGCCCCTCCAACTGTGTGAGCGTTGATTCGGTGGCACTGGTTCTGCCATCCGCTCGGCAAGTGTCGCTCCGAATGAATTGTATTTCGAACGAGCCGCAGAAGGTTGTCGCTTTCTTCAATGACCTTCTGCTTAGTCAGGATGAATACCGCTGGAAGACAACCTTTGATGCCACAGGATTTGAAGCCGAGATCGTTGTCATGGACGATCAACGCGAAAAGGCGCATTCCTTGCTGTCGCTATACGCACTCTTTGGACCAAACGTGTTCATCTGACTAGTTTGGCTGCGCCGGTGATGGATGATGGACGCATTCCGACCATCGTTTTGGGTGCCCCGCTCTTGAACGAAGCGGAAGAGTGGGGGCCTGACCCGCGCGCTCACACCTCTCCATGCCTAGGCTCGCTACCTCCTTGCCGCACAGCGGTTTACGCCACGCGCCAGCCGCCTCGGCCAATCCCGTTAAGCTTGTCGGACCCGAATCGCCGATATGATTTCTAAGCAGAAACTGGCATCTCCCCCGACCACTTTTGCGAAGGTATAATGGAGTGGTTTTCTTCGGACCCTTTGGGTCGATTACGCTGTGACAAAACCCGTTGCCCCAAGCTCCCTACGGCTCATCCATTGCGCGTGGGGATCGCATCCATGGAGACCCGGCGCGTGCGAATCGATTTGAACTGGCGATTGGAAGATCAGGCGGAAAATCCCCATAAATCCGCCTGCGACAGACACTTGGCATCTCGACATAACCTCCGCTTCGGGCGCTTATGGCCCTGGGGATTCCAACGGTTGGCTGCCTGCGCGATCATCGCGGGTTGCCTGAGTGTCGGCTGCGGCGTCACCAACATCGGCAACAATGGCGGTGACGGCGGGTCGGGTAATGAGGCCAAACCGTTTTCGTTTCAGATCAGCGTCGCCCGCCACGAAGATCAGCCGCTTTCCGATCAGCGGGTTAATCGCGTCTTCAGCACGGCCAACGAGTTGCTGCTGTCCGACGACGAGGAATGTCCGGACGTTTCCTGCCCGGTCACCTTTGAGCGCGACGGATCGATCGACACGTTCGACGTCAGCCCTGCCATCGTTACCACCGAAGCCCAACTCGATGCCGTATTCGACGTGCGAGCCGACATCAAAATCGTCAGCCTGATGGTGGGCGTGTGCGGTTCTCCGTCGGCTGACGATGTGTCGCTGGTGTTGGGATGTGCGTTCACCGGAGGGACAGCCGTCCTCGTTCAGGATGCACCGCCCGACGTGTGGGCCCACGAATGGGGACACGTGCAGGGTCTGCCCCATCGCAACGATTGCGATCGCAACCTGATGCATGCATTTGAACTTGAAACCAATGCGGTCAACACCACCGAGCGCGACGCGTTCCTCTCACCCACCCCGGGTCAAAGCTTCCTCGCGTTCAAGGCCATCGTCGAAGAAAACGCATCACCCGCGGTCGAAACGCCAGAAGTGGACGAAAGCGAAATCGCATCCAAACCGACCGACGACATCTTCGCCCAGCGCTACCTGGCTGGTCTGCCAAACACATTGTTCAACCGCCACAACCTTCGCATCCGCACCGGCGAGTTGATTGACCGGTTGCAGCGCGAACCATCCGCCCGCGTCCGAGCCAACATCACCCGCGCGCTCGGGCTCGCCCGCGAGTTAGCCGCTTGCGAGTCTTTGGTCGGTTCTTGCGAATCGATTTCCGGCGATTTGTTCATCGATGAACTTGATGAACTCGTCGAGCAGATCATCGCCCTAAGCCGCATCGCCGATGTGGACGAAACCAACCAGACCACCGACCTGCTTTTTGCTGCAAGCGATCCGGCGTTTTGGGCGAACCGCGATCTGTTCCTCGTTTTGGAGGATGGGCGGCGGATCAGCCTCGACGACTCGCTTGCCCGCATCTGCGTCATGGGCATGGGGCTGACGAAAAATCCGATCGCCCCAGAGCGACTTCGCGCGTTGAAGCGTAAAGCCCAAGCCAGCCAGTTGGCAGACCCATGGTTCATTCCACAGATTGACGAAGCCCTCGAGCGCATCGCCGGGACCGGCAAGTACGCTGCGGACGCCAAGACTGTACGGATACCGTAGTCTGCATTTAAGCCAAGCCCTTGAAACAGGTTACATGCGGAACCCAAGCGACGAAGGCCCGCGTCGCCCGCACCGGTGCGCCCCCGTTCGTTGCGGCTTTGACGCCTTTAAGGTGTGGAAAATATTTCCAAATTGTGCTTGCAACGATTTGGCCCGCCCATTAGACTCGGCACCGTTGGGAGAGAGAAGTAGCTTCAGGTTCATCCAGTTGCCGATAACTTCGGCGATCTTGGCTGAGAATGAGGCAGGAGCGGGAAAGAGACTGAAGCCATCGGCATATGCCGCCATTTCCAGTCTTGATATTTCCCTCCAAAGTTGGGTCGAAACGCTGAAGGGTTTGCCCGTTGGTCGATTCGGCTCAGGTAGATAGAGCACAACACATTTCAATCGAGTACGCCGTATTCGGTTGATTTCATAGATCTCTCTCTCCCTCCCAGGCTTGGGCTGTTCGTA
>DDIR01000073.1:42261-42401 GCA_002338715.1 Phycisphaerales bacterium UBA1845 | reverse complement strand
TAGCCAATTTTTACGCGCCGTGTTTTTTGCATTCAATCGCCATTTTGGATACCGCGCGGGCCATTCATCGCGGCTCCACTTGACAGGCGTGTGCAAAAAGGCATGGTACGCGGATCGCGCCGCTAGCTCAGTTGGTAGAG
>DDIR01000073.1:39536-42145 GCA_002338715.1 Phycisphaerales bacterium UBA1845 | reverse complement strand
CTGACTCTTAATCAGCGGGTCCGGGGTTCGAGTCCCTGGCGGCGCATTTTTTCAACCTTCCATCGATTCCGATGACTAAATAAAAATGCCACCGTGCCGCTGCTCTGTGAGCAGTGCGCGGGTTGTCCTATGCCTAGTAGGGTGGGCCGTGCCCACCGCCGTTTCGTTGGCGAACGACATGGTGTGCACGGCCCACCCTACCACGCGCGTCAGAATTGGAAGTAGATGAATGGCGCGTCGGCTGAACTGAGAATCGTGAAGATGACGAGGCACGCCGAAACCAATGCTGCCTGCACGAATGCCGGCTGACTTGTCGCCCTGTCGATCCACCGCCTGGCCTGCTCCATCGACGTCAGATGCCCCACGACGCCGGCGGCTAACGCGATCACAAAGAGCGGAGGAATCGGCGATCCGATCGACTCGGGCGCGATCACCGCGCCGATGAAATGTCCAAACGTTGCAATGCTGTCGCAACGAAACAGCGCGAAGGTCAACACGACCAGATGGAACGTGATGAACCGGCGCAGCCAAACCGTTGAAGGCGACAAGCCGTCTGCGTCTTTGCAATCCTGGCCAAACAGTCGCTCGACAATCAAGAACGTTCCGTGAAGCGCCCCCCAAAGCACGAACGTCCAATTCGCACCATGCCACAATCCGCCAAGCAGCATCACCAGCGCCAGGTTGATATACGTCCGCCTGGCACCGCGCCGCGCGCCGCCGAGCGGTACATACAAATAATCCCGTAGCCAGGTCGATAACGAAATGTGCCAACGTCGCCAGAAGTCGCGGAAGCTCACCGCCAAAAACGGACGGTTGAAATTCAGCGGCAGGTTAAACCCAAGGATCGCAGCCGCTCCGATCGCAACATCGGAATACCCGCTGAAATCGCAGTAAATCTGAAAGCTGTAGCCGTACGCCGCAAGCAGCAACTCGGTGCGGCTGGCACCCAACGGATTGCCGAACACGTCGTCGAGCAACGTCGCCGCAAGCACATCGGCGATGCAGATTTTCTTGAACAGACCGATGAAGATCAGCCAGAACCCATGGATCGCGCGCTGCTCGTCGTAGCGGGCCTTGGTTTCGAGTTGCGGCAGGAAATCGCTCGCACGAACGATCGGGCCGGCTACCAATTGCGGGAAGAACGAAACGAACAACGCGAACTTGAGCAGGCTTCGCGTCGGTGCGAGTTGGCCGCGATAGACGTCGATGGTGTAGCTCAGCGATTGGAACGTGTAAAACGAAATACCGACCGGCAGCAGAAACCGATGCGTCCAATCGGGCGCGTGCCAACCGATCGACCCCATGCCAACCGCGACGCTGTCCCACAGGAAATTGAAATACTTGAAGAAAACGAGCACGCCCAAATTGCCCGCGAGACTAATCGCCAGCAAGAGTCGACGCGACGTTTTCGACTCTGTCTTGGGAAGCGCCAGCCCAACGAAATAGTCCAGCACGGTCGAGCCAGCCAGCAGCGCAGCGTAGCGATAGTCCCAACTCATGTAGAAGAAATAGCTCGCAGCCAACAGCAACGTCAGGCGCGCGGTCGCGGACCTGCGAAGCCACCAGGCCAACGCCACCACCGTCGGAAAGAACAGCGCAAACTCGATGCTATTGAACAGCATTGGGCGAATCGATCCTCGCTTGGGTCAAAGGTTGCGTTGGAAGTGCGCTGATCTGCTCGGCGACGAGGTGGGCCATCCGCTCGTGCCCGAGGGGCGAAAAGTGAATCGAATCACGAAAGCACGCTTTCTCTTTGGGAATGCGCTGATCGGCATCGGCGAGACGGGCTCCGCGTTCATTGGCGGCTAACCTGATCGCGTCGTTGTATCGTTCGTACGCGTCGATGAGGCCGTCGACGGTCAGTTGCGGATTGAAATAGCAAGCCGTCGCCGCCAACTTCGCTCGGGTGGATGGCGATTGGTCGGCTGAGAATGCGCGGGCGAACGTGCAGACGATCACCTGGGCATGGGTCTTTTGGCATTCGGCGATCAAGTCCGACAGCGATTGTTCGAAACGTTCGATGCCGCGCTGATCGACTCGGCGGTTGCGGTTGCGTCGAAACTGACCCGCCCGCAAAAATGCCGTGTTGGCTTTGGTCAGTTCGTAAGCAAGCGACACGCCCTCCATGTATCGCGAAAGCGAAGGCAGGCCATACGATATTGCGGACTTGCCGCCGAACTGCCGCCGGGTGTGGGCTGCGAGGTCGGTAGCCGCGTGGCAGACGACCACGACGTCGGGTTTGAAGCGGGCAAGTGAGCGGCGGAAGTTGTCGAGGCTTTGCGTGACGGTGTACCCGGGCACGGCGCCGTTGAGCACTTCGAAACGCTGACCGTTGTGCGCCGCATTGAGTTGTACTGAAAGTCGCGTGGTCCAGATTTCGGCGTCGTCGTCATCGGGTTGGCCAAAGGTCGTCGACGCGCCGAGGCACAGCACGCGCGTCACGCCGGGCGCTTTTTCGATGTCGAAATCCGGTCCGCGGAGGCCCCACTTGTTGATGGTGGTCTTGGCATCGCCGACGCGCGACACGGCTCCGGCTTTGATGACCCGACCGAGCTGCGGATCGGATTCGTAAATGTCCTGCTGCGTACCGGTCTCACCCCGCCGGACCC
>DDIR01000073.1:0-39442 GCA_002338715.1 Phycisphaerales bacterium UBA1845 | reverse complement strand
CGGTCTCACCCCGCCGGACCCACGCGCGGACGCGAACCGCGGCTTCTGCCGTCAGCAGAAACGCTGCGGTCCAGGCGACCACTGCGAGGAGTCGGCGCGTGCGAAACGCGGCTCCCATCATTCGAATAACCGGATTCGATTCGTGCATTCTATAAGGGTTATTTCGGCCTGAGAGGACCGCCAGTGGAGTTGTTTTCGGACGGTGATGGGTCAATCCGCGTTTGCTGATCTGCGGTCGCGGGTTGGCTCCGTTGCTTGCCCAGTTTGGCGGCGATCTCGCGTGTTGTTTGATCAGAATTGACGCCCCCTGCTGCGTCTGAGTTGCCGGATCGCGGGTTGGCAGTGACAATCGAATCGATCATGCAAACGGACCCGTCCAAATCATTCAATTGGATCGCGCTGGCGGTCATCGCGCTGGCTGCGATCGTCATGGGAGCGCCGTCGGTTGGCGGCGGGTACCTGTCGGGCGATGACATCCAACTCGTCCGCGATCACTACCTGGTCAACCGCCCGTCGTTGTCCCATGCGGTGCAACTCTTCGAGATCGTCCACCGCGACCTTTATCAACCGGTCGCGATGCTCAGTCTTTCGTTCGACTTCGTGGTCATCCGCGCTCTGGGACTCACGCCGACCGATGCCAGCATGAATTCCATCGCCTGGGTTGCGCACGCGCACAATGTCGGCTTGCATGCGGTCAACGCGCTGCTCGTCTTTTTCGTGCTTCTGCGCATCACCAACCATCGCGGGCTGGCGTTTGCTTCCGCGATGATCTTCGCGGTCCATCCGCTCAACGTGGAAGCTGTCGCCTGGATCAACGGACGAATGATGCTGCTTTCGACCGCGTTCGGGCTCCTCACCGTGTTGGCGATGGAGCGTTGGCGAACGTCTCCGAAGCTGATCTGGATGGCCGTCGCCATCGCGTTTACCGCCCTTTGCATGATGAGCAAGGTGCGCATCTGTCTGCCCCTGCTGCTGTTGATTCCACCCTTGTATACCAGGACGAAGCCACCCAAACGCTGGTGGGCGGGATGGGGTGCGATCGTTCTGATCGCGATGGGATTCGCGCTGATTAACTTCAATGCCAGCCGAACGATGATCTCGGATGGCGTCCAACATTTGCAGGGGTCAGCCGCCGCGCGAACGATCCTGGCGCTCGGCTGGTATCTGAAGCGGTTGATTGTTCCGGTTGGTTTGTCGCCGTTTCATCCTGCGGCTGACCAGATCACCTGGTCGCATCCCGACATCCTGACCAGCGTGGCGATCGTTGTCGCGGCATTGATCGCGGTGGCTGCATCGATGCGCAAATCGCGAACGGGAATTCTCGGCGCGCTATGGATCATCGGCGCATTGGCCATCACGTTGCCGTGGATTCCGTCGCGCAACCAACTGGTGGCCGAGCGCTACATGTACTTGCCGATGGTTGGCGCGTGTTGGATGATCGGCGCAGTTTTGATTTGCCTGTCGGAGAAACTCTTCAGTCACGCACAGAAGCAGACTCGGGCAGCCGTCAGCTTCGGACTGCTTACCACTGTTTGCGCTATATTGGTCGGATTAAGTTGGCGGGCGATTCCATACTATCGCGATGACATCGCCCGATCGGCGCGCATCCTGGCGCTCTATCCCGATCATCCCGACTCTGCAATCGCACACGGTTGGAGTTTGTTTCTCGGCGGTCAATACAAAGATGCCATCGATGTCGCGACCAACGCGTTGAAACAAACGGATTCGCCAAAGACCTGCGAGGCCAAGCAGATCATCGGGATGTCCCAGCTCGCATTGGGTCACACACCGGAGGCGATCGAAACGTTGCAGCAAGCGGTCACGGCAGACCCCGACTACGGCAAAGCCCACCATCGCCTGGGCATCGCTCTCGAACGGGCAGACCGCATCGACGAAGCATTGGTTGAGCACGAAGCATGCGCCAGCCTGCTGCCGAATTTCAATCCGGGATTGTTGCGGCTGGCCCGCCTTCATCAGCAGTTGAATCAACCCGAAAAAGCCCGCGACGTTTATGAGCAGATGATCGCGAACAACCCGTTTGATCCGGTGCCGATTGCATCGATTGCGGAAATCGAGATGGCCGATGGCAATTTTGCACCGGCGCTCGCGCGTCTTGAAGACCTCCTCGCAAGGTATGCGTCGTACTTGCCGGCAAGGTTGAATGCGGGTGTGTGCGCCAATGCGCTGGGCAAGCATGATGTTGCGGCGAACCACTTTCGCCAGGCGCTGGCGATTGATCCGGAATCGGAATTGGCGACGCGCGGGTTGGCCGACGCTTTGATCGCGAAGTCCGACAGGTCTGCCGCAACCGCGGTGATCGATTCGTACTTGGGTCGTCATCCCACCAATCGGAATCTGCTCGATATTTCGATTCGCAACGCGTTGGCGACGGGTAATCCGGTGTCAGCCGCCTCGCACTTGGTTCGCGCGATTCAAGATGAACCCAATGCAGCCGACCTCTTGGGCAAGTATGCGTGGTTGTCTGCGCTGGCGCAACAGTGGACGTTGGCTGAGCAGTCGGCGCAGAAGTCGTTGCACGAAAATGCGCATGATCTTCACGGGCGCTTCGTGGCGTGCGGCTTGGCGATTCGGAATTCAGATTCGCAGCGGGCGATCGCGATCGCGCAGGACTTGGTGCGCGATCGCGCATTGAACGGTGCGCGGCAGTTCGATGATTTTAACGCGGTTCTTCAGGCCTGTGCGGAATCGCAGCCGGACAATCCCTGGCCCTACTACGTGCTTTGCCTTTTCAGCAGTCAGACCGGCCGTAGTGAATGGGTTGCGCTGGCGGCAGATGAATTTAAGAAACGGTCCGATGATTCGGAATGGATCGCAAGAATCGATGCGATGCTCGGAGGGAACGCGCCGGAATAATCGCATCCCGTAGGGTGGGCCGTGCCCACCGCCGTTTCGTTGGCGAACGACATGGTGGGCACGGCCCACCCTACAATGGCGTCATCACGCGTTTGTTGATTCGGCCTCTACCTGCACGGGGGCTGGTACGAGCGACATCAACCGCAGGCTCTGCAGCGCGACCGTCGGACTCTGCAATTGGTTGGCGAACCAGCTGATGAGGTTTTGATCGAACAACCGCTGCTGACTGGCGAGATGGAATTCCACGCGGTTTAGTCCGAAGCGAATCAGCGATTCATCAAGACGGTTCTTACCGGTGTGCTGCGCTTCTGCCCGCGCGAAGAACACGACTGCGCTAAAATCATGAATGTGCTGGTGCATGCCGGCGATGATGCTCAGGCGCGTGCCCATCAACGTGCGTTGCCAGATGCGCGAACGCATGTATCGAAGCAGCAAATCGGTGGCTGCGTCGTCCAGCGCGGGTTCGACCGGGTGGGCCAACACTTGGTTGATGTCGATGTTGCGACCGAGCAAACGCGACGGATACGCACCGTTCAACCGTGCGAGCGACATCAGCTTGGGGAACATCGTCAACCGCTTCCAGAAGCTCATGCTGAATGATGACGACGCGGGAACAGTGTCGCGAAACACAGTTGATGCAAAGAGCAGCCGCGCCGGGCTCGATGCTTCGGACGGTTTGGTGTACGCCGTGATATTCGTCACGTCGGGCATGTCGGGAAGTTTTGCATCGCTGCGCAACAGTTCGATGAGCGTCGCGTTGGTTTCGTTCGAAGTGACCTGCTGTTTGTAGCGCCGCACACCAACGAGCAATGACAGCGCCGCCGAAAACCGCGTCCACATATCGCCTTTGCGCGACGATTCAAAGATGCGCCACAGTCGTTCATAAAGCGCTTCGGCTTCATCGACCGAAAGCGTGCATTGCGGGTCGAGTTGAATACGGGCGTTATGACTAACCGGGCGTTCGCTCTGTTCCACGACGGTTTGAATGTCTTCAAGCTGTTCGCTGAGTTGCGGACCGCGCATCGACTGGACGGCTGGGCATCCGAAGTCGACCGAAATGCGATCGTCGATGGGTGTTTCGGTGACGGTGTACGGGAATTTCAAACACGGGTAGGGTTTCGCTTCCGGGCCCATTTCTTTGTGGATGATGCAAAGACCGTCGGCATCGAGAAACAGACAGCGCGTCCCTTCGCCTTTGGCCAGCACGTAATACTGCTCGGGCGTTTCCTTGTCGGCGTGGTAAAACTGCTTGCCGACCAGTTGCGGATAGGCGCTGAAGTCGTGCTGCTTGAGCGCCTCGGCTTTGTCGCGCTCGATCAGCGTACCCCACGGCTGATCGCAACACTTGGTGCAGCTACCGCAGGAGAATTTCGTTTCCGGATCGAGAACCTGGAGGCGCATGGATTATCCCTTCTACCTATAAACACGGTATTCCTAAGGGTCTGTCGGATTGCGTGGGGATTGGCTTAATGCGGCTGACGACAATTGCGCGATGCGGCGTGAATTTCGATCGTTATTCGGACCTGGTCGCAATTCGTTGGCCCGATAACCAAAGTGTGGATATCGCGATGCTGTTAGACGCTTCGACTATGGCCAGCCGTTGCGTGCATCAGCGGCGCCACGAGTTCCTGAGCGCTGATTTGATCGCCAACGACTTCGCGATCGGTTGCGCCGGTTGAGACAGCGCGGTGGGTGGTACGTGCGGGAACACCCACGACGGTTGAAAGCGGTGACACATCATCGATGACGACTGCGCCTGCGCCGACAATAGCGTGGTGTCCGATCTGCACCGATTGAATCACGGTCGCGCCGATGCCAATAAACGCGCCAGCCTGGATGTTCACGCGGCCGGCGATTCTTGCGCCTGGGCATACGTGGCTTCCGGGTGCGATCATCGATTCGTGATCGACGATGCAGCCGGTATTGAGAATCACGGAGTCGCCGATGTGGCAGTGGGCACAAACCAGTGCGCCGGCAGCGATGACGATGTTGCTGCCCAGCGACACGCTTTGGGCCAGATTGGCGGAAGGGTGAATGGCGTTGATGAGGACGAATCCCATTTCTGAGATTCGGTCGGCGAACGCGCGGCGGATGCCGTTGTCACCGATCGCCACAATCGCCGCATCGACGCCCAACTCCTTGCGCAGCGTCGGAAGGTCATCGAGCACGCCCAGAACGGGCTTGCCATCCATGCGCCTACCCGTGAGCGACGGATCGGAATCAATGAAGCCAGCCACCTGGTGAGCGGCGCTTCGCATCAGGATGTCGAGGACGACGCGGCCATGACCGCCTGCCCCCACAATCACACTCCTCATGATCCCGGTGCCCTATTCATCGAAAACTCTCCTGCTGACGGGGCAACAAGCCCCTCTTGGATTTATCGGACGGCACCGAGTCAACCTGAACTGACCGCGCGGACTCCGCGTATTAAACAGACATATGGCCCCGTGAAAATGATTTGGGAGTCGGCGGCAGAATTCCGATAAGTTGTTTTCTGCGTGTGAGTTAGATGCTCACCGCCCTCGGGCGACCGAGGATGATTCACAGGGGCGATTGTTTGACGGCTTTTTGGGGGAGGATTACCCTCAATCGCGCGAATTGCATTGGTTCCAGGTATCCGGCGAAATACCCATCTGGAAACGCAAGCCGCCCAAGCGACTGGGGTTCAAAGCGCAACAGGACCAACTTATGGGAAACAACAACCGGGCTCGGGCTCACGGATTATTCGGCATACCTTTCTTGTTGGCCTGCGCGATGCTTTTGGGCGCTCATTTTCTGGTGGGCAAACAATTCGCCCATCCAGGTGAAAAAAAAATGCTCGAACTGCGCAAACCGTTCGGGCAGATGAACAAGGACGATCTGGGCAACTACCGGTTCAAGACCAACCTGAATATCAGCCCCGAGGTCGAAGACGCTTTGGGTGCAAAGGACTATCTGAGTTGGCTTTTTGTCGACTCGTCCGTCAAAGATACGCAAGACCCGCTTCGCTACATCCGCCTGTTTGTCACGTACTACTCGGGTGGACGCGACCTGGTGCCCCATACGCCCGACGAATGCTTCCTCGGAGCCGGTTACCAGGCGATCGAAAAAGAGAACATGACAATGCCGCTTCCGTCGCTCGGGATCGACATGCCGATCCGCGTGTTGACGTTTCAAAAGAGCGATGTCTATGGCCGCGACAAGCCGACCGTGCTTTACAACTTTCATTGCAATGGCGAATTCACGGAGACGCGCAACGGGGTGAGGAGCCGCATTAACTCGCCGCTGAACGAGTACGCCTATTTCTGTAAAATCGAAGTCAGTTTCGGCGGTTCAAGCCGGGATATCGGTAGTCCCGGGCGGGCAGAGAGCATCCAAGCCGCCCAGAAATTCCTGGATGCCGTGTTGCCCCGACTTGTCAATGATCATCTGCCCGACTGGGAAGCTGCCACCTCCGAAAGCAAAACGGCGGCGGATAAGTAAGTTCGGGACCGTGAATTGGGCAAAGTCGCAAATCAAGTTATGATATGCAACCATAACTCCGGGCGTCGTAACGCGCGATGTGGGCCGCCCGCGCTTGTTGCCAAGACCAATAAATCATGACCGCCGTTTTCAAACGCGGAAACCTCTAATCCCTAGATTTTCGACGGAACACTACCATGGCGAAAAGAGTCAACAAGAACCTGATAGTCGGACTGACCGCGCTGGCGTTCATTGTCGTCACCGGTGCCGGCTTGGCATTGGTCAACCACTTCAGACTCAGCGACCCGACCGAACTCGTCGCTCGGGCTGAAGAATTCGCCAAGTCAAAAGACTGGAACCAAGCCGCAACCTACTACAGGCGCGCATATGGTGCCTCGGAAGATCCGATCTACCTGGTTCGCTTTGCAGACATGCTGCGCTCGTCGGGCAGAGACTTTGATGCCCTTGCGCAATACCGCGACGCCAACGTCATCGACCCCGAACTTGTCGAAGCGCTCGAGAAGACGCTGGAGATCGAGTTTGAAATGGCTGACATGGTCTCGGGGACCAACAACTGGATCAGCGTCCGAGATACAGCCGACGCGATCCTCAAAATCGAAGGCCAGGAAAACCACCCGCAAGCACTCTATGCCAAGGGCACGGCATTGTTCCAACTGAAGGAACAGAATGAATCAAACGCCGAAGAAGGCATCCGCATCCTCGAGCAGGCTGTTGAGCAATCTCCCGACGCGTTCGATTTTGCTCGGCGATTGGCGGCTTGCTATTCCGAACTCGGTCGCAATGAAGACGCCGAAGCGTTTTATTCCAAGCTGATCTCACGCACGACGACCCCGGGGCAGGATGCAGCCGAAGCGCGCTGCGTTGCCGGTCGACAGAAATTCCGTCAGGGCGACTTCGATGGCGCCGCGGAACTTTTTGCCGACGCATTGAAGATGGCCGGCAGTGACGAATCCGTTCGCGCACTGGTACATCGGCGCACAGGATATTTCCTCGCCGACCTCTGGCGGCAGAAGAAACTGGGGCTTCGCGGTGACGAGAAGGTCGAACCCGCACCGGAATCGGAAACCGACGGGATCTATGACCAAGCCGTGAAGGAACTGCGGGCCTCCATCGAGTTGGAACCAGATGAAGCCGACACCTACATCCGTCTCGCCGGCCTCCAATCGATGAACGAACAATACGACGAAGCGATCAAGACCCAACAGGAACGACTCGACCTGCCGTTCCTTCGGGAAGGGTTCAGTTCGATCAAGAGTCGAAGAGGCCGCTACATCCTGCTGCTCGGATTGGCAGATCAGTATATTTCCAAAGCCCGCCTGGCCGAATCCGGATCAGACGAACAAGAAGAGTTGGGCAAGCAAGCCGACGCACAAATCGAAGAGGCGCTGACCGAGCTTCCCAATGGTATGGACGCCTACTATTCCCGTGGAAGACTCTTCCTGACGCTGAAGAGAAATCGAGAGGCCATCCGTTGGTTTGAACGGGCAGAAGAATTGAGCCGCGGACTGCATTGGCAAAACCTCTATTTCCTCGCCGTCGCCCGCCTTGGAGATAATCAACCGGGCGCTGCGCGCGACGCAATCAGCAAAGCCATTGCCGATCCGTCAGCACCGGCAGATTGCTGGATTCTGTACTCGAAAATTCTGATCGCCGAGGACAGCCCCGAAGACGCGCTCCGTGCGGCTGATCATGCGCTTGTGCTCGCACCCGGCAACCAGGAAGCAATGCTTGTCCGCGCCGCTGCACAGGAGAAGTTGGGACAAAAGGACATTGCCAAGAAAACGATTTTTGAATTGACGGGCGATTCTCCGAAGTTCATAGCGGGACAGGCTGCGTTTATCGCCGGTCAAGGCGACCTCGAAGAAGCGCTTTCTCGAATCGAAGTGGGTGTTGAGAAGTATCCGACGCATCCACGGATTGTCGAAACGGCGGCGGCCGTCTATATGGCGCTGGATCGCAAGGAAGACGCGACGCGTGTCATTGATAATGCCCTCGCCCAGTCACCCGACGATTTTGAGTTGCAGGTTGTCAAGATCAAGTTCAGCGATATGTCGCAGGAAGCCCGCATCGAAGAACTGCTCAAGAAGGTGAACGAGATTGAAGACGAGTACAGCCGATCGGTTCGCCTCTCGACCTATTATGCTGAGCAAGGCGACCTCGAAAAACAGTATGAACTTCTGGAAAAAGCAAAGCAGTTGATCATGGAGCGCGCAACGCCATCGGCACGCAATGCCGGTGTCGCCGCGCTGCGCCAGTTGTTCGATACGATGTTTGCGATCGCCATCGAGACAAACAACACCGCCCGGATGGACGAGCTGGTCAAGGAAGCAACCGACTATGGCGACGAAGGCCTGGACCAGGCGCATGGTCTGACTTATCTCGGTCGGCGGCAGCTATACGATGGATTCGTGGCTGGCGTAAAGGCACGTGAAGCCGAACAAGAATCTCGCGACAAAGAAGCGGAAGAGTTTCGTGCTGAGAGCCAGAAGCAAAACGAGGCGGCGGTTGAGACGCTTCTGGAAGCCATCGATGCATATCCGACGAGCGGTGAGGCGCACGCAGGACTTGGCGATGCGTACCGTCGGCTTGGCGAACTAAACGAAGCCCGCATTGCCTATGAAAAAAGCATCGAACTGAGACCGCACAACGGCAAGGTCCTCAAGCAGTTGGCTGCGATCGCCGACGCACTGGGCAACGAGGAAGATTTCAAGAAATGGCTGAGCGCTTGCTCCACTGAAATTCCAGACGATTCGTGGGTTCTGGAGCGGACACTTGAAGCCCAGGAAGAACTCAACCCGCGCGAAGGCATCGCCCGACGCGAAGAGTTGTTCAAAGAAAATCCAGACGATGCCGCCAACCTCCAGAAGTTGGCAATGCTGTACGTTAAACTTGGCGACAAAGCAAAAGCGGAAGAGCGTATCGAGAATCTGGTGGCTCTTCCTGAAGGCAAGAAATATCTGAAGAGCGCGGCGTCGATGTTGCGCGACATCGACAAGCCCGATCGCGCCCTGGAAATCCTGCAACAGAATCTCTGGGATGCCCCGAGCGATCAGAAAGCACAAGCTCAGTTGCTCATCGGCGAGCATTATCGCGCTGTTGGGAACGTGCGCGAAGCCCAGGTCGCATACCTTGCGGCTGCGGATATCGAACCAAGCCAAGCCGTCTTCGTCGCGATCGGAACGCACTTCACGATGACCAGTCAATATGAAGAGGCGAACAAGTGGCTTGAGAAAGCGATTCAAAAAGCCGAGGAATCCGGTTCCGCCGAGAAGTCGCGTATTCAGGTCATGCAGATCGAAGTCCTGACGCGTGCCGGCAAGTTGGACGAGGCACAGCAATTGTGTGACGCATACAAGAAGGAATTCCCCGAAGATCCTTCGACGTTGTTCCTTGATTCGCAGATTGCGCTGAATCGCGGCGAAATCGATGACGCGATCGAAGACCTTACCCTGTTTCTGGAGAAGCGCCCGAACACGGACATCGCCGTTTACAATCGGGCGCAATCCCTCTGCAGTCTTGGCGAGTGGCAAAACGCAATCACCGACCTCGAAGAACTCAGAGCCTCCAACCCGACGGCGCTCGGATTCCAACCGCGTATTCTGCTCGCGACGGCCTACAAGCGCGTGGGGCGTCTCGACCTGGCCTTCCAGGAACTCGAAAGCATCTACAAGGAACATCCGGAAGCGAACAACGTCATCGATCAATTGATCAATCTATACGTTGAAAACGAGCGCTACACCGACGCGGACAACGTCCTCACCACATTGCTCAACAGCAATCCGAATCAGGTGGGTTGGCTGCTGCGAAGTGGAGAGATCGCACTGAAGCAAAACGACCCGACCAAAGCCATCGCCAACCAGAAGCAAGCCGTCGTACTCGGACAATTCCATCCGACGCTGACAGCCACGCTTCTGGAAACGTACAGCAAGGTCAACGCAGCCGATCAAGGAATCGCATTCTTTGACGAGCAGGTTCCGCCAAGTCGCCGGACACCGCTCGTGTTGCTAGCCTACGCCAATCTTCTCGGCGACAGCGGTGACGTGCGGGAAGCGATCAACACATTCAGGACAGCGCTGCACAAGAGTGGTTTCGATTCGTTCGAGTTCCTCGAAAAGATCGCGTACAGCGTCAGCAAGAAACTCGGCGCGGAAAAGGCCATCGAACAATTCAGTCAGCCGGTTGACCAGGTGCTGGCCAAGGCAAACAAACACATACTCAGCGCACTGTTGCAGGATTCGGGCAAAATCGAGGAGGCCATTCAACTCTGCAATGAGCTCCTGGAAACAGCCAATTCTCCCAAAGAGAAAGCGTCCATCTACATGCGTATTGCCGTGGCACACGAATCGATCAAGGAATGGGACAAGGCCCGCGAGGTATACGAACAAGCGCTCGCGATCGACCCGGACAACCTCTTTGCCCTCAACAACCTTGCCTATTTGCTTTCGGATAAACTCGATCTGCCGACAGATGCGCTTCCGTATGCCAAGAAAGCCGCAGAGATATCGAGCCTGCCGGCTGTCCTCGATACGCTGGGATGGGTCTACTATCAACTTGGACAGTACCAGGATGCAATCGCGCAGTTTACGCGCATTCGACGCACCGAAACTGACTTCCCCGAAGCCGTCTATCACCTGGCGGAAGCTTTCAGACGATCGGGCGAATTCGACAAGGCAAGAACGATTTTTGAAGAGCTCGCCGGAGAAGGGGCTCGGGGTGTCCCAGCCGCACTGGCTGCGCAGGCTCGAGAAGGCCTTAAACTTACGAATGAACAAAACAGCGATTAACGGCGCGCCTGGCGAGTCAAGCTGTCATCCGAATATGGTCCGAACCGCTCGCCGTCTCACTTTTGAGGCGGTGAGTGCGGGCTTCAATGTTCGCGCACGGGTTCAAACGTAACCATGGGCCCGTGGATCGCCATCATATTTCTGATCACGTGTTCGTTCGTCATTTCCGGGGCGGAGACGGCTTTGTTTTCGTTGTCGCCGCGCGAACTGCGACAGTTCGCCAATTCCTCCAGCGCATTGAAACACCGAGCGCGCCGTTTGATGCGCCACCCGCGCCGCGTCTTGATGACGGTGCTGATTGTCAACACAGCCGTCAACATCGCGATTTTTGCAATTTCATTCTTGGCACTTCAACCAAGCGAGACGAACAATCCCGCATTGAAGATCCTCTGCGGCATCATCGCACTGGTAGCCGTCCTGCTCTTTGGGGAAGTTGCACCGAAGGCCATCGCCCTTGGAAACGCCACCAGAATCGCACCGATCGTCGCACCGCTGATCCAAGTGCTCGAATGGGCCACGCTTCCGTTGAGCACGGCACTACGCGTGACGTTGGTTGAACCCATCGCCAGGCTTCTCGCCCCCAGCGCAACGACGTCAACGGAAGTGACGCCGAACGATCTCAAGGCCCTCGTCGAACTTTCCGGCAAGCAAGGCATCATCGATGCGCGCGAGCACGAAATGCTGTTGGGCGTCGTCTCGCTTCCGAGTATCGCGGTCCGCGCCATCATGATTCCGCGCGTCGACATCCGAGCCATATCCGTCAACGCCGATCGCGATGATATCCGCAAACGGTTCACCGAATCCGGACTGAAGAAAATCCCCGTCTTTGGAAGCAACCTCGACGACATCGTTGGCCTGCTTTATGCGAGGGATTTCTATCTGCGACCGAGCGAACCCCTCACCAAGCTCATCAAGCCAGTCAATTTCGTTCCAGAGAACATCAGCTTGGCCCAGTTGACCGAAAACTTCACGGCGAAGAAAACCCCGCTGCTGATCGTCGTCGATGAGTTTGGCGGCGTCTCCGGTTTGGTAACGCTCAAGGACTTGTTCGGCAAGATCGTGGGGGAACTCGATCGATCTGGGAACGTGGATTCGGCCAAGGCGTATCAACCCATCGACGAACGCACCTATCGCATCTCCGGTTCGCTAAGCGTACTGCCATGGCGCGACGCGTTTGGTGCAATGTTCAAGATTCCGGACGTGGACACGATGGGCGGGTTGGTCCTTTCGATCCTGGGACGGTCGCCCAAAGTCGGTGACACCGTCCGAATCGGCAACATTACGATGACGGTCGACAAACTCGCGGGCCGACGCATCGATGAGATCCTCCTGCGCGCCGAACCCAAGGACCTCGGCGCCCTGACCAACGAATTGGCGTCATGATCATTGCGATTTTCATTCTGGCCACCGTGGCAGCCATCGCCCTTTCGGGATTCTATTCCGGTTCAGAAACCGGGTTGTATTCCGTAAGCAGGATCCGCATGAGAATCGATGCGGAGAATGGAAACGCCAAAGCCCGCCGACTGCTTGACGTGTTGCAGAATGACCGCTCTGCGCTTTCGACGCTGCTGGTGGGCACCAACATCGCGAACTACTTGGCCACGGTCTTTGTCGCCTACATCCTGACCAACGAAATCGGCATCGCGGGTGAATCCACGGAGCTTTACACCACGGCGATCGTCACACCGGTCGTGTTTGTGTTTGGTGAAGTCGTCCCGAAGACGCTTTTCCAGCGACACTCAGATGTCCTCATGCTCAAGGGAAGTCGCCTGCTAGCGTGGTCGAAGATTCTGTTTGCTATCCCAGTCAAGGCGCTAACCATCGTTTCCGCCCCGTTGTTGAAGTTGGCTGGCAGCGAATCGGAGTCCGCCGAAGTTGATCACCGTCTCAACGTTGCGTTGATGCTTCAGGATGCATTCGCCACCGAAGAACACAGCGACATGCACGGCGAACTCGTTGAGCGCGTGCTCAACCTAACGGAACTGCCGCTGCACCAGGTGATGGTCCCGCGCAACCGAGTCATCTCCGTCGAACTCGGCGCGACCCGCCAGGAATGCCTCGCAACGATTCGCAGAAACGCACACTCGCGCCTGCTCGTGTACAACAAAGACCCGCGCCGCATCGTCGGGTTCGTGTCCACGCACTCATTGCTTGCGAGCGACGAATGGACCAACCTTGAAGACCATCTCGAACCGATTCAAACATTGACACCGCAACAATCCGTGGCCACGGCGATGATGACCCTGCAAACCGAAGGCAGCGCGATAGCAGCCGTCGTTGATCGCGGCAACCGCCTTCTGGGCGTCGTCACCTTCAAAGACCTGCTCGAAGAGTTATCCGGCGAACTGCACGACTGGTAACAAACACCGGCCAAACCCGATTTCAGGAAAAGAATCGGACGCAATTCGCCCCCCACTTGCATTTTCAAAGGCCCCCACGGGGCGGGATTCCTTGAATTCGCCCATCCGTTCTGCAACAATCATGAGGGGGAATATGGGGATTGAGAAGCGAGCTGGCCGCCTAATTCAAATCCCACAGCCCGCGTTCCGGTTTCGGTCCATTGGAGAATTGAAGCATGTTGAATCAATCACGCACCGTTTCTGTAGCCACAACGCGCGTCGCTCTTGTGCTGGGAATCATGTTGGCAGCGACGTCGCCGCTATACGCTATTGAGCAGGTTGTGCGAAACGATTCGGTTGAGAACTTCACGACGACCGTTCCGATCGGAGACTTTGTCCCCGGCGAACAGGGCGGCGCCCGTTTGACGTCGCCTTGCAACGGAAACATCGTCGCAATTCAGGTTCCCTGGATTGAACCGCCTCCCGGAGGCAACCCCCAATCGCTTGAAGACGCCATCTACGTCTTCGATGGAGCGACGTTTCCCACACCGGGCAGCGAGTTGCTCTTTCTTGAAGGACCATTGCTCACGCCCAACGCGATCAACGAATTTCGTTTCACCGATGAAGCCGGCACCATTCCGATCAATGTACCCGTGACAGCTGGCCAGCAGTTTTACGTGACGTTGGAATTCGGTGAACCAACTGATATTGCTGGCGGAAGCGCCAGTATCGTCCGCGATACCGACGGATGCCAAGCCGGCAAGAACGTTTTGTTCTTCAACGGCAGCTGGCACGACTTCTGCCCGATCCAGATTCTCCTGCCCGGCGACGTCGCCCTTCGCGCGGTGGTCGATTGTCAGGAGCCCGCGGGCGCTTGCTGTGACGTCAACGGTACATGTGACAACAACGTCGAAGAAGGCGACTGCGAAGACCCGGGTGACACGTTCTTTGTCGGCGAAGATTGCGGCGAAGTTTCCTGCCCGACCCCAACCGGATCATGTTGCAATGGAACCGGCGGCTGCTTGGAAAACCAGACGCAGGACTTTTGCGAAAACACACTGGGCCGCATCTACGGTGGAAACGGCACGACCTGCGCCGACGACATCTGCAACACCGGCGCATGCTGCATGCAGGACGGCTCGTGCGAAAATCTCATCGGTCTTGTCTGCGACACCATGAACCCGACCAGCTTCGGCGGACCGGGATCAACCTGCGCATCAGCGTCATGCCAGCAGCCGACCGGCGCATGCTGCGTCGACATTGGCGGCGGAAACTCGGTGTGCGTCCCCGGGCAGACGGCTGCTAACTGCTCCGGAACAGGCGACGTGTGGCAGGGACCGTTCACCTCCTGCACCCCCGACCCCTGTGCGGCAGGTAACCCCGGCGACATGGACGACGACGGCGACGTGGACCTCGCAGACCTGGACCTGATCCTTCAGTGTTTTGGCTCAGACGTCACCACTGCCCCCGAATGTGAGCCGGCCAACGTCAATACCGGAAACAACGTCATCGACATTGACGACTGGACGGCACTGGTCCCGCTGATCACAGGCCCATAGTATTCCATCGATTATCCGGGTTGAATGACCTGGGTTGATCTGTTCAATCAGCCGCACATGGGTTGTGCGCGAACGGTGACTTTCTAGGCGATAGGGAAATGACCATGAGCGATGCCAAACCGAGGGTCCTCGATGTGGGCCAATGTGACCTCGATCACAGCAACATCACCCGCATGCTCAAGGAATGCTTCGACGCAACCGTGGATCGCGCCCGCGACAACGCCCAGGTCGACCACCTGCTCGACTTCTATGAATACGATCTGATTCTCGTGAATCGCATCTTCGATGCCGACGCCAGCTCCGGACAGGACCTCATCAGCCGACTCAAATCGGGTGATGCCGCCACCGAAACGCCCGTAATGTTGGTCAGCAATTATGAAGATGCCCAGGATACCGCATTGCTATCGGGGGCGGTCAAGGGATTCGGGAAATCCGCCCTTGGGACGGAAGAGACGATCAAGCTGTTGAGCCTGTACTTAAGCGGGGAATAAACAGCGCGCCCATGTCAAGCGCAACCGTATGCTGCGGCTATTGCGATCCTAGAACACCTTGAGTCCAAACGCAGCGGCGCGACAGCGTCGTCATTCCCGCGAAGGCGGGAATCCAGGGTCAAAACAAAGTCAATCCACGTGGGTACTGGCGCCCGGGCTGTGAAGGGTAGACGAGCAAAACGCGACGCTTGGATCAAGATCGCAATGGCTTTTCCCCCTGCGCGGGAATGAGGGTGTTGGCGCACCGCTACGTCTTGGACCAACTCGCCCTAACTCCAATCGAAGAAGTCTTCCAACTTCGTGACGCGCAGAAGCTCCGAAACATTGGGGCGAAGATTCATGACGCGCACTTTCTGATGGGGCGCGCAGGTCTTGCGGACAGCCAACATCGCTCCGAGTTGTTTTGAACTGATGGCCGGCAGATTCTCCAGATCGATCAAAACCTCGCGATCGCCAAACATCTCGGCGTGCTCACCGACCAGTTGGCGCAACAAAGTTTCCAACGTTGCGGGATACTCGTACCCGTTTTCAAGCGACGCCGGATCAAAACGAAACGTCACTTGCGATTCGGTGGATCGAATCAAGAAAGGCGAGAGTTCCAACTTCCCGTTCATGGTATACCTCTTCGGCGTGATCGGATGGGGTCCAGGAAGTGGTTTATTGTGAATCAAGTCGTCGAGCGCCGCAAGCACATTTGAAGTGCCGCAACGGGCAAGTACGAGCCTAAAGGTTGTTGATCAGCACGCTGACCGGATCAAACATGTCGTAGTGCGTGTCTTCCTGCCACGCCACCGTCGACATGTCATAGAATGCGTAACAAATCCGCCATCGGACGGCCACCCCGACGTAGGCCAGCAACACGAGGACGCACGCGATTTCCGCACAACGATGACGCCGCAGCGAAAAGAGCACGTACCCCGCACCCGTCAGCACCGACATCTTGAAGACCAGAAGCGCCATCGGCCCGAATTCAAGAAGCGTCCGCGCGATCGGGTTTTCTTCGTGCAGCATCCCGTCGCCATGGGCCCGCATGGTCAGCACCAGGTCAAAAAAATTGATCACGCAAATGGCAAACACAAACAGCGCCACCCGCCGCGAACGTGCGGAAAGCGCCCGTTTGACCCGAGCCGCCCCGGAATCGACGGCTGGCACGATTCCCGCAAGTGCTTGTCTTGATACAGATTCTGGTCGCCGATTGGCTATAATCTGCATGGCACACCCGCCATCCCTATCCGCATAAACGCCGATCTCTTATACTGATGCTAGGATCGGTCACGTCGCAAAGTCGACATCGAATCCCTGGCGATTCGCTCAAAAATCCGTGCCGCTTCGTGAATCAGCGGCGAATTCTTCCAATCTCTCCGGTTAAACTGCGACCGGTACAACCCATGAACGGCAAGCAAACATCCGACTTTTCGCACCTCGACGAGCACGGCAAAGCCCGCATGGTCGACGTTTCCGAAAAGCCCGTCACCACCCGAACCGCTGTCGCATCCGCCCGCGTCACCAGTCGCCCCGACGTCATCGACGCGATCTTTTCAGGCGACCTGCCCAAAGGCGACGTCCTAGCCGTCGCCCGGATCGCAGGCATCCAAGCCGCCAAGCGAACGCCCGACCTCATCCCGATGTGTCACCCCATGACACTCGAGTGGGCGGACATCGCGTTCGATCGCGACGGCAAAGACAGCATCGTCATCCGATCGACCGTCAGGACCTGCGCCCGAACCGGCGTCGAAATGGAAGCGATGACTGCGGCTTCTGTTTCTGCATTGGCACTGTACGATATGGCAAAGAGCGCAGACAAAAGCATCGTCATTGGGCCCATAAGACTGGAGTCGAAATCAGGAGGTAAGAGCGGTGACTACCAAAGATAGATTGCCCGGCGCCACCAATGACGACGCCCCAAAAGAAATGCATTCGGATTCGCCAACAACCGATATCAGCAAAATCGATTCTCCCAAAGCTGAGAATCTCAAAGTCTACGAGTGGGCTACCCGCTGGGGGTTCAAACCGCGTCAGGTCGTCGATGCAGCCCGCCGCCTGAACATGCGCGTTCAGAATCGATTGACACGTCTCTCTACATCAGACGCCAACCGCATCCTGTCCGAACTGCAATCACCTGCGGACGGTCTTGAATCCCAGTAGCCAAACCCGTCGCCAACCCCTTAAAACCGCGGAATCACCCGCGGCTGTTTTTTGTTTCAAACTCGCTATGATGCCGCCCGGCGCACACCTGCGACCCGGCTGCGATCGGCGGGGCAGGCTGCCCTATAAACTGTTAATGTGAAACAAGTTATGCAGATTCGAAACCTGGCTATCATCGCCCACGTCGACCACGGTAAAACCACCATGGTCGATCAAATGCTTCGCCAATGCGGTCAATTCCGCGACGCCCAGCTCACCGGCGAGCGCATCCTCGACTCCAACGATCTCGAGCGGGAGCGCGGCATCACCATCACGTCGAAGAACATCGCCATCGGTTACAAGGGCACGAAGATCAACATCATCGACACGCCCGGCCACGCCGACTTTGGCGGTGAAGTCGAGCGCGTGCTCAAGATGGCCGACGGTTGCCTGCTTCTTGTCGACGCGTTTGAAGGACCGATGCCGCAGACCCGCTTCGTCCTTCGCAAGGCGTTTGAAGCGCGCCTGCGCCCGGTGGTGGTCATCAACAAGATCGATCGGCCCGACGCCCGCCCGGACGAAGTTCACGATGAAGTGCTCGACTTGTTCATCGAACTCGGGGCTGACGACGATGCCCTTGATTTCCCGACGGTCTATGCGTCCGGCGTTAAAGGTTTCGCCACGCGCGACCTCGACAACATCCCCGACAACATCAACGCCCTGTTCGACATGATTCTCGAACATGTGCCAGAACCGGCCAACGATCCCAACGCACCACTGCAAATGCTCATCACCACGCTCGACTACAACGACTACGTCGGGCGCATCGGGATTGGCCGCGTCTTCGGTGGCACGCTGAATTCGGGCAGGGACGTCATGGTCATTCACCGTGACGGAACGCAGGCCAAAGAACGCGTCGCGGAGTTGTATGCATTTGATGGATTGGGGCGAACCAAAGTTGACAGTGTCAAAGCCGGCGACATCTGCGCAGTTGTCGGCGTCAAGAGCGTCGACATCGGCAACACCATCGCCGATCTCGAAAACCCCATGCCGCTGCCGATCGTCAACATCGACGAACCCACGCTCAACATGACCTTCAGCGTCAACACTTCGCCCTTCGCCGGACAAAGCGGACAATTCCTCACAAGCCGCCAGATCCGCGACCGCCTCGACCGTGAACTTCAGTCCAATGTTTCGCTTCGTGTTGAGCAGGGATCGTCGCCTGAGGAGTTTCTCGTTTCGGGCCGAGGCATGCTGCACCTTTCCATCCTGATCGAAAACATGCGTCGCGAAGGTTTTGAACTGACCATCGGCAAGCCGCGCGTGATCTATCGCGAACTTAATGAGAAGAAGACCGAACCGATCGAACTTTGCGTCATCGACGTGCCCAACGAGCACCTGGGCGCGGTGATGGAAATGATGGGCCCACGCCGCGGTATCTGTCGCAACATGGATGCCCAGGAATCACGCACGCAGGTTGAGTTCACCGTGCCCGCTCGCGGACTGATCGGGTTGCGCAATCGCCTGCTGACAGCCACCAACGGCACGGCGATCATGCATCACAATTTCTACGAATACGAGTACTTCCGCGGTTCGATTCCCGGCCGGGCCAACGGCGTCATGATGGCCAGCGATCCGGGGATGGCCACCGCTTATGCATTGCAGAACTTAGCCGACCGCGGCAGCTTCTTTATCGCGCCGCGCGACCCGGTCTACGAAGGACAGATCATCGGCGAACACTGCCGCGACAACGATCTTCCAGTCAACGTCGCCCGCGAAAAGAAGCTAACCAACATGCGGGCGGCAGGCAGCGACAAAACCGTCGTGCTGAAACCGCCGCGCGAGATGACGCTGGAGATGGCCCTCGAGTTCATCGAAGACGACGAGTACGTCGAAGTCACCCCCGACGCACTTCGCCTGCGCAAACGCGTGTTGAAGGAAAGCGACCGAAAGCGAATTCGCCGCAAGTAACCAACAATTGAAGCAAGAACCGGTGGACCAGCGCTTCAAGAAAAGACGCACGGAGAAGGTCTATCAAGACCGTAGGTAACCCACGCGTCAACAGATATACGAAGCGTCAGGGAACAGGCGACATCTGGGAACAGACGAGGCATCAGGGAATAAACGCCATCTGGAAGAATCCAAAGTCGCGAAGGTCCACATCACCATCCGAATCCAGATCAAGACAAGCACAGCCGACCCCAAGCCCCACACCGGGATTCGCCAGGCAGCCGTCAAGAATCACATGATCGTCAAGATCCGCATCGCCATCCACATCGCAATCACCGAGCACAAACTCATATGCACCGATGTCAACAATGGGAACCACGCCAACGCCCGTGTCAGCCGTCGTGACATCATCCACAAACCGCGCATGACCATCCAAGTCAGTCACCACCGCAACCGGCACCACCGAGTTGTCACCGGCATCAATCGCAGGGGAATTCGGCAGCAATCTCAGATCATCGTCGTCCGTACCGGCAATGTTATCTGGCCCGTCGGAATCGACGAAGCGTGGATCGACCGAGGTCACTCCCGGCCCACTGATTCCCTCCACAATGCACTTCGCGAAGTTTCCTGTCGTGCTTGCAGATTGTGTTGGATGATTGCCCCAGAAAATGCAATTACTGGCATCAAAGGTCTCAAAGGGAGAAGACCCAATCGCGCCCGCATGTGTCCCCAAGGTGCCCGTGCTGGTATTTCCGCCAAATGAGCAGTTGATCAGCGTTGGAACACAGTTACTGAAGTACAACCCACCGCCATTGGTCGACTCGTACCAAGCGGCCACGTTACCACTCAGCACGCTGTTCGCTAGAAGCAGTGATCCGGAATCACAATGAATAGCTCCACCCGATCGAGATTTGTTGCCAAAAAACAGGCACCGGTCCACGTAGGCTTCACATTCGTCACAGAAGAGCCCTCCGCCAAACATCTCCCCCTCGTTCTCGCGAAATACGCAGTCCAGTATCATTGGCCGGCTTCCCCCCTTGCTGTAGATACCTCCCCCCTTATAACCGCTTCTATTGCCAACAAACTCGGAATTTGTAATGATCGGAGTGGAGTCACCAACGATATAAATCCCAGCCCCCTCACCGAGATTGTCTTCAAAAACGCAATCATCGATTACTGTGTTCGAATTAGAAATTGCGATTGCGGCCCCAGCCGGTGCACGATTATCGATGAATCTGCATCCGACGATATACGGAGCGCCTTGATAATTAAAGATCGCGCCTCCGAGGTAGAAAAACGTGCCAGGAATATACCCGTTGTTCGAAAACTCGCAGTTGGATATGGTCGGACTGCTAAACCTATTCTCCATGGCCATAAAAAATAGATTCTCGAATTTGCAATCATTGATCCAAGGACTACTCTGTTCACTAAACATTCCTTTGGTTCCGCCTGCAACAGTGAACCCGTCAAGAATCGAAGTTGCATCCACGCCGATCGCAGTCAGAATCTCGTTGGTCGATCCATTCACAGTGAGTTTGGATAGGTTCACATCTGGGTCACGCTGACCCAGCTCGGTTTCCGTACCTGTGAAACCGCCATAGATCGCGAGCCCATTCTGCAGTTTGAACGATGCGGATTGATCGCCGGCCGTTTGCATCCCACCTTCATCAGGTTCGTAAGCCCCCGCCGCCACCCAGATCTCAGTGACCCCACAATTCACGCTTGCCTCGTACAATGCATCTTGAAGATATATGTAAGCATCCGTCCACGAAGTTCCGTTGTCTAGGCCAGCCACCGCGCTGTCATCAACGTACAGGACCATTTCGCATTCTGGTGGCAAACCATTGCTGGAGCAGTCTTCGCGAGACCCGATGCATTTCCCAGAAAAGCAAACATCATGAAGAGTACAGTCGCTGGCGTCGTCGCAACTACCGCCTTCGTTTGCTGGAGTTATTACGCATGTTCCATGTTCAAGATTACAGACACCCTTCGCACAGGTGCTATCCAGGTACGAACAGTCCTGCGCGTTCTCTCCGAAGGGTTCACACGCATCGGGAATCCCATTGAGATTGCAATCCGTTTCAAGTCCCGACGCGATGTCGCATTCATCCAACACGCCGTTGGAGTTGCAGTCCGGGGGAACGAGTACCATCACAAACGCAGAACCAGAACCCGACCCGTTGTCGGTATCGAGATAGGCCCCGAGAATCGAAGTGTTTCCGGAAATCGCCACACTTCTTCCCAATCGATCGTTGGCAGATGTCGCGTCGGGAATGAACTTGACCGGCTGCTCCCAAACTCCCGCGATTTCTTGCGAAATGTACACCGCGCCGCTTTCGGGCCCGCCGCCATCGTCTCGGTATGCACCAACAACAACAAGGTTGCCATCAATCGCGACGCTTCGGCCGAAATTCGCATTGCCGACCGGATCGCTGGCATTGAGCTTGGCTACTTGCAGCCACTCTCCTGCGACTTCGCGAAAGACATAAGCCGATCCGCTGTTCGATGCGCCATCGTCATCCTGATATGCCCCAACGACGATGGTATCACCGTCGATGTCAACATCGAGTCCAAACCCGTCGCCAGAAGTTCCGCCATCGGCCCCTAGTTTCGCGACTTGTTGCCAAACGCCGTCGATTTCCCGGAACACATAAGCAGCGCCAGTATTGTCAACACCGTTATCGTGCGCCAGGTACGCGCCGACCACGATCGTATCTCCGCTCAACGCAACATCGCGGCCAAAATAGTCGTCGGACGTGGCATCGTCCGCCGTCAACTTTGCCGTTTGTTGCCACACACCGCCCGTCCTGCGGAATATATAAACAGAACCACTTTCGGGCCCCTCATCATCATCCCCATAAGCGCCAATGACGGCGGTGTTACCTTCGAGCGCGACACCTGAGCCAAAATAATCTTCACTCGCCGCATCGGCAGCCGTCAACTTGGCGACCTGCTTCCAAATACCATTTGATGTCGCGAAAACAAACGCCGCACCACTATCGGTCCCATCGTCATCATCTCGATTTGCACCGACGATGAGTTCACTTCCGCTAATCGACAAATCAAAGCCAAATCGATCATGCGAAGCCGGATTCTCATAAATCAGTTCCGCGGAAAACAGCCATGCGTCGCCCAATTTTTGGAATACATAGACCGAACCACTGTCGCTGACCCCGGAAACCGATCCAAAGTAAGCACCAATCGCCGCAACCGATTCTCCAATGTCAATGCTTGAACCAAACTGATCACCAGCCCCTCCGTCTGGCGCCAAGATTTTTGAGTAAAATGGAGTTGATGAATACTCGCATTCATCCGGAACCCCATTCGTGTTGCAATCGCTCTCGATCGCTGGTGATTCACACATTCCAGTGCTTGGATTGCACGCCCCGGGAAGACATGCAACGTCATAAAGCGCGCAGTCTATTGTCGTCCCTACGCAGATTCCGCTTTGACATCGGTCGTCGTCGGTGCACAGATCGAGATCATCGCACGCGCCCTCCTCGTTGGCGGGTGCGGCCACACATTCGCCACTTGTCTGGTCACATGCACCTGCTGTGCAGGCGCTATTCAAGTACGAACAGTCAACAGAAACGCCAGTGCACTCTCCATTCGAGCAATAGTCGTCAGTCGTGCAGATATCCGCGTCATCGCATGCCCCGCCTTCATTGACAGGCGAAGTCTCACATAACCCATTACTCGTATTGCAAACCCCTTCTGCGCAACTCTGATCCAGGTGCGAGCAATCCAACTGCTCACCTTGGCATACGCCAATTGAGCACACATCGCTGACGGTGCACAAATCCAAATCATCACACGCACCTCCTTCGTTGGCAGGCATAGCCACACATCCACCATCGAGAGGATTGCACTCGCCGGTCAGACAATCCGAATCAAGCGCAGAGCAATTGACGGGTTCGCCAGCGCAAGCACCTTCAGCGCAAGAATCACTGATCGTGCAGTTGTTCAGATCGTCACACGCCCCGCCCTCGTTGACGGCGATGACGTCGCACGCGGCTTCTTCAAGTTGACATACACCTTTCGTACAAGCGCTGTCCAGATGCGAACAGTCCTGCGCGTTTTCGCCAAAGGGTTCGCATGCATCGGGTACGCCATTAAGGTTGCAATCCGTCTCAAGCCCTGACGCAATGTCGCACTCGTCGAGCACGCCGTTGTCGTTGCAGTCGCGTAGACCCAATGAAATGATGAACGCAGATCCGCTGTCCAATCCGTTGTCGTCGTCAAGGTACGCACCGACGATTGTACTCGTCCCAACAACAGCAGCGCTGATCCCAAGCCGATCGTTGGCTGATGTGTCTTCTGGTGCGAATTTAGCCGGAGGTTGCCATATGCTACCGATGCGTTGCGAAGCATAAATCGCCCCACTTTCCGAACCGTTGGCGTTTTCACGGTACGCACCAGCCACAATGATGTCGCCATCAATCGCCACACTGCGACCGAAGTTGGCGTCCTGCGCGTGTGTACCGGCTCTTAGCTTGGCAACCTGCTCCCACGCTCCACCAAACTCGGAAAATACATACACGGCTCCGCTGTTCACCGCTCCGTCGTCATCCTGGAAGGATCCGACGACGATCGTGTCGCCATCGATGTCCACATCGAGTCCAAACCAATCGCCCGTTCCTGCATCGTCGGCCGTCAACTTCGCGATCTCCTGCCAGACGCCGTTGATCTCGCGAAAAACGTATGCCGCGCCGCAATCGCTGACGCCTCCCTTAGCCGCACCATATGCACCCACAACAGCCGTGTCGCCGCTCAATGCCACGTCGCGGCCAAACAAGGCGTCCGCCAACGGATCACTTGCATTCAACTTTGCAATTTGTTGCCAAACCGCACCAAACTTTCGGAACACGTAAACCGAGCCGCTCCTTGAACCGTTGTCGTCGTCCGCATGCGCACCCACAAGTACGGTGTCACCCTCGAGCGCCACACTTGTTCCAAACAAATCACCAGGCGCCGCATCGTTGGCGGTCAATTTCGCGACCTGTTGCCAACCACCGCCCGACGACGCAAACACATACGCAGCCCCGCTTTCAACGCCATCGTCGTCATCGCGGGACGAACCAACGACGATGTTGCTTCCGCTGATCGAAACGCTGTAACCGAATCGATCGTCCGTCGCTGGATCGCCAATCGATAATTTCGCGGAATACTGCCACTCACCATTGACTTCTTCAAATACGTAAACCGCACCGCTGTCACTGACTCCACCGATCCGACCAAAGTTTGCGCCGACCACAGCCGTGGAATCTTCAAGGTCGACACTCGTGCCAAACTGATCACCTGCCGCTCCGTCAGGCGCAAGCAATTTTGAATGGCTTACGGGTACGGAATATTCACACGCGTCGGGTTTACCGTTCGTATTGCAGTCCGGTTCAACCGCTGGTGACTCACACATCCCCGTCGCCGGATTGCACACGCCTGCGAGACATGCAACATCAAATTGCGAGCAGTTGATCGGCACCCCTTGACACACACCCCCCATGCACACATCACCAATCGTGCATGCGTCCAGATCGTCGCACGCGACCAGGGCGTTGCGGCTGACGGCGTGCAGGTCATCCCAATATTTCTCACCAGCTCCCATGCTCCAGATACCGACCGTGCCGGAGGTTGGATGTTGACCACTGGGATCGACCGCATCGATCTGATAGTCGGCCGGTTCGGGTTGGCCTTCCTCCCACACCTTGGCTTGGATGCGCATCTGCGCTCCGGTCGTGTCGACATCGATGCGGAATCGATACCACGTATCCACCACCGGATCGACGCCTGAGTCAGCTTCCCCAAAAAGGTAGTCAAAGTTGGGCGGCGCGAGTTGAAACGTGCGCGCTTCCGGCGCAAAGTTGGCCCGTCGAAGCCGCAGGTATTCGTAGGTTGAACCCGGTTGATCGCTGAACTGCGAAAGAAACGTCACGCCGATCCCGCCATCATCGTCGGAGATGCGCATGCGGCCCGTGTACGTCATGTTCGAAAGGGTCGCCGCATCCGGACCGACATAGTGCGAGTGAATGTTTGTGCCCGACGAATCCGTATGGAACGCCTGGCTTCCGCCCACGCCTGCAATGCTGTAGAGCCCGTCGTCTTCGTTCGACGCCGAGCCGGCCTGCGTATCAAACCAGTCGACAGGATCCGATCCCACCGTGTACGCCTCAAAATCTTCATCGAGCACGACCAAGTCGCACGCAGAGATGCAAACACCCTCGGGCTCGCATTCGTCCGGAATACCGTTATCGCCACAGTCGAGACTTGCCCCGCCGCTGATATCGGTGGCATCGTCCACGCCGTTGTCATTGCAGTCAGCCGCCAATGCGAAATGCGGCGTCACCCACGCGGCCAACGCAACTGATACCAATAGGAATTTCCGAAGTTGATTTACAAATTGATAGCCCGATGTGCGGCTCATTTGGTCGATCCTCCGCGAGGTAGGCCAAGTCGTTGATTATTACGCCCTCCGACTCAGCTTCCGCGTCGCCACGCCAGCCAATTGGCTTTGGCGATCAAAAAGCGTTTGGCCCTTTCAGGCTTGTGCGGATCGTCAATTCTACCCGGAAGACCGACCATCAAACGAGCACAATTGACGTGACAATTAAAAATCAGCGGGACCTATGCGCCGATAACGAGCGGCATTTATCATGCCGTCTCCGCCTTCAATTGAAAAACCCACGCTGAAATAGCGCAAAATCGCGCAGGTCCACATCGCCATCCGAATCCAGATCAAGACAAGCACAACCAACCCCAAGCGAAGCACCCGGACTGGTCAGACAACCGTCAAGAATGAGATGGTCGTCAAGATCGGCATCGCCATCCGCATCGCAATCGCCCAACACAAACTCATAGGCACCGATGTCAACAATCGGAGCCACGCCCACGCCCGTGTCAGCCGTCGACACGTCATCAACAAACCGCGCGTGGCCATCAAGATCAGTCAACACATCAACCGGCACCGCCGAATTGTCACCCGCATCAATCGCCGGTGAGTTTGGAAGCAAACGCAAATCGTCGTCCTCGGTTCCGATGACGTTGTCCAAACCGCTGGAATTCACAAACATTGGCTTCGCGTCGATGATCCCCACACCGCCTGCGCCATCCCAACCACCCTGAATAACGCAGTGGTTGACGACAGGATTGCTGTTAAGAGACCCGACTTGGTCGAATGCACTACACCACATGACGCAATTCGTGATCGTTGGATTACTGCCAGACAAATTCAGCATCCCACCTCCAGAGACGCCAAAACCTCCAATAATATTCTCGGAAAACGTGCAACTGGTCACAGTTGGACTACTTTCCAAATTGAACATGCCTCCACCTCCCAAACTTGCGGTCCCATTCCCAGCAAAAACGCAGTTGGCAACTGTGGGATCGCTTGATGTATTGGACATGCCCGCAAAGGATGATCCGAAGAATGAACAGTTAATCACTGATGGGTGACTGGTTGAATTACTCACGCCAGCAGCAAGAGAGCCTCCCCCAACGTTAGCTACAAATCTGCAATTGAGAATGATGGGATTTGAATTGCTGCGATTTGCCAATCCCCCTGGGCGATTCCCTGTGAATACACAGTTCGTTACAGTCGGACCGCTGCCCTGATTGTTGCACATCCCTCCAGCTTCCCCACCACGATTATCGATGAAGACGCAGTTCGTTACCGATGGATTGCTGCCGTCATTGTGAATGCCCGCACCTCCGAAAGGATTTGATGTCACGTCAGAGAATAATTGATTTCCGCGAAATTCGCAGTTCTCAATCAAGGGGCTACTTTGATTGAAGTTGCACATTCCAGGACCACGCCCTCGGCTTGCGTTCTCGACAAATGCGCAACTGATCACCCTAGGGCTGCTGCCATCGTTAGCCATCCCCGCACCGCCGCCGAAATAGAAAATCGAATTACTCTCACCATCCGCGAAGTTATGTTGAAACCGGCAGTGCTCGAGAGTGGGACTTCCGGATTCGTTATACATTCCGCCGCCGTAGTAATTTGACGGACTATTCGCATTGCCTGCGGTGACCACAAATCCGCAAAGCATCGCGGTTGCATCCGTCCGAGAACCGGTCACCACGTGAAGGCTGTTCTCCCCGTCGTTGCCAAAATCCGGAAGATCATCGCCAAACAAATCACCGCTCAAGATCGTCACGTTTGATTCATGATCTCGTTGAGAGAGATGGGACTCATTCCCCACAAAGCCGCCATAGATCGCCAACCCGCTCTGCAGTTGAAAAGTAGCCGAACGATCACCCGGGGTGTGCCCGCCACCTTGATCCGGCCGATACGTTCCTGCCGCCACCCAAATCTGACTTGTCACGCCATTGGTTGACGCATCCAACAACGCATCCTGCAGGTACACGTACGCATCGGCCCAACTTGATCCGTCGTTGGCTCCGGCGATCGCGTCGTCGTCGACGTACAGCACGGTTTTCGCCTGAAATTCGTACGCCCCCATGTCCACGATCGGCACCGGGCCAACGCCCGTATCCGGCGTGTTGATGTCGTCTACGAATCGATCGGCTTCTCCAAGATCCGCGACGATGCCTACCGGAACGACTGCGCTATCACCCGCATCGATCGCCGGCGAACCCGGCTGCAACCGCAAATCATCGTCTTCGGTTCCGGGAATGTTGTCGGGGCCGTTCGTATCGGCAAACATCGGATCAACATCAAGATTGCCGACGCCGCCCGCCCCAGCCCAGCCGCCTTGAACGATACTGTGATTCACCACTGGTGTGCTAGAGTCCGATGCGATCTGATCGGGCGTGTTCCCCCAGACGATGCAGTTCGTCAGCACGGCGTCACTGCTATTGTCATTGCGCAGCGCTCCGCCGTCGCTGTTGGTGCTCTTGTTACG
Organism: Phycisphaerales bacterium UBA1845; assembly: GCA_002338715.1. Classification (GTDB taxonomy): domain Bacteria; phylum Planctomycetota; class Phycisphaerae; order UBA1845; family UBA1845; genus UBA1845. Next base: position 11,001 of record DDIR01000073.1, on the reverse strand, counting down.
ATAAAACGTGCAATTGATGATTTCTGGAATGGAGACATCGTTGAAAATTGCACCGCCCTCGAAGCTCTCGTTGCCAATGAATGTGCAATTGGTCAGCACGGGGTTGCTTCCATAGTGATTGTCGATTGCGCCGCCTTTGTTGGCATAGTTCTCGATAAATGCGCAATTCGTTATTGTAGGGCTGCTATCCTGCCAGTTAAGCATTCCACCGCCGAGAACTCCGTAGTTGCGAATGAATTTACAATTGACAACAGTCGGGTTGCAATTGTTGGAATTGCGCATCCCTACACCGTTATTGTCACGGAACGTGCAGCCAATCACTTCGGGATTGCTGCCATCTTGGTTTGATATTCCTTCGCCCCGGTTGTCGACAAATAAACAATCCACGACTTTCGGACTGCTGCTCTCATTTCGGATTCCGTCGCCGATGCCTTTCCTGCCGTTCGAAAAAACGCAGTTCAGAACGGCCGGATTACTCAGTTCATTGTACATGCGCGCACCGAGCCTTCCGGCGAATGTACAATTCTTGACCGTCGGGGACCCCGAGTACGTGTATATTCCACACACGCTCGCATCTTGCCCTCCTTGGACCACGAATCCGTCAAGCAACGCCGTTTGATCTGTGAAGCTTCCCGTAAGCAATCGAGAACTATTGTCGACGGTGTTGTCCTCCAGGACGCAGAATTCGCCTGCGCATATGCCACCGGAGGCGCTGCAGTCAGAACTTCCGGGCGTACATGGAATGTATTCGTCATCTTCATTCAAGTCGCCCTCGAGGACGGTAACATTTGCCACATGATCGCGTTGATGAAGGTCGGACTCCCCGCCAGCGAACCCTCCATAGATTGCCAGCCCATTTCGCAACTGAAATGTCGCACTGCGATCGCCCGGCGTCTGCCCACCGCCCTGATCCGGCTTGTATGTTCCTGCCGCCACCCAAATCTCACTGATCGTGCAGTTCGCATCAGCCGCCGACAACGCATCTTGCAGATAAACAAATGCATTCCCCCATGAACTGCCGTCGTTCAGCCCGTTCGTCGCGCTGTCATCCACAAACAGCACACCCTCGCATTCATCCAGCACTTCATCAAAATCGCAATCCGCGCTCGTACCCCCTGCGATTTCGCACTCATCTGGTATGAGGTTCTGGTTGCAATCTTGGCTGGTCCCCTCGTTAATGTCACACGTATCCGGATAGCCATTTCTATTACAATCGAGTCGGTCAAGTGCGAAGAGATAGGACGCCCCGCTTTCGATGCCGTTGTCGTCATGCAGTTCGGCCCCCACAATGGCTGCTCCACCACTGACCGCAACGGCCCGAGCAAAGTTGTCACCCACTCCTGCATCGGTCGCCTTCAATTCGATGGCCTGTTGCCACTGCCCGTTGAATTCTCTAAACACATATGCTGAACCGCTGTTGACGCCCGCACCGTCATTAAGAGGCGCCCCCACAACAATCGTATCTCCGCTAATCGATACGCTGTGGCCGAACCAGTCGCCCTCCATTCCGTTTGCCCCGACCAACTTTTTGACCTGCAGCCAGTTGCCTCCAGTCTCTTGAAACACGTATGCCGCACCGCTATTGGAACCGAAGTGGTCATCAAGATATGCTCCAACAACAACGACTGCACCGTCGATTGCAACCGCCTGACCAAATCGGTCACCACCGGCTGCATCGCCCGCCGTCAGTTTGGCAACCTGCGTCCATGTTCCTTCGTCTTTCCTAAACACATAAGCCGAGCCGCTTTGCGAACCTGCGTCGTCGTCAAGAGGCGCACCGATGACAACTGTGTCCCCGTTGATAGCAACACTCCATCCAAACTTATCCGAAGGGGCGATGTCGGAAGAAAGCAGTTTGTCTTCCTCCAGCCAAACCCCACCCACATCTGAAAAGACGTAAACAGCGCCTGACTCCAGTCCGCCTCCATCGGCGTCACGCGCTCCGACAATGGCAGTATCCCCGCTGACAGCAACACTCCAACCGAACAAATCCCAGGCTACACTATCTGCACCCTTCAGCGTCGCAACTTGTGCCCATCCACTTTCACTCCGGCGAAATACACAACACGCGCCACTGTTCAACCCGCCGTCATTGTCTAGGTATTCCCCGACAACAATCGTACCGCCGTCGACACCGACACTGTTACCAAATTGATCGCCTGAATCGCCCTCGGCGGCAACGAGCATGTCTGATTCTTGCCACATTCCATTGACCTGCTCGAAAACATAAGAAGCCCCTTGCTCGAATCCTCCGGGGCCTGAACTTGTCCACGCACCGACAACAGTTGTCGCACCGTCCACAGCCACGCTATGTCCAAAATTGTTGCCACCGGTAATGCCGTCCGAATAGAGCTCGAAACCGTGCGCCATCGCGAATTCGCACTCGTCGGGAATACCGCTTTCATCGCAATCAAAGCTCGTTGCCCCGATGATATCGAGTTCGTCGGCGATACCGTTGCTGTTGCAGTCGATTGCCAAAGCCTGATTGCAAATCCCAAAGCAGACGCCCATAACGATAATGCGAATGGTGACTTGAAAGTTAGCCTTGATACGGCTGGCCAAAGCTTGACGTGCGCGCATGCCTGATGCCTCTATGAGATACGGTGATCCGGTCTATATGTCCGCCCTGAGGTTCGCTACCGATTTCGAAGTTGCTCTCGAATTCGGCGCGTTCATATACCAACATAGCAGAATGGAACTCCGGATTACAGGGGAATAACCCGCTCAAGTAGGGCGCAGGACGACCGTAAGGTGGGCTGTGTCGAGCACGTTAGGGGCGGAAATACTGACGTACAGAATCTGTCGCCTCTGGAAAACGCCAGTTCTTTCAAAGAGGTTTTCTGGCAAGAACTATGCCGTACCGAAAATCCGATCGCCGGCATCGCCCAAGCCGGGGACGATGTACCCGCGATCATTCAGATGATCATCGATCGCCGCGGTGTAGATCGATACGTCTGAGTGCGCTTTCGTCACAGCTTCGATACCTTCCGGACTGGCGACCAGACAGAGTATCTTGATATTCCCCGCGCCGGATTTCTTGACCGTATCAATCGCGACGTTGAGCGAACCGCCGGTGGCCAACATCGGATCGATGATGATCACTTCGGTCTTGGCGATATTCGGCGGGAGTTTGTTGTAGTACGTGACCGGTTCGAGGGTCTGTTCATTACGATACAAACCGAGATGCCCCACCCGCGCTTCGGGGATCAACTGCAATATGCCATCCGTCATCCCCAGCCCGGCCCGCAGGATCGGAACCAACGTCAACTCCGTCGCCAGCTTTTTTCCACGACACGGACCCAGCGGCGTCTCTACTTCCACGTCCACCGTCGGATGATCGCGGGTCAACTCAAACACCATCAAACTCGCGATCTGCGACAGCAGCGCCCGAAACTGCTCAACCTTCGTGTTCTTGTCGCGAACGAGCGTCAGACGCTGTTGGATGATGGGGTGCGACACGACGTTCACCTGCGGATGGTTGGTCATGGGTTCTTCCCGGTTAGACTGTGGGTACGCGATTCGCGGAATCGAAGCGCAGAAGCTTCGCCGAGTTTCCACGATTCGGCGGCGGCCTGCAAGAAAGTCATCTGCACGAATGTGCCCAGCAGGAAGGTGCCCGGTAAGAAAGTCAATTGTTGGATGGATTGAAACCCAACTCGGTAGCCGCCTCGGGCGTCTCCTTGCGTCGGCCTCCGATGCGGCAACAGATCAACGCCGCGACAAGCGCCGCAATCCCCAGCCAGACCAGCGTCATCGACTCACCGCGTTGCAGATTTCCGCCCGATCGCAGCAGGAACAAACCCCCGATGATCAGCGTGCCGATCACCACCATCCGATATCGCCGCATCGCCGGATGCAGCAGCAGTCCCCACAAAACCACGGCGATGATCAACTCGCGCACCAGCGGGAACAGCCCGGTGTTGACGGCTAGGATCCGCGGCATCGTCCAAAGCCATTGCGTGTTGACTTTCACACCCGTTGGCGTCGTCTCAATCATGCTCACCTTACCGGGTCCCATCGTGTCGCCTTGCGGCGTGGTCACCCAGACGTGCGCGCCGTCGGTCCTAAGCTGCGACTCGAAACCAATGCGCTTCAACAGGCTCGCACCGACCACCGCCCGCCCGTCACAATCTTCGCGCCCCATCGCGAGCGCTTCATCGACCGTCGGCATGTAGTCGGCCATCCCCCACGTATCCCAGTCGAATGCGTAGGGCAGCTTCTTGTAAACGAGAAGTTCAACCGCGCGCAGAATTTCTTTCGGATGGGTATCGCGATTCGCCCCATCGGGAAGTGAGTTCATCAACTCGGGGACGAGCGGATCGAGCGCTTTCGATTCCGCGTCGATCATCGCGTTGGGCTCGCTCCAATGACCGAGGTGGCGCGCAAGCAAAACCGGGTGCGGAAAACAAACGATCAACACCGTCAGCGCAAGAACAACCGCCTTCAAAAGCCATCGCTTCCAAAGCGGCCAATCGTGTATGCGAATCCAAAAGCGCATGGGCGAAAGCTCTCCAACTGCAGAAGTCTCCAACACACGATAAACGCGACCGCCCCACGCGTCATCCCGCGCGGTTGAACTTCGCGGTCATTGCAAACCATGCAGACAAAAAAAGGGCCGCGACCGACTTGTCCACCCAGGACAGGTCGGCCGCGGCAAAGGCGGCTCGTTTGCATGACTGCATGTCTTGACCGAACTGCTAATGCTCTCTCTTGCTCTTTTGCTGAATCAAAACGTTTCTTGCTGTTTCCGACACTTCCAAGCTGGAGACTAAGGTCTGCTCTCTTTCCTGGTCTCTCTCCCCAAGACGGCTCTCTCAATCCCTCTCAGGTCTGAAACGCTCCCCAACGTTTCCGCTTCCAATCACTTCCTCAAGCACGCGCTTCCCCAGCCGCACTCTTCTTCAGTCACACGTCGGCTGCCCCATCGCAGCCCCACATCCCCAAGGCATCATCGAGGCCAACAGCCCCGAACCCCATCACCAACCAGCGTTCCCCAACGCCAGCGATGAGATAAAGGGCAAGCCCCGTGCCACTCGGCAACCGCGGAGCCGGAATGCGCATAAACTACTGCAATAGATAATGTTACAGGACAGGAGATTCTGAGATGAAATTCAAATTGGCCCGAAACTGGTTAATGACTCCCCACCACCAATCCGTGAATCGGGAACTATTACCCACCCCGTCGTCATTCCCGCGAAAGCGGGAATCCAGAACTGGCGCAACAACGCCTCGACGGCTCAGGACTCCCGCGCGCGGGATTGTCAGCCGAGGCACGAGTCTTGCGCCCGCCAGAGGCACCATAGTGATCTTGATCCAAGCGTGGTGTTTTGCTCGTCCACTCTTCACCGCACGGGCGCCAGTACCCACGTGGATTGACTTCGTTTTGCCCCTGGATTCCCGCCTGCGCGGGAATGACGACGCTGTCGCGCCGCAGCGTTTGGATTCAAGTGTATTAGCTCAGGTACCGCCGATACCGCCAGAAAACCCGCTCGACGGTGCAGCCGGCATGGTGCGAATAAAACGGAATCGGGCCGACCCAGGGGATGACGGCTGACTTGTGTCCGGCATCGCGAAGATCGTTGAGGCAAAGCTGAAGCAGTACCCGCCCAATCCCAAGTCCGCGGGTCTGCGGCGAGGTGCCCATCGGACCGAAGAAGCCCCACTCGCGGTTCTGAGTCGAGTGGGCGCTGAAGGCGATGACGGCCCCGTCTTTCAACGCCAGATGAAGCGCCGGCGGATCGTTGGCCATCGCCAAAGCCGCTTCCAACCGCCAATCATCGCCGAATTCCAGTGAAAAATAGGCGTCCAACAGCGGCCCGTCAGCAACCGTCGCCCGGCGAATGGTCAGTCCCGCATCCTCCAACCGCTTGATGTCGCCCGAAACGTCGAACGCTTCATCCAACCGCCCGATCATGTTCACGCAATCGCGAAACCGCTGGAAGCCCCGTTTCTCCAAAAAGCATAGGGCTGACGTGTAGCGCGGATCGACCCCCGGCGTGAAATAATTCCCCGGAATCGCCAACACCTCGACCTCTTCGACCCCCTGCTCCTTCAACATCCCCAGAGCATGGTCCAGGAGCTCGGAAGCGATTCCGGTTCGCTGCTGCGACGCCTGCACGCCGAACAGCCCGATCCAGCCCTTCCGGTCAGCCGGCCTGCGGACAACCTGCATGACCCCTACAATCCCCCCGCCGGCTTCAGATACGATCATCTCGTACTTCATCCGCTCGGGGGCAGGGTTCACGAAAACCTTCTCTCGAATGAGGTCCTGGCTAAAGCGATCGAGGAACAATATGTCCTTCAAAAGCGTCCAAATATCAGCCAGGTCACCCTCGTTGGCGGTTCGAATGGTCCGATCTGAGCGATTCATTTTGAAAACGAGCCTCTATCCGTGCCCAAGTGCTAGATTAAATAACAATAATCGAATAAAAGTCTCCGTTCTATGCCTGCGAAATTTAAGAAATCCAGCGTTTCGATCGTCTTTGCGATCACCGACAAGCTTCCCTACGCCGAGTCCGCCCTGTGCGATTCGATAGAATCCGCCCTGAAGCAGGACCAACCCGGCGTGAAGGTCATCCTCGTCGACAACCGAGGCCCCGACCGCCGGCTTTCCCTGAATCTATCCGACGCCAGCCGCGTCACTTACATCGCCGACCAGTTCAAGAATCGGGCTGCGATGTACAACGCCGCGCTGAAGGCCTGCGACACCGACTTCTTCCTCGCGGTCTACAACGAGGCGCAATGCGTCACGCTGACCAAGTCGGCGGTTCAGACCATGGTGATGGCCGCCACGCGCATGCACCCGATGGACCTTGTCTATTCGGATTACGATCGCGTCGAGTCCGACGGGAAGCGCCACGAAATCAAACTGGCTGACTGGCACCCCGGCAGAGTGCGCGACGGCGAAGACATGGGGTTGGCGATTCTCTACCGGACAGCCGCCATGCGCGAATGCGGTGGATACGACGAATCGTTCAACGCGGCTGACATCTACGACCTTCGCTTGAAGATTTCCGAAAGCAAGCGCGTCGCGCACATCGGTAACCGCTATGCCGGTTCGCTGTACACAGTCGCGGCACCGCCCCAGGCGCACAACGTGTTCGACTATCTGATGGAAGACAAGTCGAGCCAGCTTGAGATGGAACACGCGCTCAGCGGTCACCTCAAACGAATCGGCGCGTACCTCGAACCGGGTGCGCACGTTCGCCCCGTTTATGCCAATGGCGAAAAACCCGAGCATGCGAAAGACTGCATCGCAAGCGTCGTGATTCCGGTGAACAATCGTCCGGAGTTCATTGGCCGAGCGATCGAAAGCGTGCAGGCGCAAACCGAACAACGCGTCGAAACCGTCATCGTGGTCAACGGCGGCGATACCGACCCGACGATACCAGCCGTCAAGGAATACATGAAAGGCGGCGCCAAGTACGACGCGAGCAAACCGCCCGTGCAGTTGATTGTCGTGGACATCAACAACCTCGGCCTCTGCCTCAACACCGGCATCGCGTCGGCCAACGGTATGTACTACGTGCAGTTGGATTCCGACGATCGTCTCAAGCCCGATGCCGTCGAGAAAATTCTCGCGGTGTTCGACTCGGACCCGGCGATCGGGATGGTCGTTGGTTCGTACGAAGTCTCCGTGCTCGATGAAAAAACCGGCAAGGTCACCCGCGACGAAAACGTCCCGGTCGTCACGCACGCTGAGTGGACGGCTGACAATGGCCGCAACAACCTCCTGCGTATCGGAGGGGCTGGCGCTCCGCGTGCCGCCCATATCAAGGTGATCGCCGATGCCGGTTGGTTTGGCGTCAACGACGACAACGAATGTCGCAACTATGGCGAGGATTACGATCTGGTCAACCGCATCGCCGAGCGATACGTCATTGGCCGCGTGTGGGACCCGATCTACGAAGTCATTCGCCACAGCGGCGGAACCGATCACAACATCGACCCCGTCACGATCGCGCGAAACAACAACGCCAAGGATCACACGCGACTGGAAGCGATCCACCGAAGGCAGCAACTCAACCAAAGCAAGTAGCGATCACCATGTCGGACAATATTCTACTTATCGGTGTGGATGGCGGCGCGACGGAAATCAAAGCGCACGAAGTCATCGCGCAACAAAGCGGCGACGAACGCAGTTTCAAACTCGGTGCGGCGTCAGCCAGTCGCGTCTATGAACGGGTAGCCGACTTCACGCCCGTGCCCGTTGCGCAGCAATTCAGTGAACGCGACCTCGACGCTATCGAAATCAAACCAACCGAAAAAAAGCAAGCCGACAAGTGGATCGATGCCGCATTTGAAGCGATCGCGGAAGTCGTCCAAGGCGCGTCAGCGAGCGGACCTGTGCAGATCGGCGTCGGCATGCCCGGTTTGAAATCGCCCGACAAACGCGGCATCGTCGTGATCAACAACGGCCCGCGCCTTCCCAAGTACCTCGAACAGCTCGAAGCGAAACTGGAAGCGGCCAACATCAAGTTAGCCGCCCCCATCGCCGCGCTCGGAAGCGACGCCGACTATTGCGGGATCGGTGAAGAGTACGCCAGCGACGGACTCTTTCGCGACGTGGACAACGCCTACTACATGGGCGCGGGAACGGGTGTCGCCGACGCGATGAAGCTCAAGGGCAAACTCGTCACCTTCGACGAAGCGTCGGGTTGGATTCAAAAGTCCTGGCAGGTCGCGTCAAGCTTCGGGCCAACGTTTGAAAAACTCATCTCGGCGAAGTCGATGAACGAAACGTACCATCGACTCGTTGGCCATCTGTCGGACGCGGGTGCGAAGTATCCGGAAGTCGACGCGGTCAATGGCAATCCAATCGCAACAACATGGATGGAATCGGTAGCGATGCTAGCCGCCGAGTTGATCTTCGAGCGATTGCAAACCATCACAACGGGCCGCCCCAACCGAACCGATCGCGGCGAAGCCTACGCAGCACTGAACGCAGATCACCCGTATCGCGGCACCAAAATCGATCGCGTCATCATCGGCCAACGCCTCGGCCAAATCTGCAGCCAACCGCAAGAAGGGCTCGACGTCCTAAACCGCGTCAAGGAATACCTGGCCGCGTTCATCGGCGAATCAAAGAACAACGACTTGATCGAAGCCTACGCACCAAAAGGTCGACTCAATGCAAGTCTGCTGGTCGCATCAAAGCTACGCGCCGCACCCGCAATTGGCGCGGCAGTGGCGGCAGCGACTGCCAATGAAGCTAACGCGTAGGGTCCGCTGTGCGGACCAAGGGACATAGGCACGAACTAGCGAAGGCACAGAGTTATTGCGTAACGAAGCGACGAAGTGCGCGGCCCGTCCCCCGTCATTCCCTCGCGAGTGGAATCCAGTGCGGTGGCATTGCTGGCCCCCGTGTCCTAAGTATCTCAATATCGCGGGAATGATGATATGATCATCGGCATTGTCTGATCTATGAACCAATCACAACGTGGAGAGAGAAGATGAGCAAAGACGCCCTGTCGCAAGCTTTCCGGTTGATTGACGAGAATCCAGATCGAGCCCATTTTTGCGGACCGCGAGACGAAACGCTCATCTGTGCCGCAGAGAACGCACTGGGCTTGGCCTTCCCACCGGCCTACAGAAAGTTCTTAGCGAAATACGGTTGCGGTGATATCGCGGGCGTTGAGATATACGGGATCGTCGACGACAACTTCGAATCATCATGCGTACCGGATGGAATCTGGGCAACGCTGAACCAGCGTAGGCTCGCGCAACTGCGTAATAACCATGTACTTGTTGGCGATACAGGCGACGGAAACTTCTACGCAATCGATGTGTCAAGGCTGGACGCGGGCGGTGATTGCCCTGTGATTGAATGGGCTCCTGACGTCCCTGAGAATAACTTCTTGGTTGTTGCAGACAGCTTCGGAGAATTTCTGCATAGAAAAATATCGGCTGCGCTAGATGACTGAACTGACGTCATTTCATTCTCGCCCCCCAAAAGGAACACTGCGAATTGCTCCGAATCTGGACCGGCGTTCCGGATACCAAATCATTCGCAATTAACTGTCCGTACCGCGGCGATCGCTCCAATACTCGATCCAATCATGGTTCGTGAGGAACTCAAGAAAAGCTGAGAATGAAGGCGCAACAGTGACGAGGGTGTCCAGTATAAGATCATCGGAGTGCGTCACGACAATCGGCATCGGCTGAGCTCTTGTGTCAAAGCCGAACAATGCCGCCCCGCCATCACTCGCCATAAACAAAAGACCGGGCACAAATTCTTCGAAGGGATAAGGATTCGCCGCAATGCGCTCGGTTGGCCATATCTGAATGAAGTTCGGGCCGATGTCACCCTCGGCGCCATTACTCCAACCCAAGAAATCGAGATAGTCCTCGGGAAGTTCCACACGCGCTTTGCCCTGTAGTGTACGCAGCGCCTGCTGCGTCGCACCGGCGCTCGTTGTCATCTCTCCCGTCCAAATTTGCCACTTGTCCGACTTGCTCATGATCTTACCACGACGGGTGGCCCATGTTTTCAAACATGGGGGAGTCGATGATACGGTTCAAATTGCCAAATGGATATGTTCTCGACGGTGAACGATGTCGCCTGCCTTTTTTTGTGATTCAGTTGCGAGGCTGATCGCCTGATGATCCCCTGAATGGGTTATGTCCTCGAGCATCGCGTTCCGGTTCCGGTGCGATTCAAAGCACACCGTCAACATGGTCATTGAAATAACTATTCATTGCGTTTTCATCAAACAAACCAAAGATTCTCCGCTTTGGCCAATCGACAAAAATCAAGTCGTATGATTCTCCCAGTCCCCGAAGTAGTCTTCCCAACACTGACGAGACGTCCCAAACATACAAACAAAACCGCAAGTACAAATTGGTCACCACACCGTCCGCCGTAAACTCTAGAAAAATCGTTTCCGAAACGTCATTGCCGAATGCAATTGTGTTCTTTGCAACCTCGCGACTCATAAACATCCCTGTTTCCACGACATCATATTTTGCAACTTTTCCGTTTAGAGGCTATCCCAAAACCGG
>DDIR01000128.1 GCA_002338715.1 Phycisphaerales bacterium UBA1845 | reverse complement strand
TCGAATCCCTCCCTCTCCGTTTCTTATTCTAGACGCTTTGTAACACCTTGATTTACAGGATGTTACGAGGCGTCATTTTTTTGGCATGGCCAACTGTGCCAAAAACTGTGCCAAAACAGGCCGCCCGCGGCCCGGTTCAAGCGGAGGATCGGTAAGGAATCGGTTGTCTTAGATCTGGTGTTTACCGTTTATTTCTTCTTCATTTCACGAATCTTCAATCCGCTTCGAGCGTCCTCCAATGTATTGAGCGGCTTGACCGTTGCGACGTCGCATGATTGCCACCCAGATTCTTTCTTAAGGTCAAACCAGCGCATGCCGGTCGGTCTCGATAATTGTAGGACAGCCGTTCTTAATGGCCACCAGCACCACCTAGTTCATTCGTCTTCATCTTCGGGATCTAAAGTCCCGCATGTAAACGCGATCCGCCCAATCTGCTGCTGGGCTTCGCTGTTGTTTAGGTGGTAGTAATGACGAAGCATGGCGCTGCTCTTGTGCCCCAACCACGACATCATAACAGCTTCAGGTGTACCGGCGTTGGCTGAAGCGCTGCAGAAAAAATGCCGGAACGAATGCAATCGGCCGTTTTCAAAACCAATGGCACCCTCTGCCGTGGGAAAACGCTCCTTGAGTGGTTTGATGACATCACGAATGAAGGCGACCCGAACCACATCCGGTTTCAGTTTTCCATTCCGTGGTCCACGAAAAACAAAGCCGTCGTTCGATTTCGGAATACCGCCTAAGACCGTTAGAAGAACCCCATGAATGGGGATGCTTCGGTCACACCGATTCTTGGTTCTGCGTGCTGGTCGTCCGGAAGTTCCATTGCTTCTATCGTTGGTAATCCAAATGAGCCCATGCTCGAAATCCACGTCCGACCATCGCAAGTTCGCCAGTTCACTGATGCGTTGACCGGTGTGTGCCAATGCGACGATAATGTCGCCTAGCCATTTGAGTTTCTGACTTTGCCGGCAGTGTCTGATCATTACCGTCACTTCCTGCTGCTTCCAGCAATATGTATTTGTCCCATGGACTTTCTTGAGTTTGAGCTTAATCATGCAGGTGGCGGGCAGGATTTCTTCGCCGATCATCCATTTTGTGATCTGTTTAATAAATGTCCCTTCGGAGTAAATCGTGCGGTCGGCGTAATTCTTGTTGCTGAGATGTCTAAGGTAATTCTCTGTGAATCGGGTCGTGACATTGTTCCATTTCGTAACACCATGGCTATGTGCAAACCGGAAGAACTTCTTAACAATTCCAGCGTACTTCTTGGCCGATTTCTCGCACACGCCTCCGGCGATTTCGGGTCGTCGGAGGTAATCGCGATACTGATTCCAACCATCTTCCAAATCGACGGCATCGTGTTGAATCTGGTCGACGATTTCAGGTTCGGCCAAGCCCAACTCGACGGCTTTGATCTGGTCAAGTTCAAAAAGTAATCGCATGGCTTCGTCACGGTCTTTGGTCCCGAGAGAATGTCGACCGAGCGGCGGTTCGTTTGTTCGACCGTCGGCGACGAACACGCCGTTGCGGCGACGTAGTTTCCACTTAGAATATCTGCAGCAAATCGTTTGATTCGAAGATTTATGAGCCATTGTTTGCTCCCTGGCCCCGAATCTTGACTTTGATATTTGCACGTCGCCATGTCGGCGACGGTCCTGGCAGTCGAGGCTCTGCCGGACGTTTAGCACAAGGTGCGCAACCGTCGTCGCCTGAATTGTCCTGTCGAGTGACGCTTTGGATTGCAGAAACTGGGATCAGAACCCGGCAGCGGTGGCCGCCGGGCTGGAAAACGGGAATATCTCCGTCGCGGATTCGGCGGCGCACCGTGCTTTTTGAGAGCCCGGTAATCGCAGCAAATTCAGCAGCGGATAAGAACTGCAAATCTGAGGACGAGTCCGTCCGTCTTGGGTCGGATCCGCCGCTAGTGCGTTGTTCCTTGTCTTGGTTGAAATACGGCTCTTTTTCCACGGATCGATCTCAAGTCTTCGACGTATTCCGGCCTTCAAAGCCGGCATACGCCGAGAGTTGCTTTCGTTTCCGTGGAATTGTTGGCGGCGAGTGAGTGAATTCATACGCCACTTCCTAACGAGGAAGTGACGCAAATCGGCTCAGTTCATTTCAATTGGTGGGATGAACCTGCCGCCAGTTAAGTGTCGATCAGCCGAATGATCCTCTGGATTGGGCGCGGGCTGAGGCCAAGGTATTCGCCAAAGGCCGCGATGACTTTTCCTTTCCTGCGATTGAACAGATTTGGATGGCGTTCCTGCAACAGGTTCCGGTAAAAATGAACTGTGAGCACGTCACCGAGTTTATGGATCGTGTGAGAGTTCGTCCCCGTCTTGCTAAACTTGTTGATCCATTCGTCAAGGTGATCGTTGTCGCCACTGAGGCGCATGTCGTCGAGCATCACTTTGAGTTGATCACCGGAACTCACCGGAACCGTATCCGGCTGCCAGACGCAAACGCCGCCACCGCTCATGAGCGCGTTGCCCTCAAGCGCTCCACGGGCAGTCACCTTCGGCGCTACTGGAACTGGAAGCTCATGCGTCATCAGATGTCGCAGACGCCACCGCCGATAGAAACCTGTGAAATCATCGAAGAACTGGAAACGTCTTGGCTTGCGAGTTTTAAGTTTTAAATGGCTGCAACCGGCATTGCGAAGGAACATGGTTCCATGTCGGGGTATACCGACGACGGCGATGTGGCGTTCCCACTTCTGAAAAAGTTGGTCCCGTTCATTGCGGAACGACGGGTTGGTAACCAGCCACCCGATGTAACCTCGTAACTCGTTTCGCCTGGAGGTTAACAGCTGTTTTGCTTCGTCGAGGAATTGGTCGTAGCCCGCACGTGTCTTGCCGATGCGATTTAAGAATTGGTCGTCAGGATTCGGAAGCGGAAGATCATCCTTCGACAGATAATCGTGCGAGAGCACTTCCCCGTATGCGTCAAAACCGATTAGACGCGGGTTGTGCCTAAGGGCCGTCGCAAGATCACGCTCCATTTTCAGCAGAACGGCGTCGAATGCGTTTTTACCGCAGTGTTTAACTAGCTCTTTGAGAAGTTGAAGGGGCAAAGTGTAATAGGAGCGCCCCTTAATTAGCGGATGGTTTTTGTATTGCGATGGAATCGTCTGGTATGTGGCTTTCGGTAGAAGTTCTTCAATCGATATCATCTCAATCTCCAAGCAAAGGGCATCCGGCCAACTGTGCCAATTTTACCATGAAGGAATGATTGGCCCCAAATTTTACATTTGGCAGGATAACGCCTGCTGCTTGGCGGCAGCATCATTCCAAATCGAATTCCAGCAGACTGGCCGCGAACCGGCGGGGCAAGTACGGCCTTATTTGTCATCGGAATCAGGTATTTCACGCTGGTTGGCGGTCCATCGTTGCGCGATTCGCACTGCAATAAGGCGCAAGAAATGGGCCTGTGCAGTTGCAGTTGATTTTGAATGTCGAATCTCCGCCTGGTTAGTTTCCAGGTTTTCAAATCGGCTATCGGGCCGACTCTTCGGATTACAGTCTTGCATGATTCGTCCTTTCGCGTATGGATTGGTTTGGTCTGCGAAACCACCGTTTGACTCAAGAAACCAAGAACTCGTTGCTTAACAGATTCATGCAGAAGTCTGGCTCGATGGGCAGTCTTCTCAAGAACTTGCTAAAGTTCGACACCATCAATCCCGCTGCGATATTTGCGGCGAATATCGTCGATTTGTTCGTGCAGTTGCCTCGGTAGGCGCGGTCCGGTGCGAATAATGTACGTGGGTAATGATCGCGACCATGCGCATCGCTGACGGTAACAATTCGAATGGTCTCGGCGGTCATTCGGCCGTCGAGGAAGATTTCGGCATGTTCGCCCGCATTCTCCCAGACAAAGCGGCGCGTTTTGATGCTGTCGACACAGCAGAAGATCGCGTTGCCGAACGCACCGCTGCGCCGGAATCGGTTTTCTTCGGTCAGGACTTCCATGCAGGGATTGATGCGATGGCAGAAGTCAGCAGTTACCTCGACTTTGGCTCTTCCCAAATCATCCTGATCGAAGCCTTGGCAAGCCAAATTTTCGACAGCGACAACATCCGGATCGACCAGATGCAATGAGTCTATGCCGATGGATGCAAGTTGTGACGCGACATTCCTTCCAATCGACCCCACGCCAATCACTGTCGCTCGATAGTGCGCGAGTTTATCGGGTGGAATGATATCGCGTTGACGGATGTCGCGGTCATTTAGATTCTGCATTTAAATTCCTCCCATGGATCGATTTCGAAATCGAAGCCCGTATCATCAAACAGCTCACAATCGCCACAGTCCAGCGCGCCGTCACGCTGTGCCACGCCGTCCGAATCGAACTCAAGAAGTCCGCGCGAAACGATTCGCTCCACATGAATGTTGGCTTCGTATTCTTTATGCCATGCTTCGTGATCACTTCCTTCAAACGGAATCGAATAGTCGACTGCAACCGGTATCTCAATGCTTCCGCCGGGGCCGCAGTTGAAGCGAAGACGGCAGTAGGTCTGGCCACCTCGCGCCACGATGACCATGGCAGCCCAATCAGAAGCACCAAATACACGGCCGAAAGTTTGTTCGTCTGTCGGGCTTGGTAACGGGCACTCACCAGGATGCGAATGAATCCAGAGTCGCGCAAACTCCGCAGGCGAACGGTTCATGTCAACTTGTTCATCGAAGAATTCCGCGACGGCGTCATCGTCGAACTCCACACTGACAACTGACGCCCTCTGTTTAACCGTCACAAAATCTTCAGCGAGCAATAGATCGTCTTTTCGGCTGACTCCAAAACCGCCGATCTCGGTGTCACCGGCATCACGCATGTACAAGATTTTCGCCCAGGCGTTTGGACTAAATCGTAACGACGGCGCTGCCAGGCTTTGATACGCGGTCCGTTGCTTCTTGGAATTTGCTGGG
>DDIR01000049.1:121408-129649 GCA_002338715.1 Phycisphaerales bacterium UBA1845 | reverse complement strand
GCGTTCGTCGGCGCAAGCACATGCCAGCAGTGCCACTCTGGAACACATGACACCTGGTCGGATACTGCACACGCCGGCGCGCTCGATACGCTGGTCGGAATCGGCCAGGGCGAAAACCTACAATGTCTGCCCTGCCACGTTGTCGGCTGGGGTGAGACCGATGGTTACGTCGATCAAGCCACGACGGCTGAACTCGCTGGTGTGCAGTGCGAAAATTGCCACGGTCCAGGTGGCGATCACGCCCGCAACCCTGCCGACGAATCCAAGCGTCCTGCGATCAACCACAGTTCAACCAATTGCGGCGCGTGCCATACCGACGCACACCACCCGACGTTTGACGAATGGAGTCAGTCGCGTCACGCAGCCGCATTGCAGGGCCTGCGCGATAGCGGTCACGGCAACGACTCGTGTCTCGTGTGTCACTCGCAGGACTATCGCTACGCTCAGGAAGAAGGCGACGAACTGCCGACGCTGGATACGGCTGAGTTCTCCATCGAGTGCTCAACTTGCCACTCGCCGCACGGTGGAACCGAGCAGACCGCCCAGTTGCGTAAGCCGATCGGCACGCTTTGCGGCGAATGCCACACGCAGGGTGAAGAAGCCCTTCCGGGTAACTCGCCACACCACCCACAGTTTGAAATGCTCAAGGGTGAAGGTGCACGGATGGCCAACAATGATCCGCTGGTCCAAGCCGGACCGCACTCGGGTCTGATTGATGGCGATGCATGTGCCCGTTGCCACGTCGTGACGATCGAAGTCGAAGAACCCAACGAGGGCAGCCCCAACGCCACCGGTCACACGTTCAATCCGTTTGACGATTCGATCACCGAATTCCAGCCGTCAGAGAAGTTTGCCGGTTGCAGCCCATGTCACGATGCGGTCGGCGCCCAGCAGCGCATCGATACGGTTCAGCCCGATATCGACATGCGTCTCGCGGCATTGGCACCGTACTTCGATTCAGGAAGCGCTGACTTCATCAGCACCAACGGCCTGACCGATGATCAGAAGTCTGAGTTGGCGGTGGCGAAGTTCAACTACCAGTATGTCGATGCCGACGGCAGTCGCGGCGTCCACAACCCGACCAATGCCGATGCCGCATTGGACGTGGCTGAGCAGATCGTCGAATCGCTGACTCCATAAGCTTCAAATCCAGAGTCACTCATACACGGTCCAGCCGGCTAACCATGCGGGCTGGACCGTGTTCTTTTTTCTGCCATAATCATTCCTGTACATTTACTTTCCCAAAACGCAGGAGGCAGAATATGTCCCGCGCCAAAATCTGGACGGTTCTCATGTTGGCTTGTGCCGCGCCGGTTTTCATTGCGACACCGGGTTGCGAAGTTCCTACAGACATGCCGCCGGGCAACGGGAACGATCCTGTCTACAACAACACGACCGACCGCACCAACAACAATGCGTCGTTTCTCGGAGCCGACGCCTGCGGTGCGTGCCATCCCGGTATCGCGGCTGAACATTCGATTCACGCTCACGCGTTTCAGCTCAACCGCGTCGAAGGTGGTCCGCCCGAGTTTCCCGAAGAAGCCGACCGCGCCGGCGTCCCCAATCCGCCCGATGGCGTCGATTGGTCGCAGGTGTCGTACGTGATTGACGGCTACACCAAGAGCGCCCAGTTCATCGATCTGGATGGTTTCGTTTACGTCACCGGCACGAATGGCTTGGAAACACAGTGGAATCTGGAATTTCCGCCGAATGGCACCGAAGCCGGTTTCGTTGAATACGAAAGCGGGCGCACCACGCCCAAGCCCTACGACTACGAAAGCTTTGTTCGTCACACGACGGGCCCGCAACCGTTCGACGCAGATAATCCGATGTTTCAGGAAAACCGACCCGGCTTTGCGGGTACGTGGGAAGAAGCGGGCGTCCAATGCGAAGCATGTCACGGTCCGGGATCGAAGCACGTACCCAATCCGCCAGCCCGCAACGCATTCGTCGACACCAGTGCCAAGTTCTGCGGCGAGTGTCACAGCCAACCCTTCGACTCCGATGGCAGCGCGATCGAAGCGGTAGACGGTTTCATCAAGCCATATGCACAGTATCCCGAATTGCTCGCGAGCGGTGCGCACGCAGCACTGAGTTGCCTGACTTGCCACGATCCGCACAAGTCGGTGACCTACGATCGAGAGAATGCCCTGAGAAAGACGTGTCAGGATTGCCATCCAACCCAAGACATGGCCCGTCACCAGGGACTGACCTTCGTTCGCGGCGACTATGTGGAGCAGCTTTCCTGCGAATCGTGCCACATGTCCTTTGCAGCACGAAGCGGTAGCCAAGGTGCCGTGGATACGGTCGGATCGGTCGCGCGGGTGGGCGACACGCGGACCCATATTTTCAGAATTAACCCAAGCAATACCGACTTCACAGCCATGTTCAACGAGGACATGACCGAGGTCGCCAAAGATGCAAACGGGCGAGCGGCGGTGACGCTGGACTTCGTCTGCCTGCGATGCCACAACGGTGTGGGAAATGCCTTCGAATTGACGGTGACGTCGGCGTCGGCGGTGACCGCGACGATGCACCCCGATGGGCCATAGCCCAACACCCGACAAACTTTGTGATCTCAACCGTTTAATTCGTTTACGCGCAGTGCATTTTGGCGTACAAACACGGGGTCGAAAAGTCGCTATTCGGGCGGCTGACGACCCATGTTTGTATATCCATCGCGCATAAATGACAGATGTCGGTTCACCGGCACGCATCTTGCTAGGTCTTGCACCGAAGGTCGGCTGACGTGGACGACCCGAAAGTGCGCCCAAAGATACAGTGGCAGTTTCATGCGAACCTTTCAATTGCATCGACGATTCGTCCAAACCATCGCCGCACTGGGTTGCACGGCGCTGGTCGGCTGCGTACCGATCGACACCACGCCCGATCCACCCGATGGGGGAAACAACAACGAACCCAAATACATCGGGTCGGCGGCATGCCTTGCGTGTCATCCCGGGTTGAGCGAGTCGCACCAGCATCATGGCCACGCCCAGGCGCTGACGAGCATCTCGGGCAAGTCGCCCGAATTCCCTGAAACCGCGACCGGGGACGGCGTGCCCAATCCCCCACCGGGTTTGCAATGGTCGGATGTCTCATGGGTTGTCGGCGGCTATTCGACGTCGGCGAACTTCCTCGACAACGATGGATTTCTATTAACCGTCGAAGACACCGCCCAACGGGTGGCTTCCAGCGTCGGACGGATACAAGCCGCAAACTCAACCGGATTTAACGTCACTGCCGGCGCGGATTTTGGTGGAACGCCATTTGCCTACAACTGCTTCCGCTGCCATGCCACCGGATCAGAGTCGTTTGACGACAACGGCGGGAGGCGCCAGGAAAATCGTGCGGGCATCGGTGGAACGTGGGCGGAACCAGGCGTGCACTGCGAAGCGTGTCACGGACCGGGAAGCGCCCATGTCGGTAGCCCGCAGACCGTCGTGCTAAACGTCGACGCCTCGGCGTCGGCATGTGCGGAATGTCACGCTCGGGATGTTGGATCAGACACAATCGAAGTGATCGACGGATTCATCGCGGCGTATCAGCAGGCGTCGGAACTGAAAGCAAGCCCGCATTCGAATTTCGGATGCACGGTCTGCCATGATCCGCACGTCTCATCGATTCAAGATCGCGATCGCGGAATTCGCAACGGATGCACAACGTGTCACGTTGATTCCAACATGGCCCGTCATTTGGACAAAGTTTACGTGCAGGGTGACTACGTCGAATTCATGAACTGCGAAAGCTGCCACATGCCCTATGCCTCGCGAAACAATCTTTCGGCTGACGACAGTGTCACCGGAGGATTCGGGGCGAAAATCGGCGATGTGCGCACGCACGTGTTTAAGATCGACGTGGAATCTGGGCATCTCGACGCACTTTTGACTCAAGATGGCAGCCGTGTCGCGCTCGATGAAAATGGCAGGATGAGCGGAATCACGCTGGACTTTGTGTGCCTGCGCTGCCACAACGATCAGGGCAACGCCTTCAGGTTAACGGATGAGTCAGCGGGTGGCGTGGCTCCGGGAATTCATGACTTCTAGCCTTAGAGCGTGGTGATGGCATTGGGCGGCGCGGCGCCGAACGAATGGATGCGTTTACGAGTGTGCGTGACCCGTGTGGTCTGCGTGCTCGTGGCTCTTTGCGCTTCCAGTCGCGCACTCGCTGACGAACCGGCTACACCTGAGGTCGTCCCCCAAGTCGCCGAAACGCAACCCGTTGAAACCCAATCCAACGACGCACCAGCCGGCGACCCCGAAATTCCGCCGACGAATTCAGATGAACCCCCCGCACAACCCGCGGACACAGAAGAAAGAGAATCTGACGAGCGCGACTCAGGCGAATTCGAAACGCCTTCGCGCATCAAACCCGGGTGGTTTCATCTGAATTTCAACGCAGCGTATCTTGAATTTGAATCCGACACGCAGTGGCGCACGGTCAACTCGTCGCGTCTCGGTTCAAGCGTATCAGGTCTGCCGCTGTTCAACAGAGCATTCAGCAACACCAAACAACGCAACCGCGATCTGCGCTTCACCGAACGATTCGGGTTGAGCATGACCGGTGACATCATCGACCCAAACCTGATCGACTGGTCGGCTGACTTTTCGATCGGATTGCGGCAAGGCAGTTTCCGCGAAGAACTCTACGGTTTTGAGAACGACGACACCGATTCGGGCATCCTGACCGAGTTCGACATTTCGATGGATGTCCTCAAATCGAAACCGGTCTCGATGAACGCATATGTGCGGCGAAGCAACGATCGAATCGTGCGGCGATTTCTATCGAGCCTGCGCGAACGGCGCACCGAATCGGGCGTTTCGGTGTTGGCGCTGACCGGTCCGGTTACAACCGAAGTCGGATTCGCGTTCAGCGACGTGGAGCGCACCGGTAACCAGCGCCTCGAGGACGACGAAGAACTCACCACCCGCAGGTTCTACACCGACACCACCTGGAACATCGCCGACGGACATCGCCTGCGTTTGCGGTACGAACACGAAGACCAACAAAACACTTACCAGGGCAGCAACTACAACTTCGACGTCATTCGCGACGAGTTTCGGTTGGAGCACGAACTCGCCTTCGGGCCCGACAAGAAACACGTGTGGGATACGTTTCTGCGTCTCAACACAGAAGCCGGTTCGCTCGCCCGCGATGAATTCGAAGCCTTCACCCGCCTGACTTTGAAGCACAACGACAAGTTCCGCACGACCTATCGATACGGCTTCTACCGCTACGATCAATACGCCCTCCGCGTCGATCTCAACAAATTCGATTTCGAGGCGATGTATCAACCGACCAAGGACTTGCGGATCACCCTCGACGGTTTTTATCTCAACGAAGCCGTCGATGCCGACGTTGAAACCGATCAATACGGCGCCGCGTTTGACGTGGCCTATCGCAAGCCCAACGATTACGGCGAGCTGACCGTCAACCTCAACGTTGGGTACGATCAATCCCGCAGTTCCAGCGGTTCGGGCCGGCGCATCGTACGCGACGAAGCCCACGCCCTCGACGACGTCCGCCCGGTGGTTCTTCGACAGGGACCGGTCGATCTCGGCAGCGTGATCGTCCACGACCTGACGCGGACGCGCCTCTACATTCTGGGTCGCGACTATAACCTCGTGCTGCTGGGTGGCCGCGTGCTGATCCGCCGCATTCAGGACGGGCGCATCAATCAAGGCGACATCGTCTACGTCGACTACAGCTATCGCATTTCGACGAGCGCCAAGATCGACACGTACCGCGCCGACCTGCTCATCGAGCATCCGTTCAATTCCGGATGGACCCCCTACTACTACTTCGAAAGTCGCACGCAGGACGCCAACGGCAACGACGACATCCCCCTGCTCCGCGACAACATGCACCGCCATCGCATCGGTGTGCGTTACGAAAAAGATCGCTGGGGGATGGGCACCGAACTGGAAATCTTCGACGACACGATCGAACCCTACGATTCGATGCACCTCACCGGTCGATGGAACGCGCTTCGCAGCGCCGAACACACGCTGGACCTGACCGGCGAGCTTTCGTACTACCGCTTCGAAGGCGGCGTCGACAAGCGACAAGTCTGGTGGCTTGATCTGGGCGTGACCGATCGTTGGCAGTTGAATCCGTACACCTCGCTCAACACGACAGCCGTCTACCACCGCGAAGACGATTCGGTGGACGGCATCACCGATGGCGTCGATCTAGAGATGGCCCTCGCGTATACCCGCAACTACCTGTCGCTCGAACTGGTCGTCGAGTACGATCTTCTCGAAATCGATCGCAACATGGACGAAGGATTGGGCGTGTTTGTGCGGGTGCGGCGTGACCTTGGCCATCTGTTCTCGAATCGCCGGGGGGTTCGATGATTCGAGCGGTGAGAACATCGCAGCTTACGATGTGTTGTGCGGCCCTGGCGACAATGCCATGGGTTGGCGCCTGCTCGCATCAGACGCTTGATCCGCTGG
This sequence comes from Phycisphaerales bacterium UBA1845, assembly GCA_002338715.1. GTDB lineage: Bacteria > Planctomycetota > Phycisphaerae > UBA1845 > UBA1845 > UBA1845. The sequence goes on along the minus strand of DDIR01000049.1, from coordinate 123,194 downwards.
CCGGTGGGGTTTCTGGAGCGGCTTGGCCGAAATATCCGGCGAAATCGCACGTGCGTTATCTCGGCGTGCTCACCGGTGAAGACGACTTCGGACACGACGCATCAAAAGCGTTTTGGACCGAGTTGGTTCACGGGCCGACGCCTCCGGTTAAGATGGTCACGCCGATGGGCGTCTGCGTCAGCGGCGATGGATCGAAGGTCGCGGTGGCTGACGTCAATGACCACAGCATCCACGTGTTCGACCTCGTGGCGAAAAAATATCGCCGCGTCGATCGCTGGTCGGAAAGCGGACGACTCGAATCACCGGTGGCTGTGACCTGGGTCGGTGATGACCTGTGGATCGCCGACAGCAAACTCGGAGCCGTCGCGATCATCAACGGTGCGATGACCAAAGAGGCGGTCGGTGGTCGCGTCATCGGCGAAGGGAAATTAAAGCGTCCGGCATCGCTGGCGTATTGCGCCGCGAATCAACTGTGCTATGTGGTGGACTCTGCCGCCCACAAGGTGGTCGCGTTCGATCGAAGCGGTAACGTCGCCCGCGAATTCGGCTCACCGGGTGCGGGACCGGGTCAGTTGAATTATCCGTCGCACATCGCGGTGGGTGCGAACGACACGTTGGCCGTCGCCGATTCGCTGAACTTTCGCGTGCAGCAGTTTTCGCTCGATGGTTCGCCCAAGGGCATGTTTGGGCGCAAGGGCGATGCGGCGGGCGATTTGGCTTTGCCCAAGGGTGTCGCCTACGACGCATCGGGTAACATCTGGGTGGCGGACGCGCACTTTGAAAATGTGCAGGCGTTCAGCGCGCAGGGCGAGTTGTTGATGGCGTTTGGCGAAGAAGGAACCGGTGTTGGCGAGTTTTGGTTGCCCGCAGGCGTGTTCATCGATCAAATGCAGAGACTATGGGTGACCGACAGTTACAATCGACGCGTGCAGGTGTTTCAATTGCTCTGATGAAAAAACGTATCAGCCACATTCTGATCGTCGCAGGTTTGCTCGCATGGGCCCAGCCGGCGTTCGCGCAAAAAAGCGTGGTGGGTTCGCCGCACGACCTCAGCGTCAGCGGTCCGGGCGATGCGCATGCCCTGTTTGAAGAACAGGTCTGCATCTTCTGCCACGCGCCGCACAACGCGACCGGACAAACCCCGCTGTGGAATCGCGAGATGCCGCCCACCCACTATCGCATCTACCGAAGCAGCACCACCGACGCCCGCATCGATCAACCCAGCGGTCCGTCGAAAATGTGCCTGAGCTGTCACGATGGGGCGCTCGCGCTCGGACTGGTGGCCAGCCGCCCCGCCAACGAACCAATCGTCATGAGTCGTCGCACTATTCCACCCGGACCAGCCGACCTCACCCAGGATCTTTCCGACGATCACCCCATCGGATTTCGATTCGATCGGGCGCTGTTCAACAAGGATGGCCAACTGCGTAACCCCGACCTCATCAGCAAGGAACTGCCGATGGGCGTCCACAACGAAGTTCATTGCACAACCTGTCACGATCCGCATGACAACAGCCTCGGCGACTTTTTGCGGATTCCCGACCGGCGCTCGGCGATCTGCCTGTCGTGCCATGATTTGAACGGTTGGGAGTCGAGCAGCCACGCGCTGAGCCCCAAGACGGTGAGCGGTCGAAGCGTCGATCCGCGTGAAAAACTCCCCTACCACACGGTCGCGGACAACGCCTGCACGAACTGCCACAAGATTCACTCCGCGACCGAACCGGAGCGTCTGCTGCGTTTCCGTCGTGAAGAAGACAACTGCCTCAACTGCCACAACGGCAGCATC
>DDIR01000049.1:92217-121314 GCA_002338715.1 Phycisphaerales bacterium UBA1845 | reverse complement strand
CTGCCACAACGGCAGCATCGCGGCGAAGAACATCGATTCGGAAATTCGCAAACCCAGCGCCCATCCGGTTCAGCGGTTCATTGGCCGACACGATCCGGACGAAGATCCGCGCCTCGCTCAGCAGCATGTCGAATGCGCCGACTGCCACAATCCGCACGCCAGCCAGTCGCAGATCGTCAGCCAGTCCAATCGTCCCGGCTTGGGGCAAATCAGCGCGACGATGCGCTTCGTGTCGGGTATCGATCGATCGGGCCGCCCCGTCGAAAATTCCCGCTTCGAGTACGAAGTGTGCTTCAAGTGTCACGCTGACAACGGTTCGCGCAACGCCCGGCCCGCAATCTCGCGCGACGTGACCGAAGTGAACACGCGGATGCAGTTCCAACCGAGCAATCCCTCGTATCACCCGGTCATCGCCCCACGCAACAACAACGATGTGGTGAGTTTGATTTCGCCGTGGCGCGTCGGGTCGATGGTGCGCTGCACCGATTGCCACAATTCCGACACGTCAGGCCAGGGTTCGGCGATCGGCGTGAATGGACCGCACGGATCGATCTATCGCCCGCTGCTCAAAGCCAACTATTCGACGAATGAGTACGTTACCGAAAGCCCGCGGGCGTATGCCTTGTGCTATCAATGTCACGATCGAGCCAGCATCCTCGGCGACGAAAGCTTCCCGCTGCACAACGTGCACGTCTCGCAAGGGCGGGCGTCGTGCTCGGCGTGCCACGATTCGCACGGCATCAACCGCATGCGGGCGAGCAGTCGCAACCACAGCAACCTGATCAACTTTGATCGCTCGATCGTCAGGCCGGCCAGCGGCGCGTTGGGCGCTCGGGTTGAATACGAAGACCTGGGTCGATACAGCGGAAGTTGCACCCTCGTGTGCCACGGTGTGACCCATGTGCGATTTGAATACGGACGCTAAACGATGAAAAGTCTCGCAATGCTATCGATGTGTTTGGTCGCGCTGTTCGCGATGGACGGCAGCCAATCCGAACCGGCAAAGAGCGCCGATTCGGACATGGCCGATTCCAACATGAAGGTGGTCGACGCCAACGATCAAGACACCGAAACCCAAAGCCCTCAAATTCATAGCAGCGAAACTCCGCGCACCCAAACCAACTACATGAGCGGAACGGTCGGCAGCGTCCATGATTTTTCCGAAGAGACCCATCGACCGGGTGATGCATGTTCCGCGTGCCACATTCCGCACGTCCAAGCCGTTCGCGTCCGCAAACCAACCAACAACACCGACGCGACCGATGAAAACAATACGGAAAATCGCGACGCCATCGATCAGGATGTCGAGCCAGCCGTCGAGTTGTTTCGCATCCAGGGACAGCGGCAAACATTCGTACCCGACCGCTACACCCCCGGACCGACGAGTCTGATCTGCCTCGGTTGCCACGATGGAACGGTGGCGTCGTCGACGATTGGATCAGCCCACGCAATGCTTGCGGGCGTTCGCGAAGGCTTTTCGGTGCCCGAAGGGTTCGCCTGGCGCGATCATCCCATCGGTGTGCCTTATCCGTCGAACAATCGGGAATATCGACCCGAATCATTTGTGACGGCTGACGGTACGGTTCGCCTGCCGGAAGGTCGAATGGAATGCGTATCGTGTCACGATCCGCACAACAGCGCGGGGATCGACAAGTTGCTGGTCAAATCCAACCGCCGAAGCGCGTTGTGTTTGACGTGTCATGTTAAGTAAATCAATGAAGTAGTTCGAAAGTTGTCGTTTTGAATGTCGGTTTCATGAAGAATTTCGGTAGTAAACTTGTCGCGTTCGTCGGCGCAGCGTGCGCGCTCGCCTGCGGTGCATGCACACCGTCGACGCAAACACCCGAATGGTTCGTCCCGCAGACCTTCACTGGATCGAGCGGCGCGCCCGCTTTGACCGTGTTGGGCGACATGACGCAGACGCTGCCGAACTATCGCAAGTCGTCGACGCTCGAAGACTTTCTATACGGGCCAGCCGACACCCCTCCCCCGATCCTTCGCAATTCGCAGGGGATCGTGCGCGTTGGCGATGAACTGCTGGTTTGCGACCAGGGGCGGCCCGACGTGATCGCGATCGATTTTCAAACCGGGCGCGTTCGCTCGTGGATTGATGATCCGTCGCGACGCCCGCGATGCCCGGTTGATATCACGACCGACGAAATCGGCAATGTCTATGTGGCCGACACAACGCTGAAGGTGGTCCTCTCGTACGATCCTGAAGGACGTTACCTTGGACAGATCGCACCCGGCGGAGAATTTCGACCGGGCGGCGTGTTGGCCCACAATGGAACGCTGTATGTAGGCGACCTGGCCGGCCACTCCGTCCACCGATGGAGCATCGATCAAGGCAATTGGCTTCCACCAATGACAGCCGCCAGCGCCAGCCCGAAAATGGTTGCGCCGACGGGACTGGCGATGACGGCTGACAACACCCTGCTCGTCGCCGACGCGGTGGCGGGCGTGGTCTTTCGACTCGCGGCAGATGGCAGCCCGAAATCGCCACTCGGTCGCAAGGGACGCGGCAACGGTGAATTCGTCCGCCCCAAGCAGGTCTGCGTGACGCGCGGCGGATCAATCTGCGTCACCGATGCAGCCCGTCAGTCGATCCTCGTGTTTGATGCGGCTGGCGATTTTGTCGTGGAGATTCACGAACGGCGCGGAGCCTGGGGTGGATTGACGCTGCCGATGGGAATTGCATCGTTGGGTGCGTGCGACGCGATTGATATGACGCGTAATCCGAATTTTTCGCGCCACCCGGAGGCGGCAGACTGGCTTGTCGTTTCCGATTCGCTGGGCGCACCGCAGTTGGTGTTGATCGGTGTCGACGAAGCGGTTGGGCGATCCGTTGCCCCGCATGCAAAAGACACTGCGACCAAGGAATCCCATGGGGACGAATAGCACATTGAAACCGCGTGCGGCAAAGTCGCTCGCCATCGCAACGGGCATCGTTCTGTTTGCGGGTGCGGTGTATCCGATCGCGTTTCTGCGCGCCGATGATTCGACGGTCGTCTCGACGCCAACCGGCAAAGCCCCCAACCCCCACTGGTCGCCCAACGGTTGTTCGCAGTGTCACCCATCCGGTCAACCGCAGAAAGCGACGAACCATCGCGACGTCACAGCCAACTGTCTCGCGTGTCATGATGGCGTGCGGGCGGAATCCGAGAAGCACCCAGCCAACCGTCCATTTGACAGCCCGGACATTCATCTGCCAGAAGGTTGGCCGGCTCAGGATGGCATGCTCAGTTGTTTAACGTGTCACGATGTGTTGTTGGCCTGCGACCGAACGCGCTCGCGTCCTTCTCGCAATGCGGCATTTCTTCGTGGAAGAATCACCGACGACCCGGTTGCATTCTGTGCCAATTGCCACGTCGACAACAGCAGCCACGAGAAATTCAACCCGCACATCATGCTTGATGATGCCGGCGAGCCGCGGACGAACGCCTGCTACTACTGCCACAACAGCAATGTGTCGATGGATCGAACGGGGCAGCGAACAAACAAACCGAATCTGATCGACGATGAAACGTCGATCTGTCTTGGGTGTCATACGCAACACGTCGATTTCTTCGAACCGGGACACCATGGCACGAAAATGCCTGCCCAGATGCGGCAACGCGTCACAGATCTTCCTCTGACGAAGAATCAGACAATCACGTGTTCCACCTGTCACAATCCGCACGGCGCAGGATGGTTCGCGCCCAACAGTACACTGGCCCGCGGTGCGCAGGCCGACTTCGACCTGACCGACCCGATGAAAATGCGTGGGTATGGCAACAACATTTGCGGTGCATGTCATGAACGGTAAGACGTATCAACGATGGATTGCGGTTTGCGCGATGGCATGGGCCTTGGGCATACAGGCGGTGGCGCGGGCAGCCGACCCCGAAAACTGCCTGATGTGCCACCGCTATCAGGGCCTGGGGCGAATCGATGAAAACGGCGAGTCCGTTCGCCTCTTTCACGTCGATCCGATGTACTACGATCGCGAACTGGGTCCGCACGCCCGCCTGAAATGCACCGACTGCCACCCGCGCGACCAGGTGGCTGTCATCCCCCACCAATCGGTGACGCCGGTTGACTGCACCAACGCGTGCCACCTTGTGACACCCAATCGACCGCCGCAGCAGTTTGCCCACGACAGCATCGCCGACATGCTCAAGCACTCAGCCCACACGCCCGAGGTGCTCAAGAAAAGCAACGAGTTACTCGGATCGCCGCTGCGTGAAGGTCAGTCCACGTGCCTGCTTTGTCACGATGAGCCGACCTTCCGACGCGACAAGAAGCGCTTCGCCTTTGAAGACGCCTCAACGAGTCGTTGCGATGTGTGTCACGGTGAGCGGCTTCCCCAGGACACGCCCTTCGCGTTCAAGCACGTTGTCTCGCGAAGTCACCCCGCCCGAACCCATGAACAGCTTGCCCGAAGTTGCGCGCTGTGCCATAGCAATTCAGCCGTGCGGCGCGAGTTTGAAATGCCCGATACCGTCGCGAGCTACCTCGCGAGTTTTCATGGCAAGGCGATGCTTCTTGGTGACGAAGAGACCGCCGGCTGTCTTGATTGCCATGTGGGTGAACTGCAAAACGTCCATACCATGAAACCGCACGATGCGGTCGCATCTTCTGCGAACGAAGGCAAACTGCCCGACACCTGCCGCAGCGATGCCTGCCATCCGGCTGCGGGTGCGCTGGTGACAGCCGCAGCGGTCCACATGGAAATCACGCCAAGTCGATACGAGACGGCGTCATCGGATGATCGCTCTGATTCATCGGGCGGTGTTGCAGCGACGACAACCAGCCCGAAGCAATCCATCTGGTCCATTGAATTCATGATCGCGGGCATGTTCGTCGTGCTGATCATGTGCACGTTTGGTCCGTCGGCAGTCCTGCAATTGCTGGAGCTGTTGCAGTTGGTGCTTGGGCGTCACAACCTGCGCCACTTCGAATACATCGATCTGAACAACCGCATCAAGCAGAACCCCGATGGCACGCAGAAGCTTTCACGTTTCAGTATCCACCAGCGCGTGCAGCACTGGATCCTCGCCATCTGTTTCACCGCACTCGTCCTGACGGGTTTCCCGATCAAGTTTGCGGGCGATCCCTGGGCGAAGTGGCTGATCGAAACCCTCGGCGGACTGACGATGGCCCGACGGATTCATCGCTATTCCGGATTGATCCTGGTTGTCGGTGCGGTCTATCACATTCTCTACGTGCTGTATTGTTTGATTCAGGACAAGCGCCGGCGCAACGTCAGTTGGATGCGGGCGGTGCTCGATCTTCCGCTGGTGGTCACGCCAGCCGACGTGAAGGAACTGCTGCACCTTCTGGGCTTCCTGTTCTTCTTGCGAAAGACGCGGCCCGCTCCCGGACGCTTCGGTTTGAAGGAAAAGTTCGAATACTTCGGCGTGTTCTGGGGATGCACGCTCCTGGGCATGACGGGCATTTTGATGTGGGGCAATTCGTGGACGAGTCACTACGTCAGCGGACGCATGCTCACCGTCTCCAACCTGATCCACACGCTGGAAGCGTACCTTGCGATATTGCACGTGTTCGTGTTCCACATGATCGGGGTCATGCTTTCGCCCCACGTGTTCCCGCTGCACAAAGCCATGTTTACGGGTGAGACGCCGGCAGCAGAGATGGCCGACGCCCATGCCGGCATGCTCAAGCAAGCGGCCAGCGACCTCGCCATCAGTGACGGAGAATCGAAGTGACCAACCAAGGGCACAGTTCAACACATCATCACGGTGCCTTCAAAGGCCTAGTCATTCGGCTTTACTCGCTGGGGCTGCTCATCGCCGTGACGTGGATTTCGTATTGCGCGTTTGCGTTTTTGTTTCGTTCGGTGTTCTCGCCCAAGCTGACGCCCGATCGATTCACCAACCGACCGCTGCAACTCGACCTCGCGACACTCGACGGAAACGATCCGTCAAGAATGATCGATGACGGCGATACGGCGCCGCTCGATCACTATCACGGTGTCGGCGAGCTTTCATTTGGCCGATTTCAAACTGGATGCCTGACGAGCGGTTGCCACACGATTCTGCCGCACGAAACCGACAAAGCCACGCGGGCGCTCGCCAACTTTCACGTCACCTTTCTCGACTGCGCCATGTGTCACCGCAACGCACTCACCAAGGAAGAGGGCATCGGCTGGAAGAACGTGAGCAGCGGTGAACCGCAATCAACGCCCGCACTGCTGCTGCTCGTCTCGCAGTTTCAGGGCGAGGAATTACCAGAAGGCGGCGATAAAATGATCGAACTCGTGCGCGAGGCGATCGAAGCCGCTCCGCCCAATCCGGTTCTGCCGCATCTCTTGCTGCAATTGGAAACGTCCGAACCGGCAAGCCCAATGCATCGACATGCGTTGGCAAGATTGCGGGCGGTCCTGCCCTCGATGGCCAAGGGTGACTATGGTGCAATCATCGCGCCGAAAAACAACACCGGCTACTCCACGAACGAATTAGAACCGCTGATCGAAGCGTACTTCTCACCGAAAGACGGAGGAGCCAATCGCCGGGCAATTCAAGACAAGATCCATAAGAACGTCCTCGTCAAACCGCGGGCGTGCCAACAGTGTCACGATGCAGAACCGACGCGAATCGACTTTGCAGCGCTGGGTTACCCGGAAAACCGCATCGGCCCGCTGCAAAACAACGCCATCGCCAACATGGTGCAACAGATTCGCGACGGTAAGACGTTCCATCTGCCCAACGTTCTGGAGTCGCCAACCGATGAATAGATGGCGGTGGGCAAGTGCAATACTGGCGATGATGTACGCGACGGCGTACGCAGCCGACATACCGGCTGAGAAGCGCATCGCCGCCAAGATCGTCCAAACGGTCAGCGCGCCCGAAGGCGATGCGATGCAGTACCCGACCGATGTCGCCGTCGATCGTGGTGGCAAGATCTACGTCGCCGACGGCGTCAACGATCGCATCCTCTGCTTTGATCGCGATGGTCAATTCGATGGCGCAACGCGGGCGCTGGGCGATGAAACACTCAGCAACCCCATCGGGTTGTGCTTCGATTCGGGCGATCGACTTTGGATTGCAGACAATGGGCATCATCGCGTGCTGGTGACATCTAATGGTTTTAAGACGGTGAAGGTAATCGACCTGCCGCAAGCGAATGCCCCCGTCGATGTCACCGGGATCGCCCTCAGCGCCGACGGAAAACGCGCCCTCATCATCGACAACGACAACCATCGCGTGCTCGTCAGGGACAACACCAACGGGACCTTTTCAACATCCGGCGTTCGTGGGCGCGGACTTGGGCAACTCGAATGGCCCTTCCTCGCGGCCCCGTGCAGCGATGGATCGTTCGTGATTTCCGAAGCGATCGGCGCACGCATCCAACGCTTCGACGCGAAGAACCGCTGGAGTCAATCGATTTCAAGTTGGGGTGTGGAACTCGGACAATCGTTTCGCCCCAAAGGCATCGCAACCGACGCGAAGGATCGCATCTACCTGAGCGACTCATCGCTCGGCACCGTGCAGGTCTTCGCGCCGTTGGGCGATACGCTCGGCGTCTTGACCGATGACAATGGAAAGATCCTCCGCTTCGAACATCCGATGGGCCTTTGCTTTGACGCACGCGGGCGACTGCTCGTCGTGGAGGCCAAACCGGGTCGCGTCGCCGTGGTTGAATTGAATGCAACGTTTCGAGGGAACCCATGATTCGAATCGCTGCAATCCTAAGCGTCTTCGCCGTCACCGCTGTCGCGCTCGCGCAGACCGGCCCACGAAGCCCCCGCCAGTGCGCCACGTGCCACCTTGAATGGGTGTCGTCGTTTGAAGATCCCAATGCGATTCTGCTGATCGACAAGCCAGGTCAGCCGTCCGTTTCGACGGAAGCGACCTGCCTGGGTTGCCATGACGGCGGGGTTGGCGATTCGCGTCGTCGCGTGTGGTTGGAGCACGGACATCGAACCGGAACCACGCCACCCGACTCGATGACCATCCCCGAATCGCTGCCGCTGATCGATGGGACGCTCAACTGTCGAACGTGTCACTCCGCCCATGCCGGTCCGGGTGAAACGATCGCCACGACCATCTTCACGCGCGTGCCCAACGAGCAGAGTCAACTGTGTACGATGTGTCATACCTCTGCGGTTGGAGACAATCACCACCCGCTCAAACAGATCGATTACACGATTCCGGACAGCACCAGGCCAAAGTGGGCCCACGACGGACCGAACGACAACGAAGTCACCTGTCAAAGTTGCCACACACCGCACGGCGGCAAGTCCGATCGATTGCTGGTCACGTCGCCGAGCGACGAAGGCCTCTGCCTGCGCTGTCACGAAGTCTTGACGCCCGACGCGTGGAAGGACAATCTCGCGCACACGCATCCGCGCAACGTGAAGATCAAAACAGACCATCAAAGAGAGACGCTCGCACGTTGGGAAACGCAGACCGGTCCCGGCGAAACGCTGATCTGCATCTCCTGCCACGCCATGCACAAGGATTCGAGCGACAAAAAGCTCTTGCAAAATACGCTGGCCGACAGCGCCGTTTGTCTCGATTGCCATGCGGGTTTCGATCGCATCTTCGATAGTCGTCACGATCTGCGCACCAGCGCCGAGTCGGAGCAAAACGCCCGCGGCATGACCGCAACCGACAGCGGACCGTGCAGCGCATGTCACGGCGCCCACGAACCCGCCCGCGCGTTCGAAGCCTCGGCTTATGACATCACCGGCAGTTGCACAAGCTGCCACAAAAAAGGTGAATGCGCGGAAAGCGCCGGCGGACTCGCCCACGGGCATCCGATCAACATCCCCGGCGCAACGCCGCAGATGGAAAACATGCGTCTCTTCGCCGCCCAGGGACACATCGATGCCGACTCGATGGCCTGCCTGACCTGTCACAACCCGCACGAAACCGCCAATGATCATTTCCTGCGCGGTAAGCCCGATCAGGTGTGCGCATCGTGTCACCAGGCGCAGTCCATGACGCTGGCCGGCGCTCATGAATTCTCAAATCGATCCGACTTGGTCAATGCCGCGGGTCGGACTTCAAAAGAAACCGGAACGTGCGGCACGTGTCACGGAATTCACGAAGGCAAGGGTCCGCTGATGTGGACCGCCACCGACACGCCGCCCACCACGCCGGAAGATTTCTGCCTCGGATGCCATCAGCAGGACGGGTTGGCCGGCGAGCACCTTCCGCAGACGCTGCGTCATCCGCTTACCAAAATCTCAACAGCCGCTGGCACGACGCACTCAACTTCGCTTCCGTTCTTTACCAAAACCTGCGAGCGCGACCCCAACGGTCAAATGTCTTGCGCCAGTTGCCACGATCCGCATGCGAACTCCGACGTCACGCCGGCGCTGTTGCGCAACCAAACCGGCGGCGACACCACGTCGCTTTGTTTCGAATGCCATCCGCAGACCTCACCGATCCACGAAGGTTTGCACGCCCAGTCGTTCATGGAAAACCAGAAGGTCGTCGCGCTGGCGGGCACGCATCCGTCAACCTGCGGACCTTGTCACGCCACCCACGCCGACGAAGTCGTCAACGGCATGTGGGTTGGACCGTATTTTGCAAACGCCAACACCGAAACGGCGTCGCGCTGCCTCGGCTGCCACGGTCCAGGCGGAATTTCCGAACCGGTGAACCTGCTGCCCCACCCGCAGGTTTTCTTGCGAGAACCAAACCTGGAAGGTGCGACCTCGATCCTCCCGCTTGCCCACAAAGGGGACGATCCCAATGGTCAAATCGATTGCCTCACCTGCCACGAACCGCACGGGCGAAACCTGACCGACCACGCGAACGATGATCGTCCGCCAAGCGAAGCCGAGCGCCGGGCCCAAAAGCTCCTGCTGCGGTCATACGTCGCCCCGAACCTCTGCAGTTCGTGCCACGGCTATGAGGGCAGTTATCGGTTCCTCAACTACCATGAATTGCGGGCAGCGCCTCAATAAACGCCGATTTTCCCCCTCATGGCCAAATGCCCCAACCGGTGGGGCAAGTCGCGCGAATTGACCCATGCACGCATCAAACCCCCACGTGTGAGTAATACTTTACGGGTTTGCTCGCAAACCCCTCCACTTCCGTCCCAATCAGCACTTGTCGCGTCTTCGCAATCACGCGCCGAATCGTGCGCCACTTCACTCCGATAGGTGGCATGCCACATGCTATTAGCCCCTCGAAGGCGAGGTCACAATATTTCTCTATCTGATTCACGAGGGCTGTCCAATGATCACCATCGACGGAAATGAAGCCGCTGCACGCGTTGCCTATCGGGCCAGTGAGGTCATCGCGATCTACCCGATTACGCCAAGCTCCGGCATGGGCGAACTTTCCGATGCCTGGGCAGCCCAGGGCATGAAGAACCTGTGGGGCACGACGCCGCGTGTCGTCGAAATGCAAAGCGAAGGCGGAGCGGCTGGTGCCCTTCACGGTTCGGTGCAGATCGGTGCGCTCACCACGACGTTCACCGCGTCGCAGGGCCTCCTGCTGATGATCCCCAACATGTTCAAGATCGCGGGCGAACTCACGCCAGCCGTCTTCCATGTCAGTGCTCGTTCCATCGCCGCCCACGCACTTTCCATCTTTGGGGATCACAGCGACGTGATGGCCACCCGATCCACCGGTTGGGCGCTGCTCGCTTCGGGATCGGTGCAGGAAGTCACCGACATGGCCGCCATCGCCCACGCTGCGACGCTCGAATCGCGCATTCCGTTCATCCACTTCTTCGACGGTTTCCGTACGTCGCACGAAGTGTCGAAGATCGAAGCCCTAACCGACGATCAGTTGCGTCAACTCATCAACAATCAAAGCGTGCTCGATCATCGCGCTCGCGGCTTGTCGCCCGATCATCCGGTGCTTCGTGGTTCGGCGCAAAATCCCGACGTGTTCTTCCAGGCCCGCGAGGCATGCAACTCGTTCTATGCGACGTGCCCGCAGACCGTGCAGCAGGTCATGGACCGATTCGCAGAGATCACCGGCCGGTCTTACCACCTGTTCGATTATGTCGGTGATCCCAAAGCCGAGCGCGTGATCGTGATGATGGGTTCGGGTGCGGAAGCCGCGCACGAAACCGTGAATCACCTCGTCGCCCAGGGCGAAAAAATCGGACTGCTCAAAGTGCGTTTGTATCGCCCGCTTGATGGCGAGGCGCTGATTAAAGCGCTACCCAAGAGTGCGGTCAAAGTCGCGGTGCTTGATCGCACCAAGGAACCCGGCGCACTCGGTGAACCGCTCTACCAAGACGTCGTCACGGCGATGTCCGAACATTTCGATGCCGGACGCAACGGCTTCGCGAAACGCCCGATGGTTGTCGGCGGTCGCTATGGCCTCTCATCAAAAGAATTTTCGCCCGCAATGGTCAAAGGCATCTATGACGAGCTGACCAAGGATCAGCCGAAGAACCACTTCACCGTCGGCATCGTGGATGACGTCACCCACACGTCGATCGACTACGACACGGATTTCTCAACCGAACCCAAGGATGTCGTGCGAGCGGTATTCTACGGCCTCGGTTCGGACGGTACCGTCGGCGCGAACAAGAACTCGATCAAGATCATCGGCGAGGAAACCGACAACTTCGCCCAGGGCTATTTCGTCTACGACTCGAAAAAGGCGGGCTCGGTCACGACGTCGCACCTGCGTTTCGGACCGCGACCGATTCAATCGTCGTACCTGATCAGCCGAGCGAACTTTGCAGCCGTCCACCACGAACAGTTCCTCAAGAAGTACGACATCCTCGACATCGTCGAACCGGGCGCCACGCTGCTGCTCAACATTGGCGCTGAACCGGATGAAGTGTGGGATCGTCTTCCGAAAGAAGTGCAGCAATCGATCATCGACAAGAAGCTCAAGCTCTATGCCATCGATGCCTACGCGGTCGGTCGCAAGATCGGTCTGGGCGGACGCATCAATACGCTCATGCAGTCATGCTTCTTTGCGATCTCTGGCGTGCTTCCGCGCGACGAAGCCATCACCCACATCAAAACTGCAATCATGAAATCATATGGCGGTAAAGGCGATAAGGTCGTCAAGATGAACTTCCTCGCCGTCGATAGCGCCCTGGAGAACCTCCACGAAATCCCCGTGCCCGATCGCGTCAGCAGTTCCGTCGAACGACCAGCCGTCGTAAGCGATCGGGCACCCACCTTTGTTAAATCGCTCACCGCGAAGATCATCGCCAACGAAGGCGATCGACTTCCGGTCAGCGCCATGCCGGTCGATGGCACGTTCCCGACCGCGACGGCCAAGTGGGAAAAACGCAGCATCGCCAACGAGATTCCGATCTGGGACGCCGACGTCTGCATCCAGTGCGGCAAGTGCGCGATGGTCTGCCCGCACGCGTCGATTCGCATGAAGGCCTACTCGGAAGAATGTCTCGCGGGAGCTCCAGCGCAGTTCAAATCTGCCGCCGGTAAGGGCAAGGAATACAAAGACCTCAAGTTCACAATCCAGGTCGCACCGCAGGACTGCACCGGTTGCGGCATCTGCGTGGACATCTGCCCGGCGAAGAACAAAGAACAACCCAAGTTCAAAGCCATCAACATGAAACCGCTCGAAGAGCACCTCGAACCGGAACGCGACAGCTTCGACTTCTTCCTCGACATCCCCGAGTTCGATCGCACCGCACTCAAGATCGATAGCGTCAAGGGTTCGCAATTCCTCGAACCGCTCTTCGAATACTCCGGCGCGTGTGCCGGCTGCGGTGAAACGCCATACGTCAAACTGATGAGCCAACTCTTCGGCGATCGATCTGTCATCGCCAATGCCACGGGTTGCTCATCGATTTATGGTGGTAACCTGCCGACAACGCCGTGGACGACGAATCGCGACGGACGCGGACCGGCTTGGTCGAACTCACTCTTTGAAGACAACGCCGAGTTCGGACTGGGCTTCCGTGTTGCCATCGACAAGCAAAAGGAATTTGCGGCAGAACTCTTGCAACACTTGTCCGGTCAGATCGGTGGCGATCTTGTCGAAGCAATCCTCTCAGCCGATCAATCCAACGAAGCCGGCATCATCGCCCAGCGTGAACGGGTCGCCAAGGTCAAGGTTGCACTCGACAGCGACGAAAGCGTTGCGGCGAAGAACCTGCTCAGCGTCATCGACACGTTGGTCAAGCGTAGCGTGTGGATCGTCGGCGGTGACGGATGGGCGTACGACATCGGCTTTGGCGGTCTGGACCATGTCCTTGCGTCGGGCGCGAATGTCAACGTCCTTGTGCTCGATACCGAAGTGTATTCCAACACGGGCGGGCAATGCTCCAAAGCCACCCCGCGCGGTGCGGTCGCCAAGTTTGCAGCCGCCGGCAAGCCATCGGGCAAGAAAGACCTGGGCTTGATGGCGATGAGCTATGGCAACGTCTACGTCGCAAAAGTCGCGATGGGCGCCAACGACAATCAGTGCGTCAAGGCATTTATCGAAGCCGAATCGTACGACGGACCGTCGCTGATCATCGCATACAGCCACTGCATCGCACACGGCATCAACATGACCACCGCGATGAACAATCAGCAAGCCGCGGTGAAGAGCGGGTATTGGCCGCTGTTCCGCTACGATCCACGACGCGTCGCCGAATCGCAGCGACCGCTGCAACTCGACTCGCCAGCCGCCCGCATGCCACTCGGTGAATTCACGCGACTGGAAAACCGCTTCGCCGTGTTGGAGCGCACCGATGCCGACCGGGCAACGTCGCTACGCCGCGAACAGCAGCAGCAGATCGCCGAACAACGAGCGTTCTACGAAGAAATCGCCGGAGTCAGCAAGCCCAAACCAGAAGCACCGGCTGAACCGTCAACGGATAACAAGGAAACCGCGTCCGCCAACTAACGTGACCAGAGGAAAGTCGCCATGGACCTTTCAACAACGTACCTCGGATTGGAACTGAAGAACCCGCTGGTGGCCGGCGCATCGCCCTTAAGCAGAAGCCTGGACACATGCAAGGAACTGGAAGACGCGGGCGCATCTGCGATTGTGATGTACTCGCTGTTCCAGGAGCAGATCGAAAACGAAGCCGTCGTCCACGATCATTACATGGATTACGGAACGGACAGCTTCGCGGAAGCGCTGTCGTACATGCCCCACCATGTCGGCTTCCCGCGCGGTCCGGAGGAATACATCGAGCACCTCGCCAAGGTGAAACAATCGGTTGATATTCCCGTAATCGGCAGCCTCAACGGCACGTCGGTCGGTGGATGGGTCGAGCACGCCCGCATGATGCAGGAAGCCGGCGCGAACGCGATCGAACTCAACATCTACCTCATCGCTGCCGACGCCGAAACTTCTGGGCGGGACATCGAAAACCGCCACATCGAAATTCTCGAAGCCGTGAAGAAAGCGGTCACCATTCCGGTCTCGCTCAAACTCGGTCCCTACTTCAGCGCACTCGCCCACTTCGCCGAACAGCTTGAAGACGCTGGCGCCGATGGACTCGTCCTATTCAATCGCTTCTATCAGCCCGACATCGATCTCGAAGAACTGGAAATCGTCTCGGACCTTCGCTTCAGCGCACCGCACGAAATGCGTCTGCCGCTTCGTTGGATCGCCATCCTCGACGCCCATCTTGATGCATCACTCGCCGCGACAACCGGCGTGTATACGTCGTTCGACGTCCTCAAGATGATGATGGCCGGCGCTGATGCGACGATGCTCTGCGCGACGCTGCTTCGTAATGGCATTCATTCAATCCAGTTCATTCTCGAAGGCATGCGCGAATGGATGGAGGATCACGAGTATCACAGCGTCAGACAACTGCAGGGCAGCATGAATCAGGTCACCTGCCCAAACCCGGCTGCGTTCGAAAGGGGTAACTACATGCGCGAGCTCAACACCTTTCGACCGTTTGTTTAGAGCAAGCTCTATTCAATTGTAGCGGGAGGGTTGCGGTCCTCCCGAGCAAACGCCAGATTGGACGTCACACTTGAATTGATGACCCAAAAAACTGGAGGTGTGGCATGTCGGAGAATCATCCTTCGCCGGAATGCCCGGAATCTGAACACGAGATTCGCACAAGATTAATTCACGGTCACAGTCCCACCGAACGATGGGACTTTTCGCACCACGTTGTTCCTCCACAATCCTGCAGCGCTGCTTTTCGATTGGACTCTGTCGAACGCGGCGCGCAGGGCTTTTTGGATTTCGCCCACACGCCCGAAGGGGACACCCGCCGCGTCCCGATCTACGTCTACGATCGACTCGACGACCCCAACCGCGGCATGTTGGAAGACAACCTCGCCACGGCGGAAGGCGGTGACATGGCGCTCGCGTTCGCGTCAGGGATGGCCGCCATCTCCGCGACGCTCGGCACGCTCATGCGCTCGGGCGATCACCTCGTCGCCCACAAGGTGCTGTACGGCTGCACCTATTCACTGATCACCAATTGGTTGCCCCGTTTGCGCATGGAGGCGAGCCTGGTGGACATGACCGACCCCTCGGCTGTCCGGGCTGCCATCAACCCACAAACGCGCGTGCTCTATTTCGAAACGCCGGTCAATCCCGATCTGACCCTCATCGACATCGCCGAAATGCGGAAGATCGCCGACGAAGTCAACGCGAATCGACCGGACGATTGCAAGGTACGCGTGGTTGTCGACAACACGTTTGCGACTCCTTTCTGCCAGCGGCCAATTGAACACGGCGCCGACATCGTCTGTTGCAGCCTGACCAAGGCGATCGGTGGATTCGGCACGGACATTGGCGGCGCCGTGATCGGGCCCAAATGGTTGCACGATCCGCTCGTTTTTTATCGCAAGGATTTCGGCGGTTCGCTGGCGCCGCGTTCGGCATGGCCAACGCTGGTCTACGGTCTGCCCTCGCTGGCGACGCGGATGGTCAACTATCAAAGCAGCGCGATGCGGGTGGCGACCTTCCTGAACGATCACCCCAAGGTTGAACGCGTTTTGTACCCGGGATTGGAATCGTTCCCGCAATATCAGCTTGCACAGAAGCAAATGCGCGACTATCGAAATCGGTTTGCTCCGGGATCGATGGTTTACTTCGACGTAAAGGACGAGGACAGTACCGGCAAGCCAGCCGCCAAGCTGATCGACTGGATCGCCCAGCACTCTTACTGCATCACGTTGGCCGTCTCGCTCGGTCAGATCAAAACGCTGATCGAATGCCCGTACAACATGACGCACTCGTCCCTGCCCGATGCCGAAAAACGCGAACGCGGCGTCGTACCGGGCGGCTGTCGCATCAGCATCGGCCTCGAAGACCGCGACGACATCATCAACGATTTGAAGCTGGCACTCGACCGCATTTGATCACGGCAAGTACGCCACGCGCGATCAAGCAAAATGAACGCGCGATTACAGTCGCCATTCAATCGGCCAAAATTCGCACATCTGCGCTAAATGCCTCAAGCCGTGTGGTTATTGGCACGGAAACAGTCGTTTCCCCGGTGCTGGGGTTGGTCATATGACTATAGCGCATGGTTGAAACTGGCACGCTAATTGCACTGAGTATTGCGCAACAGTGTCGTTCGCTTACGGGAGAATGTGATGGATCTATGTCAGATTCATGCTGACCGGTGTAAGGGGTGCGAGCTTTGCGTTCAATTCTGTCCCAAGCATGCCCTGGAGATGTCGGAAGAACGCAATGCCGCGGGGTATCACCCTGCCGTATTGGCCCACCCAGAACTCTGTAACGGTTGCGCGATGTGCGCCCAAATGTGCCCTGAAACGGGAATCGAGATTTATCGGAGGCAGAAACGTGCCCGCCAAGATGCAGTTAACCAAGGGTAACGAAGCGTTGGCGATGGGAGCAATTGCAGGCGGCTGCGATTGCTTCTTCGGTTATCCGATCACGCCTCAAAACGAAGTGCCCGAAGTCCTGTCCTACGAATTGCCCAAAAGAGGCCGCGTCTTCGTCCAAGCCGAAAGCGAAGTCGCCTCGATCAACATGGTCTATGGCGCCGCAGCCGCCGGCAAACGGGCAATGACTTCGAGCAGCAGTCCCGGCGTCAGTTTGATGATGGAAGGCCTCAGCTACATCGCGTGCGCCGAACTGCCCTGCCTGATCGTCAACGTGATGCGCGGCGGTCCCGGACTTGGCAGCATCACCCCATCGCAGGGTGACTATTTCCAGGCGTGCAAAGGCGGCGGGCATGGCGACTACCACAGCATCGTCCTCGCCCCCTGGAACGTGCAGGAAATGTACGAGTTCCCGGCGCTGGCGTTTGAACTCGCCGACCGCTACCGCTGCCCCGCGATGTTGCTCGCCGACGGTGTGCTGGGCGCGATGATGGAACCGGCAGAAATCTCCGACGACGCCCCACCGCCAAACGTACCCGAGAAACCCTGGGCGACCAACGGTCGAAACGGTCGGGCGCACAAGAACGTCGTCAACTCGCTGGTCATCGATCCATACGGATTGCGCGACCACAACCTCAAACTCCAGGCCAAGTACAAGGCGATGGAATGCGAGACGCGCTGGGACACCCGCGATGTCGACGATGCTGAAATTCTCGTCGTCGCCTATGGCATCTCCGCGCGGCTGGCGCTTAGCGGTTGCAAGTTAGCCCGCAAGCAAGGGATCAAAGCCGGTCTGCTTCGACCGATCACGCTGTTCCCCTTCCCGAGCAAGCAAATCGCAGAGTGCGCCACGAACAAAAAACGCATCCTCGTGGTCGAACTCAGCGCCGGTCAGATGGTCGAGGATGTTCGACTGGCCGTAAACGGAAAAGTTCCCGTCGATTTCTACGGCGAAATGGGCGGCGTGATTCCAAGCCCGGCTGAAGTGTGTGAAAAAATCGTGGAGGCCGCCCGATGACAACAGCCATGAACAGTCAGGATGGCATGAACAAACAAAACGGCGGCGCGGTCGCATCAGAAGACCTCGTCGATTTGAAATGCGTCTTCGAGCGCCCCAAATCCCTAAGCGACAAGCCCTTTCACTACTGCCCGGGGTGTTCGCACGGAACATACCACCGATTGATCGCCGAGATGATCGACGAGTTCGGATTCATGGATAATACCGTCGGAATCTGCCCGGTTGGTTGCGCTGTCTTCGCGTACGAATACTTCGAGACCGACATGATCGAAGCCAGTCACGGACGCGCCCCAGCCGTCGCAACCGGCGTGAAGCGCGCCCTACCCGATCGATTCGTTTTCACCTATCAAGGCGACGGCGATCTCGCGTCCATCGGCATGGGCGAGATCATTCATGCAGCCGCCCGCGGCGAACGGATCACCGTGTTCTTCGTCAACAACGGCATCTTCGGCATGACCGGTGGGCAGATGGCTCCGACGTCGCTGATCGGACAAAGGACAACCACGTCGGTTCAGGGTCGCGATCCGAGGACAACCGGTCATCCGATCAAGGTTTGCGAGTTGCTTTCGAGTCTTGAGGGCGTCGCCTATCTCGCCAGGGTCGCGCTGACCTCGCCCAAGAACATCAACACGTGTCGCAAGTACATGCGAAAAGCCATCCGCGCACAAACGGAAGATGTCGGACTCGGTCTCGTGGAAGTGCTTTCGCCATGCCCGGTGCAATGGGGCATGAGTCCTGGAGACGCCCTGCATCACATCGAAGAAGATGTCGTGAAAGAATTTCCTCCAGGCGAGTTCGTGGACAAACTTGCGGGTCCGGTCAAAGCCTAGACAGTCATGTTGCCTCGGCAGCATTTGGGAGCGCTGAACATGTTGGAAGAAACGATTCTCGCGGGGTTTGGTGGGCAAGGCGTCCTGATGATGGGAAAGCTTCTCGCCCAAGCCGCCATGGAAGAAGGCACCAGCGCCACCTGGCTCCCCTCGTACGGACCGGAGATGCGCGGCGGGACGGCCAACTGCATCGTCGTGCTCAGCGATGACGAAATCGGTTCACCCGTATCGGAGAAGTACGACACCGTCGTCGCGATGAATCAGCCGTCGCTCCAAAAGTTTGAGTCCAAGGTACGCCCCGGCGGCACGCTGCTGATCAACAAATCGATCGTCCCGATCAAGACGTCGCGCAATGATGTGAATACGTATTACGTTGAAGCGAATGACATCGCTGAGAGCGAATGCGGGACCAATCGAAGCGCCAACGTGGTCATGCTGGGCGCGCTGCAGAGCGTTCGCCAGAAACTCAAACCGGATTCAATTGAGAAAGCCATCGCCCACGCGTTTGAATCCAAAGGTCAGAATGTCATCGACGCAAACCTGAAGGCGTTCGCAGCCGGAATGAACGCGATCGACGCCAGGGAAACCGCAACCCCGTAGGGTGGGCCATGCCCACCATTTCATTTCAAAGAACGGCGGTGGGCACGGCCCACCCTACGTTTGAGATGTTGCGCAATCCGACAGCAACTTCTTTATGTGCAGGTCGCGTGCTTCACCGCCAACCAATCCAGAAACGACGGATCGAAATGCCACTCCGCGCTGTCTTCAAAAATCGGCGCTTTCTTATTCACCGTGCGAATGTTGCGCGTGCACTGGTCCAGGTCGAAATTCGTGTATTCCAGCAGATCCATCTTGGAAATGACGATCGCGTCGGCTTGGCCGAATAGTAGCGGGTATTTCAGCGGTTTATCGTGCCCCTCGGTCACACTGAGCATGCCGATCCGGTGATGCTCGCCAATGTCGAACTCGGCTGGGCATACAAGATTGCCGACGTTTTCGACGATGATAACGTCAAGGTCATCGAGCGGGAGTTTGTCGAGCCCCTTGCGAATGAGCGACGGTTCCAGATGACAGCAGCCGTCGGTTTGCAACTGGATGACGGGAACGTTGGCTTTGGCGATACGTTCGGCGTCCAGGGTCGTGGTGATGTCACCTTCCAAAACCGCACAGCGAACCCGGTCCGCGATCGTCGGAAGCAGTCGTTCGAGCATGCGGGTCTTGCCGCAGCCGTCACCGCCCATCAGGTTGAACATGCGAATCCCACGTTGATCAAGCGATGCGCGGATCTCATTGGCATCGGCCATGATCGATTCCTGCACGTCGCGAAGCACTTCAATGTTCATGTCCAACCTCCTCAGCCACCCGAATGGAGCTGACCAACAACTCATTGCCACCGTTGATTTCAATATTCGTCGAACCGCAATGCACGCACTGCACCTGCAACGTCGCGCTGGCAGCGAACTGTCCGCAGTCGTGACATTTGATCGTGACCGGTACGTCGTGTATTTCCAGTTTCGCGCCCTGCATGATCGTCCCCTTCGCAGCAATCTCGAACGCCGTCCGCAACAACTCCGGCACAATCTGTCGCATCACACCAATTTCGATACAGATACCCGTCACGCGATCCACGTTGTGGCGATGCGCTTCCTCTATCGCGATGTTGCAAATGGATCGTGCGACGGAGAATTCATGCACGTTTCAGCCTCCAGCCAACACTCCAGATCGTAGCCAATCGCCTCTTCAATACCGCCAAGATGCGACGCGAGCGCAGGCGACACGTGTGGTCCCGGTTCAAATTCAGACGCAGCCACCGCGTAAATCCGCACATTCGGCGGCAGAATATGCAGCGTCTCGCCAAGTCGCAGCATCGACGTCACGTCCACACTGTGCGTGTTGCGCAGCACCGTGCCCTCGATCATGCCCATCTGATCGGGGTAATCGAAGCAGCGCCACTGCCCCACTTCGAACCCGTTGTAAGCGACGGCTGCATCGATCAGCGCCAAATGCGACTGCGCGATACCGCTTTGCAACAGGTTCCACAACATATACGGGTTGGACTCCAGGCGGGCAGCACCTGAAAATCTGCCCGCCAGGTTCCTTGCGAGAATGATTCCCGCGGCATCGTCGCCGCGCATTTCGTTCCCGATCCCTAGAATGAGTAAATCCGAATTCATGTCGTCCGATCCACCTTGAGCTTGAGAAAGTGCGTCGAACACGAGATGCACGGATCGTAATTACGAATCAACTGCTCGCACCGCAACGTGGCCTCCTCCTCGGGCTTTTCCATAACGCTCGGGAAGAAGTGCCGCAGGTCGTCTTCAATCTGCGGTTGATTCTGCGCGGTGGGCGGTGTGATGACTGCGTTCTTGATGAGACCGGCGGCGTCGACTTCATAGCGATGGTAGAGAATCCCGCGCGGCGCTTCGCTGCACCCGTGCCCGATGCCGGCTTTGTCGGCGATCTGGATGTAAGGCGCTGGCGTGTCATCGTACTTTTCGAGAATCTCGATCGCATGGTCGACGGCGAAGAGCGTCTCCAGCGCCCGGGCGATGATGCTCTTGAAGTTGTTGCGACACGGCACCTCGAATCCGATTTCCTTGGCGATTTCCTTCACAGAATCGGGCAGTTGGTCGAAGTTGAGGTTCACGCGCGCCAGCGGGCCAACGAGATACGTTCGACCGTCCTTGAGTCGGCCATGAAGCGCCGTGGAGTGCTTCACGTGTATCTCTTCAAACTCATTGAGAAACGCTTCGACCGGGATGTTAATCCCCGAGCTGGAGACGATACGCCCTTCGCAATACGGATATTCGTTCGGATGTTTCATCGCGACGAATTCGTAGTTCTGCTCGAAGTCAGGGAAGTCCAGGCCAGCCATGAATCGGATCGTCTCGACAGCGAACTCCCGATTCTTGAGCAGCGTTTCACGAAGCGCCTTGGCTTTGGCTTGCGACGGCAAACGGTAGAACCCACCGACCCGCACGTTGATCGGGTGCACTTCGCGCCCGCCGATGAAGTTGACGATGTCGTTGCCCGCCTTCTTAAGCGCGAGCGCCTTGGCCACCACGTCCTTGTGGTCAGCCGCCATCGTCACCACGCTTTCGTACCCGAGAAAATCGGGCAGGTGCAGCATGAACATGTGCAGCACGTGCGACTCGATCCATTCGCCGCAGTAAAGCAAGCGCCGCAACGTGCGCAATGGTTCTCCAACGGTGACGCCATGCGCCTGTTCCAATGCGTGGCACGAACTCATCTGGTACGCCACCGGACAGATGCCGCAGATGCGGGCGGTGATGTCGGGTACTTCGCGATAACCTCGCCCGCGCAGAAACGCCTCGTAGAATCGGGGCGGTTCAAAGATATTCAGTTGGACGTCGGTGATCTCGTCGCCGACGGCTTTGATGTAGAGAGCTCCCTCACCTTCAACACGGGCGAGGTTCTCGACATGGATGGTTCGCTCAATTGTTGACGGTTTGACGCTCATATTTGTCACCTACTTGCTTGAAGGGTTCGAGGTATCCGTTGAAGCTGCGCAACATTCGAACAATCGCCGGCTTGGATGTTCCCGATTTTTCGCAGTGGACACAGAGTGCTTCTGCCGCGGCTGACTCAGCCGGTCCAAAGCATGCATAGCATCCGCGGCCATACGTCGGGCACAGCGCCCCGCAACCGGCCTGCGTGATCGGTCCGAGACAAGGCGTGCCCTCCGCGACCATCACGCAGATGTTGCCCGCCCGCTTGCACTCAAGGCAGACCGGCGACGTCGGAATCTGCGGCCGACGTCCTGCGATCAGAGCCGTGATCACTTCGACCAACTGGTATTTGTTCACCGGGCAGCCGCGAAGTTCAAAATCAACGAGCACGTACGCCGCGACGGGACTGGCCGTATCGAGGGTGCTGATGTAACGCGGGGATGCGTAGACGATGCGTTTGTATTCCTCAACGTCCGCCCAGTTTTTGAGCGCCTGTATACCGCCCGATGTCGCGCACGCACCGATCGTCACGAGGTGACGACACTCCTTGCGCACCTGAACGATGCGCTCGGCTTCTTCCGGCGTGGAAATCGATCCTTCAACCAGACCGATGTCATAGGGACCGGGCTGCACTTTGCGCCGCGCTTCCAGAAAGAATGAGATTTCGACCGCGCCGGTCAGCGCCAAGAGTTCGTCTTCAAGGTCGAGAATGGAAAGTTGGCATCCGTCGCACGAACTGAACTTGTAGACTGCCAACTTGGGTTTTTTGTTTTCAGCCATGCTACACCTCGTCTTTTCCGAACAGGTTTCGCACCGATGCATACGAGAATACGGGCCCGTCCTTGCACACAAACTTGGGGCCGTATTGACAGTGTCCGCACTGACCAACGCCGCAGCGCATGTTCCGCTCCAGCGAAATGAAGATTTCATCTTCGGGCACATAGTGCGAAAGGAAGGAGTGGGCAGCCGCCCGGTTCATCACGCGCGGACCGCAAACAAACACGCTCGTCCGTGACGAATCGACGCGCACGCGACGCAACAGTTTGGTCACAACGCCGACCGGTCCGGTCCATTCGTCACTCGGATAGTCAACGGTGATCAGCACCTGGAAGTCGCGGCGGTCCATCCACCCTTCGACCTCTTCTTTGAAGATCATGTCCTGGGGCGAACGAATGCCGTAAAGAAGAATGAGGCGGCCATAGTCGTCGCGATTTTTTAAGAGCTGATAAATCGCCGGGCGCAGCGGCGCGATACCGATACCGCCCGCAACGAGCAGAATGTCGCGCCCGCGGCATTCCTGGAGCGGCCAACTGCTACCGAACGGTCCCCGCAATCCAACGCATTGACCAATGCCCAGTCGATTCATCGCGAACGTGACGCTACCGACGTGGCGAATCGTATGGACCAGCGAGTCGCATTTGTCCGGGTCGGAGCTGATGGAAATCGCAGCTTCGCCGACGCCGAACAGATAGACCATGTTGAATTGCCCCGGCTGAAATCGGTAGTTTTTCTTCTGCTCGGGGTCAAGAAATTGAAGGGTATATGAGGCGGTGTTGGATGACTCCTGCTGACACGCGACGATGCGCGTCCATGCTGGCGCCATCGGATTGGCCTCTCCGCAAACGATACTGGGCCTTTGATCAAGTGTGCTGATCATGATCCCACCTCCTCAAGGCGCTTGGCCTCCTGATTCGCCCTTGAACGTTTCACGTCATTGGCGATCGTTGTTGCCTCTTTGGTTATGTCGATTCCAACCGGACACCAGGTGATACACCGCCCACACCCCACGCATCCCGACGTTCCAAACTGCTCATGCCAGTTGGCCAACTTGTGCGTCAACCATTGGCGATAGCGGGCAGCCGGCGTCGAACGCGAATATCCACCGGTGTGATAGGAGAATTCCAACGTGAAACATGAACCCCACGTGCGCCACCGCTCGGCGTGGTTGCCGGAAAGATCGGTCGAGTCTTCGACGTTGCTGCAAAAACACGTCGGGCACGCAAACGTGCAGTTCGAGCACGACATGCACCGCTTGGCCACCTCGTTCCAGTGATCGTGCGAAAGGTTTTTCAGCAGAATGTCCGGAAGATCCTCCGTATCCAGCGTTCGACCCATGTGTTCTGCCGCGTTGTCCATCAGCAAATCGACGAGATGGCTGGTGTTGGCGTCGGTCGTCTCATGCTCCAGTGCTTCGATCAGTTGGCGACCCTTGTTCGTCCCGACTTCGACGGTAAATGTGGTGCGAAGTTCGGTCAGGGCGAGGTCAAAGCCTTCGCTGCAACGCGGCCCCGTTCCCATCGATCCGCAGAAACACGTCCCGCCAGGCTCGGTGCAGTTGACCGCGATAAACAGCGCATCGTTGCGGGCTTTGGCGTAATAGGGTTCGGCCATCGTTTGCTTGAAGACGCGATCCTGCACACCGACGGCGGCGAGGTCGCACGCCCGAACACCAAGGAAGGCATAACGCGGCGGGTCGGGCTGGTGGGCCTCAAAGATATACCCGGATTCACCGTCTCGTTTGATGCCGAACAACCGTTGCTTGGGTGGAAAGAAAAACTTCTTGAGTGAATGGGGACCGACGACATACCCGAACAGATGATCATCATTGCGCCTGTTCAGGCGATAACGTCCGGGGGACTGCGAATCGGTCCAGCCGATCGGAAGCTGCCGGACCGATTCGATTTCCTCGTACGTGATGGCCCCGTCGCGAACGGTGGGGCCGACTACCCGGTAACCATCTCGTTGGAGTATACCGATGAGCTTGTCCAGCTCACTTTTGTTGATGGTATACAAGACCTTGTTTTTCATTGAACCTGCTCCGTTAACATTGGCTCAACAGATGCGCGGAAGCTCTTCTCCGTAAGGGCGTTGGATGACGCGCCGCCCACCCGCCAACGTGATCAGTTCGACGAGTTGGGGCTGTTCATCCACGAAATGTCCGATCAATGCGGCGTGTTTTCCGAGTGGGTGCGCCCGGCAGGCATTGAGCACCCGATCGGCATCCTTCGCCGAGCAGATCGCGACAAGTTTCCCTTCGTTGGCCACGGTGAGTGGATCGAGACCGAAGACTTCCGCAGTGTGCCGGACGGCTGACGATACCGGGATCGAATCTTCCCGTACCTCGATGCTGAGGTTGGACACGTCTGCCGCATCGGCGAGAACACCAGCCAGCCCCCCTCTGGTTGGATCACGCATGAACTTGACGTCTGCGCCGCTGTCAAGAATGGTCGCGACGAGGTCGTTGAGGGGGGCCGCGTCGCTGACGATTTGAGTTTCAAATGAAAGGCCTTCGCGAACCGACAACACCGCGAGGCCATGCTCTGCAATTCGACCGGACACGATCACCACATCGCCGGCATTGACGCGCCCGAGGTCCATGTTGACACCGTCGCGAAGATGCCCGATGCCAGCCGTCGTGATCATCAATCCGTCGCCGCTGCGCCGCTCGATAACCTTCGTGTCCCCGGTAGCAACGACGACATTGGCGGTGGCTGCGGTCTCGGCAATGGAATCGAGAATCCGGTCAAGCACGCTCAGTGGAAGACCTTCCTCAACCACGAGGGCAAGACTCAAGGCAGTGGGAGTGGCACCCATAACGGCGAGGTCATTGATGGTGCCACACATCGCCAGTCGTCCGATGTCGCCACCGGGGAACTCCAGAGGTTGTACGACGAAGGCATCGGTTGTGAATGCGATCCGTTTGTTGGTGGGTTCAAAGATTGCACTGTCGTTGAGCGCGTTGAGGAATCGGTTGCCCAACCGCGGAAGGATGTGGCCCTCGATGAGGCGGTGCATCATTTCGCCGCCGCCACCATGGGCGATGGAAATTTTTTCGCCCGCCTCGATCTTCCCGGCAAGCTTCGTGCGCATGGCTTAACTCCCGTCGGAAAGAGCACATGCACGCGGTGTGCCGTTGCCTCCATATTTAAAGGCAGCCGCACAAGAGCCCTCGCTCCCCACCATGCACGGACCGATCGGCTTCATCGGCGTGCATTCGGTGCCGAATAACGGGCAATCGCGGGGTTCAACTTTCCCTTGAAGCACCTGCCCGCAACTGCATCCGGGCGGGTCGTAGTCGGGTCCGATCTCAACGTCGAATCGTTTTAGCGCGTCAAAACGGCGATACTTCGATCGAAGCGCCAAACCACTCAGCGGAATGGTGCCCATCGCCCGCCAAACCGAGTCGGATGGCTCGAAGACTTCGTTGATTACCGCGACAGCTTTCGGGTTTCCATCAGGTTTGACGGCGGCTGGATAGATGTTCTCGATGCGCGGCGATCGTTGTGCGACCTGCCTCACAAGTTGGATGATTCCGCGCAACATCTGCTCGGGTTCGAAACCCGCGATGACGCAGGGTTTACGGTGATCGCGCACCACCGGAACATATGCATTGGGGCCGATGATCACGCTGACATGCCCAGGGCAAAGGAACCCATCGATGCGCACTTCGCCCTCTTCCAGAAGCGCCAACATCGCCGGGACGACGAGTTTCTGTGACGCGAGCAAACAGAAATTATCGAGACCACGCTGCTGGGCTTCCAACACGGCGGCTGCGTGGCCACCGACCGTCGTTTCAAATCCGACCGCGATGAACACAACCGTTCGTTCCGGGTGTGCTTCAGCCAGGCGAACCGCATCGAGCGGTGAATACACGACCCGCACATCCGCGCCCACTGCCCTTTGCTCCTGCAGGCTGCCGCTGCGTCCGGGCACGCGCAGCATGTCGCCATAGGTGCAGATCGTGATCGCGGGTGATGACGCAATCGCACATGCTGCGTCGATGTACCCTTGCGACGACACACAAACCGGGCATCCCGGTCCGCTGATCAATTTGACGTTGGATGGCAAGAGCGATTTGACGCCGCTGCGCTGAAACGAAACCGTATGCGTCCCGCAGACTTCCATGAACGCCATCGGCTCCAGCGATTCACACACATGGTGGAGCGTTCTGACCAGATCCTTTGGTTGATCGGTATTCATTTCGCACCCCTGTGTTAGCGAAATGGTTCGGCAGCGGGCAGTTCTTCCTCGATTTCGCCGACATCGAGGTACTTCCAGGTTTCCAGCGCCTCCGCTTCCGTCAATTTCTGAATCGCGAATCCGGCATGCACGAGAACCCAATCGCCTTCGCGGGCTTCCGGCGTGAAAATCAGATTCGCCTTGATTCGCGTCCCTTGAAAATCAACCGTACCGCTGGCCAAACCGTCGGCCATATCGGGAGAATTGGTGACGTCGATGAGTTTGCCCGGAACAGCCAGACACATTGGAATTCCCCTTTGATTGACTACAACCTTCGCGTTCTAGCGCCGCCGCCCGCTGCAATCTCCGCCAATTGGGTGGCTGCAATGACCCCTTGCCCCAACCCCAAACCACCATCGCCGCACGGCACCTGATGGTGTTCAAACACGTTCATCCCCGCGCGCTCAAGCGCGGCTCGCACCCGTTCGGTCAGCAGGCGATTCATGAAACATCCACCGGTCAACACGACTGTGTCGGTATTGAGCGTTTCAGCCGCCGCAATTCCGACCGTCGCCAGCGCATCCGCGATTGACGCGTGAAACCGGCCTGCGATCACCGAAATGCCAACGTGCTCCGTCAGATCGCAGCACACTGCCCGAACCAGCGGCAATGGATCGATCGCACGCCGCGTGGCATCGGTCAATTCAAAAAATGGATAGGGTTCACAATCGGGCTCGGCCACCGATTCCAGCAATTGAGCCGCGTGACCGTCACGACAGTTCTGCTCGCATAGCCCGCACAAGAACGAAACGGCATCAAACAAGCGCCCAAGACTTGACGTCAACGGGCACGCCACCCGATGCACGATCAATCCCTTGACGGCGTCAAATTTTGGACGGGCGACCGCGGCGAATATCCGCTCGATGTGCGGCGGAAACTTGCCATCAAACGCCTGCCACAACAGACTCAGTGCACACCGCCAGGGTTCTACCGCGGCAGCATCGCCACCGGGAAGCGGGAAGTATTGCAGGTGTCCGAACCGCACAAAGTGGCTGGGGTCCGCGATCAAGACTTCGCAACCCCAATTGTGCCCATCGGCGCCATAACCGTTACCGTCGCACGCGATGCCCACGATCGGTTCGGTGATGCCATTTTCGATTGCACACGAAATCACGTGGGCGTGGTGATGTTGCACGGCATGGCAACTGATCTGCCCGCCGGCATTGGCCAGTCCCGATGTGAGACCGCGGGCGCGTGCAGTCGTGAAGAACGAAGGGTGCAGATCATGGGCGAGGCAAATTGCGCGACCCGCGAGCGAATCGCAAATTTCGCGTGAAGTCCGGGCAAATTGACGGTAGTTCGAAACGTCTTCGAGGTTTTCAAAACAGCCGACAAGATTCGCTCGCGTATCCTGCAACACATACACGCAGCACTTGGTGTCACCGCCAAATGCGATCGTCGGCGTGTGGATAGAAAATGGCAGATCGATTTGTGGCGATGGGTGGAACGGAACACCAGGGTTGTTGCGCGAACCATTCGATGGTTCACGGTGCACGATCATTTGAATCTCGCACGCGATGCCGTCGCGATGATGTCCGCAGCCGCACCAGGCGAAGTGCGCTCCATGTTGATGATCAAGTCGTATTGATACTGGTCTTGTGGATCGACGTTGAAATGCGAGCGGACGAACTGATCCCGCTTCTCATCCGTCTCGCGCAGGATCGCAGTCGCTCGGCTGGTACTGACTTCACTCTTGGAAGTCAGGCGTGTGACGCGGTACTCGAGCGGTGCAATGATCCGCACGCGCAAACCACAGTCGCTCGGCAAAATCAGACTGCCCCCACGCCCGAGGATGACGGCTGGCCCTTGTCGGACCACCGTCAACATCGTCTTGCTCAGGCGGCTGAAGTAGTCGTTCAGCGGAAGCTCATTGGCGAACAACGACTGGGCGAACTCGTGAACCCAATTCCGATCGTTTTCGTCCATCGACTCGTAGAGGTTTCGGCGGACGTTGTCGTCTTCAGCCATCACCTGGAGGATATTGCGATCGAAGACTGGCCAGGAAAGACGCTCGCCCAAAAGCGCCGCCACTTCGCCCCCGCC
>DDIR01000049.1:84001-92107 GCA_002338715.1 Phycisphaerales bacterium UBA1845 | reverse complement strand
GCCCCCGCCGCTACCGGCTTGGCGGGATATCGTGATGAAGTGATGGACAACTTGCTCGCGCGAAACTGGTGAATCAACCTGTTGGGCTTTGGCCAACTCCCAATTGCGCATCTGTCGTTCCACGAGCCGAGACAATGGGGTGCTCGATGGCGCAGTCATCTCCAGTCCTCCTATGTCGTTGCCTCCTCGTCAAACCAGATCTTCAGCGAATAGATCCCCTGGTTACAGAGCGACTCATGTCGTCCGCCCAGTTTTCCGAAGAGGTGCAGCATTTGTGCGTTATTGGACAATACGTCGGCGATGAATCCTTTGATGCCATTTGATTTGGCCACCTCGGCCAGTTTCAAAATCAGCGTCGTTCCGGTGCCCCGATTCTGGTACTCATCCGCGACCGCAAATTCTGCTTCGGCGAACCCGGTATCCTTATCATGCACGTAGCGGGCCATCCCGATGATTCGTTCTGAGTCCATATCACCGACACTCGCGACCAATGCCATGCTCTTGTGGTAGTCCACCACGCAGAGGTTCTGCAACGACGCATGCGGAACCGACTTGGTATAAGCGAAGAAACGCTGATAAAGCGATTCGTCGCTCATCGAATAGAACAAATCGTGCATCTGGTCTTCGTCACTGATTCGCACCGGACGGATCAGAATGTCGACGCCATTGCGATCCTTGAAGTAGAACTCAAGATCCTGCGGATAAATCGGCATCGTGATCGGCGGGTCGGCTTGGTCCGCGTAAACGTACTTGTGCTGTTTGGCTTCAGCCAAAAGCCAAGGCCGAAACTTGGGGTGGGCGATTTCAATCAACGCCATCGCCCTTTCCCGCACCGTCTTGCCATGCAGCGACGCGATACCCCACTCCGTCACCACGTAGTGAACGTCACCGCGCGTGGTGACCACACCGCCACCACGCTGAAGTCGCGGTTTAATACGCGACACGGTTCCGTTCTTCGCTGTCGAAGGCAGTGCGATGATCGGCTTACCGCCCTTGCTGCGGGCTGCTCCACGGATGAAGTCCACCTGCCCACCGATACCGCTGTAAAAACGCGCCCCGATCGAGTCGGAACACACCTGACCGGTCAAGTCCACTTCGACGGCTGTGTTGATCGCCACCATCTTGTCGATCTGACCGATCACGTATGGATCGTTTGTATAATCGCACGGGTAGCATTCGATGTCGTCACGATCGCGCACGAAGTCATACAACCGCTTGGTGCCCAGCATGAAACTGGTCACCGACTTGCCCTTGTGCTTTTTCTTGAAGCGATTGGTGACAACGCCCTGTTCAATGAGGTCGACGAAACCATCGCTCATCATTTCGGTGTGAACGCCGAGGTCTTTCTTGTCCTTGAGCATCGACAGCGCCGCATCGGGGATTGCCCCGATTCCGGCTTGAATCGTCGAACCATCGTCGACGAGCTTTGCGATGTTTTTGCCAATCCTCTTGTTCTCGGGCGTGATCGGCCTCGCGCGCAACTCTGGAATCGCGTGATCGCCAAGGATGAAATAGTCGATGTCATTGGCCGGGATACAGGAATCACCCACGGTGAACGGCATCTGCGGGTTTACTTCGGCGATGATCATGTCAGCCGATTCAGCCGCGGCTTTAACCACGTCAACCGAAACACCAAGACTGCACATACCGTCACGCGGCGGCGCGACCTGGATCATCGCGACACCGAGGGGCATCTGCCCTTCTTTGAACATCCGAGGAATCTCGGACAGGAAGATCGGCGTGTAGTCCGCATGACCCGCTTCGACCGAACCGCGCACATTACCACCAATAAACAAGGCATTGTAGCGGAAACGCAGTGCGTGCTTCTCTGTGGCGTACGGCGCCGGTCCCTCCGTTAGAATCGACACCACTTCATGATCAACGAAGTACTCGGAGTGGGTGTCCATCGCCTCGATCAGGGTCAGCGGAGCCGCCGCCCCCGAACCGATGAAGATGCGTGTCCCGCGGACGATGTGCCGAAATGCCTCGACAACCGATACGCACTTGATTTCTCTCATCCAGGCCTGTGTGTTTTCCTCGACGCAGCTTTTCATGTCTTTGTCCTGTGTTGTTCTTCAGTTTCCAGCAATACGAGCCCCGCATGCCGCAACCGTTTTTGGAATTCCGGCTTGTCGTGCTTGCCAATTCTCAAAAATAGCGACGGTTCGTCGCCGCCGTCTCTTGTACGTGCAACAACCGCGCCATGCAACGTGCCTTCGGATCGACTCAACGCATCAAACGCCGTCACCAAGTCCTTAAACAAATCCGGCAACGCCACTTCAATATCGGTTCCGTTGCAATCCAGCCCCAGCATCGTCGACATGGCCATCAACAAGTCATGTCGGGTAATGATCCCCACGAGTTGGTTCGACTGAACCACCGGCATCGCCCCGAATCGATGCTCGCAGAACTGCTTCAGTACATGCGAAAGTGTGTCATCCGGTTTGACGGTGATCGGTTCCTGAGTCATCACTTCCTGAACCTGCAGTTTTTCGCGAAGCGTGCGGTCGTATCCGATTGCAGAACGGATGTCTCTGTCCGTAATAATCCCCACGAGGCGTCCGGACTCATCAAGGACGGGTAACTGGTGGACGGACTTGACGCGGGCAACCTCTTCGGCACGTGACAGCAGATCCGTCTCCGCGATGACCACGGGGTCGCTGGTCATGTAGTCGGCAACGTGCATGGCTGATGCCCTCCTCGTGAGGCGTCCAATGTCCACTCCATTCATCCGGAAATCACGGGGCACGATCCGTACCAATCGGATCGAATTGCCCCACATTCTGGAGTCGCAGACCTTCGGACGATTGGCGGCAAGTGGCATTCAGGCCTCTGCGGCGGGGTACGGGCAAAATCCGCAATGGCTGTGGCAAATGCCACACATGCCCCAATCCCAAACGGCCATTATCGCCGAATTCTGTACCATCGTACTTGGGCACACGCCGTGCCTTGGGCTTTTTAACATGAGCCTCAGACCCCCGACGACCTCAAGCTTCGCATCGATAGGTGCTGATCGCCCAGCCCGGCGGGTTTTGTTCCGATTCTGCCCGGTGTACGATGCACAAATGGATTATGCTGCCTTTGAATTAATGAAGCGTTACTTGGGTTTCACGGTCAAGGACGCAAGAAAATTGCTGGCCCTTAGGGATGAGGTTTCTGCCATCCTGCCCAGCATTACCGACCAGTTCTACGTGGTATTGGTTGCCCACAAAGAAACCCGCGAAGTGTTCACCAGCGAAGCCCAGATTGAGCGCCAAAAACGGTCGTTCGACCGATGGCTCTCGGAGTTGTTCTGCGGCGAATACGGTGACGCATATTTTGAGCAGCGGACGGCGATCGGGCGGACCCATTCTGATATCAACCTCCCCCAGCATTTCATGGTGGGCGGACTGGATATCGTCTGGCAAACCTTTGAACAGAAAATCGAAGCGTCTGACATACCAGACAAGGAATCAAAACTTCAATCACTTCACAAATTGCTGATGTTGGAACTGTCCGTCATGCTCGGGACGTACAAGGACAGTTACTCTCAGGTTATCCGCGATCGCGAACGGTTGGCAGTTGAAGAGAAACTGACCCGAGCAGAGCACCTCGCACAGATCGGACAGTTGGCCGCGTCACTCGCCCATGAAATCAAGAATCCGCTCGCAGGTATCAGCGGTGCGATTCAAGTGATTCGCGACGGTTTGAGTGGCGACGACTCGCGCATCCCGATCCTGGCCGAGGTCCTGACGCAGATCAATCGACTGGACTCGACGGTCAAGGATCTTCTGGTTTATGCCCGTCCCAAACCACCACAAATGTCGCCTTGCTGTCTGAACCATGTTCTCAATCGCGTGCTGCAAGTGTTGGAAGAAGAACCGGCGCTTGTGGATATTCGCATCGAACGCATCCGTTGCGACGAGGACATGGAAGTGGTCGCAGACCCTGCACAACTCGAACAATTGGCCTTCAACCTGCTCCTCAACGCGGCCCAGGCATCCTCAGCGGGAAGCATGATCCGAATCGATACCAAGCGCCTGGGCCGCTGGGTCAAATTGACCATTCAGGACTTCGGTTGTGGCATGGACCCCGCCACGCGCGACCGCGCGTTTGAACCTTTCTACACAAC
Source organism: Phycisphaerales bacterium UBA1845 (assembly GCA_002338715.1). GTDB lineage: Bacteria > Planctomycetota > Phycisphaerae > UBA1845 > UBA1845 > UBA1845. Next base: position 87,996 of record DDIR01000049.1, on the reverse strand, counting down.
AAAATCGAAAGGTACCGGTTTGGGGCTTCCCATCTGCAAGAAGATCATCGAGGCCAACGGCGGCCACATCCGACTGGAGAGCGTCGTCAGCAAGGGGAGCAAAGTTATTGTTGAATTACCAGCATTTATTGCTGAGTCGAAGGGGGCCGATTCGTGTTGACGCCGCGCATTCTAATCGTTGAAGACGAAAGCTTGATCCGCTGGTCGCTGCGCCAGAAGTTTGAAGAGCGCGGTTGCCGCATCACCGAAGCCGAAAACGGCGCGGAAGCATTCGACGCCATCGAGTCGAACATGTTCGACTTGATCATGCTCGACTACAAGCTTCCCGACACGACCGGACTTGAAATCCTCCGCCGCCTGAAACAGACCGATACGGACACGGTCGTTATCATGATGACGGCATTTAGCAACGTGGAACACGCTGTCGAAGCGATCAAACTCGGCGCGTACGATTACATCGCCAAGCCGTTTCAGATGGACGAACTTCTGTTCACCGTTGGCAAGGCGCTCGAAACCACGCAGCTTCGCCGTGAAGTCCGCGAGCTTCGCCACCACCTCCAGCATCGCTACGGTTTCGACCGAGTCATCGGCAAGCATCCGACGATGCAGGGACTGTTTGAAACCATTTCCGACGTCGCCAGCAGTGGCGCATCGACGATTTTCCTCACGGGTGAAACGGGAACCGGCAAGGACCTGGTTGCCCGAATCATCCACTACAATTCCGACCGGGCGCCGAATCCGTTCATGAACATCACGTGCACCGCCCTGTCGGAGACGCTGCTTGAAAGTGAACTGTTTGGCCACGAAAAAGGCGCGTTCACCGACGCCAAGCACGCCAAGAAAGGTCTGCTTGAACTTGCCGACGGTGGAACCGTGTTCCTCGACGAAGTCGGCGACATGCCGCCCGCCCTCCAGGCCAAGTTGTTGCGATTCTTGGAAGAGCGAGTATTTCGTCGCGTTGGAGGCACCGAAGAGATCTCCGTTAACGTCCGAGTGATTAGCGCAACGAACCGTGATCTTGAAACTGCCGTCGAAGAAGGCAAGTTTCGCCGCGACCTGCTGTTTCGGTTAAACGTCATTCCGATTCAGTTGCCGCCGCTGCGCGACCGAGGCGACGACATCTGTCTGCTCGTCGATCACTTCGTTGCACTTTTCACCCGGGAATTCCGCAAGAAAATCACCAAGGTTGAAGACAGCGCGTACAAGAAAATCTGCGCATACCATTGGCCGGGCAATGTCCGCGAACTTCGCAACGCCTGCGAACGGGCTGTCTTACTATCCAAAGGAGAAACGCTGTGCCCTGAAGACATGGTCCTCGGGCGCAACAACCAGATCGGACAAGGCGACCTGCTCGCCAACTTCCAACTGCCGCCCGACGGCATTGACCTGTTCGTGTTGGAAGAGCACCTCTTGCGAAAGGCACTCGAACGCACCAAACAAAACCAATCGCAAGCGGCGAAGCTGTTAAGCCTGTCGCGCGATGCGTTCCGATACCGCCTCGAAAAACACGGTATCACCTGAATGGTGTGCGTTTAGGAATCAGCCTACGGCACGGGGAGTTTGGGCGCGACGGCTTGTATCTCGGCGATCGCCAAGAGCACGCCCATCACCGTCAGCACACCGATCAACGTACCGACGCCATAAATGGTCTTGGTGCCATCGTGAACTTCAATCTTATGACCGGTGCGTTTGGCCCAACGACTGATGATGAAGTTGCAAATCCACCGCCACTGAAGGATCAGGTGCACAAGCGTCAGAATCGTAAAGAGCGCCAGCGATCCAAAAGACACGAGCGCCCAGGCGTCGTAGTTCATTCCCCAGACCCGCCAGCCATCCGCTTCCGTCCCCTTTGGAAAAATGAACTGCACCAACGCTGCCGCCCAAAGGTGGGCCATGAACGCAACCAAGAGTAGAACGTCAACGAGAAAGTGAAATGCCGGTCGAGTCATCAAACAAGTCCTGAAACAAAAAAGCGGGCCTGCCCTTCGGCATCGACCGCCTGCTGACAAACGCAATCAACAAAAGGTACATGCAGCGAACCGACGACCGGGTGGTCGGCTGGGTCGCAGCACGGTTTGTCTTTGGGGACGCCCCGCCAAATCGTGGCGATCCCGAGTAGTATCACGAAACAGCTGGCCAAGCGGTGCAGACGAACGCGGCTGACCTGACTCATCACAGCGCTGCCGCAACCCAGTACGGTGAGCGCCGGAACCGTGCCCACACCAAAGAGCACCATCCCCAACCAACCGAGCGCCGGACTGCCCGACTTCATCGCCAACGCCAAGAATGTATAAAGCAATCCGCAAGGCAGAAATCCAGTAAAGACCCCAGCCAAGAACGATGCGGCATAGCCATTGCCCTTCAGAAAATGACCGAGCATCTTGTCGCCGAAACCGATGCACGCCGACTCCGATTTCTTGAAGCGAAACACACCGAGGTTACTAAGCCCGACCATCAACATCATGATCCCCGCGATGATCGCCAGCCAATTCTGCGCATCAACCAAGGGCAGATTCAACGAAGCCAACCGCGCCCCAACCAAACCAGCCAGTGCGCCCAGAAATCCATACGTAAAAATGCGACCACCGCCATAGCAAAGTTGTCGGATCAGCGTCGGGGAAAACCGTTGCTTGGATGCACCGATGGTGACGACAAATCCGCCGCACATTCCGATGCAGTGACCGGACCCCAGCAACCCACCCATCAACATGGCAATCAGATCCACGGCATCACCCCGCAATCGCCAATTGACTTGTCTTTGATGTTTGATCGGTTGTCGTCATCGACTCACCCAAGGGCATCTTCCCCAATCGCATCGAGTTGGCCACCACCAACAAACTGCTTGCCAACATTGCGACGGCTGCACTGACCGGACCAAGTCGCCCAGTCGCAGCCAACCCCAGTCCGCAGACGTTGTAGGCAAACGCCCAGAACAGGTTTTGCTTGATCACCTTAACCGTCGCCTTTGAAAGGTCAAACAACAACGGGACCGCGGCAAGGTCATTTGACATCAAACACGCGTCGGCTGACTCGCGGCTGACATCGGCGCCGCAGCCCATCGCGATCCCCACGGTCGCGGTCGCCAGGGCAGGTGCGTCGTTGATACCGTCGCCAACCATCGCGACGCGCCGGCCCGACTGGGTGATACCTTCAACGTAATTGGTCTTGTCGGACGGCAGCAAACCAGCGTGGACCGGAATCCCGAGCGCCTCTTGCATGCGCCGGCCATGACCGCGATGGTCACCAGTCAACACGCCCAGATCCAATCCCAATTGTCGAAGGTGAGAAAGGCTGCCCTTCGCCCCCGCTCGCAGGTCTTCGCTGAAGACAAACACGCCTTGAATCGCACCGGACCAACCCACGCAGGTCAGCGATGCGCCGGCATCTTGCGCCTCCGCGATGCGCTGGGCCAACGCGGTATCAGCACGTTGCCCGTTCTCCTCAAGAAACGTTTCGCGCCCGAGCCAGACCGTCACGTCATCGTCGAGCGATGCAGAAACTCCCTGCCCCGGAAAGGTCTGCACGTTGCAAACCGTGGCCGGCGAGATGTGATCCTTCGCCGCTTTTTCGCAAATTGCGGTGGCCAGATGATGCGTCGTCGCCTGGCCCAATGCAGCCGCCCTTGCGAACACGGTGTCGCGATCGCTTCCCGATATCGATGCGACATGCACCGCTTCGATCCGCGCCTTTCCCGTCGTCAGCGTTCCTGTCTTGTCGAACAACACGCTCCGCACGCGGGCGAGATTCTCAAACGCTTCGACGCTGCGGATCACGATTCCCGAGTTAGCCGCCCGCCCCATCGCCACCCAGATCGCCATCGGCGTCGCCACGCCCAGCGCACACGGGCACGCAATCAAGAGGACAGCCAGCGATCGCATGATCCCCGACTGCCATCCCCACTGCCGCGTCGCCCACACAAACGTCGCGATGGAAAGCACCACAACCGCGGGCACAAAGATGGTCGCAACCCGATCGGCGATGCGTTGGTGGCGACC
>DDIR01000049.1:69908-83890 GCA_002338715.1 Phycisphaerales bacterium UBA1845 | reverse complement strand
CCTCGGCCGCGGCGTGCTTCAGCCAGTGCGTCGACGATGTGTTGAAGCGCGGAACTGTCGGCGATCGCACCGACGCGCACCTGCAGCGTACCGTCTCCGTTGAGCGAGCCGGCGTAAGCGACGTCGCCGACTTTCTTGTGCGCGGGATCGCTTTCGCCGGTGATGATCTGCTCGTCGATCACCGATTGACCGTCGATGATTTCACCGTCAGCCGGACAGCGCATCCCCGGTTTGACGATCACGACATCACCCACCTTCAGGTCAGCCGTTGGCGTTTCGACGACTTCGCCATCGCGAAGCAGTGATGCCTCTTTGGGAACGAGTTTCTCAAGCGATCGCAGGGCTTCGCCAGCCGACAACCGCGCCCGCGCTTCCATCGATCGACCGATGGTCACCAGCAACAGGATCATGCACACCGAATCGAAGTAAACGCTACCGGTTTCGCGAATCACCGAAACGTACGAATAGATGAATGCGGCGAATACACCGATCGCCAAAAGCACATCCGTGTTGATCTGGCGATGTCGAAGGGCCGCGACTCCATTCTGCGCGATGGGCCAACCCAGAATCGCCACAACCACCGCGCAAAACAGCATCGAAAGATAACGAAAAATCGTCACGCCAGCCGTCGCAACTTTCGACTCGACGACCCCGCCCGGATTGAAAACCTCCTGCCCGTAAAGCACCCAGTTGAAAACCATCACATTCATCGACAGGAAGATCGCGATGCCGATTAGCGTGAGCTGCCAGGTGGATTCGCCGGCAGAGCCTTTTTCATGGGTCACGCGATGGGCCAACCTGCACCCAAAGCAGCAGTACACGTCGTTGGCATCGGGTGCGTCTGCACGCACACCGGGCACGGGCAGATTGCAATAGACGCATTCTGCCAGGGGTTGCGATTTGGTATGGGGGGAGGAACTGCCGACGACCGTCGGGGTCATTAGAAATAATTCTTTGCTGACGAGATTCCGAACTTGATCAAATACCACACCAAACCAACCCAGTAGCCAACCCAGATCAGGCGGACGAACCAGGGGATGCGATGCGTGGTGTAGTTATGGTAGCTCCGCTCAGACGGCGGATCGAGTTTGGGTTGCGTTGATTCCATATTAAGACCTCTTTGCTGCGGTTGATCAAACGACCGGCGACGAAACAGACCGCTCCAGAAAACAGAACCGCAGTCCTGTTTCATCGGCAGAAACGAACCTGCGACACGAGACGCCTAGTAATACCAGGGCTTGCCGTCGCGCTCGTCAAGTTCCTGCTCATGGCGAAGCATGTCGAATTTGGGCTTTTCAATGTCGCGGAACATGCCGTTCGTCGTCGCCCACGCCAACATGCACAACATGCCCATAAACACGATGAAGTAGTTCAGCACGGGCACGAGCATGAACGTCCCTTCACTCGTCGCACCGCGCGCTACCGTAATGAATTCATAAAGCTTGATCGCGAAACCGATGCCGGCTGGCACCAGGAACACGACGAGAAACGCGATCAAGGTGATCTTCTGCGCCGGGGTTGACTTGGGTTTGTTGAACACAACGATTCCTTCCGGAAGTTACGACAAAAAGAGCATACCGCTTTATTCGACGCCGCTCATGTCGACCGGCTTGACTTCACCCGCACCTTCAGGCCCTTCGCCCAGGTAGTACGGATATTCCTCAAGCCAACTGCCCAACCACTGCACATACATGATGATAGCCATCCCGTCGCGATTCGGGTAACCGTTTTCATCAAAGAACCACGGATACTCGGGCATCACCGACGAGGGGACGACGTCGACCGGTTTATGGAAGTGGGCAATGTGCCAATCGTTGGAACGGCGGGCGGCTTCTCTCGAAAGATCGGGCCCGACGCGACGCGTACCAAACAGCACGGGACGCTGCAATTCGTTGTTGTACTCGCGGGCGTGGGCAACGGGCCCCCACCGCGACGACTCCATCGACACTGGACGCACGAATTGACTATGACAATGCCAACAGGCTTCGCCCGTATAGATGCGGTGTCCACGACGAAGTGCGGCTTCAAAACTTTCGGCATTGCATTCGCCGTAATACTCTTTGAACTGCGTCGGGAACTTCTCAGCCAGCTCGACGAATTCGGGCACGATGCCGTGCTTTTCGATCATGTCGGCCACCGATTCTTCCGGAATGCCGCGATAGATCGTGTAGGGCAGCGCCCCCATCACGACGAAGGCGACACCAAAAAAGATCAGCCCCGCAACAAAGAAAACACCCGACTTGGATTCCAACATGACTTGGACTCGCTCCGTTTAAACTGATCGCACCGTTATCTCGTGCGTTTCTGATTCCAATCACCCGCGGTCGTTATGCGGGGGCCAACCCCTCGTGCCCGGGTTCAATCGCCGGACTCCTCACCGGTTCCTTGGACGTCTTGCCCAGCCACGTCATCATAACGTTGTAGGCGAAGATGAACTGGGCGAAGATCATCGCCGTGCCCGAAACCGTTCGCACCAACCAGAACGGTGTCGAAGCCCGCAGCGTCGATTCCCACGACGCCAATTCCTTCCACATGTAACCCTGAACCAGACCGGCGATTGTCAGGTCGAAGAACATCACCAGCATGCTGATCGCGGTAATCCAATAGTGCCATTCATGAAGCGATTCGCTGTACCACCGCGTCCGACCCATCACCCGCGGCAACAGGTACACGAGCATGCCCAGCATCCAGAAACCAAACACGCCAAACATCACCAGGTGGGCATGGCCAACAACCCAGTCGGTAAAGTGAATGATCTTCTGGAAGGTCAGCGTCGTCTGGAACGCACACTGCAAACACGTGGTGAAGTAGAAAATCATGCCGGTGTAGAACCAGCGGACCGGCACTGAACTGCGAAGCATGTCGCCCGAACCGCGCAGCGTCATAAAGAAGTTGACGATAACCGTGGTCACGACCAGTTCGACCGCGATCGTCGAAATCACCGCACCGTATTGCAGGAACATCGGGATCGGCGTGTACAGGAAGTGGTGGATACCGTTGAGCGGATAGAAAAACGCGAGGCCCCAGAAGCCCACGAGTGACAGACCGTGACTCCAGATCGGCTTACGCAGGATGATCGGCACGAAGTAGTACATCATGCCCCACCCCAGCGGCGTCACGAACAAACCGACGAGGTCGTGAATGAACAGTCCGCCGATCGCGCCGGCCGCCACCCCGTTCATATGATATTCTGGCAGGAAGTTACCCATCGCATAAACCAGAACGGTCCAGACGAAGGCGGCCATGAAATACCACATGGTCACATAAAGCGGCCCCGACACTTTCATGATCGGCGTCATGAAGTTGATCGCGACCAGGATCAAGCCGAGCAGCGCGACGGGATCGACCCACACCGGCGTCTCGCCCCACTCCAACGCTTGTGCCTGCCCGGTGAGCAGACCGATCACGGTGGCGACCAGAATCCCCTGCCACGCGAAGAAGATGAAGTAACTCAGCGCCCGGCTGGCTGCTGGTCTGTTGGTTAGCCTTGGAACAACCCAGTGGAGCATGCCAAGGAAGATGTTGGCGATGAATCCATAGGCGACACCGTTCGTATGAACGAAACGCCAACGTCCGGGCGAGAACAACTCGATGCCCTTGAGCGGATAGTGCTGAAGGAACTGCAACGAGTAAAGAAAACCCGCCAACATCGACACGAGCAGAAAGACAATGCCCATGTAGAAATGCCATCGGACCAGCTTGACTTCAACCAATGGACGATCGCCATCGGTCGTGCCCAGGGTCGGATCGGAAAAACTGCCTGCCGCTGTGTTCATCATCAGTGTGTCCGCCGTGAAACCTAAACTTCAATGATCAACCCGGCTGCTATGTGCCGGGGATGTTTGCACCAACTGTTGTCTTGCCTGGACCGCTATTCGTCTTCAATGAACTCCTCGGTTGCAACAACCGGAAGTTCCGCGGTGTATTCCATGCCCGATTCGCCGATACGCATCTCGCGATTCGTCCGCACGACGATGTCATCTGGCGAAATCATCACTTCGCGTTTCTTGATGAGATCCTGAACGTAGTACGCGATCGCCCAGATGTCGGCTTGCGTCACCAGCTTGTTGCCTTCTTCGTCTTCCGGACCGCTGGCAGCCGCATCGATCCACGTGGGCATCGCCGTTCCGGTGATGCCGGCTGCGATGGAGCGATAAAGAATGTCAACCGACGTACCGGCTTTGACGTAGTCACGCAGGAAGTCCGGGGCGAAGATCGTTTTGTCTTCCTCGTCCTTCTTGATCGCGGATTGATTGAGGTTGTCGCGAAGTCCCGAACGCGGCGGGCCGCCCAACTCTTGGGAATATTCGCTGATCTTCTCTTCGGAGACATACGCGGGATGGCAGTTCCAACAGCTGAAGAAACCGTGATACGCCACTTCGCCGCGCTTGATCGCTTCGGACTTGTCCTTCATTTCGACATAGGGGTCGGTCACGAAGGGAATCGACGGCGTGGGCGGTCGCTTCCAGATGTCGCTGAATGTCTTGATGTATTCAACGAGCGCCCAACGCGTTTGCGCCGGAAGGTGTCCCCATGAGGGCATCGAACTACCGCGAAGCCCCGTGCTGATGGTGCGGAACAAGTCTTCGTCGGTGGGCAGTTCGGCGAACCGCGTGCTGATAAATTTGAACTTGGCTTTCTGGAAGTTGCGCGGCGCCGGGTTGAGCATCCGGGCAGCCGGCCCATCACCCAAGCCATTCTCGCCATGGCAGCCGATGCAGTAGAATTCGTAAGCGGCTTTCCCTTCCTGCAATCGGACCGTGCGGGGCGTTGTTTGGTAACCGAACTCGGTCGGTCTGGACGTGTCGACGTCTGATTCCTGCGGTTCGGTTGTGCACCCGCTCAGGAGAACAACAGCCAGCAGGCAGACGTTCCAAGATTTCCATGAATTCATCAACGGGTAAGCCTCATGCTAATGAGAGTACAATGAACTGTGTTGCCGTTATACCTGCGGAGCCGCTTGTAACGTTGGGCGGTTCGCATGCCCAGATTATCCGGGCGCTCGCGACGCGAACTCCAACGCGCGTCCACAAATCGATTCAAACTAATTCGCCCCGACAGGAGGCAGTGATTTTTCGCTCGGAACGAACTGTCCGAGTTTTCCGACGACCAACATCGTCCACGCGAACACCAGATGCGTCGCGATGGCGACCCAGATCGGAATGTTGTCCAGAATCCAGTTGCCGCCAATCAACTTGGGCTGCAACCACGCGATCAGCCCGTAGAAATTCACCACCCACACACCAAGCCCAAGAATCGTCGCGACGACGAAACGCATACCGAACGCGGCATTGGCGAAATATCGACTTAGAATCAAGTGAATCGGAATGCCCCCGATCATGCCCGTCAGCAGGTAAAGGCAAACGCCCGCGGCCAATGCAAAATCACTGTCCAGCGTCAGCGCTTTCTCGCCCATCGGGAATGTCAGGTAAACGCGGATCAACTCAAGCGGATGCTTTTGCATCATCGACGCACCGATGATGTTAAAGAGCAAGCTCGCCCCAGCCGCAATGAGGCCCAAGGTCATTCCGCCCATCAGTTCATACGCAAAGTAGAACTTTGGCGGCGTCCAACGCGCGTTTGCATCGCCATGCACTTCGCTTTCAAGCCGCATCAAGCGCTGCTTGAGTTCGTTAATCTCATCGAGCTTGTCAGTGTGATTCGTTTCCATGGATTCTCTTGATTGGACCAACCGGAGCACACATCAGCAATACTGAACAGCAATACCGAATAATCGCAAACGTCGCGCTGCACTTCGCGTTGCTGCGGACACTTAATAAGCGAAACGAACGCAACCGTCCAGCAAGTTTTGAGTGAATTGAACGCACGAAGAAACTCACAATTCGTCCCAAAGTTTTGCAGATCGAAACCTCCCACACGCACAATCCAAGTGCGTGCGATTTCGCGCATTCGTTGGGTGAATTCCCCAAAGATTCCGCGTCCGTGTGCACAGTCACTTTAGAGCTTTCCCAATCCAATCGCAGCGGAGCGACCGCGCCGTCATTCCCGCGCAAAGCCGTCATTCCTGCGTAAAGCCGTCATTCCCGCGCAGGCGGGAATCCAGGGGCAAAACGAAGTTAATCCAGGCAAGCACCGGCGTCCGTGCTGTGAAGAGTGGGCGAGCAAGACGCTACGCTTGGATTGAGATCGCTATGGCGACATGCCGCCGTCATTTGGAAACAATTGGTTTCCAAGAGGCAACTTGATCGTATCATTGAATCTGGGATCAGACAGATGAAGGAACGAAGGGACTCGCGTTCATCGAAATGCTCTTACCGCCCTGGGTGAATCGCGGGCAATGCTGCAAGCGAAGCGTCAAGCGCACTTTCGTTCGCCAGTGCGCTACTGTTTGGGCGTGATGGAAATCAACTTGAGCAGGTCCCCGATGTTGCGATGGGCTTCAATCGGGTGGCGAAGCGCGAGTTGCTTGATCACACGGTAATGATTCTGGCGTCCAACCCGTTCGCGTTCGATGTAACCTTCGTCCTCCAGATCGAGGACGATGCGCTGCACCGCCCGCTCCGTAATGCCGACGCGCGCCGCGACCACCCGAAGCACCAACTGCGGGTCACCGGCCAGGATCGCCAGGACATGCGCGTGGTTGGTCAAAAACGTCCAACGCGGGGATCGCTGATTGCCCTTTTCGGTTTCCGGCTTCGTGTTTTGTTTTACTTTACTGGACTTCTTGACGGTTCGTTTCGCCATTGCGTACGTCCTGGAACTGAGGGCCCGGGGGCGATCTGTCACCAAACTGTCACAATCGCCCGATACAACCAATAGTCTATCATGCGTGTTTACGAAAGGCGACACTTTTCTCACGAGAAAATATTGACGAATTATACTTCGTGTAATACGCTTCGCTGATACCGGCCCCAGTGCCCCCGCACGGTGCAGCAGATGCGGGCAATGAATTGATGCATCCTGGGGATTCTTTGGAACGATGACATGACCGCGGACCATGCCTCGCAAACCCATCCCATGCGTCGTTTGCTGCAGTTGCTCAAACCGGAGCGACGCGAGCTGGCGATCGTGGTTGCGTTCGCGATTGGCGTTGGCGTTCTGACGCTTGCTACTCCCGTTGCAGTCCAATCCCTTGTCAACATCGTTTCGTTTGGGGGTCTCACGCAGCCGCTGCTGATCCTGGCCATCCTGTTGCTGGCATTTCTATCTCTCGCGGGGACGATTCGGGCGTTCAAAGTCTATATTGTCGAGTTGATGCAGCGGCGACTGTTTGTTCGGGTCGTCACCGACCTGGGGTTCCGCCTGCCGCGCGTCCGCGTCGAATCGTTCGATCGAAACCACGGACCCGAGCTTGTCAACCGCTTCTTCGACGTCCTGACCGTACAGAAAGTCGGAGCCACCTTGCTGCTTGATGGGGTCGCCGTGGTGTTGCAGACCGTCATCGGCCTGCTCATTCTCGCGTTCTATCACCCGTTTCTATTGGCATTCGACGTCGTCCTGATCGCGGGCATCGCCATCATCCTGTTCATCATGGGGCGCGGCGCCATCCGCACCGCGATCGAAGAATCCAAAGCCAAGTATGCCGTCGCCGCATCATTGGAGGAAATCGCCAGAAGTCCGCTTTCCTTCAAGCAGGTCGGCGGTCCAGACCTGGCCCAAAGTCGCGCAGACGCGCTGGCGGTCGAATATGTGGAGGCGCGGCAGCGCCACTACCGCGTCGTCTTCAGACAGATCGTCGGTTCGCTGGCGCTCCAGGCGTTGGCCGCAACCGCACTGCTCTCGTTGGGCGGCTGGCTGGTCATCAATGGCCAACTCACACTGGGTCAACTCGTCGCTTCCGAGTTGATCGTCTCCATTGTGCTCGCGTCGTTTGCAAAAATGGGACAAAAGCTCGAGAGCTTTTACGACTTGCTCGCCGCCGTCGACAAACTCGGTCAACTGTTGGACTTGCCGCTCGAACGCAACGGCGGAGAAGAAGCCCCCACTTCCGCGAAAGGCGCTGAATTGGCGTTGATCGACTTGAATTATGAATATCCGCATGCGGCCAACGCGGCGAAAGGGATCAACCTGCGGGTTAGCAGCGGTGACAGCGTGCTCATCCTCGGAGGCCACGGCAGCGGCAAGAGCACACTCGCAGACCTGATCTACGGATTGAGATCGCCAACCTCCGGGCGCATCGAACTCGACGGTGTCGACATTCGTGAGATCAGTCTGGACTCGTTGCGCCGTCACATGGCCGTGGTCAAAGACGTTGAGATGATCGATGGCACGATCGCAGAAAACGTATGCATGGGACGCAAGGAAGTTACGCCGTCCGACGTACGCGATGCACTCGAAGCCATTGGCATGCTTGAGGAAATCAAGGGGTTGCCCGAAGGAACCGCGACCGTCTTAAACCATCGCGGCGCTCCCCTGTCTGCGGGCCAGGCCCGACGACTCATGCTCGCCCGAGCGATCGCCGGCAAACCCCGATTGCTCGTCATCGACGAGATCATTGAAGCGCTGGACGACGAAGCTCAAGTCAAAGCCATGAACGCTCTGATCGGGCGCAATCACAGCTGGACCTTGATCATGCTCGGAAACAGCGACTACCAACACGCTCGCATCAATAGGCGGATCCGCCTGAACGATGGAATGATCGATCCAAATGGCGCTGGGTTCGCAGCAGCTTCGACGGAAGAGGTGGCATCGTGAGCGCGCAATCCCACACCGCATTTTCCGGTGAAGGCGGGCTTTTCGTCAACGCGGACTCCAAGGCGTTGGCGATGGTCCGGTCGTCACGCTGGGTCGTTCGGATCGCCATCGTGTTGGCGTTCGCATTTGTGCTGGGTCCGTTCTTCCTGATCTTCGCACCGTGGCAACAGAATATCCGCGGTACTGGGCGCGTTGTCGCCTATGCGCCGCTTGAACGGCAGCAACAGATCGAAGCGCCGATCAATGGCCGCATCGTACGCTGGTGGGTTCGGGAGGGAAGCCGAGTCGAATCCGGTGATCCGCTTCTGGAGATCAGCGACATCGATCCCAATTTGCTGACCCGGTTGGAGCAGGAAAAATCCGCACTGCAGGGCAAACTCGAAGCGTACGGACAAAAAGTACAATCTTACGAAGCGCAGGTTGCCAATCTCGAAGCCACCCTGGACTTGGCGGTCGCAGCGGCCACGTTCCGGCTCGAAACAAACAAGCAAAAAGTCCGCGGCGAGCGCGAATCATTGTCAGCCGCCGAAGCGGCAGTCGTCGCGGCTGAGGCCCAGTTTGAGCGGAAGAAAAACCTGATCACCGACGGGATCGTGTCGAAGCGCCAGTTCGATGTGGCCAAGCGTGACTACGAGCAATCTCAAGCCGCCTTGAACCGAGCCCAGGCATCGCTCGACAGCGCCATCGCCGATTTGCGCGCTTCGGAACAGGACCTGGCAAAAGTCACGACCGAGCAGGGCGCCAAGATCGACTCCGCGCGGGCTTCCCTAGGCGATGCCAGAGGACAAGCCCAGGATACCCGCGCGAGCCTCGCAAAGATCGAAGTTCAATTATCAAGACAGCGTTCCCAACAAGTCAGCGCGCCACGCAGCGGCACGGTGTTTCGACTCATTGCCAACGAAGGCGGCGAAATCGTCAAAGCCGGCGACCCGCTGCTGACTCTGGTTCCGGATGCCTTGGACCGTGCGGTTGAAATCTGGGTGGACGGTAACGATGCGCCACTCATCGGAAATGGTGCACCGGTGCGGCTCCAGTTTGAAGGTTGGCCGGCTGTGCAATTCGTCGGTTGGCCCTCCGTCGCGGTTGGAACGTTCGGTGGAAAAGTGGCGTTGATCGACTCCACCGATGATGGAAACGGGAAATTCCGATTGCTGGTCGTACCGGACGAGTCGGAACAGGAATGGCCGGATGTCCACTACCTGCGCCAAGGGGTGCGGGCCAAAGGGTGGGTGCTTTTGAATCAGGTTTCGATTGGCTATGAGATCTGGCGGCAACTGAACGGATTCCCGCCGGTTGTAGCGCCGCCCGATCCCAAGTCAGATATTGCCAGGAAGCGATTGAAATAATCGCGCATTGAGGGCAATCTACCGACTCATCATGAGGCGTCCGCAAACCAACTCCAAGTTCGATCGCATGCGCGTGCTCTGGGCAATACTCCTGTGCGCGTTGTCCGTGCAGTCCGGTTGCGCACGATGGCCCGATTCCCCCAGCACACCGCTGAGCAAGCGCGTGGGACAACACGTGCGCGATGTACAGCAAACCGACTTGGCATCGCTATCAACATCGCGCGGCGTCGCGATTGAAGATGAACTTGATACCGTCAAGAAGCGGCGCACATCACAACCCCAATCACCACCACGAGAACACCTGGACCTGACGGTTGCGACGTTGCGCGCAGAAACATTGCGTAACAACCTCGATCTGGACGTGACGCTCCTTGATCCGCAATTGGCCCGCACGGTCGTCAGCGAAGAAGAAGCGAAGTTCGACGCAACCATTTTCGGCGGTGTTCAATACAAACGCGAGAACACACCACCATTGAATCGCGATCTGGTCGAATTCACGTCCGACACCGATGACCTCGACAAGAAACTCGTCAAGTTGACCCAGATCGAACAAACCAAGGAGCAACTGACGTTTGATGCAGGCATCGAAGTGCCGCTACCGACGGGCGGAAAAGTCAAGCTGCGCAATGCATTCGACGAAGAAAACAAACTGCAACCACAGCGGTTTGAACAATACGTCTCAAGCTTGAAATTCTCACTAAGTCAGCCGCTGCTACGTGGGGCTGGCATCGAAGCCAACACCGCATCCATCCGAATCGCTCGCCTGAATGCGCAAGCCATCGACGCCAAAACCAAGCTCAACGTCATTCGCATATTAGCCGCAGCAGAGAAAGTATTCTGGCAGGTCTACGGCGCACAAAAAACCCTCGACATTCGCCTGAAGCAGTACAATCTTGCGTTCGACAATCTGGAACTGGTTCGAAAGCGAGCCAATCAGGGCCTGTCAGCCGAGATCGAGATCGTCCGCGCCGAGGTGGGCGTTGCCCAGCGTTTGGAATCGCTCATCATCGCCGAGACCGACCTGCGAATTAAGCAGCGCGATCTCAAGCGGATTCTCAATCTCGACGATGTCCAGCTCGATTCACCGACGACCGTCAACATCTCTTCATCGCCACAGCTTCTGCGATTCAGCTTTGATCGTGATCAGCTCGCCGAACGCGCCCTTGAAAATCGAATGGAGATGTTGGAGTTGGAATTGAAGTTGGCAGCCGACGCCATCAAAATCGACTTGGCCCGCAACAAGGCGTTGCCGCTTTTCGTCGTCGATTTTGAATACGGACTGCTTGATCGCCAGGGCTCGCATGGGTCGGCGTGGGAAGGCATGTGGGATTTCGATAACTCCGGTTTGGCAGTTGGATTGCGCGGTGAAATTCCCGTCACCAACAACGCCCGCGAGGCGCAAGTGCGTCGGGCGATGCTGGCCCGCGTGCAGCGAATGTCCACGCGCAACCAGCGCGAGTTGGCCATCCGCCAGGAAGTATTCGACGCCCTCGACGTGCTCGATCAAAACTGGCAGCGCATTCTCGCCGCCCGGCAGAATGTCATCGTCTCGGGCGTCAACTACGAAGCCGAGTTGAAACAATTCGAAGAAGGCCTGCGAACGATGCGCGAAGTGCTCGAAGTGCTCACGCAACTGGGCGACGCCCAACTCCGCGAAATCAAAGCCATCGTCGCATACCAGGTCGCCCAGATTGATCTCGCGTTCGCTACCGGAACTCTGCTTGGATATGCCGGCGCCGGGTTCTCCTCAATTCCGGTGACAACCGATTCTCCCGCGACTACCGACGCATTCATGCAATAAATCAATCGCGCCGCTTCATGACGACAATGCCGCGTCACCACTTGACGATGCAACGACGATGTCGCATCGGTTCCGACAAATAGCAGGGCGACCGACGGGAATCGAACCCGTATCCCCGCGTTCACAGCGCGATGCTCTCGCCGTTGAGCTACAGCCACCATCAGCGCCGGCCGACGCGACACATCCATCGCATCGCGCCGACCGGCACGGGTTTTCAAGAAAAGGCCACACTTACTCCGCGTCAGCCATCGTCGTTGGCCCTGCTACCGACGAGGCTGCGCACTTGGCTCGACAGGTCACCGTTACCGAACACGAAGGTTGATCGCGTACCGGCCAAAACTTCAGCCAGTTGCTCCAGTTCCTTCATGCGAGCCAGCGTTGGATTCTCCGCCAGCAGCTTCGCCGTGTTGGCTTGGCTGCGTGCTGCGGCCGTTTCCTCTCGCCTGCGAATCAAGTTCGCCTGCGCCGACTTCTCTGCTTCGATGACCTGGTTCAAGATCGTCTTCATCTCGCCTGGCAAGATGATATCCTTCAAACCGACGCTCTTGATCGCCACACCAAAATCCTTCGCCCGTATCGCGAGCGCACTTCGCACCTCACCGCTGACGGACTCCTTGTCGGCCAGCAACGCATCAAGCGTCCTCGTACCGACCGCGGCTCGTAAGAACAGCTGCGCTTCACGATACAGCGCCTGGGCATGATCGCTCACGACAGTCACCGCGCGCAACGAATCAACAACCTGGTACGCCACCAACAAATTCACGCGCAACGTGACCTTGTCCTTGGTCATGATTTCCTGACCGGCGACGTCGGCCACCTGCTCGCGACGGTCGATCGTCTTCCACGTCACCTGGCCGACATTGTTCCAGAAGACGTGACGCCCCTTGCTGAGCGTCTCGATGATCTTTCCGTCCTTGATCAAGAGCGCGTCTTCGTGCTCGTCAACGTTGACGGCCTTGAGCCACTTCGAACTACCAAAGAGCGAAACAACCGATTCGATCTTTGGGTGCTCCAGGCGAAGGTTATTCGAGTCGAAGATTTCGATTTCGATCTTGTATGGTTCGGTCCAGAACGCATGGCGTCCCTTACCGAGGATGTACGCGAGGCGGCCATCCTTCCACACAAGCCCGCGCTCGTGGTCGCCGAGTTCGACGATGTGCAGCGCGGTGCGCATCTCCTGATTCTTGACCAACAGGTCGAGAATCTTGTGCTCGAATTTGGTTTCGAGCGTGCTGACCACTTCGATGCGCTCGCGACTCGCGCTCCACAATCGACTCCACAACCGGTACTGACCGGGTTCCAGGAGTCGCACGAAGTCGCCGTGACGAAACAGCAAGCCCTTCTCATACGACTTGATTCGCGTTACTCCGAACATACGACACCTCTACTTTCTACCGCTGCATGTAGGGTGGGCCGTGCCCACCAAGTCATCGACATGCAAACGGCGGTGGGCACGGCCCACCCTACAAACCTACTACTACCAAACATTCACGCATTACTACTATGACCTTCGCCGTACCAACCGGCGCTTGCTATCAAAGGCAAGTGCAGGGTGATCGTCCCGCTCGGTCCCGCGTCTGCGACGGAATCGAGCTTGAGCTGAGCCCGTCTCGTTTCGGCCACACGCCCTTGGCGAACTGCTTTGCCCGGCGTGCTGGCGTAAACGAGTAAGGCCCAACGGGATCCACTCGAATACAAAGCCGCTTCTTCGGTGCCGACAGTTGAACATGCGATCGAAACCGCATGATTCCGCCCGGCGCGATACGCCGCGCCAAAGCGGTCAACTGCCGGCTGACTTCACGTTGGATCACTCCCACAACTTGCGTCTCAGGGGCGGCACTTGAGCCGCCTTCGCAGGGACGGGATTTGAACCCGCTACATCACGGTTAGAATCGTGTGCTCTACCAATGAGCTACCCTAGTGTGGTCTGGGCAGGAATCGAACCTGCGTTGCCATTTTGACAACAGATCCTTCAAATCTGCGCTCGTCCACCGAGCATCCAGAAACCGATATCGCTTCCGATGCCGTTCACGGAACACGCCCCTACAAATCCAACGGATGCAAAGCGCGCCGCTGGCACAACACCGGTCAAACCCTAAACATTTCAAACGTGCCACTGCTCTGTGAGCAGTGCTGACGTTCGATGACGTGCGCGCCGCATGCACTGCTCACAGAGCAGT
>DDIR01000049.1:68913-69813 GCA_002338715.1 Phycisphaerales bacterium UBA1845 | reverse complement strand
GCTCACAGAGCAGTGGCACACCAAGGCGCGCCCGCCGAGCACTCACACAATCGACAGCGTCACATCCCCACCGTCGGACTTCTCCGTTTCAATCCGCACATCCAGAAACCTATGGATGAGTTCCACATGCGTCTGGGCGTGCAATGACAATCCCGTCGAGCGAAACGAACCCGACCCGGCGACGGCCATCGGCAGCATCAACTGATCCGTGAGATACTCGCCCACCGGCGCATCACCCTTGAGATACCGCTGACACTGCTGCACCGCATGGTGCGCAACCGACTCGGCACTTCGCCCGACCGCGCCAAACCCGGTGAACATCTCGGTCACGTTTTCATACGCCACCTCGATCGTCACCACGTTGCCCGGCCCAACCGATCGCTCGACCTCGACAACGCCAAACTCATCATCATTCCAACCAAGGTGCCGCCGCGCGACTTTCAACTCGCGCTCACCGATCGACCGCGACAAATTCGACACCACAGCCATCACACCCCGACGCTTCAACTCACCACGCGACAGAATTGAAAGCTCGTTCCAACCGGCGGCTGGCTCGATCTCCACCACCGCTCGGCCGCCCCCAGCCGGATAAAACCCAGCCCGCTCCAACCGCGCATCCACGTTCAAACCCATTCGCCGCAATAGCGGCAGATACGCTCGCACCAGAAAGTCAAACGGCGGTGCATATGGATTGTGCGTCCCACCTTCAAGTACCAATCGCGACGACGTCTTCGCCAACGCCAACGGAAGCAGCACGGTTTGCAATACCAATGTCGTGCTGCCAGCCGTCCCGATGCTGAACGTATAGTCGCCACCAACCACATCACCCGGAACGAATTCCAACGTTGTCGAACCGATTTCATCACCGGTCACATCAGCCCGCGAAACATCAGCCGCGGC
>DDIR01000049.1:23925-68794 GCA_002338715.1 Phycisphaerales bacterium UBA1845 | reverse complement strand
GGCTCGGACAGCCGTCAGGTGCTGCCGCATCAAACCCGGCTTTGCCCGACCAGCGCGAATGTTCTCAATCCGAACCGGCGAACCCGTCACAATCGAAAGCGCCAAGGAAGACCGCAAGATCTGCCCGCCACCTTCTCCAAATGATCCGTCAATTGTTATCATCACACTCACCTGCGAACGCGAAATTCGCATAAACCTCGATGTCGTTTCGCTCACACTTCTGCACCGTCTGATACGCCGGACAGAACCCGGTCGGTTTAAGTCCGAACGGAGCGAACGTACCCAGCACCGCATCCTCGCGACGTTTCAAATAGCTCAATGCCATCTTCTGCCCAAAATCAAAATGGGCCAACATCCGAAACGCCCTAAACAACTGACTGAGCGATGCATTAAAAAACGGCGGATCGCAAAAAATGACGTCAAATTTCGTTTCAATCCGCTGCGGCCTGAACAAATCCCATTTCCTAAAACTCTTCAACGACGCAAACCGTTCATCAACATCGAGCGTCACATCATTCCGCCCGCGCCGCTCAAGTTCCGCACCAACCATCGGTGCACAAAGAACACACAAACGCTCAAACCCATCCAATACGTCGCAAACATCGGCGACAGTCCGGGGCGCAAAGAAGTACTGCTCGTTTTCATGTCGTTCTTCCATGACCAATACTCCTTTCCGCTCAAGCCTGAGTGTGGCCCCCCGCACCAATCGGTACGGGGGACCGGTCAGGCATCAATCCAGGAAGGCAACGTGTCGCATCGCGGGTGCATCTGTTTCCGTATTCAGCACCACCAGATGCCAGCAAGGCAATGAGATCGTTGCATGATCCGCATGCCGAACTGCTCCCTTCGCATATACTCTTGCACCACGGGTCATCACCCGCCATTGCAAATTGCGTGCATCCGGGTTCTGACGAAAGAGCTTCATCCGTTCCGCTTCAGTCAACCCGTTGGGGGCTCGGTCGTGCACATAAACCGTTTCACCACCGGCGCGACACAGGTACGCACACATGTGCGGATTGCCGGCACCACGTTGAAGCGGCTCATTCCGGTGTACGGCTCCTCGCGGTTCGAAGCCCGGCGCGGGAATGAAAAACCACTCCCCTTGCCGGATGAAAGCCTCGTTGCGCCGACGATTTCGATCGCGCTGACGCAACTCGATGGCATCTTGCACGCGACGAACCACGGGCGGCTTCAATGCCTCCATCGCAGTCGAGACGCTCGAAACGCCTCGCGTCGATGGAACCGCCGCCACAAACCATGCCCGCTCGTCATGCCCGCAAAGAAACTTATCCTTGCGATCTTCCTTGGTCAGCCGAGCGAGCAACAGCAGATGCCGATCCTTGGGCCGAACATTTTCAACGTGCAACTCGACTGCGCCGGGTTCTACGTTGATCTGAAAGTACTCACCGTCTCGATCCCGCCGAATATCGACGGCGATCGAACGGGGCGAGGCAAATCGAGGTTGCTCGACCCCGCGCTTGATCTTCAGGCGGGCACCCATCTTTTCAAAGTGCCGCCGCATAATCTCAGTGTTCATGATCTTCCCTTTCTCAGGAAGTTATTTCTCTAAATTCGATCGATGAGTCTCGACCGTAGCGAGAATCAACCGTTCACGTTTCCGTTTTGGAATGCGTTGGTTTCGTTACTCAGCATTGCGATACTCCCT
Source organism: Phycisphaerales bacterium UBA1845 (assembly GCA_002338715.1). Taxonomy (GTDB): domain Bacteria; phylum Planctomycetota; class Phycisphaerae; order UBA1845; family UBA1845; genus UBA1845. The sequence continues at coordinate 67,128 of DDIR01000049.1, read as the reverse complement.
TCTGCAAGCGGACAACGCTCTACGAGCAAGTCCGCGCATAATGTCTCCGCATGAGGCACGCCGCCGCCCTGTGCGGCCAACTTTGCCTACAAAAAAAGCCTCGAAGACGCCGTGTTTGGGTCTTCGAGGCTTGGAAACCGTATCAAATAATGCGGTTACGGACCTGAATCCCTAAACGGTGGCGTGTGTCCTGACAATTGCGCGTATTCGTGCATCGGGCAACCGAAGTTTTCAGTCATGACGTTATTAAACGCCATGCCATCAAACATCTGGCCGCCAAACATATTGCCATGCGACGATTCGCTGCAACGCGTGTCGGACAATTGCAATTTGTGATGTAGACTTACGAGCATTCTGCTGCCTTCACTCACACAGGGCCCACGCCCTGCACTTCTGCAAACAAACTAATAAACCGTTTCATACCGTCTTTATAGCGAATTTCGCCCATTTCGGGCTACGACGGTGCAGAAGTCTACCTTACGAAATCGCAATTGCAAGCCTCGATTGTTGCAAAACATGTTGTTCGGTATCACTTTCTCCAATTCACTCGCATTCCGGTTCACGATGCCGACGTTTCGCCTTCGACCGCAATCAACTTCACGCGATTCAGCGGCACGCGGACGAAGTGCGGCATGTAGCAGTCGGCCATCTCAATCCCGATGCGGTGTTTCTTCTGACAAAACAGATTCCACTTCCCATCGCCAGGCCCGCAACAACCAACCCGCGGCCCACCTTCAACCATGTCGATCAGCGACTTTCGATAAACAAGAATCTCATCAGGCTGAGCCCTGAAGAACGATTCCTCCGAGACAATCAACTCGCTGCGACAATAGACGCCAACATCCATAAGCGGCTCGTCGTCTTCAAAGTTGAGCGCATCATAATCCGTAAGCTCAACAAGCACGCCGGACAAAACCTGCCCGCAACGCTTGCATTGAATTCGAATAGAACCACCCATAAGCACACCGTAGGTCGGGTCATCGACCTGACTATTCATAGAAGTTGCAGAAATCCTTAGCAAGCAAGTTGAGGAGATCCGCATTCTCTTTCGAGAGTTGGATATCGAGTTCCTTCGTCAAGAGCTTGATCGCCTGACATGCAACATTCGCGGCGATGGGATACAATTCCCCGCTGAAATACAACCTAGGTCCGTGCTGCACGACTCGCGAGTCAGCATGTATAGAACCGTTCGACAATGTGCAGTACCAACCATACTCGCTTGACTTTCCAACTAGCGAAGCGATTTCCCAGAGATTGCGTGCCTCGTACCACTTGTCACGAACCCCCTTTTCGCCCGCTAGATACCGTGATTTGTGCTTTGCGTAATTCGCCCTGATTTCAGGTTCACGTGCAATTCTAAGTGGCGAATTAGCCAGCCGCTTCGACAATGAGTCTGAACCGTTTATGATCAATTGCATATCTTTGTATTCACGAATGTACGCGTAGTCCAAGTAGTCTTCGCCTAATGCATCGCGTCTCTCGGAATCGTGCGCAATGTAAAGCGCCTGCAAAAGCGCATCATACATGCATCGAATGAGTGCAACTGCTGGATTCGCGACAGCTATCTCGCGGCCCGATGCCTGAGCCCCCTCGTGGATGAAACGTAACGCGGTCCAGTTGTTTTGAATGTGAACCACCAGCGCTTTTATCGCTTCGTCCCCTGCAGAGCCATTAATTGCTATTGCGGCAGACATTGCCTCGCAGAGGATATGCTCGATTCGTGCATACCAATCGTGTTTGATCATTTGGTCATTCATACTACATCTCATTGGAAAGAGAATCACGAACCCGGTGTACGGGCTCAATCGTCCGCCTTATCCGCATCCTTAATCACAAACCGCGCATGTAGCCGCGCGACTTCCGACGCCAGTCCGGCTTGCTTCACCGAGCGCAGGACCTCTTCGAAATCCTTGTACGCTGCTGGCGATTCGTCCTTTGGATAGTTCCGGCAATTCGTCAAAATATCCTTCTTGTCAAACGACTCGTTGATCGACTTCTGGTCCAGCGTGCGGATCGCATTCTTTCGACCCAGCACGCGGCCGGCGCCGTGATTCACGCTATAGCAACTCACTTCCGCACCCGCATCCGCCACCATGACAGCCGACCCACGTTGCGGATCGCCCGGCAGCAGAATCGGATGACCAGTCTCGGCAAACGGCGTCTCGCGCAGTGCGTGGTGACCGGCGGGGAACGCGCGCGTCGCACCCTTTCGCATCACCCATGACGGCTTGTTGCGGACGATCTCCTTGCGGGCGATGTTGTGGCTGATGAAGTACACCAGTTCACCGGTGACGCCCGGGAAGACCTCCTGAAACGCTTCGAGCACGAGTGCGTTGATCAACATGTGGTTGACCGTCGCGAAGTTCGCACCGAGCGACATGTCGTCGATGTATGCGTTGGCTTCCGGCGTACCGAGCGGCGCGTAACACATGTGCCGATCGTTGCCCGGATATGGCGTCCCCCACGTTTCAAACTTTTGTTGAAGCGAACGGAACTGCCCCATCGCCAGGTTGTGCCCAAACCCGCGCGAACCGCAGTGCGACAAAAACGCCACGTGGTTATCACGCAAACCAAACACCTTTGCACATGCCTTCGCCCGATCGTTATCCACAATGCGCACCACCTCGCACTCACCGAAGTGATTTCCACCGCCATACGAACCGAGTTGCGTGATCTTGTCTTCAAGGCGGCCACACTGCCCGGTTTCCTTCAGCGCTTCCAACCGCATCGCGAGCGCATCGTGCGTGTCATCGTGTCCGACGTGAAACGCGTCTTCGCAGCGGTCAGCCCAGTGCGGCGGAATGCCCATCTGCTCGCAGACTTCCTTCGACGCACCTTCGACTGCCGCCTGCATCCCGACCGATCGAAACACGTGTCGCGACTTTCGCACGTGTCGCTGTCCGCGCCCCGCACCGGTTGGCGTTCGCTCGCAGATGGCCTCAATCACCGCGCGGCGCGTCTTGCGATCGATCACCGCGTCGGCTGGCAGGTCCAACTGAAGCAGACTCATCGAACACTTGATGTCCACGCCCACCGGTCCCGGATAAATGTGCGAACCCGAGGTCATCACACACCCGATCGGCGCACCGTAACCGACGTGCGCGTCCGGGTTGAGGACGACTTCATCGACACCCGGAGACCTTCGCGCATTAATCGCCTGGTTCAGCGTCTGGCCGTCAAACGTCTCGCGGATTTTCTCAGTGCCAATAACTGTCACCGGCGAAAGCTTTCCACCATCAACCGGCAGGATAGCCGTCGCCTCGCCCGTCGAGATCATTTGACCGGTATTCTCGTTTGTCATGTTGTCTGCCATGATTGCATCTCACCCATTAAATTGCTGCGTCGCAACATCAGGCATCGAAGTGCCACTGCTCTGTGAGCAATGCAGGAGCATTTCGATTTTCGCCAACAAGCACTGCTCACAGAGCAGTGGCACATGACGATGTCGGCCCGACGCATTTTCGATCATTCAATTCTGTTCAACATATCGCGGTATCGATTATAACCGCGTCCACTCTCATCCGAAGATTTTTGACTGCGGTTGGTGGGATTCGAACCCACAAGGTGTAAGCCACCTCCAGGCTCTCAACCTGGTGCGTATGCCAATTCCGCCACAACCGCAAACAACGCGAAAGTCCAATGCGGCTGGTGGGAGTCGAACCCACACGGGCGTTCGCCCACACGCTTCTGAGGCGCGTTCGTCTGCCAGTTCCGACACAGCCGCCAAATCAAAGCTTGTTGCCACATCAGCGGGACCGGGATTCGAACCCGAATCTTCGGTGTCAAAGACCGAGATGCTACCGTTGCACCATCCCGCTGTAAGCACCGATCACGTTCAACTGAGCGACGGGTGCCCCGCCCTTCCAGGGTGGGGGACTGAAGAATCTCATGCCCGCCCATTCGCCGAATTCCATCAAGAGCAACCAACCAACAACCCATCAAAAATCTGGGTGGCAGGACTCGAACCTGCAACATCCTGGATCCAAACCAGGTAGGCTCCCAATTGCCCCACACCCAGTCGATTCAGACCATCAAGCATGACCCCACCAGGACTCGAACCTGGAACTGAAGCTTCGCAAGCTCCGATGATCTCCATTTCACCATGAGGTCGATCAACCAAAGCACCATTCGAAAGCAACGTTCAATCCAACCCCGTTCCAAGGCGGGCGGCGCCAAGTCGGCCGCCCGCCCCTTCATGAGTGCGTCCCGCCAGTCAGGCCGTTCGACCGACGGGCATCTAGCATAGGGCATGGCGCGTGCCACTAGACTCGCCCGTCGATGACTCCTCATAAACTCTTTTTGCGCAATGCCTTAGACACCTTGTCAATTCGGAGCCGGAATGCATGATCACAACTATTGTTGCTACTTAGCGCGTATCTTATAATTTTCGCTATGCAGAGCGTGGCCATTGGATTGCTGGGGACGCAGTTGGATCGGGGTGATGGGGTGGATCGTTGGTCGCGGTGGCGGCCTACGGTTTCGCTTTGTCAGCATGAAGACTTGTTGATCCACCGGTTTGAGTTGCTGACCGAGAAGCGCACCCGCAAGTTAGCTGAGTCCGTAGCCGACGACATTCGGTCGGTGTCGCCCGAGACGAAGGTGCGATTGCATGAGATTCACTTTCGCGACCCTTGGGCGTTTGAAGATGTCTATGGTGTGCTGCACGAATTCGCGCGGGGCTACCCTTTCGACACGGAGCGCGAGCAGTATCTGATTCACGTCACCACGGGTACGCACGTCGCGCAGATCTGCACGTTCCTGCTCACCGAGTCGCGACACTTCCCCGGCCGCCTGGTGCAGACGTCGCCACCCAAGCGGCGCAGTTCGGGCGAACCGAGCAGCTACAGCATCATCGATCTCGATCTGTCGAAGTACGACCGCATCGCACAGCGCTTCGCCAGCGAGCAGCGCGAAGGTTCCGAATTTCTAAAAGCCGGCATCCAAACGCGCAACGCTTTGTTCAACCGGATGATCGACGAGATCGAACACGTGGCCACCCATTCGGAAGCGCCGATCCTGCTCACCGGTCCGACCGGTGCGGGCAAGTCGAGCCTTGCGCGGCGCATTTATGAATTGCGAAGACTCCGCAGTGGAACCGAAGGCCGCTTCGTCGAAGTCAACTGCGCCACGCTGCGAAGCGATACGGCGATGTCGACGCTGTTCGGCCACAAGCGCGGCGCGTTTACCGGAGCCACACAGGATCGACAGGGGTTGCTGCGCGAGGCGCATGAAGGCGTGCTCTTTCTTGATGAAGTGGGCGAGTTGGGCCTCGATGAACAGGCGATGCTGCTGCGGGCGATTGAAGAGAAACTCTTTTTTCCGTTGGGGTCGGATAAAGAGATCGCCAGCGACTTTCAACTGATCTGCGGGACGAATCGCGACCTTGGGCGGGCGGTGCGTAGCGGCGAATTTCGCGACGATCTGCTGGCCCGCATCAACCTTTGGTCGTTTGAACTGCCCGGGTTGGCCAGCCGAACCGAAGACATTGAACCGAACATCCAATATGAACTCGATCAGGTGGCCAGCGCGACCGGGCATCTCTTTCGCTTCAACAAGGAGGCGATGCGCGTGTTTCTGAAATTCGCGAAGCAGCCCGATTCCCAATGGGCGGGTAACTTTCGCGATCTTAACGGCGCCATCGCACGGATGGCCACGATGGCACCTTCCGGCCGCATCACCGAAAGCGTCGTCAAACGCGAGATCGAACGGCTGCGAAAATCGTGGAACGCGCTAGCCCGTGGCGAATCGTCGGGCGAAGTCGTCGCGCTGGACGATGTCCTTGGCAACCGCGCTGGCGAGATCGATGAATTTGATCGCGTTCAGTTGGCCCACGTGATCAAGGTCTGCCGCGCATCGAAGTCGCTTTCTGCCGCGGGCCGGCGACTGTTTGCTTCATCGCGAAAGAAACGCAAGATCACCAACGATGCCGACCGCTTGCGCAAGTATCTGGCGCGCTTTGAATTGAGTTGGCAGGACGTCGCTTCTACGTCGTGACGTTGTGTGGGGTGCGATGTGCGCACGGATTGGTGTCGACATCAATCGGTCCGCACAGCGGACCCTACTTTGCTTCGGCGACGCGATATTCTTCCAAACGTGCCTTTGCTTCCTGGCTGCTACTGCCTCCTTTTTCGATGGCTTTTTCCTGCAGTTCGAGGGCTCGCTTGATGTTGCCGGTCTTGAAGTTGGCGAGGGCGGCGGTATCGAGGATCGCCCAGTTGCTTTGATTGGATGCTTCGCACGCACGCTCGGCCAGCTTCAACGCGATGTCGTTGTACTTGCCTTCGTACTTCTTTTCCGTCAGCAGATTCCACGCCAATACATTCAGTGCATTCGCGTGATGCTTGTACTTGTCGGCGAACGTCTTGGCCAACTCGACGACTTGCTCGCGGTCGCCCTTGCCCAACGCCAGAATCTCCAGTCGCTTCTGATCGAGATGCATGTTGGATTCGCCCGAAGATTCGAGTTGATCGAGAGCGGCCAGCGCCTGATCCCAATTCTTTGACCGCGATGCCCGGTTCAACTCGGCATGCATCCGTTCGGATTCAAACTCTTTCTGCAACTGGGCGGCGACCATCGGCCCGATGTTCGGCAGACTGCTGGCCGACATCGACAAACGAAACATCACGTCCGACTCATCGGTCATCGCAGCCAGCACCAAATCGCCGATCATCTCGTGGACCGGTTTCACTTCTTCAAGTTCGCGTTCGCTCATGAAGCGTTTGGCCACCTCAAGGCAGCGTTTCGGATGGACGAGGACGGCTTTGCTGGTGCTTGCGGTCATGCGGCTGATACCGGGTGCGAAGGCTTTGTCATCCAAGACGGAAGGACCGCCCTGCGACGCTTCGATTGAAAGCTGCGCGGCGTGGCGGCTGGTGGCGAGGATGACCTTGTCGTCTACGGTCGCGAAAAAGACGTTGACGTTTTCGGGGAAACGATAGGCACGCACCGCGACTTCCGAAATCGAGTCGGCGATGCCGTCGGTCGTCGGAGCGCCGGCCGCCATCGTGATCAAACCGAGCACCTGCTGCCATAGCTTTTCTGATTTCGTGGGATCGTTGACGCGGATGACCACGGCCACATCGGGTGCGGGGCTCTTGCTTTTGGAACCTTCCTTTGGCGAGACAACGCATACCGCGAAGTCGACGATGTTCGCGAAAATCTCGCGGCCATAGTCCAATCCGATGACGGCGCGGTTGGCGCTTTCATTTCCGACGTCGACTTTCTTGCCGGATGATTCGCCGAGCGCTGACGCGATGAAGCCTGCCGCCCCCGATGGAATCGATGAAAGAATTTCGCGCGAGATCGGTGGTGTGCGGAGCAGGTTGTATGCGAGGTTCTGTTGACCTTCTTCATAGCTGACGGCGAGTTCAAGTTGCGGGCCATCCTCTTCGACACCGAATTTGCCGGCGATCCATTTGAAACTGTTGAGATCGAGGACGGCATTGCCGATGGCGAGTTCTTCGGAGGCTGCGCCCATCATCTGGATCATGGGCACGATTGGCTTGGCATTGACGCAGAAAAAGAGCAGCGACTTGCCGCGACTGGCGAGGACATCGCTCAACGCTTCGCTGGTGGCCAGTGATGACTTGGCTTTGCCGTCGAGGCGATTGATGACGGCTTCGATCTGGGCGCGCTGCGGACTGACGACGATGAGGCGCGACGTCAGGGTGACGTAGACTTTCTCTTCGATCATGTACGTCGGACGGTTGGCGATAGACGGTACTGATACTGCGGCTGCGGGCAGCGCGGTTTCGAGTGCGCCGCGAATGGCGTCAACACTTCCGGGATGAAGGACAGCCACCCCCGCGGGAGCGCCCGCGATCGGATCGACTCCGGTGATGGCGACGGCTACCCCGCGAATGCCTGCGAGTTCGTTAACGAGGATTGGACTGATGGCGAGATAGCGTTCACCGGGTTTGGCCCAACTGTTGTCACCGTCGGAGAGCAGGCCCAGCATGTCGAGCAGGTCGTGGATTTGTTTGCCCGGGCGGCTGAGTTCGATGTAGGCGAGTGCGTCTTCGGGCATGAGGCTGGCGAAGTCGGCGCAGGCCAGTTCTTCGCGACACTCGGTTAAGCCTTTTTGTGCGGCGTCTTTGATCGCCCCTTCGATTTGTCCGGACTTAAGGGTTTCGGCGTAGAGTTTTGCCGCGCCGGCGACATCGCCCTGCTGCTGGAGGTAGTAGGCTTTGTAGAAGGAGGCGGCTGGCCCGGATTCGGACTCGAAAGCTGCCGCCCCGTTCGCGACGAGGGACAAGGGAATGAGAAAAGCAAACACCGCGTGTCGAAACATGGTCAGAAAGAACATCGCCGAATCTCCTCTGTGACGCCGGCCACCAATGGCAGAACCGCAACCCAATGTCAAAACCGCCCGCGCAAACCGGCCGCGACGGGCAATTGTTCAATGCGATATGAAAGACAATGCAGACCCGGAAATCGGGCCCTTCAGGTGGGTATTCGGGGGTAGTCGTCCAATATTTGCGACCCGCAGAAATATTTCCAAATCGCCGCCCCACGGGCGCTGAACCGAATAATCCTTTAACAAGTGGTAGATGCTGGTGATAGACTCGTTCGCAATGACCGATTCAGGCGATTCATCATACCGCGTGAGCGTCCTTGACAAGATTCTGCTGTGCATGGGACTGGGAGTTGGCCACAGTCTGTTTCTCTGGCACTACGTCCTCGCGATCAACTTCTGCTTTTCGGACGGCCAACCTCCGCAGATTGCCAACTACTACCTTTCCGCCCTGCCCTATGTCGTGTTGAAGGGTGTAGCGGAAGGCGTTGTTTGGTGCATGTTTGTCATCCCGCTTCTTTACAATCGCCCACTCAAATCAAGCGGTATCAGATTGGGGATCACGCTCGGCTGCGTTACCCTACTGCACCCCTTCCTCGCCTTTGCGTTTGCCCCGATCATTGAGTGGTATGGCATTGCCATCATTCTTTCGGTTCCAACGGCGGCCGTGTTGCTGGCGAGCGCATTCATCCGACTCCTGACTTCCCCTTGCCGCAATCTCTGCGTCAATTGCTCCGCCGAACTCGGAGATGAATTTGGCGTTTGCCGAACTTGCGGTGATACGACGCAGCATCGTCGACGCTCTAAGCAGGTTAAACGAATCGCTCAGGCGGGATATGCGATCGTCATGGGTTTCGTGCCGCTATATTGGATGTCGCTGCGTCACACTTTCGGATTCTCCGCTTTTGATTTCATGATTGGGATCGGCCAGGGGGCGTTGGTGATACGTTTTGAATCACTGGACACCTTTGGTTTCTTTTGGTGGGACTTTACGTTTGCGCCCACAACCGGCTTCGTGAACTGGCCGATCGCTACAAGTCAGATCGCCTTCATACCGCTTTGGATATTTGCTGTACCGCTTTTCGGCGTTTGCGGAGTTGTATGGAAATGGAGCAAGCGGCAACCCGAGGGGTATTGTCAACGATGCGGGTATGATCTGAGAGAGCTACCGTGTGGTCGCTGCCCCGAATGCGGCGAGCCTTTTGTTGTCGGATCGACCGGATAAGTATTTCAGCAGGTGCGTCCGAGACGCACCCTACGCGATCTACTTGGTGTCGGATTCCTTGATTGAAATCGAATCGAGTTTCCGGTCGATGCGCTCGATGCCTTGGGCGATCGCCCCCAACAGCGACAACACTTTTGCGCCGATCGTCAGGGTGAACCAGTAGGCCGCAAACACGATCGCTATACCAAGAAATGCCAGCAATGGAAAAAAGACGACCCCACAGAAAGAGATAAAAAGGAACACTCCAGACAGGATCGCAAAAACTGTTGCCAAGGTGCGTAAGATGCCAATTAGAGATCGTAGTTCTTGATCTGTCGGCTCCGTGATTCTGTTTTGACTTCTTGATTGCTGCTCTTCACGCATTCTGGCCTGCTCAGCCACTCGATACGCTTCCATTTCTTGCCTGCGTCGTTTCTCCTGCGTGGCGCGGCGAATCTCTTCGCGTTCACGCTCCGCCTGTTCCAACTCTCTGCGTCGAGTGGTTTCGTCCAGTTTCTGACGTTTCTTGATGAACGCATCGATGCTCGCTTCTTTTCCGCATGTGTCACACGTGACGATCAGCTTGCGTTGATCTGCAATTTCTGCCGGAATCAAGATCGGGGTTTCAGCCTCACACTGGGGACATGCGCCTACGACACTGTTTGTGTCCGAATTCTTTGTATCCAAAGTCAGCTCGGCGGCGTTGACCTGTGATTGGCAATGCGGGCATTCGACGATGTCTGATTTTTGAGATGCTAGAATTCGAAATGCCTGCCCACATGCGGAGCACGTCAAAGTCAGTTCATCGTTTCGACCTGCCCTTGCTGCATTGTGTTGCGAATCGCTCAAGTTTGGCTCCTTGGTTGAGTCGTTACTCATCATTTAGACAGGTCTGACAACCTGCGGTTCAGCAGGTGCGTCCGGGACGCACCCTACATTTTGGTTGCACTTCTTTGCTGATTCAAATCTGGCATTTCGGACCTTTTTTGTGCCTTTTTGCGCCGGAAACGGCGTTTTTTTGTTTTTCTGAAAGGTTGGTTGGGCCTCGTGCCCAATTCATCAACGTTGGGGGTAACGCCGCTGGCGAATGACGCTGCGGCTTTTTGATGTGGGAGCTGAGTGCAGGCACCAACCTTGCACAACGCGATAGCGGCTTGGGGAAGCCGTGGGAGATTTGCAATGGGTATGAAGAAAATGAAAAACCACGTTTGGTTTCGCACTGTTGGCACGCTGTCGTTGAGCGTGTTCTTTGGCATGGGCATTGTCGGTTGCGGTTTTACACCTCCTGGTGGTGGTGAACCTGAACCACAGGTTGAGCAGCCCGATGATCAGGACGCACCGCAGGATGATCCGCAAGACGATCCGCAGGATGAAAATCAGGCGCCGTCGGCTGATGCCGGTTCCAACCAAGCCGCCCTTGGTGGCGACACCGTAACACTTGATGGCTCGGGCAGCAGCGATCCCGATGGCGATGCGCTCACCTTCAGCTGGTCGCAGGCTTCCGGTACGCCGGTTGCACTCAGCGATGCCGACACCGATTCACCGAGCTTTACCGCTCCGGATTCGGACGAGCAGATGTCGTTTGAACTCACCGTCGAAGATGAAGGTGGATTGACGTCGACCGCAACCGTGTTTGTTTCGGTCACCGCGCCTTCCGAGCCGCGGCTGTACATCGCCAACCTCGGCGGTAACGTCACAAGCTATGCCGATCCTTCGGGCGTGAACGGTAACATCGTTCCCGATACGAACCTGGCCGGTGCGCAGACGCAGTTGGCCTTCCCGGCTGACATCGTTGTCAACGCGGACAACCAGTTGCTGGCCGCCAACTTTGCGACCGCATCGGTGACCACGTATGACGACGCCGATCAGACCAACGGTAACCTGTCGCCTGATGGTAACGTTCAGGGAGCAGCCACCCAGTTGAATCCGGCTGGTCCGACCACGCTGGCGATCAACACCGGTGAAGATCTCCTGTTCGTCGCGGACATCGTGACCGACGACATCAAGGTCTTCTCGGATACGTCAAGCTCGACGTTTAACGGTAACACCGCGCCGATCCGTACGATCGCCAGTGTTGACATCAACAACCCGACGGGTATCAACTTCGGGGCTGATGACGACCTGTACGTCGCGAACAATGGTGCCAACAACGTTGTTGTGTTTGCCAACGCCAGCTCGCTCAACGGAAACGTGAATGCGACCCGTATCATCACCAGTGCGGCATTCACCAGCGTGTTCGACGTCTACATTGACGCTGCAGATACCATGTACGTTGTCGATACGGCTGGGTTTATCTTCACCTTCTTTGATGCTTCGTCGCTCAACGGTGTGGTTCAGCCCGACCTGACGCTGACGGTTCCTGGTGCAGTGGCGTTGTCGGCGATCGCGGTTGACGAAGCGGGTACGGCATACATCGTGGACAACGGTGCGAACGCAGTGTTCAGCTACGATGAGATCGACCTGCTCAACGGTGTGATCGCTCCGGACCGCACGATCCAGGGTGCCAACACGCAGTTGGCTGCTCCGATCCGGGTCTTCCTGGTTGAGTAGTCAGATACAAGTCACGAAACTTTAACCGACGGGGCGGGGTTCCGGGGAAGACTTCCCTGGGGCTCTGCCCCTTTCAGCGGTATTAACACGCTGATGTTAAAAAGGGACCACCGCAAAGTGGTCGAGACAGTTGCGGGATGGGAGAGTATGATGTCGAGCGAATCGAGAGAGCGCGGAGACTCATCTTTGACTGCAAAACGTTTCAGCTTTGTCGTCGTGTTGGCGGTTGGCGTTGTCGGGTTGGCTGGTTTGCAATCCGGTTGTATGCCCGACTCTCCGCCGGACGATCCTCAGCCGCGGGTGGCAGTGCAGTCGGAGTGCGCCCAACTTGCCATCGCGTGTTACGATGGGTTTGCAAGGACGCCGGTTGATCTGGCCTGCTTTCGCCCGACCTCGCGCTGGCCCAAAGAAAACCTGACGTGGTCGATTGCCAATCCGGTGTCGGGTATCGATACCGCTCGCCAGTTTGAAATTGCCGAACAGATGTTTGGGCTTTGGGATGCGGCGTGTTCGCTGGATTTTGAACGGGCAGCGAGCGCAGACAATGCCGACATCGTGATTCATTTCGATCCGGATGACGACAACGGTGCGTTCCCGTTTGATGGACCCGGTGGATACCTGGGGCTTTCTTATTTTCCAGGATCACCGCAGCCGGGTCAGATTTATTTGAGTTCCATTGAGAATTGGACGGTTCCGCCTTCGGAAGTTGAGTATCTGCTTTCGGTGGTAATGCTGCATGAAATCGGTCATGCGCTCGGGTTGGAACACAGCCTTGTTGCTGGCGCGGTGATGCGTCCGAGTTATCGCGGACCGATCAGCGAGTTGGCCGCAGGTGATATTGACGCGATTCGACGACTCTATGGCAGCGAAGATGGCAGCGTTGAGCCTGCGCCCTTTGTGGAATTGCAGGAGTGCGACATGCCGGCGGCTTTGACTTCGGAAGACGATCCCGATTCCGATGGTGACGGTATTGCCGACACGATTGAACTGCTCGTTTTGGGGACTGACCCATTTTCGGGCGACAGCGACGAGGACGACGTCAACGATTTCGATGAGATATTCGTTTTCCGCACGCCACCGATGGCCTTTGGGCGCGACGGCGACAACGACGGTTTGCCCGATCAGAAGGAACTCGAAATCGGAACTGGCTTTAACAATCCTGATACCGATGCGGACGGGTTGCGCGATGGATTCGAAGTCAACATCGTCGGGACGGATCCACTGAATCCAGATACCGATGGCGACGGATTCATTGACGGTCTGGACAAGTGGCCGCTCTTCGCCGGTCTGCCGAAGGACTGCAACCAGAATCAGATTGACGACAGGGACGAACCGTTTAGAGATTGCAACGAAAACGGTATCGCCGACTTCTGCGATATCGCCCTGGGCACGTCCGAGGATTGCACGGAAGACGGGCTGCCAGATGAATGCGGTCCCGACTGCAACGGCAATGGCGTCGAGGACTCTTGCGATATCCTCAACGGCGACAGCGGCGATTGCAATCAGAACCGCGTGCCCGACGAGTGCGACCTTGCGGCGATGATCGATGGCGACTGCGACCAGAACGGTGTGCCCGACGGATGTCAGCCGGACTGCGACAACAACAACATTCCTGACGCGTGTCAGGATGCGCCCGACTGCAATGGCAATGGCGTGCCGGATGTGTGCGACGTGCTCGACGGGTTCAGCGAGGATTGCGACTTTAACCTGCGACCCGATGAGTGCGACCTCATCTTCAACGACTGCAATGGCAACGATGTCGTCGACAAGTGCGAAGTGCGGGCGGGCGATGTGCCGGACTGCAACGAGAACCTCGTGCCCGACGAGTGCGATATCGCCGGTGGAACAAGCCTTGATATCGAAATTCCCAACGGCATTCCGGACGAATGCGATTTCGGGGGACTACCGTAGCAGGCGCTTGGATCGTGGATATACCTTAAGTGCAGTTATCGCGGTCTCAATCCAAGCGTCGGGTTTTGCTCGTCCGCTCTTTACTGCACGGGCGCGGGTACTCACCTGGATTGATTTCGTTTTGCCCCTGGATTCCCGCCTGCGCGGGAATGACGGCCCTGCGTGGGAATGGCGACGCTGTCGCTCCGCTGCGATAGGATCAGCAATGCCCTAAAACAAAACCGGCGTTGGACTTGGGATAAGTTCCTCGTCCAACGCCGGTTCATTTTGAATTGGCCGGCTTGTGTGAATCACGCACCGCCGAATTGCATTTTTTGATTACTGATAGATGTGCGTACTTTCGGTTTCGTTCACCGGTGAATCCATCTGATCCGAGGTCAATTCGACTTTAAAGCGGACGTCGCCTTCACCCACACCCTTGACGTTGACTTTGTAGACGGCTGACGCTTTCGGTGCGAGCGTGGCGAGCGGTGCGAAGGATATGCTCTTGCCGTCGGCGGTGACTGCCGTCGGTCCGGTCGAGGAAACGTGCTCTTCTTCGGCGGGCAACATGCACTTGATGACGATGTTGGTGCCGACGGCTGATCCCTGGTTGGTGACGGTGATGGTGTAGGTCAAGTTGCCGTTGACTTCGATCGGATCGGGATTGTCGACACACTCGAGCAGGATCGCGGGAATACCCTTGACGTCGATGCTACACTGGGCCTTTGCTTCTGCGCAGTAGGTGACCATGGCTTCGTTTTCAAAGCTGCCGATGGTGTTGCAGAGGAAGGTCGACTTGAGAGTCATGCTCTTGCCGGCTTCGAGGGTTCCGACGCGCCACACAACGCGCTGACCTTCGCGAACGCCGCCATTGTCTGCGCCGGTGAAGCTGATGCCGACGGGGATCATGTCGGTGACGACGACGTTGTTGGCGGCTGCATCACCGGTGTTGGTAACGGTGATGTCAAAGGTGGCATCGCGCCCGAGGTAACGCAGACCGGGGCAGGACTTGCTGATGGTGACGTTCGGTCCGGCCGACGCGACCGTTCCAAAGACCAGCAAAGCCAATGCAGACAGTGACCAGTTCATCTTTTTCATTTGAATTTCTCCTGAGAAATTAGTTATTCGCTGTTGGTGGTTTTGCGATCACCGTGTCGGTTTCGCATCCGCCACCAATTCCAATGTGAATGGACCCCCCATTCGCCGAAACGGCGGTGCAAGGTAGGTGTTGTTTGAGAAGGCGTCAAACGCGCGCGTTGTGGCTTTCATACTTGAACCAGAACCACAATCGACCGGCAAGCGTTGATTGCCCCAACTTCCCGAAGTGCCGAATTGAACAGATTTGTGCTAATCGCTTGTGGGCTAACGCGCAACAGCCGACGGGCTTGGGAATTCACAGCCAGCCCATTCATTTTGGATTGAAAGATGTAAATCTGGGTGGAGGTGGAATTTGGAGGATTGCAAACATCGCCCGCAAATTCAATTGTGGGTCATGCGACTGGTATCGGGGCAAACTGTCCGATCATGACGCGGTTGCGACCGGCGGCTTTGGCTTCGTACAGGGCACGGTCTGCGACCTTGAGCACTTCATCGCAGTTGTTCATTGACCCAACAACTTCTGCGACCCCGCCGCTGATGGTGACCGCGTAAGTGGCACCGAGGTGTTTGATCCTGTTGGCCTCGACCTGTGCGCGAATGCGCTCGGCCCCTTTTTCGGCCATGGCTGCTGTCGAATCCGGGCAGAGGATCATGAACTCTTCGCCGCCCATCCTGAAGACACTTTCACTCGCGCGCACACTGCGTTTCAAAATGCGTGCTGTATCGCGCAGGACAATGTCGCCAACATCATGTCCGTAGGTGTCGTTGCACTTTTTGAAGTTGTCGATGTCGAACGCTATACACGACAGTGGTGTGTTTCTGCGTTTGGCCCGCGCCCAATATTCGTTCAGACGGCTCATCGCCTCGCGCCGGTTGTACAGTCCAGTCAGTTCATCCGTGGTCGCCATCCGTTTGAGTTTGTCATTGAGGGAGGCCAGTTCCGCATTGGTTTTGTGCGCGGCACGTTGCTCGGCGGCCAAGTTGCTTTCGAGATTCAAGGTGCGAAATCCTGCTTTCAGGCGTGCGAGAAGTTCAATTTTCTTCCAAGGCTTGATCAGGAAGTCATCCGCGCCCGCATCAAACGCCTTGCTGAGGACTTCATTTCCCGTGCTACTGGTGAGGACAATGACGTAAACAAATCCGACGACTTCACTGTTTCGCAGCGCCCCGCAAAGCTGCAGGCCGTCCATCTTCGGCATGTTCCAATCGGTGATGACCATCTGGTAGCCTTCAGCACGGATGGCTTTGAATGCGTCGAAACCGTTCACGGCTGATCGCACTTCATATCCAGCTTCGGTCAGGGCGTTGACAAGCAGCTTAAGAGACGTGGGGTCGTCATCGACGACGAGTATCGGTCTTTGGTCGCGTGATGCTCGTGAATGGGTATCCGCCAGTGATGGGACATTCTTGTTTGTCTTCACGGCGAAGACTGAACCGAGCTCATGCCACTCCTGTTTGGCAAGATCAAAAGTGTCGTTCAGCAGCTCTCTGTCAAGATTCATCGACTCGAATGATTCGACGACTGCCGCCAGGTCCTCCTGATAGACGACCGGTTTGACAAAAATGTCCGCAAACGAATTCGCCAGGTTAAGTTGCGAGATAAGGATTCTGCTGCGATCGTCGATTTCAACTTTGGCCAGGTCCACTACGTTTTGATGCCTGACCGCGTCGCAGAAAACGTCTGCCAAATACCATTCTGCCATCATCTCTGCCGACAGTTCGTTTTGATCAATCCCAAACACCTCGCGCTCGACCAGCAGGTGTTTGGCGATCGGACCGCCATTGACGCGCGATTGGATCTGGTCGTAGTCATCCGGATGCGTGGCCGCAAAGCCCAGCGCGCCAATGCGGCTGACCAACGCCGTTGTGAAAGCCTCGTCGGGTGCACAGGCCTTGAAGAACCTGGTAAGGTGGCGGGCTGATACGGCGCGGGCGAGCGACTTCGACCAAAACTCCTGATAATCAAAACGTCCCGCCAATGCTTTCTTGCCCGGGTCAATCAAAGACATTCCCAGCACCAGATTGCGTACCGCGGGCCGACCGATCAGATTGACGGCCATCGCCAACGATGCAATCGTCCTCGACACGCCAGCCAACGGAGAATTGACGAGCTTCAACAAACGAGACGAGAGAACCGGATCGGTCTCTACCGTCGAAGTGATTTGAGAGATCGGCGTGCTTTTTTCATCGAGCAGGCGCATGAGTTCGAGCGCCACTGCTTTCGGGGACGGAAGCCGGCCGGCACGTTTGATTTCTTCGAATGCTGCGCTACCCATGACCGATTCTCATGCTGCTATTGGCCGCATCGCTTTCAGGTTGGATCAATTCATTCTAAATTGTTGCCATTTCAACCGTAACGTTCCGGGACTCTTGGAGACTTGGCAATTGCAAGCGCATCATGAATTGTTTGCCACGAGCGCTGGCGAGCAGAGTCTCAAGTTTTTGGGCCGCAGGTATGGTCATGGCGCCGACGTGTTTCAGTAGGCATCATTTTTCAGACGTTCCCGCGTAATCGATCTTCCATCTGAATCTTCATGTTCAATTCAGTCGCCAGAGCGCAAATGCTGGACGATTTGAATTGATACAAAACCGCTATTCATATCGGCTGAATTCGAGGCAACCTGTCTTCAGCAATGGGATTGCACGATTTTGATTTTGAATCGACCATCACGCCGGTGAGGTTGGATCGAACCGGATTCAGGCCCGATAACCGCCTGAGCAATCCCCATCCAGCCGGACGACTTGTACGCGCATTCCAAGCGGGAGGTCCCTAACGGCCGACAAGCAGGCAGGTTCGATGGGCGCGAAGATCCACGTTGTTGTCGGGAGCCATTTTCAACGATTCTCCGGGAAGCAAAGGCGTCGAATGGTCACGCGTGGAAGTGGTTTGCTACAACTGAATGTGTCCGGTTCAACTGCATTTTACGCAGCGGGTCGCGATGTATGTCGGCATGTATTGGCTCAGTGGATTGGTGGGATCGCGGTCTTCGAACAAAGCCGTCATGACGAAACCGGCAGACAACTGGGCGCCAATCTGGTCGTCGAGCGTATGACCAAACCATAATGGTTCAGATTGGTCGATGAATGCCTGCCGTTCCTGCGGAGTCAGATCAGTCAGGTCAGAGTATGGCAACTTGTTCTTGATCAGTAACTCGCCTTTTTCCATCAGTGGCGAATCAAAAATGAAAACGGCAGGATTGGTAAACCCGACGTGTAAGACTCCACCCGGTCGCAACACGCGGTGACACTCGCGCCAAACCGGAATGACGTCCTCGACGAAGCAATTTGAGCAGGGGTGAAAGATGAAATCGAAACTCCCATCGTCGAAGACGCCAAGGTCGGCCATATCGCCTTGAACAGTTTTGATGTCCAGGCCTTCGCGCTCTGCGACGAGTCGGTCCTGCCCGAGTTGCCTTTCGGAATTATCAAACACTGTTACGCGCGCACCAGCCGCGGCCAATATCGGACCCTGCTGCCCGCCACCCGAAGCGAGCGCCAAGGTGTCGCAATCTTTCAAGTCAGGAAACCAGTCACGCGGAACGGGAATTGTCGGGGTCAACCGAACATCCCATTGGCCTTGTCGCGCGCGTTCAACGGTCGCGTGGTCAACCGGAATGGTCCACTGATTGTTCTGAGCGACCTGGGCATTCCAAGCCGTGCGGTTGTATTCTCGAATGTCCATGCGCTTGAAGTTAACAGATCACAGCCCATTTGTGAGCGCCCGCGGCGAGCGAAAGTTGACTTTGATTCGCGGGCACTGGCAACGGGGTCTACTCGCCTTTGTGACGCTTGCACTTGACCACTGAAATGTAGTCGAGAATCTGCGGTGTGGGGAATTGGGAGACTTCGTAAATCAGCAGGCGCCCCATCATCCGTTCATGCCTGAACACCGATTCGCTCATCGGATTCAGATCTCCGACCGCCGATGCGGAATCGACAAACAAGAGCACGGGCTTGCCATCGACCTGGGCGTAAACCGTGACGGTCTGAAGCGTCGGCGTTTTGGCATACCCCAGCCCGGCGATCTTCACGTTGCTCGGAAGATTATCCAGAACGATTCGCTGGCCAAACCTATCGCGGAAGGTGCTTTCAAACTGCTCACCAGAACATACCCAACCGGGTTCAAAACCCTTGCTGATCGCCTCATCATAGTACGCCAGCATGGACCTTGCGTCGGACGTATATGGCGGATACGGATCGTTGGCGGCTTTTCGCGGACCGAACTCATTTCGAATTTGCCAATAAGCAACGCCAATCGAAACAACGAAGAACAGGATCGCAGCCACCCGACGCAATTTGTGATACCGACCTGCCGAACTGGCGACGGGCTTCACATCCGCCATTTTTTCGATATGCGACGGATCAAATGAACTGCGCAGCACCGCGTCGATGCGATGCTGCAATTCGACTTCGGCGCGGAGCGATGGGTCGGCGTCCATCATCCGCTCAAACTCGGCGCGCTCCTGGGGCGCGAGTTCGTTGTCAATGTACAACGCAAGCAGATGTTCCACCGATTTTTTGTCGGGTCCACCTGTCATGCCGTACCTCCCTTTGAACGTATCGTTTCCCCTCCAAGTCGACTTCGCAGGGTTTTGCGAGCGCGATACACGTGGCTCATCGCAGTCCCTGGGGCGATTTCCAGCAATTCGGATATCTTGTCGTAGCTCAGTCCGGTCACCGTGCGCAGCAACAGGCAACTGCGCGCGGCGCTGGAAAGGTCCTGCAAGGCAGAGACCACTTGATCGTCGAAATCCTTTTGGTTGGGCAGGATTCGTCCCACCGTGTTGATCGGACCCGTGTCGTCACCACTGTCATTTGATGGCGTCGAGTCGAGATGTTCCGGATTCACAAGCGACTGTCTCGAATTCTTGCGCCGCGAATTGAGCGCGACATTTCGGGCGATGGCGGCTGTCCATGCCGTGAAACTCGTCGAACGCTCGAATTGGCCGGACTTTCTCCAGGCGATCGCGAGCGTCTCCTGAACAATGTCCTCGGCAAGATGACGGTCGTTGGTCATTCCCATCGCAATGAGCCACAACGTGTGGCGCGCAGCCTGGGCTTGGTCGCCAAACTCCTCTGGCGACAGTTGGTCCCCGAGCCGAAGCCCGCCCAGCCTTGTCACTTTCTTGTCGGGAATGCCCAATCCCTCGCTGCCTTTGTGATTCCGATCTTGTATGTTGCAAAGTCACCCGGATATTGCACTTACTTTGGCCGGCGAGGGCAAATGTGGAGCTGTTTTCTCCCTGAGATTCGACGCCCACCGCCAGTCCGGTTACCCTTACAATCGGCAGAATTGGCAGTTCTGGCAGCGTGACGACCAATGCAATCTTCTACAAATACACCAAACAACGACCCCTCCGACGCTATCAAGGACATCGTTAGGCAATACTGGGGTTACGACACCCTCCGCCCTCTACAAAGCGAAGCCATGACTGCCACGGTCAACGGCATCGACTCGCTCGTCGTCTTGCCCACGGGCGGAGGCAAATCGCTCTGCTACCAGGCTCCGGCTCTGCTCAAGAACAAACCGACCGTCGTCGTGTCACCGCTGATCGCCTTGATGAAAGACCAGGTTGACGCCCTTCTCGAACGCGGGATCGGTGCGGCATTTCTCAACAGCAGCCTCACGCCCGACGATCGCCGGCGCGTGTCGGACGGTGTCCGCTCGGGGGAATATAAGCTCATCTTCGTTGCACCGGAGCGGTTTGCATCTGAGTACTTTTGGCAACTGCTTCAGTCGAGCGGTGTGGGCGCTTTTGCCATCGACGAAGCCCACTGCATCAGTCACTGGGGTCACGACTTTCGCGGTGACTATCGGCGGCTTGATCAGCTTTGCGTGCGCTTTCCAAACGCGTCGATCCATGCCTTCACCGCGACGGCGACACCTCGGGTGCAACAGGACATCATCGAGCAACTGCACCTGCGGAACCCCAAAATTCTCGTCGGCGATTTCTTTCGACCCAACCTTAACTACCGCGTCTTGCGTCGCGAGTCTGGTTTCCATCAGATCTTAAAGCTCATCAAAGAGCGCGACGGACAAGCCGGTATCGTCTATTGCATCCGTCGACGCGATGTCGATGCGATCTCACAACATCTGTCTGCTGCGGGGATCAAAGCCGCGGGTTACCATGCGGGGCTGTCCGACGCCCAACGCACGCGTGTGCAGGATCGATTCAGTTCCTTCAAGATCGATGTCATCGTGGCGACGGTGGCGTTTGGCATGGGCATCGATCGATCCGACATTCGATTTGTGATCCATGCAGCGATGCCGAAATCCGTCGAGCATTATCAGCAGGAGACGGGACGTGCCGGCCGCGATGGTCAACCGGCTGACTGCATCCTGCTTTATGGCGGCGGCGATTTGATGACGTGGAAGCGGATCATCGAATTGAGCGGTGATGCCGACATCGCCTCGGCAATGCCGCTGCTCAACACGATGGCGCGTTTCTGTACGGGCATCCGTTGTCGGCACGAATCACTGGTCACCTACTTCGGGCAGCCGTGGACCAATGGCAATTGCGGCGCGTGCGATCTCTGTCTCGATGGCGTGGAGGTGCATCCGGATTCAACGACCATCGCGCAGAAGATCATGTCGGGCGTGGTGAAGACCGGGCAGCGATTTGGCGCGGCGTATGTTTGCGACACCTTGGTCGGCGACTGCAATGCGAAAGTCAGCGAGCGCGGGCACGATCGACTCAGCACGTTCGGCATTCTCGAAGAGGAAGACAAACGCTCGGTGATGGCCTGGATTGATCAACTCGTTGATCAGGACATGCTCTGTCGCGAGGGCGAATACCGCGTGTTGAAGGTGACGGACCTCGGGTGGCAGGTCTTGCACATGAAAGCCGAGGCGCGACTGCTGCCAGCGCAAAAGTTCAAACGCGCCAAACGGGTGCAAAAGAAACCAAGAACAGTTGAGAAACCCAAACCACTCACCCACCACCGCGCCATCGATCAGGATGCGTACGAAGACGCCCGCGTCAAACTCTACGAATCGCTGGGGCGCAAGCTCAGTTGTCCGGACTGTTCTTATTCCCTGTTCGGTTTGCGCAAGGCGATTTGTCCGGAATGCGGTTATCGCGTTGATCTGGAAACGCTGGGCGTGTCGGTTGAGGACTTTCGCCGGGTGGCGGCGAAGGGTGCGGGCGTTGAACTGGAAAGTGCCCCGCCGCTTGAGGAACAGTTCGATTCGTCGGGCGTGACTTACGAGGACGAGAGCTACCATGAATCAGACGCCAACGCCAATACGCTGTTTGAGCGATTGCGGCAGTTGCGGCTGACGATTGCGCGGGAGATTAACAAACCGGCATTCGTTGTTTTCAGCGACCGGACATTGCGGGCGATATCCGAAGCCGCCCCGCGCGACGCCGATGAGATGTTGCAGGTCAAAGGGGTTGGACCGTCCAAGCTTGAAGCCTACGGCGATCGATTCCTCGAAGCGATTCGAAACGCAACGTAATGTGCCACTGCTCTGTGAGCAGTGTTTTTCAGGTCAACGCCATCGGCCCAGCACTGCTCACAGAGCAGTGGCACGTCTTTGACATTCGTCGTACTTGAAGAATCGAATCAGATGGGCTTTTCCTTCGTCGAAGCCCCGACGCCCAAAAACTCAACCTTCGTGCACTTCTCATTCGCATCAAAACGCAGCACACAATAACGGGGCCGACCCAACTCCTCGATGAGGCGGGCGTCATACGTCTGACTCAGCAAACCGGTCTTGTCGCTTCGTGCGGTGAGCAGCGGCTTGCCGAGATCGAGTTCGGCTTCGCACTCGGTTGGCGTCTTGCCCTCGACGGATGAGGCGATGATCAATGCGCGCGGGATGTCTGTCTTGGGGTCGCTCGTTTTTTCGGCGCGGGTGATCGCGATGATTTTGTTGCCCTGCACTTCGACGACGTAGCGATCCTTGCCCAGGAAGTTGAGATGCTTCACCGGATAGATGTACCACGCGCGGGGTCCATTGACTTCGCGATTGACGTCAATTCGCTCGCCAAACCGCTCGTCAGCCGCAGAAATGTCTTTTCCCAGAAGCTCATCGGCATGGTCCTTGACGTCGGCATCATCGACCACCCGCCCCACCAGCGAAATGCCAACACTGGCCGCTGCGAAACAACCGCCTTGCAGAATGCAGGAGATGAGTACAAACACAACCGCAAGCCCTTGCAAAAATGAATTGCCTGATTTCATGCGAATGAATGTTTCCTTTGCTTTCAAATGGATTGTTTGCGAATTCAGTAAACTGGCTATTCGCCCCCAACGAGCCCTCCGCCACACTCCGGACAAACGCCCGACGAGTTGTTGGTCAGATCGTAGCCGCAACGCGAGCATCGTGTCCCCCGCAAATCGCGTACTGTCTGCGTTTCAGTGCGGCCCCCGATAGTACGGCGAATGTATCACCCGCGCCAAAGAGCGTCCAGACAAACTCGCTTTGACGTGACAAACGCATCTGCATTGTCCGCCTTCAAGAAGCGGGCTGTATTTCGCGGATAATTCTGTACGATAGGCGACATGGCAGGATTATTCGACGGAACACCACTGGAGCGGCCGGTGACTTGCAGCCACTGCAACGAGCCGATGGATGCCTGCGCCTGCCCGCGCGATGCATCGGGCGAAGTGCTGCTGGCCAAGGACCAACCCGTCCGCATCCGCGTCGAGAAACGCAAGAAAGGCAAACACGTCACCGTTATCAGCGGCATCGACCCCGTCGCCTCCGACCTCGCGACGATTCTCAAGAAACTAAAAAACGCCTGTGCAGCCGGCGGAACCATTTCGGACGGCGCGATTGAAATTCAAGGCGACCATGCCGACCGCGTCCAAAAAGAGCTTGATGGGCTGGGCTTTCGTTCAAGGATCGTCCGCTAAGAAAGTCGCGTTCTTTTGAAACCGCCCTATCTGGCAATTCTGATTGCTCGGCATCGCACCGTTTGGTAGGATCTGATTGGCGGCCTACCGGTCGTCAACACATAGGCCGGCGCTCGCATTGATGGCCTTCCAATATCGAGCGCACTACTTTCATGTCCAATTCAAAACTTCGCCGGCAGATTGCCCGGCTTGCTGCGCAGATGATGTATGAGCGGAGCGAGACGGAGTACTTCACCGCCAAGCGCAAAGCCGCTTCGCAGTTGGGATTCAACCCCAAACAGCAACCGCAGGAATTGCCCGCGAATCGCGAAATCCGCGAGGAAGTGCAGGCGCTGGCCCGCATGTACGAAGGCGATCAACGGCGCACGAACCTGCTTGAGATGCGGCTTGCGGGGCTGCGGATCATGCGACTTCTCGAATCCTTCCAACCGCGCATGATCGGCAGCGTGATGACCGGCTACGTGCGCAAGGGGTCGGACATCGACATCCACGTATTTACCGACTCGGTGTCGTCGCTTTGTGAAGTGCTTGACCGGTTCGGCTTTGAGTATTCGGTGGAACGAAAGCGCATCATCAAGCACGCCGAAGAGCGCATCTTCACCCACATTCACCTCCGCGATCGCTTCACCTTTGAGCTGACCGTCTACCCTCGCGACAAGGTCGGGTATCGCTTCAAGAGTTCCATCACCGGCAAGTCCATCGAACGGGCTTCGATCAGCAAACTCATCGAGTTGATCAAGCGCGAACATCCGGAGGCAGACATTCCCGACGACGAACTCGACGGCATCGACCGGTACCTGCTTTGGTCTGCATTGTTGAAGCCGCTCGAAGACGTGAAGCAGGACGCCCGGTGGCATCCGGAAGGTGATGCGCTTTACCATTCGCTTCAGGCATTCGAGATCGCGCGGAATGAATGTGGATATGACGCCGAACTCATCACAGCCGCCCTCTTGCACGATGTCGGGAAAGCGATCGATCCGCGCGACCATGTCAACGCGGGGCTCGAAGCGTTGGAAGGAACGCTGACGGCGCGCGAAACGTATCTCATCGCCCACCACATGGAAGCACTTGAATACGCGCAAGGAACGCTTGGGCACCGTGCCAAGCAACGAATGTGCGATTCGCCATGGTTCGACGATTTGATGACACTTCGCGACATCGACAACCGCGCGCGGCGACGCGGTGTTGAGGTGTGCTCGATCGATGAGGCCATCGACTATCTGCGCGACTTCGATGCCTACGACGCCTGGAACTGACCGTCAGTGTGCGACTATGGCCAAGGTGCATCGACGTTGGTGGCGCTGTCTTCCGCGCCCATGATCCGCGATTTGTAGCGGTGGTACAGGTATGACGCGCTGATCAGCAGCACCCCCAATACCAGCGACGAAAGTATGCGGAACGGCGTGTCGACGCTGGCCATGTCGTGGACGAGTACTTTGACGATCGTAATGGCAAACAGCACGATCGCGCAGCGCCGCAGGATCGACAGGTTGCGCAGGAATCCCAGCGTGATCAATCCGGCGGCAAAGACCGCCCATAGCACGGAAATCGCGGCGAAGACGGCTTTCGGAGCCAACTCGCCAAAGCAGGTGGCGACTTCGATGTTGGCGACGACGAATAGCACCGACCCGAACAAGCCGTAAAACGTTGGGGCCATATCCTTCCACCCGCGGCCACTCTCTGTCTTGGCCAACTGGAGCCATCGCGCGGAAAGGAACAACGCGCCAAGCACGACAGCCGATGCGAGCCAGCGTTCGACCAGCATCGCGCTGTATCCGCCCTTGAAGAGCATCCGTGGGACCCGCAAGTCAAACACATGAATATAGTCGACGATCAGGAACTTGGCCGTCCCCAACACGACGAGGGCAATCGCACCGTTTCGAAGGTACGCATTCTTGAGACGACATGCCGCCCACATCAACACCGCGCCCTGCACCGTCCAGAACACCGTGATCCAATGCTCGGAGAACAGTATCGGAACCGTAATCACCAGAAACAGAATCGCCTTGGCCAACAGCAACACGATGGCATCGACGGATTCGCGATTGCGCTTGTAGAGATACGCAGCCAGTGCGAAGAACAGAATCGAATACGAAATCGAAACGACGCTGACCATCTCCAGCCAAAATTGCTTGCGAATCATCACGTACGAATAGCCGAACGCGATGAATGCGTTGGGAATGGTGATGGTGAATCCCGTCAGGTCGCGCCGCTCCGTGCGGACGAAGTAATAGATGAACGGCACGAGTGCGTATGCCAGGAAATAGATGTTTAAGAAAAAGGTGGTCATCCAGAATTTCGACTCACCGTAATACTTGACGTACCACGACGAAAAGAGCAGCCAGGTCAACGTCATCCCAAGATAGTTCAACAGACCCCACTGCTTCGACGTTGCGATCGCCAGGATTCCAGCATTGAGAATCGCCACGTAGGTCATCAGGGCGAACTGGTTGTCCGTACCGGTGCTCAACACGATGGGCGTGAGGAAACCGCCGATGATCCCGAGGACCGCCAGCCATTTCGTATCGTAGAAAAGCGACAACCCGCCCGCGAGCGCCGTCACCACGACCATCAAGGCAAATGCTGGCGTCTGCCCGAGCAGGTGGTAGATTTGAAACGCCGCGTAGCTCGCAAAGTATGAAACCGCGAGCCCCCCGCCGATGATGTATAGCCCAAAAACTTCAAACTTGCGGCGGCGGCAGAACTCGCCCAAACCGAGCATCGCCAAACCGGCGCCGTAAGCCATCGCCACGCGACCGGCTGGCCCGACCCAGTTGCGATCAAACGAGTATTTCAGGAAGTAACCGACAGCCAACACCGTGATCGCGAGGCCCGCGATCAGCAGCCACTTCTGCCCGAGTTGTATCTCGCCTAGTTCCGATGCGAGCGATGCCGACTTTGACGGCGGCCCATCTGATCGCCCGCGACGATCGAGCAGCATCGATGCCAGATGCGGTTCCTTGGAGACGTCGCCGCCGTCGGCTGGCTTGTATGGCGAACGCACGTCAACGCGAGACGCATTCAAAGGCTTAACGGCGCCCGGAGAATGCGTTGCGGCGAATGGGATGTCAGCCGACTGCCCGATCGGTGGTGCTTCCGACGGATGCGGCTGGTCTGAGGGAATTTCAACCGTTGGCACGTCGACACTGATCGCTTCGTCGGCTGACGCTTGACTGCTTTCGGCGTCAGAATCGGTTGGTGTGAACTGACCGACGATCTGCGGTTCGAGCGCGAGGATTTGCTTCTCCAGGTCGCGCAGGCGGTTGGCTGTCGATTCGGATTCACCGCGTGCCGCCTCAACGGACTGTCGCAGATCATTCAGCATGGCCAGCACGCTGAAGTCCAATCCGCATTTCGCGCAAAAACTAGCGGACCATCCGGCTTCCTGGCTACATCGCGGACATTTCATTGGTCTACCCTCGAAAGGTCAGCCGCGATGAATGAATAAAAATGATGCGAACAGTTGGTTCGGCGCACCGACTAAAGGATAACCCGAATCGCGATCTGGAGATACTACTATTCCCCAAACCCGGCATGAAATCTCACATCAACAGGTAGATTGCAATCACCACCCGTCCGGCCCAGGCCCACGCTCGCAGCCAGTTGGTGCGTACAAGTCGGCGAACGACCTCCGCATCGTATCCGCTTTCGAGCTTTCGGTGGCATGGCATCTGCAAACAGAGCGTGGATAGCCAGATCAAAAAGACAAGCCCGAAGCCGACGAGTGCCCAGATCCAGCGCAGGTCGCTTTCGAAGTACAGCAGTGCCAACGCGGTGGCGATCTCGCCGATCATCAGCGGAGCCACCACGATCGTCGTCAACCGTTGGTGCCGCAATTCGTACGCGACGAACTCATCGCGGCCGACAAGATGAAAGAGCGGATAGTGCACGATTTGAACGAACCAGATCAGCCCGAACATCGCAATCGTACAGACGGCATGGATATAAAGATTCGCGATTTCGAAATTCATCAATTACCACATCCCGTAGGGTGCGTCCCGGACGCACCTGCTCATCGCTCAAGGGCTCGCATTCGTCAACTCCCGCATCGCGACATCGGAGAGCACCTGCCGAACCTGCGGCAAGAAAAACCGAACGCAGCGCCGCCACAATCCCGTCGGCGCATCGTCGGAAAACTCAAACATCGGCTCATCGACCAGATGCTGCGGCCAAAGTATGCGATTCGCATGGTCGGTCGAACCGGTCAGCCCGGGCAGCATTTCCGTTCCCAATCGATCCGCGCATTCGAAGAGAAACGGCATACTTCCTTCCGCATAGTACGACGCCTCAAACCAGCATTCGGGCCCCGTCGCAAAGCAAAAGAAGTAGTCATCCCGAAACGGCCCCTGATCGTTGGTCATTTCGCCAATGACGCGGACCCGACCTAGCGGCCAACGCCATGAGCCGTAACCTTCTGACTCATATCGAATGATGTCGCCTTCAAACCATATACGTCCCGACGCCGTCGCGTCGCTTGTCTTTGCTGGGCGCATTGGCATTCATCTCTCCCGCAGATTGACGCACGTGCATCTATGTCGGTATCGTTTCACCAATAACACGTGTCTCCCGATTAATCTTATATCGCCGGATGGAGAAGCAAAATCATGGGCTGGATTTTCGTCGCACTTGGCGCATTTACCATCTGCGGAGCCATGATGAACTGGGACTGGTATATGAACCATCGCCGGGCTTGGCTCTTCGTGAAACTTTTTGGTCGAAACGGCGCTCGCGTCGTATACTTCGTCATCGGGTCGGTCTTCGTGACCTTGGGCGTCCTTCACGAAATGGGCATGATCGACGCGTTCAACAGAAACTAAGCGACGGGTGTCGGGCGAACCGTTGGAACTGTCCGGCGCAGCCGTCATTTTGAAAGGTTAATTCATTGAAGTATCTGGCAATTCTACTCGTCGGGTTTGCAGCAGGTTGCAATCCCATGCAGGTTCAAGACGGCGGTAATGACAACAGCGGTGACACGTCGCAGGTTGGTTCGGGCGACGATTCGCAATCGGACGACGCGCCGCCTACCCCGCGCACCGAAGCCGAACTGCGGGCGGTCTGCGATATCGATGCCAGCCGCGAAGCATTGTTTGTTGCAATGATGGACCAGGTCGAGTCAACCCGCGATAGCGGTTTATCGCGAGAAGACGCCTTCCCAACGGCCAGCGATTTCTGCGACGATGACGTACCCGAATGGGTTTTCGAACCCTGCGACGAATGTTCAAGGCTGGTCGTTGATTTCGTCTACGACAATTAGCCGTTGGGTGCGGTTCGTCGCATCGTTTTACCATCGCAATGGTTCATAGAAGGTGCGATGAATCGCACCCTACATCGATTCTTGATCGTTCGCTTGTTGAAACGCTTCCGCAATAACTTCTCGCACCTGTCTGTAAAGGTGTAGATCGACGGTGAGCAGATCGAATCCCTCCGCGACGAACACGGCATCCGTAAAGTCTTTCACGCTGTCTGGAGGATGGGCTACGAGGCGCTCTTGCTCAAAAGGTGGAAGACAGAACCCCATGTACGAGCACAATCTGTCCAACAATCTTTGAACGTCATTCGACTTCATCGATATACTCACCTCTTCCACGGCCGAGGCAAGTCCAAAGCTAGATCTCTTAAACTTCAAGCGTCACGTCTGAACCGGACGGCGCCGCGGATTCAAGATATCGAGTTCATCGAGGCGCCAGAAATCTTCCAAGCCAAGTCTTTCGTATTGGTCGAGTTCGGATTCATAAAGCGGATACATTCCCTTCAGAAAGACGCTTCGATCGGAAAGGTCAATTTGGGCGTCCGCTTGCTCCAGAAATGGCGGACCGAAGACCAAGTATGCGTTCATTTCGCTTTCGTCTGAAATCGGATCGTCGACCATGAAGATGTCACCATACGCAAATGGCCTCTCGTTGAAGAATGCGGAGGCAAAGTAGGCGGCTGACAGTCCCCAACTTCGGTCTTGCGTCTCCAGCGAAACCATCAGTTCAACGCCGCCATACTTCCAGTCGGGATGGTTCGCGTTTGATAGGCCGAACGTCACAGCGGTCATCAAACCGGGCTCGGGCCAACCGTCAAAGTAGAAGACAAACACTTTCGGCTTGCCTTCGCTTTCAATGTGCTTGATTTGGCTGATCTCGCCGAAACGGGCTTGTAGCGCTTCAAGCCACTCGCTGGCAATGTTCTCCATGTCGAAACTCCGTGCAGGACTCCGCGAATTACAGACAGCGCATAGGTCGGGTCATCGACCCGACGTTGACCTCTACGAATCAACTGACGTTATCAGATCGTGTCCGCCATTCGCAAGAATGGCTCGGCGATATTCCATCGTGCGCATTTCTGGACAGGTAAGGACGCACTGGCAAAACTCTGCGGGTGGTGCGTAACCGTGGGCGTTGATGTAGTGGCAAATTAGCTCCGGACACACGTAGAGGAATCCGTTGCCGGGAACAAACAGGTTTGAACATCCGTGCGCTTCTGGAACGAAACAACACAAGTCGCACGCATGCATTCCACGCATCACGATCTGCGACCAGGGATCCTTGAGTAATTCCTGGAGCCGTCTGAACACTTCCGATGCAATGGTGTCTTGCCGAAAAGGCTGACCGCGCTCAAGCCACCCGACTGCGCGAAGACGCCCCGCGTGTTCATGGCCAAAATAGTCACATGGCGCGAGGTCCGCGTACCAACTCATCAGCAAAATCCCGAATCATTTTGTACTCGCATCATGGCCGCATCCATGTCGGGTCGATGACCCGACCTACGTCACTTCGTCACTTCGTCACTCCGTCACTCCGTTATTCCGTCACTTCTTTTCCCTCCAGCAACGAAACCACCCGATCATACCCGCGGCTGGCCGCCCAGTCCTTTGCCGATTGCCCCTTTGCATCCTTGGCGGTTTTGTCAGCGCCTTTTTCGAGAAGCAGTTTGACGGCATCGATGTGATCGATGGACGCGGCGACGATGAGTGGCGACATGCCGTTGTTGGCTTGGGCATTTACCTCTGCCCCTTGTTTGACCAAGTATTCCACCAATTCAAACGACTTCGCCCCGCCGACGACTGCGTGACTCAGCAGGGGTATCCCGTGTGGGCCACGCGTTTTGTGAATCTCGGGTAGTGCTTCAAACGCAGCGTGTACCACGCCCTTCATTCCCAGCATCGTCGCGACGAACAAATCCAACCGCGCCCCGTGATCCAGAAGAAGCTTCGCGATCTTCTCCCCACCCGTATGGGCGGCGGCTCCCAGTCCGGTTTCATAATCGCCCCCGCCCCAATCCCAGCAGCAATTGACGAGTTGCGGGTGGTCCTTGAGCATCGCGCGGACGGTGTCGAAATCGAAATGTGACTTGCCCACGAACTTGCCAACCAGATCGTCAGCAATCGCCGGCGGCTTTTCGTCGTCGGCCCAGGTTCGTTGCGTGAAGATGAAGGAAGGAATTGCCGCTCCGGCGGTCAAGACAAAAGCGCGTCGGTCCATTGCGTGGCTCCATTGCTTGGATCAAGTGCCGCCCGGCCACTTCATTATAGCTGACCTACGGACGAATAGTGGCGCGATTGAAATCCCCGGCTATTCGGACAACAAATGGTCCTCTACCGTCAGTCACAGTCTATAGTGCGAAGGATTTGTCCGAAATGGTCGAGCACTTCCAGCAGAATTTCGTCGGGGCATTTTGGATCGGTGACGAAAAACCAGTATTCGCCGAACTGGTCGTTGATTGAGAATTCGTGATCTCGAAAAGCAAAATCGATCCACGCCTGGGTCACGTGGTCGGTTACAAAGTCCGTCAGTTTCGCACCAGTCAATTTTTCGACGTGATCTCTGACCTCGTACCAGAGTACGTTTTGCCACAGTTCACCAAACTGTCGGGAGCCGTCATGCGCGATGTGATTGAGCAAGCGATGCATACGGACCGTTGTCCTCAAAAGGTGCGATGAATCGCCCCGTACTTGGCCTACACGCCATTTGAATTGACTATGTCGCAGAGGATTGTCGATACTGCGGTGAAACTCCCCGTTTCTTGCCATACGGTCTTTCTATCCAGCAAGCCGTCGCCATCTGTATCACTGTACGTCATCTCGGGCGGCGTACTGGTATGGGTGTCTCCGACGGGGTAGCGATCGACACTGTACGCACGCTTCAAGTGATCGGCATGAATCCAGGAACGCTGGGCATTGTCATTGATGTCGGCTGACACGAGGTTTTGATACGATGTCGAATCGAATTCGAATCGTCCGACGATCTTGCCGTTCACGACCGCGAACAGCGTATTCGGATCGACCTCATCCAATTGTGATTCACCGCTCCACCGAACGAAGCCCATGTCGCCGCCGACACGGACGAATTCATCGGCCAAGTCGCCTTCGACATGGGACTTGCGCCCCCTGTCACCCGTCCAAATCAAGAGATTGAGGCACGTCCCGAGGAGCACCACCAGAAGCGCAATGGTAACGGGCTGCCGGCTTCGATCGGGTTGGCCGGATTTGTCGTTCATCTTTGATGCTCCAGCAGGTGCGTCTCGCCGCACCGAACGTCAAACTTGAACTGTTAGCTACGAATTCTACCCATTCCACATTCACAATGTCCCGCCACTAGGCCAGTTTTTCCAATGGGTATTGGGGGGTGACGAAAGTTTGAATTCATTCAATTCACCGGTGGCGAGGACTCGGGCCAACTGTATGAAAGTCTCGTTTCCACTGACTCGCTCGGAGTCATTGGTGATATCCGGATGATGCCATTCCTCCAATTGAAGGATCTGTTCGACGCCCTCGGGAAGCATGAGTCTCCGCTCGTCTGGGGTGGCCAGCACGGCATCTCGATGGGTCGCCGCGAGAGCGCGGCAGCACTCGAATACGCAGATTCTGGGAGGCTCCTCCAACTCGATTCCGTGGTGCAGACAATCCTCTTGCGTTGGAATCGACACGGATTGGCCACATAAACTGAGTGTGCCAGCTTGTGTGCTTACCAGATCTTCGCACTCAGCGTCCTGCCAGTCAGCGTTGTCCATCGGATAGACGTAGTGGGTATCGTTGTAAGGGTTTGCCGCCAAGTATTGCGCGTGGGCCTCAGGGTTCACATAATCACCGGGCGGTTTGCGATTCACGATGCGGCTGCCAAATGTATAGCAGCAAACATCGGGAGTCTCCGAGCGAGGACAGAATCCGAAGACCTCGATAACCAGGCCCCAGTTATCGATAGACCGATATGCCGACAACCGCGTTGCGGCTAGGTAGACGTAACCGTTGTCGAGCATCGGGAACGTGAACGCGTCGCAGCAATCGTCCAAGACTTTGAGGATGGCGTGCTCGTTCCAGGGTGCAGGTAGGCTTTGTGACATTCAAGTATTTTCCGAATGGTGTCGAGATTTTTGTGGGTGCGCCTTGAGGCACCGAACGTCAAACTTGAACTGTTAGCAGGTGCGGTGAACCGCACCCTACAATATCTCGACGCTACTTGCCAAGAGCGCGGCGACGTTCACAAACTCCCTGCATCCATTTCTCAACGTGAGATCGGACATCATCCAGGCACGCAATCCCATCGAACTCCGCTTCAATTCGGCCGAGGAATGACACCAACTGACTAATGGGTTTTCCATTTCTCTGCCTCAGATTGAGCCGCCAACTAACGTCTGCCTCTCCGTCAAGTTCGAGGGCAAACTGCAGAAGCGGCTGCGAACAGAGTCGTGCATTGCTCAGAAGCTGCTCGGAAGGCTGCGTACTCTGTCGGACCTGGCAAATAAGCTCCCCCACTTGTATGCGTTCAGCTATGCAGTTCTCGGGTAGCGGGAGCAAGGGGTGATCTCCGACGACTCTCTGCTCGGAAAACGGCTCATCTGCCGCTTCGATCCAGATGCCAGCCGCAATTGCTTCGACAAATTCATCGTGAAACGAAAAAAAGTAATGACTGAAATCGCGAAGCATTTCATCGACATCGCCACAGAATTCGTACGCATTATTGTAGTGCCGCGATTCGTAATCGTAGCGATCAATCAACCACGGTGAATTCTCTACAATCGAGACCCACGAAAACTGACCGGCTCGCTTGTATGGATCATATTCGCCTCGACACATCCGCAGTGCGTCGAGTTTTTCAAAGGTAATCCGCCCGAATCGATCGTCCCGCGTAGGGAAACAAAGTACGGTGCCCTCGGGGCCATATGAAATGTCGGGACCGAGAACAGGGTCCGCTTGAATATCAACGGCGAGGTTTCGAATCATTGGTGGTTTTGATGAGGATTCCATTGCATCTGAATTCCAAATATAGCACCTACGGTGATCCGCACACTACTTCGCCAGCCATTGTTCATATTGTTCAAGATCGAGGGCCTGTAAACGACGCAACTCTTGCTCAGATATCGTCTTGTTCCAAATGTTCACTTGGTTCGGATACTCAGCCCAGGATAGAACATCGCGGTAGTCCGTCTTCGCGGCTTCAACCAAATCCCTGATCTCAGTAAGGTTCATTCCCGCCCCCTTGATGATTGCCAAACGGACGCGGGGTATCTCTCCCTCGTGTTCGAGTTCGCCATATCTTGCAAGTTCGCGAATGATCTCTTCGCGTTCATTGAGGTCTGCAACTTCAGCCTCAAGCTTTCGAGCAAGTATTCTTTCTGCGTCTGATGGAGTAATGGACATTGTCGGATTCTCTACGTCCGATGGCTTCGATTCAAGACGATTGAGCGGGTAGGGTGCGGCTCGCCGCACTGTGTTACCGTGGCGAATTCTCAATGAAAGGTCCAGGCTGCATTCTTCGTCGCTATTGTCTGGCGATCCCTCGCAGAATGTCCAGCCGGTTCGGCGGCGCATCGGGCGATAGGAAATCGGGAATCGCATTCGCGGTGCGCCTTGGGCGGCTGAGAAATTCAACCGGCCACTCTGTGACGCGTCGCTCTTTCACATGTACAAATTTTCCTGGTTCCGGTTCGTTGATGTGTTCCTCCTGGAGGATCAGCGCCAACGGCTCCTCGGCGCCTTTTGTTACCTGCGAGAATTCGAAGGCCTCCTCGTAGGAAGCAAAGGCGAAGAAATAATCGTTGCCTCCATCAAGGCGTTTGGCTCCTCGTTCGGGATGGCACCACACGCGATACTCAAGCACGGCATCCCACACGTACCCGCCGCCTGATTTTGCCGATGCGGGGTACTCGCCGACTTGGCTGGCGTCGAGGACGGCTGGGTATCTGGAAGGTGATGACATTTGCGAAAACCCTCTAACAGGTGCGTTGAACCGCACCGTACACCGAACTACTTTCGCTTTTTCCTTTTTCGCGGGACGGCTACCACTTGCCAATCATCTTCGTAAATGACGGTACCGGGATCGTTCGTTTTTACCATCCGAACGTGAACGTCATTAACCTCGAGCAGAGCGGCCATGTCTCTGACTTTCTGGATCGGCTCATTCGCCGTCGAACGGAACCATGAGATCGCCCGTTGCGTTCCTTCGTTGCTTAGGACTTTTGGCAACTCAAGATTCCTTTCAAGCCACCCCAGAGATTCGCGAAGCCAGTCCAGCTCGTGCCCCTCCAATTTCCCCGTATCGCGCAATTCATAAGCCGCTTGGAAAACGCCAAGCCGCGAATTCGCTTCGTCATTTTTTTGGTATGTCTCGAATCGTATGAACATCGCCGGCCCATTTCGATGCAACGGGGGTGGATGGGAATCGAACCCACCGCGAGCCGCTTTGACGACCCGCCAACGGCTTTGAAGGCCGCGGAACCCACCAGGCGTCCGGACACCCCCTTGGTGGTTCTTCAATCTACCCGTCGTGGGGATTTGAATCAATCCGAACCGACTTTGCCGGCTGCCTCAACTTCCTTTTCACCGATCACTCGCGTCAGCAATTTGATTTTCGCTCGGCACGTGAAGCTCGATCGGTATGGTGAGTAACCCTCGGCGAGTTTCAGCTCTTCTTTGAACACGTCACGAAACGCAACCCAACCAAGAACACGCTTGCGCATGTCGTCGGAATTCAACATGCTCACGATGCGGGGCAACTCGCCGCTGACGTCTTCGCCTCGGGCGGCTAAATTGCGAAACGCCAAGGTATGCTCGAACGTCCAGTCAGCCGCCTTGACCATCGACCACAGTTCTTCCTCTTTCATCGATTTGAACTTCTTCATCGATGGGCAAAACAGCCACGTATTGGCCAGTGCGCTGAGGATGCCCCCAAAGAGCATTCCGAAGAATGCTCCGCAGAATGCCCCCCAACGTCCGAGCAACCAGAATCCCAGTTGCGTGGCAGACATTGCGCTGATTGTGATGATGAGGATGCTGAACACCCGGTAGAAGACGTGGCGGATCCAATCCATTTCTGGATTCTAGCGGGGTTTCAGCCGTTTATCACTGCGTTATCTGCCTGGAAAGGTTGTGGGCGGATTGCGTTGTTTGGTCCGCTATTTGTCAGTCCCCCACCTTGGAAGGGCGGGGCACCCTGCGCTCGTCATGGCTTTCGTTTTCTGCTATACTCCGTGCTTACTCGACAACGCCCGATCGGGCGTCCAAGGCCGGTTGCCCTCGGTCCCCTTGGGTTGCTTTGCGTTTGCTCTGCAGCCTTCGGCCAACGGTGACCTCGCGGATGATATTCATATGGTTTCTGACAACAGTTCAAATTCGTTTTCGATTGCGCTGGACCAGTTTGCGCCGGTGCAGACGCCTCCCCTTCCGATGAACCGCCAGGAAATGCTCGACCGCGGGTGGGACTCGGTGGACGTCGTCTTCGTCTCGGGCGACGCATACGTCGATCATCCGGCGTTTGCGGCTGGCATTCTCTGCCGATTGCTGGAGGCGCATGGGTTCCGCGTCGGCGTGCTGGCTCAACCCGATTGGCATAGCTGCGAGCCGTGGAAGGAGTTTGGCCGGCCCAACCTGTTCTTCGCGATCAGTGCGGGCAACATGGACTCGATGATCAACCACTACACCGCAAGCCGCAAAGTGCGCAACGACGACGCGTATTCTCCCGGCGGGCGGATT
This sequence comes from Phycisphaerales bacterium UBA1845, assembly GCA_002338715.1. Lineage (GTDB taxonomy): Bacteria > Planctomycetota > Phycisphaerae > UBA1845 > UBA1845 > UBA1845. Next base: position 30,276 of record DDIR01000049.1, on the reverse strand, counting down.
GGTCTGCGGCCCGACCGCGCAACGAAGCCCTACTGCCAACGTGCCCGCGAAGCGTACAAGGGTGTGCCGATCATCGCCGGCGGAGTCGAAGCATCGCTACGGCGGTTGGCCCACTACGACTACTGGTCTGACAAAGTGATGCGGTCGATCCTGCTCGACGCGAAAGCCGACCTGATCGCGTATGGCATGGGTGAAGACGCCATCGTCGAAATAGCGCAACGACTGGCGGCTGGCGAAACGGTGAAGGATTTGCGCAACGCGCGCGGGGTGGCTTACGTCTGCGGCGCCAGCGAAAGTGCGCCGGCTGGTCCCGATGTCGTGACACTGCCATCATACGAAGACGTCAAGAGCGACCTGACCGAGTTCGCCCGGGCGACGCGTCTCTATCACGTCGAGACGAATCCATACAACGCCAAGACGCTGGTGCAATATCACGATCGACAAGCCGTCGTGTGCAATCCGCCGCGTTTGCCAGTTTCGCAAGCCGACATGGACCGCTACTACGACCTGCCGTATACGCGTCGGGCGCATCCTTCATACAAAGACCGCATCCCCGCGTTCGAGGTGGTCAAAGATTCGGTGACGATCATGCGCGGATGCTTTGGCGGGTGCACGTTCTGCTCGATCACCATGCACCAGGGCCGAACGATTCAGTCGCGGTCGAAGGATTCGATCATTCGCGAAGTGAAAGGACTTACGCAGGATAAAAATTTCAAGGGTGTGATCAGCGACATCGGCGGACCGACCGCGAACATGTATGAGATGCGCTGCACACGGCCCGAGATCGAAGCGAAGTGCCGGCGACTTTCGTGCGTGCATCCGACGGTGTGTTCGCTACTCGGTACCGACCACGCCCCGCTCATCGACGTGATGCGTGAGTCGCGCGAGGTCGATGGCATCAAAAAAGTGTTCGTGGCCAGCGGAGTGCGGATGGACCTGGCTCAGCTTTCGCCTGAATACATGCAGGAGTTGACCGAGCACCATGTCGGCGGGCATTTGAAGGTCGCCCCCGAGCACACCGACCCGACGACCCTTCGCATGATGAAGAAGCCCGACATCAACGACTTCGCCGGATTCGCCGATGCGTTCAAGGACGCATCCGCAAAAGCCGGTAAGAAGCAGTACCTCGTGCCTTACTTCATCACCGCGCATCCGGGCAGTTCCGTCGAGTCGATGATCGACCTGGCGATCTTCCTGAAGCAAAACGGGTATCGCCCCGACCAGGTGCAGGACTTCATCCCCGCGCCGATGGACATCGCCACGTGCATGTATCACACCGGGCTCGATCCGATGAGCATGAAACCCGTGTTCGTCGCCAAGCATCTCCGCGATCGCAAATTCCAGCGGGCGCTGATGCAGTTCTTCAAACCGGAGAATTACTTCCTCGTCCGAAAAGCCCTGCTCAATTCTGGCCGCTCCGACCTGATCGGCGACGGATGCGATGCGTTGATTCCATCGAACCCGCCCAAAGCCGCGATCGAAGCCCGTCGCCAGCAGGCCACCCGCAGCTTCCGCGATGACGACCATTACCACTCTGCCGACCGCGAAAAGAAACTCAATGCCGGTTATCGCCCGGGCCGCTCAACCGCGCGCAGGCGTACGCGTAAACGGCGGTCGAAGTAACGAATCGACCCGCGATGTCGGACTATCTGTCGAAGCAGACGGCTGGCCTTGAATCGACCGGGGCGATGCCATACAGTCCCGGACTGTCTTCGAGGCCTTTCTATGGGAAACCGATGCCGATGAGTAAAAGATACATTGCCGACCTGAAAGCTGGTGACAACGTTGATTCGCAGGTGTTTCTCATTTCGTCGAAAGACCTGCGAACGACGACGAATGGCGGCTTGTATATCCACGCCGTATTGAAGGATCGCACCGGTCAGATTCCCGCCCGCATGTGGCAGGCGTCGGAGATTCTCTACAACAACATGCCCGAAGGCGGATTCATCGAGCTCAAGGGTCGTGCGGAAAACTACAAAGGCAACATGCAGTTTATCATCGACGCGATTCGTCCGGTCGATGAAGACAAGATCGACTTCGCCGATTTCCTCCCCGCGACGACGCACAACGTCGATGAGCTCTGGAACCGTACGCTGGAAATTCTCCGGTCGATCAAGAACAAAGACGTGCAACTGCTGATCAAGCAGTTTGTCACCGACGAAGCGCTGGTGGCGCAGTTCAAGCGATCGCCAGCCGCGGCCAACATGCACCACGCATACATCGGCGGGCTTTGCGAGCATACGCTGAACTTACTCGAGATCGCCCTTCTGGTGATTCCGCGTTACCCGCAGGTCAGTCTCGATCTGGTGTTGGCCGGCTTGTTCCTTCACGACATCGGCAAGACCGAAGAGCTGCGTTGCGAGACGGCGTTCACCTATTCGGACAACGGGCAGTTGCTCGGGCACCTGTTCATCGCAGCAAATTGGATCGAGCAGAAGTGTGCGGCGATTGAAAAGGAAACGGGCAAACCGTTCCCCGAACAAATCAAGACCGCGCTGCAACACATTGTCCTGTCGCACCATGGAACGTACGAGTTCGGCAGCCCGAAGATTCCCGCCACTCCGGAAGCGGTGGCGATTCATCACATCGACAACCTCGACGCGAAGCTCAACACCTACGTCGGGTTGATCGAATCCGATCGTGACAAAAGCGCGAATTGGACGAATTACAATCACCTGCTGGGTACAAAGGTGTTCAAGACTGACGTGCTGGGCGATCGCCCTGAAGCATAAACGGTGGTTTCAACAAAAGTTCGATTGCAACAATCGACGAAGGTGACAGGATCATCGATGGACTACACACAGATCAGCGACCGGGATGAAAAGCACATGCTCGAAGCCATCGGTGCAGACAGCATCGAGGCGCTCTTCGCTCCCATCCCCAAGGATCAACGCTTCAGCGGCGATCTTGATATACCTGCCGGCTGCAGCGAGATGGAACTGCTCGCGGAAATCGGGCAACTCGCCGGTAAGAATCGCGACGCAACGCAGATGACCTGTTTCCTCGGATGCGGCGCGTACGACCATTTCGTTCCGACGGTGGTGGACAGCCTCGCGATGCGCGGCGAATTCCTCACTGCGTACACGCCCTACCAAGCCGAAGCGTCGCAGGGTGTGCTTCAGGCGTTTTATGAATTCCAGACGATGATCTGCGAATTGACCGGGATGGACATCGCCAACGCGTCGCTTTATGACGGTGCGTCTGCCGCCGCGGAAGCTGCGATGTTGGCCAAGAGCGCGACCGGTCGAACCAAGATCGTTTTGGCCACCCGCTGCCATCCCGACACGGTCGAGACGCTTCAAACGTATGGACAGCAGCAGGAATTGACGATCGAATCGGCGCTTTCGGGTGATGGCGTTCCCGATGCCGCCGCGCTCGCCAAAGCCCTCGATGACAAGACCGCCGCGGTACTCATTCAATATCCCGACTTCTTCGGTCAGTTGAACGACATCGAACCGTTGATCGAAGCCGCCCATGCAGTCGGTGCGCTGGCGATTGTTTCGTTCGATCCGTTGGCGGCTGGCATCGTCAAGCGTCCTGGTGATTTCGGCGCGGACATCGTCATCGGTGAAGGTCAGCCGCTGGGTTTGCCGCTGCAGTACGGTGCGCCGTATCTTGGATTCTTCGCCGCCCGCGAAACGTACCTTCGCAAGATGCCCGGCCGCGTGGTTGGCGTCGCCCATGATGAACATGGCAACCGCGGATACTGCCTCGTTTTGCAGACCCGCGAGCAACATATCAAACGCGAACGCGCGACCAGCAACGTCTGCACCAATCAGGGGTTGATGGCCATGCGGGCGACGGTTTACATGACGGCTGTCGGTAAGAACGGCCTGGGCAAGATCGCATCGCTCTGTTTTGACAAAGCGCACTATGCGGCCGAGCAGATCGCCGCGCTGCCGAATTACTCGCTGAAGTTCGACGGACCGTTCTTCAAGGAATTCGTCGTGCAAACCACAAACGACGTAACGAAAGTCCTCGACGCCTGCCACGACAAAGGGATCCTCGCGGGCGTGCCGATGCGAAAGTGGTTTAGGGAAATGGACGATTGCTTCGCAGTCGCGGTGACCGAAAAGCGCACGAAAGCCGAGATCGACAAACTGGTCGAAACCCTGGCCAGCATCTAACAATCAGACGAATTGAAATCCAAGACGTGCCACTGCTCTGTGATCAGTGAAAAGCGCAAAAGAATCAAGCCGCAACGTCGATGAACCGGCCGGGCTTGGGACCATCCTGCGCCTGCAACCCTTCATACAACTTCGCAGCCGCCGCATTCGACGCATTTTCAGCCGCGCGCCCACCGGCAGGTTCAAGACCGCGTGCGTCGCTTGCCTGAGCGTCCTGAATCTTCGACTCCTGCGCCCGAACTTCTTGCGCGTTGCCAATCTGTCGCGATTCCTCGGCGCTGTTGGCCTGACCACCCGCAACCTTCTCGGCTTGCTCTGCCGCTTTTTCACGCTGGGCGGCTTGGAGTTGGGCGGCTGCTTGTGCGGCGACCTGCCGATCCTGCGACGATGGTTCTGCCGGCGCGTTGGCCGCACGTTGAATCTGGCGCATCTTGCGAATGGTGGCGTCGGGATCGCCTGAGACTGCGCTGGTATCGATCTGAACTTCACCACCGACGGCGTATTGACGACCGTCCGGACCGGTTTGGTAACTGAACGTCGGACCACCCTTGGCGTGACCACCGGCAGCGGCTTTGTGGGCTTGCTCGTGGCGACGAACTTCGGCGTCGCGCTTCTTGAGCTCTTCGACTTCGCGGCGTTCGTCTTCGGTGAGCTCGGACTTGTTTGGAGATGTGGACTGCGCTTCCTGCGTCTTGGTGGAATCTTCGCTGCAACTGGAGCAACCGCGCGGTGACGATCCCAGCGCAGAGATCAACCCGTTGATGGATACGCCTTCGCTTGAGATTCCTGAAATCATCGCCACGCCCCCAATATCAGCCGCCATGCGCAGACGGACGCCCAAGTATCGAATGCATCGGTTCGGTTGGCCAACGCCTTAACCTGCCCTGGCCGACTGAACCACGTCCAATAATCTCAGTTGCCATTAAACCCACGCGCCATGCCGTCATTCCCGCGAAAGCGGGAATCCAGAATCCAACGATAAACGCCGCCTCCCCTGGACTCCCGCCTGCGCGGGAGTGACGGATCAGCCGACACTGGTAAAACCCGCCCCCATCCCGTACACATAAGGCATGAGTGAAACCGCCTATCAAAAATGCATCCACGCCGACTGTGGCGAAACCTTCGACATCGGTCAGCCGCTGTTCGGCTGCCCCAAGTGCGGCAACCTGCTCGACGTCGCCTACGACTGGGACAAGGTCTCCGTGCCCAAGTCGCTCGACACGTTCAACCGACGCTGGACGACCCCGGGCCGCTCCGTCGAGGCACGAGCCGACTTCTCGGGCGTGTGGCGCTTCCGCGAGTTGCTGCCATTCGCGACCGTCGAAGAAATTGCCACCATCGGCGAAGGTCGCACCATCCTTCAACAGGCCGACCAGATCGCCAAACAGATCGGCATGAAGTCGGGGCGCTTGTTCCTGCAGTACGAAGGGTTCAACCCGACCGGCAGTTTCAAAGACAACGGTATGACGGCCGCTTTTACCATCGCGCGAAAGCTGGATCGCTCGCGGGTGGCATGCGCATCGACCGGTAACACCAGCGCCGCGATGAGCGTCTATGCCGCGCACTCGGGCGATTCGGGCAAACCGATGCAGGCGATCGTCTTCGTCGGTGAAGGCAAGATCGCGTTCGGCAAGTTGGCCCAGGCGCTCGACTATGGCGCGCTGACGCTGCAGATCGCCGGCGACTTTGACGCATGCATGAAACGCGCGGTCGAGTGTGCCCAGAAACTCGACGTGTACCTGATGAATTCGCTGAACCCGTTTCGCCTTGAAGGACAGAAGACGATCATGTTCCGGATTCTTGAGGGACTCGACTGGCAGGTGCCTGATTGGATCATCGTGCCGGGCGGAAACCTCGGAAACTCCAGCGCGTTCGGCAAGGCATTCATGGAACTGCATGCGCTCGGGCTCATCCCCCACATTCCGCGCATCGCCATCATCAACGCTGCCGGCGCCAGCACGCTCGATGATGCATGGAACAATCGCAAGATGCGCTGGAACGATGGAAAGTTTGATTCGCAAGGCATCTGCGAGTACTTCGACGAACTCGATGCAGCCCACAAGAAAGCCAAGACCGTCGCCAGCGCCATTGAGATAGGCCGCCCGGTCAACCTGGCCAAGGGCCTCCGCACGCTTGACGTGATGAACGGCATCGTGCGAACGGTGACCGACGACGAAATCCTCGCATGCAAAGCGATGGTCGGCCGCTACGGCTACGGCTGCTT
>DDIR01000049.1:23302-23829 GCA_002338715.1 Phycisphaerales bacterium UBA1845 | reverse complement strand
CTACGGCTACGGCTGCGAACCGGCCAGCGCCGCATCACTCGCGGGCCTGATCCACCTGCGCGAAGAAGGCATGATCGGCCCGGACGACAAAGTCGCCTGCGTCCTAACGGGCCACGCCCTCAAAGACCCCGACGCCACCGTGAACTACCACATGAAGGCAAGCGATCAAGGTGTCGGCTCCCCGCCGAACCAACCGGTGCAAGTCGCGGATGATTTTGAGGCGATCAAGGCGGCTATCAGCAAATCGGAGTAACCTAGCGACGTTTGCAATATATACGATATGCAGTCCGCTACTCCGAGCATCGGGGTAGCAGAATTTGCGTCGTTTTGTGACCGTCTCTAGAGTATGCTCGGTTTGTTATGCAATTCATATCGATCATATTCTTCTTGGGTTTGACCATCTTTGCTGCCATCGCGGTCAGACGCGCGGTGCGCGGACACCGAGTCGGTGACGAGCCCCATTGTCGCAAGTGCGAATACAACCTGACCGGATTGCAATCCACCCAATGTCCGGAGTGCGGCGCGAC
>DDIR01000049.1:11860-23212 GCA_002338715.1 Phycisphaerales bacterium UBA1845 | reverse complement strand
AATGTCCGGAGTGCGGCGCGACGGTTCAGGACGCTTTGGGCAAACCCATCGCCATCGTATACGGATTCCGCAAAAGCTCGCCGACGCGAATTACCATCGGAGTATTATTGTTCTTTCTGGTGGGCTCAGTGTTTGTGTTCAACCTCGGGCAAGCCAAGACCATCTGGATTCGCTATGCACCGACGTTCTGGATCACATCGCTCGCCGAAGAGGGGAAGCAGAACGCTTTGGATGAGTTGATCGGCCGCTATGACAACGACTCGCTATCAACCGAGCAAATCAGCAATGCAGTCGACGCAGGGTTGCGCATACAAGCCGCATCCTCAGCACAACCCTTGCTCTTGAAGTGGCTGAATTTCCTTGGCAAGATGATGACCGATGGAAAGATGACCGTTGCCCAGGAATCGCAATTCCTCAAGAACGCGTTGGATTTCACTTTCATCCCGCGCCAAGTGATTCGCCAAGGCGATAAGTTTGCGGTCGCACTGGAGGACTACAGCCGATGTCCAGAAAACCTCCGGATTACGACATTCCTTCTCGATTGCAGCATCCGAATTGGCGAAACCGTCATTTTCGACGGAAAAGGAAGTTACTGGAATTGGGGGTCCTCCGGTATTGGCTGCACCGGCTCGAAATTATGGCAAGATCTCGGGCCGATTGATCTACCGCCGGGCGAGCATGAAATCATCCTCTCCGTTCACCGGAAGACATTCATCAATCCTCCCGGCGACGCACGAACCGCTCCAGGCGATGTCGATCGTGACGACGTCTATCGCGCTCCGTTGACAATCCTGGATTCAGATGCGGATGATCCGATTCAAACAACTTCTGATCCGGCCACGGGAGAAGCCATTAGAGCTTGTACAGAAATCACTAACGCCATAGTCGCCCCATCGCAAAGCGGAACGGGCCGTCAGTTTGTTTGCAACATCAATTTCATCGGCAGCAGCGTCTCGCCGCCAGGATCGCCACGGCCCGTCGTGCCGCCGACGGATATTGCGTTTCGCGCCATCGTCAGGGCGAATCTGTTTGAGCAGGAGATTGGAACCGTGAAAGGCGTGAAAGGTAGGCGGCTGGCGACCATGCTCCGAGAGACATTGGACACGGAGAATGAGTTCATTGACGATTTGCTGAACGCGAAATCCGTGACGATCATCCTGCGCGGCGACATAGATCTCGCCCGTCAAACGCCCGACCTAACGAACATCTGGACAGGCGAACTCCGGTTTGACGATTTGCCGCTGACAGTCCAATGAGCTATCTACCGTATGAGGTTCGTGTGCCCGTTGAAAGTAATCCCCTAGCACTGGGTCGATGGGACAACCCACACAACTGCCTGCACAGGGGTATCCATGAATTACGCTTTCATCATTCTTCCGTTCGTAATACTCGTGTTTGCAGCCGTCGCACTCCGGCGTGCTGTTCGCGGTCATCGTGTTGGCGACGAGCCCCATTGCCGCAAGTGCGATTACAACCTGACCGGATTGCAGTCCACCGAATGTCCGGAGTGCGGCGCGACGGTTCAAGACGCCTTGGGAAAGCCCATCGCCATCGAATACGGATCCCGCCAACGCTCGTCGACACGAATTACCATCGGCGTGATCATGTTTCTATTCTTGGGCACGGGGTTTGTAGTGATCGTAGCGCAGATCAAGATCGACTGGCTGCGCTACACGCCAACATCATGGGTTACGTCACTCGCGGGAGGCGGCAATAAATCAGCCATGGACGAACTCGTCCGCCGCTACCACAAAGGCTTCCTGAGTTCTCGGCAAACCGGCAATGCAATCGATGCAGGACTCCAAATCCAATCATCGCAATCACCGCACCCACTAATCAAAGAATGGATGGACTTTCTCGGAGGTCCACTTGTAGCGCAGGAAATGTCGCCTGCGCAGTCGACCACAACCCTCAAGAACATGGCTACATTCACCATTGAGACGCGCGAAATAGTTCGGCAAGGTGATGCATTGCCGATAGTGATAAGACATCGAAGCAAGGCGCCGTCAAACGTGACCGTTTCAGTGTATTGGCTTGATGCGAGAATTGAGATCGGCGGCGATGTTCACTTCGAAACTGATGGAGTCCTTTCGGGAGCCAGTTTGCGAGGAGCAGGTGATGGGGGCACAGGGTGGTCGAATAGTGATATTCCGGTTAACGCCCCCCCCGGGCTACACGAAGTCGTCATAAGAGCCCGCCGAAAAATGTTTGTGGGCCGACACGTGAATCCACAGGACGAAAGTGCCTTGTATGAAACTGATGACGTGTTCCGCGCACAGGTAAGAATTCTCCCGTCCGATGCGGCTGATCCAATCATTAAATCTTCAGACCCCGAGTTGGGCGCGACCATACGCGACTGCATTGCGATCACTCAGGCAGAGATCACCTTGGCAGAAAATGCAAGCCGTCAACACCATTTGTTCTGCATCATTGAAGTCGGCGGAATTGGCGGTATTCAATACGGCCAGAACATTATTAGCGGTCCGAATCTTCCGCGCAAAGCGGCCCTACACATGGGTCTCGCCTTTCGAGTGTTCATCAAGTCGGGACGATTCGAGCACGAGATTGGTACGGTAAGCGCAGCCAACGACGAAAATCTGGCTGCCCTTATCAATGCGGACGTTGACGACCAGCAGGAGTTCGTCGATGACTTGTTGAATGCAGATACCGTTTCAATTCTATTGCGAAGCGATGTCGATGTCGCCCGCCAAACCGTGGATGTCACCGAAATCTGGATCGGAGAAATCCAATTCGACAACGTACCGATTACGATCGTCGGCCAAGCTGCCAAGCCAACACCAACGCCGTCAAGTCAGTGATTCAACCGCGATATTGCGAAAGCGTCTCAAGCGACATCCAGTCAAATGGCTTGTTCGGTCGCCGCAACAGTTATCTTCAAACCAAGGACCTTATGCGAGGCAAGACATGACCCCTTCGATTTCGATCTTAACACTTTCATTTGGTCTCATCCTGATGCCGCCACGGGACGTGGACATGAAGCAGGAGCCGCCTCGTGAAGTGATCATTACGGTTGACGGAAAACCGCACCGGACAGAACCCAATCAAGTGATCGTATTGAAGGGAAAATTTGAGGACCCGAAGATACGCATCGAGGTTTCGGAGACCAGGCGATTCAGCAATGCCGGAATCAGTTTTGAGTATCCGGCATATTTTGAATGGGAATTCGAGCAAATTGAAGGCGCGTACAACTGCTGGACGATGTCAGGTGACGAAACTTCCATCATGGTATTTGACATGGAAATGGAAATGACCGCGAAGGAACACGCGGAGAGTATGTCCGACACTGATTTCATGCGGACCGAGAGCATGTCCCCTATTACCCGAATACTTGGAAAATCAACGTTGGACGGCATTCGAGTAGTACGAAACTACGCAGATCCTGAACTCAAAGACTTGGGGCTTGAGACCACGCAAGACATCTTCGATGTTCCCACGCCAAAGGGACGGTCACGTTTGCTTCTTCTTAATGGCGTCACGCCCGAATTGAAATCCGACACTGATGAATTTGACTTCGATTCCGAGGAGCCGAAGATTGTCCTGAAGTATCTTACAAAATCCTTCGCAGTCGATCAGTCGGGTCGATGACCTGGCTTACAGCTGATTCGTGAAGCTATTGCCCTTCGAGAACGCCATCGCGGCCGTACGATTCAACCGGATGAACTTGAATCGTTCCGTTGATCCCGAGTTGCCCAAGCATTGCTTCGTAATCCTCTAAATTCATTGGACCATTGCGCGAGTGTGATTGCGTATCAACGATCCACCAACCCGTCGACCTGTTGTATTGTTCGCTTGGTTCCTGAAAGCAGACGATGTATTGGTCATTCCATCCCAACTGCGTCACATCGTCACCGACGATGACGGTCCCCAATCCCAAATCTCGGTCGGTTTCTCGACAAATGGCCCGCGAATGCGATGCGAATCGAACGAACTCGTAGTCCTCAGTAAGGTTAAATGAATAGTCGGCCCTACCGGGACCAGGAAACCACGAATCAATCCAGCGGTCCAACGACTTGCCGCCCTCTTCCCAAAGACGAACCGCACCGATGCATGTGATAGGCAACGCAAAAAACGCGGCCATGCACAACCACTTGGTGCGTCGGTTTTTCTTGACGTAAAGTTCTTCTTGTTGCGACATTTTCGTTTTCGTTGTCGGGTCGATGACCCGACCTACAGCCGCTTGACCCAGTTGTCGACTTTGTGTTTTTCGATCAGGTCGGTTGACTCGGCCAATTCGTCCTGGGTCCATTGGCCTTTGGTCGTGTCGATTTTTTGCGACGCTGTGAATCGATCGATCATCTTCTGGGCGATGTCGTTGGTTGTTGCGTCGGTGTTGATGTCGGCGGTTGTCTGTTGTTTGTAGCGGTTGGCCAGGATGATGGAGCCGTGTTGCAGGACGGCTTCTTTTGTTCTTCTTTGGGCGCTGCCGGCTAGCTTGTCCCCTCCCACCAACACATCGAGGCAGTGTCTTCTTTCGAAGCAGAAGAACGGGCCTTTTGCCGCCCCGCTGTCGTCTGATTTTCCGCAGCGGTTGGCGCTGACGTTCATTGTTTCAAACGCGTTGATGATCGCGTCGTGGGCGCGTTCGTAGAGTTTGTTCGGACCGCCTTCGAGCAGCCTATGATCCAGCGGGACGGTGATCGAATACGTCAATTCCTGATCGTGCAGGATTGCCCCGCCGCCCGTTTGCCTTCTGACCACCGCGAGGTCGCCGGCTGGCGATGGCAACGCTTCGTAGTCGGCGTACTTTTGAAAATAACCCAGCGAAATCGTCGGCGGGTCCCACTGATAGAAGCGAAGCGTGGGCGGTGACTCGCCCCGGCCGACGCGATTCAGCAGCGCTTCGTCGCGGGCCATGTTCTCGGCACCGCTGAGCGGACCGTCGTGGATGATTCGCAGGGTGGATTGCGACATAAGGATCGATTGCAACAGCCTATTCGGGTCGCCAGCGGACGTTGGGCTTGCGGTTGGCGCCGACTTCATCGAGCCGGCCTACCGGCATGTCGTGCGGGGCGCTTCGCAGCAGTTCCGGTTGCTCGCGGGCTTCGTCGGCCATCTTGATCATGACCTCGCAGAACCGATCGAGCGTCGCAAGCGACTCGGTCTCCGACGGTTCGATCATCAAGCAGTGCATGATCGGCCAACTCATCGTCGGCGGATGGATGCCATAGTCGATCAGGCGCTTGGCGAAGTCGCGCTCGTTGACGCCGAGGTCTGAAAACTCCGGCACGGTGATGAACTCATGTGCATAGGGCGCGGGAAACGGCATCGGGTAGCGATGTTTGATCTGCGCCGCGATGTAGTTCGCCGCCAGCACAGCCCGCCGCGACACCCGCCGCAGACCTTCCGGACCGAGCGACCGAATGTATGTGTACGCCCGCACCAACACACCGCCCTGCCCGTAGAAACTGCGGACGCGGCCGATGCTTTCCGGACGTTCGTAATCCCAAGCAAACGTCCCGTCGGACTTCTTGATCACCTGCGGTTTGGGCAGGTATGGGCTCAACCGCTTGCAAACGCCGACCGGACCTGCACCCGGACCACCGCCGCCGTGTGGGGTGCTGAACGTCTTGTGCGTGTTGAAGTGCATCACATCGACGCCGACATCGCCCGGGCGAATGATGCCGAGCGTCGCGTTCATGTTGGCGCCGTCGTAATAAAGCAGCGCCCCTTTTGCGTGCAGGATGTCGGCGATGTCTGCAATTTGATCGTCGAAGATGCCGCAGGTGTTCGGGTTGGTGATCATCAACGCCGCGGTGTTCTCATCGACTTTCGAGCGAAGGTCGTCGAGATCGACGCGGCCATCCTTGCGCGAACGAATCTTGGTGCTGCCCATCGAGCAGATCGTGCAACTGGCCGGGTTCGTCCCATGAGCGCTGTCGGGGGCAAGGACCATGCGGCGATTCTCACCACGAGCGCGATGGTACGCCTCGATGATCATGAGTCCCGTCATCTCGCCATGGGCACCAGCCGCCGGCTGCAGACTCACCTCAGCCAACCCGGAAATTTCCTGCAGGAAGTGCCGAAGTTGATAGTGCAATTCGAGCATGCCCTGCACGTCGGACTCGCGTTGATACGGATGCAGGTGTGCGAAGCCGGGCATTGCGGCGACCCGTTCGTTGACGCGCGGGTTGTACTTCATCGTGCAACTGCCGAGCGGGTAGAAGTTTTCGTCGATGCTGAACACGCGATGCGACAGCCGCGTCATGTGGCGGACGACGTCGAGCTCGCCGAGTTCGGGCAGATTCGGTTTGTACTCCGAGCGCAGATGCTGGGGCAGGCTGGCATCGTTCTGCGCGGAAGGCACATCCGAATTGGGAAGCGCCACGCCGCAAGCGCCCGAAATACGCTGTTCAAAACTCAGGGGAAAATCGCTGGATTGTTCTGCCAAAGGTGCGACAGCCATGTTCAGACCGGCTCCGTAGGGTCCGCTGTGCGGACCGTTTTGTGTTGATTGGAATTGGCATGTTTCGGTCCGCACAGCGGACCCTACCGACTTGGCATTATAGTGAGAATGCGAATGGAACCCAGCCCCGTTGGCACAAAAATGCCTCACAGGTCAGGACGACTTGGTGCCCTGCTGCCGTTTGGTTTCTTCGGCGAGGATGCGGTTTTCCTCGGCTGTGAGAGATTTGATTCCGTGGGCGCTGACCTTGGCCAGAATGCGATCGACTTCCCGTTCCAGCTTCTGACGGTATTCGGCTTCGCGGCGTTCGCGGGCTTCGATCTTGGCCTGGCGACGACGTTCAAAGTATCCCGGCGTCTTGACCGCATCGTCAGCCTGACCTTCAAGCGTCGTGTATCCACCGGAAAAGTCGTACCCGAATTCGTTCACGCCGCCGTCAAGTTCGCGCATCTTCGCAAGCCGGCGTTCGTGATAGCAGGTAATGTAACCGAAAATGCCAAACCCGATCATCAGCATGGCTCCAGTCAAGATGCCGAATACTGCGAAAACGATCGCACCGACCATTCCGATGAACGTTGCGGTCATCGTCGCAGGTCCGTATCCGCGCCGCTCCCACAATATCGCCTGAAGCATTCGCCCACCGTCCATTGGAAAAACCGGCAACAGGTTGAACAGCAACAACAAGTAGCTCAATCCAAAAACGATTCGCAACCAGAACTGAGTTGATTCGTTCACATCGATATTCGAATCGATCGGCATGAAGGTTCGCAATGGGTTCCAGGGCACCGCCCCCAGCCCTCCCAATGCAATCAAGATTGCCGCAGCGACAATGCATATGAGTACGTTAACAGCAGGACCAGCGGCGGCCGTGAGCAGATTTGCCTTGGGTGTATGGGGTGGCCGGACCATCGCGAGACCGCCAAGCGGCCAAAGCAACACTTCGGTCGCATCGCCGCCGCTCCTTCGCGCCCCCCAGCAATGCCCGAATTCGTGAAGGAGTACCATTGCAAAAAGAATGAAGAACGCGATCAATGCATCGAATGGGCTGGATAGGCCGATGCTCTCATCCGGTTTGGCAAAGGCACGCCCAACCAGAATCGCCGCCGCGAACAGGAAGACGATGTGCAGCCTGATATCAATGCCGAAGAGTTGGCCGATGCGAAACGACCAGTTCATCGGATTGTCTTTGTTACCGGTGCCAAACAATGTTGCTCTTCCTCAATCCCGCAATATCGGCCAACGATGCAATTGATTCTGTTGGGTGGGCTTTACCCACCATGTCGTACGCATTCAAACGGCGGCCGGAACGGCCCACCCTGCGCAACTGACTTTAGCCGGTCCTTGCCTCTTCGGTTTTCGCCCGGTCGGTGGCTTCTTTTAGTGCTTTTCGCTCAGCGTCGGACAGGCTGTTGATCCCTTTGGCGTAGACCTTCTCCAGGATACGATTCACCAACTCGGCGTCTTCTTTCCGCTGCTGGACGCGCCCGCGGAAGGTCGTATTGTTGGCCTTGCCCGATGAACCGCCAAACAACTGCCCGAACCAACCGCCCAAACCACGACTTGGTGGCGACGCACCGCCAAGACCGCGCGGCGAACCACCTGCCCACGCCCATCCACCGGTTCTCGCCCACCAGACACCCACGACCAAACCGGCCAAGTGGCAGATGTCGCCGCCGTAATTGTTGCCTTGGGTCATGATGTTGTAGACGAACCAAACGAGGTAAACAGCCACCATCGTGCGGATGCGCACCGGAAGCATGAAATACACAAGCACTTCCGCATTCGGAAAGTACATGGCCACGGCGGCCATGATCGCCCACAAGCTTCCGGAAGCCCCGAGACCCCAAGTCGTCGGGTCCATCCAATTGACGATGCCGGCCATCGTTAGCCCGCCCATCAACGTCAGGACCAGATTCCCTGCGATACCACCGATCGTGTAGACGACAAAGAACTGCTTACCGCCCCACCGCTTCTCCAGCACGGGGCCGAAGAAATACAACATCAGCATGTTGAAGAAGATGTGTGTGAAATTGGCGTGCAGATACGTGGCTGTGAACAATCGCCACACTTCGCCGTGAATCACGCTGGCGGCTTGCATCAATCCGTATTCGAGAATCTTCGCACCGAACTCAGTGTTGGGCCGCGAAATGAAATGAATCACGATGTTCGCGACGATGATGCGCGTGACCACGTCCCACGTGCCCAAACCGGACCCGCGATACATCGGTCGTCTGCCACCGTAGTACGTTTGCTCGTTCGCGTACTCGCGATCCTGCCAGCTCATTGAGGTCAACCCATCCTTCGTTCTACCGGTTCAATCCGAAATACTCGCTGCCCGCCCGTTGCGCTTCGCATCTTCTATTGCAAAGTACGTCCCCAGCACTGCGATGGTTTTGCCGTCGAGCAGCTTTCCTTCGATCAGATCCTGTCGAATCTTGTCAGCCGCCACGATCTCGACATCGATCTCTTCGCTGTCATCGAGATCCTGTCCAACATGCGTCAACCCACGGGCGACATACGCATACATCCGCTCGGTGCAGATGCCCGGTGACGTGTAAAACTCGATCAGCGGTTCGATCGTCTGAGCCCGATATCCCGTCTCCTCGATGAGCTCGCGATGGGCACATTCCTTAGGATCTTCATCGGCTTCCAGCGTGCCAGCCGGCAACTCGAAAAGCACTTGATCCGCGGCAAAACGGCGATTTCGGATCATGACGATGGATCCGTCTTCGCCAATCGCCAGGATTGTGACGGCTCCCGGATGGACGACGACCTGCCGATCGACCTCGCGCCCGTCCGAAAGTGCAACTTTCCACAATTCCACGTCGAACTTGGGCGTATGAAGCAGTGATTGTTTTTTGGGCATGGGGCTGATGCACCGTGGTTGCGTGTCCGAATCGATTGGAAGCGGTTCCCTGCCGAACCGCACACGCGATTATAGGGTTGGGACCGTCACCCGACAATTGACGCGCAAGACCGGCTGTCGCTGGCAAACGCTTGTCGCACCGCGATTTGCCGCATAATATTGCCATCGCTTCGCCCCGGCGTGTGGGCAGTCTTTGCGCCAACGGGGCATGACCGCCCCACGAAGCAATGGTCGCTCCCCAGATTCGCGGGCGAACCTCGATCACCTGTCAGACGATGATTGAATGAGCAAACAGCAAGTTGTCATTCTGGGCTCGACCGGCTCCATTGGAGAGAGCGCGCTTTCCGTTCTTTCGGAGCTGCCCGATTCGTTTGAAGTGGTCGGACTTTCCGCGGGCACGCAGTGGCAGAAACTCGCCCAGCAGGCGCGCTATTGGAATCCGAAATACGTCGCACTGGCCGACCTCGCCCACCAGGATGCACTCCGCTCGGAACTTCCCGACGGATGCGCGTTGATCGATGGCGCCAACTGCCTGACGCGATTGGTCGAAGCCGTCGAATGCGATTGCGTGATCTCGGCGGTCGTCGGGGCGGCTGGCCTGCCTGCAACGCTTCGCGCCGTGCAACTCGGTCGCAAGGTGGCGCTGGCCAACAAGGAACCTCTGGTCATCGCCGGTCAGTTGCTGATGAAGACAGCCGAGCAGACCGGTGCGGCGATTCTACCGATCGACAGCGAGCACTCAGCCGTCTTTCAGGCATTGCAAGCCGGTCGCCGCGAGGATGTCGAACGCATCGTGCTGACTGCATCGGGCGGACCGTTTCGCGACGCCACCGTGCGCGAGCTCGAAAACGCCACCGTCGAAGACGCGTTGAATCATCCGACCTGGTCGATGGGTCCGAAGATCACCATCGACTCGGCGACGATGATGAACAAGGCGCTGGAGATCATCGAAGCCCGCTGGCTTTTTGATTTCGAAAGCGACCAGATCGAAGTGATGATCCACCCGGAATCGATCCTCCATTCGATGGTCGAATTCCGTGACGGTTCGGTGATCGCCCAGATGGGTACGCCCGATATGCGGACGCCGATTCAATATGCATTGACGTATCCGAAGCGCTTGCCATGTCCAGCCAGTCGTTTGTCGCTAACTCGGCTGGGGCAACTGACGTTTTATGAACCGGACCCCGATCGCTTTCCGTCGCTGCGATTGGGGCATCAGGTCGCGGCAACGGGCGGGTCGACGGGGGCAGTGCTCAATGCGGCCAACGAAGTCTGCAATGCACTGTTTCGACAGGGTGAGATCGGGTTCTGCGACATCGTCCGGTTGACCGAGGACGTGTTGAACGCCCATAACCGCGTCGACGAACCGTCGCTGGACGAATTGATCAACGCCGATAATTGGGCGAGACGTGAGGTCGAAACAATGTTGGCCGCCAGCCCGATTCGAAAAGTACGCTAACACCAATGAATCTTGACACGATGTAGGGTGGGCAAATGCCCACACGACGCGAAACGCAAGACGCGCCTACGAACAGCTTAAACGAAAGAACAATTACACGATGGATAGCTCAACAATCATGTGCCAGACCATGCTCGCCGCGATCGACGATCCCAGTTGGCTCGCGAAGGTATGGTCGTACATCGGGATATTCGCCGGTTTCTCCTTCATCATTTTCGTCCACGAGCTTGGGCACTTCGCCGTGGCGAAATGGTCGGGCGTGCGCGTTGAGCAGTTCGCGATCGGTTTCTTTCGCGAGATCTTCGGATTCACGAAAGGTGAAACCCGCTACTCGTTCAACCTGCTTCCCCTGGGCGGATACGTCAAGATGCTTGGGCAGGAAGACTTCGAAGTCGATACCACCGGCGAATTGCAGTATCGCGACGACCCGCGATCCTTCGCCAACAAACCCGTCGGCGTCAGGATGGCCATCGTATCCGCCGGCGTCATCATGAACCTGCTCCTTTCGCTGACGCTGTTTATCATCATCTTTTCGGTCGGAAAAAGGGTGCAGTCGCCGCGCGTCGGTGCAACGCTTCCCGGACGACCAGCGGCAGCCGCGGG
>DDIR01000049.1:0-11749 GCA_002338715.1 Phycisphaerales bacterium UBA1845 | reverse complement strand
CGCGGGTATCCTCTCCGGTGACGTGATCAAGTCGATCAACGGCTCATCGGTCGATGAGTTTCAAGACATTCCCATGACGGTGATGCTGGCGAAACCGGGCGAACCGTTGGAGTTCGTCGTCGAGCGCGATGGCGAATTGATGACGATTAACGTCGTCCCCGAAGTGAACGCCAGCGAAGACATCTTCCAGATCGGAATCACGTCGCCGCAAATCGCCACGCTCGTCAATGTCGGTCCGGGTTACGATCCGGAAAATCCCAAGCACCCCCGACCGGGCGATACGATCGTCGCGATGGGTGACACCGAAGTCACCAAAGACAACGCCAACTCCATGCTCAATCTGCTCGCGACCGACCCGCTGAAGTACGATTCGGTGGTCGTCGAGCGGCTGCCGATCGATGCCCCAAAAGATGCAAAGCCCGAGCGCGTCTCTGTTGATCTCGAACCGCGCATCGCCCTGCGACGTCTCGACATGGTCGACCCCAGTCTTTACGGACTGGTTCCGCTGGCGAGGTTCAGCAGCGTCGATCCGGGCGGGCGGGCGGACCTTGCCGGCATCGAAGTCGGCGACATCATCCTGCAGTGGGGAGACATCGAGAACCCCACAGCACTGCAAATCGAAAAGAGCATCCTCAAACCGCACAAGTCTGACTGGGGACCAGCCGAGCGCGACATTCCGGTCAAGCTCCTCAAGCACGACACCGGTAAGGTCGTCAACAAAACCGTGCGCCCAAAAATCAAAGTCGTTCCGTTGCTGCGTATCCAGAAGGGCAAACCCACCATCGGCGCGCAGTTTGAAATGCTCGCCGACGGTTACCTGCGCGTCGCGTCGGTCGTTGAAACGACGATGGACAAGGAGACCCCAGCCGCCCAAGCCGGCATCCCTGTCAACGCCATGATCACCAAGGTCAACGACAAACCCGTCAAGTCATGGGTGCAGTTGGCGGAAGCCTTCCGGAAGAATGCAGGTAGCGATGTCGTCGTCAGCTATGACCTCGGCGCCGAAAAAGACCTGACGGCCACGATGAGCATTCCCCGTAGCCTGCGTTCCATCCTGGGCGTGGGCCCGGAAGCCAGCATCATTTCGGTCAACGGTGAAGAACGAATCAAGGTCGAACGCAACGGCATATCCAAGGTCTACTCCGTGAACTATCCCGTGGCGCTCTATGACGCGTTGAAAGCGTCGGTCGGTGAGACCGCCGAAATTCAATATCGTCCGGGACCGCTTTCAGCGATCGAAACGAAAAGCGTCGAAGTCACCGAAGACATGCTCGTCCCGTGGGTTGGTGCGACGGCTTACACCGTCGACGTCATTGCCGGTGGCGAGACAATGGTTCTTCGCAAGACCAATCCGATCGATGCTGTTCGTCTTGGCGTCAAGAAAACCTACTTCTTCGTGATGCAGGTCTATCAGGTCATCGAGCGGATGATTGTGTCGCGCACGCTTGGTGTCGATAAGATTTCCGGCCCCGTCGGCATCGTCGACATCGGCAGCAAGATGGCCCGCGGTGGATTCATCGATCTGCTCTGGTTCCTGGCGTTGATTTCCGCCAACCTCGCGGTGATCAACTTTCTGCCGCTGCCCATCGTTGACGGTGGTTTGATGGTGTTCCTGATCATCGAGAAGATCAAAGGGAGCCCGATCAGCGTCCGCGTGCAGGTGGCGACGCAGGTCATCGGCCTCGTGCTGATCGCGACCGCGTTCCTCTACGTCACGTTGAACGACCTAGCCGGTTAGAGCGGTTTGGTCCAAACGTAGCCGCTGAGCAGCGCGACGTCATCGCCGTTCAGCGCGCCGTCATTCCCGCGCAAGCGGGAATCCAGGGGAAAAGCAAAGTCAATCTTGGTGGCTATCAGCCCCCGTACAAAAAAGTGTGAACGAGCAAAACAAAGCGATTGGCTAAAGTTCGCGACACCGTCTTATTCACCGCTTTTCGATTCAAACCACGAACGCCATCGGGCAATCGCCAGCGTGCGCTCTGCCGCATCGGCATCGAGATATCCGAAGGACTGCCCGGTGATGTCGCGCAGCTTGCGGGCGGCTCGCATGCCGTTGGTATCCTTCGCGGCGCCGGTGTTTTCCGGCTTGGATGAATCGCTGCCGGGTTTATCTGATGTGGCGAATTGAGGGGCCATCGATGCGAGGGCGTCGTGCGCCTGCGCTTCCGTCGCGGTCAATCCGCTGTAGACCGCGTCATCCGAAAGGCAATCGATCAACGGTCCGACAACGCCATCGCCACCCCACTGCCCCAGCGACTCGATCGCCTGCGCCCGCACACCCGCCTCCGGATGGGACCGCGCGATTCGAGTTAGCTCCGCAAGCGACTCGGGGCGATTGATGCCAGCCAGCCGACTCACCGCGAACATCGCCGAATCGGCATCGAGCTGTTTGATCAAACCCGCCAACCGGTACACGGTGTTGGCCGTCGCTCGCATCGACAATCCCAGGATGGCGCTTTGACGGATTGTTTTGTCGTTATCAATGCACGCGACTTCCAGGAGACGATCGGCTTCATCGCCGTTGATCGTCGAAAGCAGCGCCACGCCGAATGAACGGTTGGCCGGGTCGGAATTTTTGATCAATGTCCGCGCCACCGGCAGCGACTTGACGTCCATGCTCGAAAGCAGGCTGAGGTACTGCATCCGATCCTGCACGTCGGACGTCTGCGCCAATCGATACCCCCACCACCGCACGCGAATCTCGTTTCGAAAGATCACCACGATCGCGAAGGCAATCACCATCAACACGATGATCGCGATGGGTCTGCGCCAGCTTTCTTTTGCGGGTGTTGGTGCGTGCATCGGGTTGTGTCGCGGATCTTGCATGGGACCAATCGTATAAAGGTCTGCAAATCAGAGCCACCGTCGTCACGCAAAAAAGCACCATCGCCGAGTGCGTGGGCGATGGTGCCGAACAAAACCGGTGCTGTCAGTGTGTGGGTGTAAAGGCGTGCAGCACCGCAAGGACCAAATCAAGTACTCGATTACAACTCGGCTTCAACGAATTTGCGCCGGCCAAACATCAAACGATCGAGCGACAACGGACCGCTTCCAGAGCAAAGCAGCGTGAAACAAATCGCACCGATCAGCATCATCGCCAGCGGATTCGCCTGAAACATGCTCGCGAGCGGACCAAACACGCCCTCGCTACTGACCGCACCTGCGCCAGCCAACGTGCCCATCGCCGACGCTCCGACGCCAACCAGCGACGTCAAGCGAACGAACGCACCGAAGAACAGGACTGCCGCCAGTGAAAGCTCAGCCAACCCGGTAAACTCCTGCCATTTCATATTGACCTGCACACCGGACGGATCGACATGCGTGGTCGACAGTACCTTGTTGGCTTTGTCTGTGATCGCCGAACCGATCTTTTCTTTGATTCCAAGATCGTCACCCGACACCGCATCGTCAGCCAGGCTTGCACCATCAGCCAAACTGGCGCCGTTGACGGGCGCGAGTGAGTCGGCTTGGTTCGGTACGAGCTCGATGCCTTCCGGATCGGCGCTTAGCGTCGATGCCGGATTGGTCGGCAGTGGTGCGGCGTCGTTTCGCAGATGCGCCGCGCCCGCAAAGGCCAGCGCCCCTGCAACCGCTACACGCAAGATCAAGGGGGTGATATTCGAGCGATTTCGAATCATGTCGTTGGCCATCATTTTTCTCCTTCATTCACAAGAACCGCCAGGCAGTGCGGCATTCCTGTTAGGAATCTACACCCCAAACCGCGGCGCGGACATTACAATCGGCGCAAACGTTTGGAACGATCCCCAAGATGCCCTAGTATCGTCCCGAACGGGCGTGCAACTGCCCATCATCAGCTGTATTCGGGTGCAAAACGACAATATTTGGGCCATTTGACAGGCGAGTGAGCCGAAACATGAAAATCATCATCGAAATCGACGGCATCCTCACGAATCTGCGTCCGGCATACTGGCAAGCCTACCAGGAGGCCATGAAACAAATCGGACTCGCTTGCGCCGACGAGGGCTCATTCTGGCGAACGATCCGCCGCAGTGACCCGATTTCAACGGTGCTTCAGGGGTCGAAACTGCACCACATCACCGCGTTCGAATCGGCGTTCGGAACCGCACAAGCGAGCCCCACCTTCGCCGAGAAGCTCGAACTGCACGAGGACGCCCGCGAATACGTCAAGAAACTCAAGCAACTGGGTACGTGCCACTACGTCACACTCAGTGCCCACGCCAAAGTGCTTTCAGAAATGCTTACAACTGTCGCCCTTCCCGGTTGCGATACCACCGTGACCACCCTCACCGATGTGCAATTCAGCGCCCAACTCAAATCGCTCGCTGGAAGTGAGCGCCCGGTGATTTTGCTATCTGCCGGCGAACGACTGCTGCAAGCCGCCGACGCGTTGGGGATCATTCCCATCGGAATCGCATCCGGCGCGTGCATCGCCAAACGCATGCCGCGCTTTGGAGCCATCACCACCTATCGCGACGTTGACGCTTTCTGCGAAGCGCGGGCAGAAGGCGACCCGGTCCTCGTGCGCGCCGGTATCCAAGGCGACCGCAGATAAAATCCCCAACCGTGCCACTGCTCTGTGAGCAGTGCAGGAGCATTTTGGTCTTCCAACAAACACACTGCTCACAGAGCAGTGGCACATTGGTTTCCATTCAATCAAACACATTACCCAGGATTCAAATTCCGCCAGCCGTCAGCAGTTTCTTGAACCCGAATCTCGCCCTGATCTGATCCACCGTCTCATCCACGCGATTCGTCTTCCACTCGCTCGGCTCATCGTGCAGCAACAACTGCCGATTACTCGCCGCATCCAGATTGCTCAGACGCACGCCGATCAATCGCACGCCCTTGAACATCGCGTTGGCCCGCTGCGTCATCTGCTCACGACACAACGCTTGTGCGCACGCGTAAACCTCCTGGTGCTGATCGGTGCGGTAGCCCAACGACTTGGATCGCTCCATCGTCTTAAAGTCAGCCGTCCGCAGTTTCACGCTGATTGTTCCGGCTTTCAGCCCCGCCTTCCGCAATCGCCACGATGCCTTTTCGACCATGCGATAGAGTGCGGCCTGCACCTCTTGAAGGTCATGACAATCCTGGGCGAATGTCGTTTCGTTCGAGACAGACTTGGGCGGGCCCGACAGCGCAATCGTTCGGCTGCCTTCCCCGTTGGCCAACCGCGTCAGACGCTCCGCCCACTTCGCACCGACGCGCGCTTCGAGTTCTTCGGCGCTGAGTTGATGCACATCGTCAAACGTGTGCAGATCGGTTGCGGCTAGCATCGCCTGGGCATGTTGACCAATCCCCGGAACAACCCCCAACTGCATCGGACGAAGGAACGCCCGCTCAGAGCCAGCCGCAACGTGGCAAATCCCCCGCGGCTTGCAGTACTTGCTCGCGATCTTCGCGACGAGCCGGTTCTTCGCCAGACCAACCGAAACACTAAGCCCCACGCGCCGCAGAATGACATCGCGCAGGCGGGTGGCCATCTCGATGGGCCAATGCTTCGGAATCGCCTCGTGCGGATGGAGCGCCTGCCACTGCTCCTTCGTCCAGTCGAGGTAGCCCTCATCGATGCTTGCGGCTTGGAAACTTGGACTTTCGTTCTGGCAGATTTCGAACACGCGCTTGCTGAACTTCGAGTATTCGTCGTGGCGGCCACGAAGAAAATGCGCCTCGGGGCAAACGCGATACGCCCGGGTCAGCGGCATGGGCACATACACGCCGCGAGCGCGGGCTTCGTAGGATGCCGACGCCACCACGCCACGTTCGTTGGCAGCTCCGCCCACCACCACCGGCTTGCCCGCCAACCTCGGATCGAGCAATTGCTCCACGCTCGTAAAGAACGCATCCAGATCGACGTGGGCAATCACCCGATCGGCGACAGCCGCCCCGCATTCCGCATCCGGTGCTACGTTCGGTTCACGCGATGTCTTCAGCCCGTCTCCCATGGGTCCGCCTCCGCCGTTGACTTGCTCGAATCCTCGATCTCCACGGATCATTATACACCACCCATCGGCATTTGTAAGGGAAATGTTCGGTATTTTGAAAATGCGATTTTCGCATCATTGGCGGCTTGCGGGATCGGCCTTTGAAGGGGTAGCGGAATGCCCAAACCCGTCCGCAACCCATCGATTGACGCCAACCCCCAACCGTTATACCGTCGCCCGGGTGTAGGCCCGCAGACGGTTGCTCGCCCCCTGGCGGTGGTCGGTCCGCGCGTGAGCTGGTGTGTGAACCCATTCGAATTCAACTGAGAGGCTAGTGCCTTGGCGATTAAGTGCGCTCAAATCGACAAAGTCAAAATCGGTGCCGGTCAACCGCTGGCGATCATCGCCGGACCGTGCGTGATTGAATCGCGCGACCATACACTCAAGATGGCCGACGCCATCGCCCCGATCTGTCGGCGGCTTGATGTGCCGCTGGTGTTCAAAGCCAGTTTCGACAAAGCCAACCGAACCAGCGCGAACGCGTATCGCGGACCGGGGTTGGAGAAGGCCATCGATATCTTCGCGGCGATCGGTCGGGAGATGGGCCTGCCCGTCACCACCGACATCCACCTGCCCGATCAGGTGGCTCCCCTCGCTCCGGTGATCGACTGCATGCAGATCCCCGCGTTTTTGTGCAGACAAACCGACCTGCTGGTCGCAGCGGCTAACACCGGTCGATGCGTCAACGTGAAGAAGGGGCAGTTCATGGCCCCCGAGCAGATGGGTCCGGCGATCAAGAAGATTCAAGCCACCGGAAACGACAATGCGTTGCTGACAGAACGTGGCACTTTTTTTGGATATGGGCGGCTGGTCAACGACATGACCGCTATCCCGCTGCTCAAGCAAATCGCGCCGACGGTTTTCGACGCGACGCACAGTTGCCAGCACCCCGGCGCCGGCGGCGACAAGACGGGCGGCAACCGGCAGTTCATCAAGACGCTGGCGCTGTCGGCCATTGCGGCTGGGGCTGATGCGCTGTTTTTGGAAGTTCACGACGATCCGGATTCGGCGATGAGCGACGCGGCCACCCAATT
Organism: Phycisphaerales bacterium UBA1845; assembly: GCA_002338715.1. Taxonomy (GTDB): domain Bacteria; phylum Planctomycetota; class Phycisphaerae; order UBA1845; family UBA1845; genus UBA1845. The sequence goes on along the minus strand of DDIR01000049.1, from coordinate 4,749 downwards.
GCCGCTGGACTTGTTCGAATCACTATTGCAAGACTGCTGCCGCCTGCGCGAAGCATTGCCGTAGAGCTATCGTCACTCGCGTAGGGTGCGGCTCGCCGCACCTGCTAATCAAAACGATGCGCAATCAATAAAAGGTGCGGTAAACCGCACCCTACAATTCGTCCACGCATTCCATCGGAGCATTTACCGTGAAGAATCGTTTTAACGCCCTGCTCACGTGCCTCATCATCGCCGCGACACTCACCGGCTGCTCGCAGACCAAAGTGGACACGGAAGCACAAACCGCCCCGCCACCGGACCCGCACTACATCTATTACATCCATCCGGTCCGCGAAGGCTTCATCACCGAACCCACACCCGACGAAGCCCGCAAAGTCGGCGCTCACTTTGAATACCTCAAGAAGCTAACAGGCGAAGGCACCGTCCTATTGGCCGGCCCATCCACCGACCCACCCTACACCGGCATCGTCATCCTCAAAGCCAAAGATCGCGAAACAGCCGAAGCTGTCATGAACAAAGACCCAGCCGTCCGAGGCGGCGTGTTTCGTGCGAGGCTGTCGCCGATTTCGCTTTCGCTGGTAGGCAACTTTACGCCAACACCGATGTGAAATCCGGTGCGGCGGAATTGATCGCACTGGATCAATGGCGTTTTCGACTTAAACGCCGCACTCAGCCATTCCCGCAATCATATCGAGATGGGTGCAGCAACCGATTCCTGCTCAAGTTCCTGCAGCGGTCCGAAAAACTCATACCGAATACGGGAATCGTCTACGCCGAGTTCTCGCAAGCTTGCGCGGATTTGTGTCATGAATGGTGGTGGACCGCAGAAATAGAACTCTGCATCGGTATATGGCGTCCATTTACACAAATACTCGGTCGTCACGAACCCGGTATCATCGCACATGCCGTCAGCCACGTCACCGGGACAAGGTGTATCGTAAAGCACTCGCACCTGCATGTTCGCGGCGACCCGCGCAAGGTCGCGAATCTCATTTGCAAACGTGTGCGCTTTGCTGTTCCGGGCGGCTTGAATCAAGCAGATCGACGCCCTAGGGTCCGCGTGAACTTTTGATTTGGCCATCGACAGCAATGGCGTAATACCGATGCCACCCGCAATAAATACAATGGGTTTGTTGATGGATTCCTCTGGATCCATCGTGAATTCGCCGCATGGCGGGCCAACTTTAATGCGATGTCCCACTTCGATTTCGTCGTGGAGGTGCGTGGAGATTAAACCGTCCGGGGCATCGTGTACGAGTCGTCCCTCGCGCTTGACGCTAATGCGGTAGTGCTGCTCACCCGTGCGATCTGACAAGCTGTAGTTTCGCGGCGACGTCGGTGTGTTCGGATGGTCAAACTGAACGGTGATATATTGCCCAGGCTTGAATGGCGGCAACGGTTCTTCATCGTCGGGCTTCAGGTAAAACGATGTGACCACTTCGTTTTCCGGCACTTTCCGGTCGACCACGAAGGTGCGGTAACCATTCCAACCGCCCGGCATGGATCGTTGTTCTTCATAAATCTTTCCTTCACGCCCAATGAAAATGTCCGCAAGAAACCCGTAGGCTTCGGCCACCGCGCCAATAATTTCGTCGGTTGCCGCATCGCCCAGGACGTCCTTGATCGCATCGAGAAGGTGTTTGCCGACGATCGGGTAATGCTCAGCCTTGATGCCAAGCGAGCAGTGCTTGTGAGCGATCAATTCGACGGCGGGCATTAGCACGGCCGGGCGATCGATATGGGTGAAGTACGCGCAGATTGCTCCTGCCAAAGCCTTTTGCTGGCCGCCGGAATGCTGATGGGCCTGATTGAAGAATGCCTTCACCTCTGGGTTGCCCTGAAACATTCGTTCGTAAAACCGACGCGTGATGGTTTCCGCGTTGGCAGCCACAACCGCGGTGATGTCCTTGACGATCTGGATCGTTTTCTCGCTGAGCATGCGTATTCCTGTGTGATTGGTGGTTGCTGCCTTCAAGGCAGCGAACGAAAACAATTAATCACTCGAAGGTATAGAATACAAATCTGCTCGTCAAGGTGTAGAATTGGAGCAAAGCTTATTCACGGAAAGAACCATGATTTCGAAAACAGCCGAATACGCGCTGCGAGCCGTGACCTGTTTGGCCGCCGACACGCAGACCCCCTTGCCGGCAGACCTGCTCGCGGAAAGGACAAAGGTGCCGCGCCGCTATTTGACGCGCGTCTTGCAAGACTTGGCGACGTCTGGGTTGCTTGCGTCCCGCAGCGGACCAGGAGGTGGCTACGCCCTGGCGAGGCCCACTGACAAAGTGACGATTCTGGATGTCATCAATGCGGTCGCGCCGCTGGAACGCATCACCGCATGCCCACTTGGACTAAAATCGCACACGGCACTGTGCCCGCTGCATGCGGAACTCGACCAAGCTTTTGCCGCAACAGAGTCTGCGTTTGCGGCCGTAACGATCCGCCAACTCCTGGAATCCACCAATCCCATCGTGCCCTTACGCGAAATTTCTCCATGAAGCATCCGATTGTCGGATATCATCAGGATGATGAGGGGCACTGGGTCGCCCAACTCGCCTGCGGGCACAATGAACATGTACGCCATGGTCCACCGTGGGTGGTTCGTGAGTGGGTCACGACATTCGAAGGGCGCACGCGAATGCTCGGCCAATTGCTCGACTGTCTAAAGTGCGATGATCATGCCCCGCGGGATAGCCGCCCGGCTGAGACACCTGCTTGACTTCGATAGGACTCCGAAGTATAATAACGGTACCATGGCAAATGCACTGGAAAAGGCAGATCTTCCGCTCTCGCAGAAACTGGGCCACGCGTTGAATCGTGTGCAGGTGGCCATGCGCGCGGATAGCTGGGAATCGTTTGGGCAGGGTGGGCTTAAGCCGACGCAGGGGCAAATCTTGATTCTGCTCAGCGAGCGAGCAGCGGCCCCAAGACTGAGTGAAATTGCCAGCGAACTGGCAGTATCTTCACCAACGGTGAGCGATTCCGTCGCGACGCTGGTTGAAAAAGGATATGTACGAAAGTCCAAGGCGAAGGATGACGCTCGCGCGGTCGCCATACAATTGACCCCAGCAGGCAAGAAGCTCATCAAACAGCTCGATTCAGTTGGCGGAGCCATGCAGACCATCCTTTCCTGCCTTCCGGAATCCGAACAAATCCAGCTTTATCGAACCATGTTGCGAATGGTTCGGGAGCTCCAGGTATCCGGGAGAATTCCTGTGGGCAGAATGTGTGTGACCTGTCGATACTTTCGTCCCAATGCGCATAAAGATTCCAATCGACCACACCACTGCGCTTTGGTTGATCTCGCGTTTGGCGATCGGACATTGCGTTCCGACTGCCCGGACCATGAAGCCGCCGACGAGCATCTGGCCGCACAAAACTGGGAATCGTTTGCGGCCTGTCATTCGAGCGAATAAAAAATTTTTGCCCGCCCAAACAATTAGGAGTCCTACTTATAAACGTTTACGCTCTTGTCAGTGGCCGCGGCAAACAGCAAACACGAATGGCCTCATTTGAGACACCAAGGAGAATGAAAATGTCAAAAGCAATTTTCTATCATGCAGGATGCCCCGTCTGTGTCGAAGCTGAGCAACAAGTCGCAAAGTCAATTGATCCAGCAAAGTACAACGTCGAATTCGTTCATCTGGGAGAAAATGGTAGCCGGCTTGGCGAGGCGGAGTCCGTGGGCGTCAAATCCGTTCCCGCGCTCGTCCTCGACGGTGCCGTGTTTCACATCAATCATGGCGCAGACATATCGGCATTGAAGGCCTAAGGGCCTCGCGCCTCAACCATAGACAGTCGCTGGTCCCATGAGGTTCGGGCCAGCGACTGTCCGTTCTGAATTCAGTTGTGAACCGTGCAACGAAGAAGGGTCATTGATTATGGCGTTAGAAATTGCGACAACCAAAAGGGTCACGACCTGCCAACCTCACAGAATTGGATGATTTGCTTTTCATTTTGTCCGAATTGCCTGTTCTATTATAGGAAGGCTGAGCTGCGTTCGGTTTTCGTGCATTTGCACTGGCGATGCGGCGATGCGGTCGTAAATGGGTTGATCCGTTGCGTCGAGTCTGCCAAATGTGAGTACGCCTGTTGGGCAGCTTTGGACGCAGGCTGAGCAGCGGACGCATTGGGGGTCGCGCATGCCGAGGCCCTTGTTGGCGAAGTTCATGATGTCGATGCCCTGGTGGCAGACCGACGTGCAGACGTTGCAGGAGATGCACTTTTTCTTGTCCGCGAAGATTCTGAAGCGCGTGAAGCGGGTGTAGATGTGCATTAGCGCGGCGAGCGGGCAGGCGAAGCGACACCACACGCGGCCACTGAACCAGAAATAGCAGCCGACCCCAATCACACCCGCGAGCATCACGTCCACAATCCACGTGTAGTTGAGATACGGAATCTTCTTATACACGTTGGCATACAGCGAATTCGCAAACGATCCCGGCGCCGCCCATCCGACGATCCGCAGCACCAATAGCAGAAACGCGAACAGCAGCACCACCTGCCCCACCATGTTGACGCGATTCCACTTCGGACCGTGCGGCATCTTGTGGCGGTGGGCGTCGCCCATCGTCTCAGCCAGCGCGCCGCACGAACAGATCCACCCGCAGTACGCACCCTTGCCCCAGCGGCGGATGATCAGCGGGATCAACACGAACGTTTGCAGAAATCCGATGATAAGCCAGCCCCACATCGGCTTGTCGGTGAAGACGTTGGCGACGAACAGCGGCCAAGCCAGGATGAAACCAT
>DDIR01000047.1 GCA_002338715.1 Phycisphaerales bacterium UBA1845 | reverse complement strand
TCGTGAAATTTCCGGGCTAGTTCATCGCCCCACCTATTTGTAGAAGTTGGGATAAAAGACGCTAACCGGATTGCCGACGCTCTCAGGGTCCTCCAGTGCCTTTCGCGATTGATTTGCAATCTCGGCACGGTATGTCTGCAGCTTCGGTACAAGTGAGTAGATATCTGTTGTGTCCAGAACAAGCGTGCGTGCCTGATTGACATCGAAGGGTAGTCGATCCCCTTTTCTGATCATTTGAACAACCGGCAATCTAAGGGCATGTCGGAGGGCGACTTCATAGAAAACGTTTGGGTTCAGATAAGAAAGATCCGCAATGGCCAAACGTGAGTTTTTGAGATAATGCAAAACTTGTGAAGTGATCATACCTGGCTCGCCGATGTGATCTGCGCGAATTACGTTGAGTCCCAATTCGCTCAACGCTGGCTTGACTAAATGGGAATAGAAAAGGTCGGCATGTTTTCGCTCCAAACTATCTTCGGCCCCGATCGGTGTAATGTAAAAGCAAGTCGCCTGCCAGTCGCTGGGCTCTGGCGATTCTGTTGTGTCGGTCTCCAAGTCCCCACTAGGGAGTGCACTGCGTGCAATGGGCGATTGGCTAACTTCAGGCAGTTCATCGATAGCCTGCTCAATGGGAATAAGAGTTTCAGCCCCTCCAATTGTTCTGAGTAAGTTCAAATCTTGCAGGTTCACGGTGAACGTGTCTATGCACTCATCTAAATCAGGGACCTCAATCTTGGAATAGGTGAGGACATCTTTCATGACTGATCGTTCAGGGAGCCCCTTGCCCACATAACTCTCATAAAGCGTCTTGAAAGGTGCAACGCCGTTTATTGCGAGCTCAAAGGATGCTCTAAGTTGCACACTCTTTGGTTTGGAGGGGTCGACAACATCACGACCCGATTTTGTGAGTTCTAACGATTCGGCAACGTACGATCCTTTGGTGATCCCGTACTTTCCAGAGTTCGTAATCATCATCTGAGTGACGCTACTCGTCGGCGATTTGTTCATTTCATGAAGGAGCGTGAGCCGCCTAACCTTGTCACCGGCTGCATATTTCATTATTGCTTCGCCCAGTTGAAGCGCGTCCTTAAAAGAAGAAGCCGGATAGGGGCGGACCGTGCGAGTTCTCACCGCCTTCTTCTTCGCGGTCTTTTTTGAGGTCTTCTTGTTCGTTGTCTTCTTCTCGCTCACAGTTTTCTGGTTGTTCTTTGATTTTGCCTTGCCCATTCTTGCTTATCCTTCGTGCTGTGGCCTGCTTCGTTGTATGCTTGAGGGCGAGCCAGAAACTGACTGTACTAGTCACGAATTGCAAACAATAAAGTCGGGTTTCAGCTCTTAGAGTCTGAGAGGATACCACTTCCGATAGTCCTTTTCAAACGTCTGAAGCGGAAAGGCAAGAGTGTTTCTTGGTCCACAAGCCTGCCTCGATTGAGTCAGGCATACCAAGCAGTTTCATTCCCTCTTTTGTGCCGTTGTTGTGGGCTACATTTGTGTAGGTCGGGGCATCGATCCGACCTACCAAGTCTGGCATTCGGCGAATTTTCGTTGTGATCCCGAAGGTTTTCCTACACGATAGACACTGCTCGCAGAGCAGTGGCACGTCTTGATTGTTGCTTATGGGGGACTTCATGGGCCTCTTTCGCACGCGAAACTATTCCGATTCGATTCGGCTGTCTCCGCTTTGGAAGCGGCGGCCTTTGATTGCGCTGGGGTTGCTGCTGGTTGGGTTCGGCGCGGTTTCGCAGTTGCTGTTGGCTGATGCTTCGGATGATTTTGGCAACTATCACAATCGCGTTTTTACTGTGGTTGAGGTTGCGGACGGTGATACTTTTGATATCGACCATCCGGATGGGGCGTATCCCGATACGCGGATTCGATTGTGGGGGGTGGATACGCCGGAGGTAGAAGGCAGTCGAGATGGCGCGATGCATTTTGGTGCGGAGGCATCCGCGTTTGCGAAGCGGGTGCTCTTGGGTCGGAAGGTGCGGGTGATCCTGTCACGCCAGCGGACGCGCGATAAGTACAATCGGTTGCTCGCGTATGTTGAGTTTGTCGATGACGGTGACGATGTGCAAGGCGGTGAGTCGTACAACGAGCGGCTGATTCATGACGGCTTGGCGTATGCGGATTGGCGCTTCGATCATCCGTTGAAGCTGCAATACAAACGCGCGGAGCGCGTCGCCCGTGAGAATCGGATCGGGCTTTGGGCTCGCGTCACGCTGGATGACATGCCCAAATGGCGCAGTCGGATGGAGCGGGAGTTGGAGTACAACGCGCCGTAAGCAAGCTCGAAATCCTGCGCGTAGGGTGGGCCGTGCCCACCGTCGTCATTCCCGCGCAGGCGGGAATCCAGGGGAAATCGAAAGACCTTGATGTTGCCTGAACCGCACGCGGCCGCCAGGAATTGCCGGTAACCGCCAAGGTAAACGCACCAGTCCTGGATTCCCGCTTTCGCGGGAATGACGCTTTCGCGGGTATGACGCCTGCTCGGGTATGACGACTGAGCGACGATCATCGCGCTACATCGATGATCCCACCAATTCCTTCACCATCGCATCAGCCCCATACACCTGCTTCAGCGATTCGATGATCGCACGACTATCCACATGCACGCCGCGGGCTTGCTCCTGCGTGAACTGGATGTCCCAGATGAGCGCCTGGATATTGCCGTCAAAGATGATGCCGACAATTTCGCCATCGCGGTTGATGGTCGGTGAGCCGCTGTTACCGCCGATGATGTCACACGTCGACACATAGTTGAACGGGACGGCTGCGTTGAGCTTCTTTTCCGACTTCAGCCAACTTTCGGGCAGATTAAATGGGTCGGCATTCTTGTGTTCGCGTGATAGTTCAAACGCGCCGCCAATTGACGTCAATGCCGGTATGGTTTTGTTCTGCTCTTCGTAGCTCTTGACTGTTCCGAACGAGAAACGCAGTGTGCCGGTGGCGTCGGGATAGACCGATTCGCCGTACTTGGCGTACATCGCGTTGGCGATGCGCGTGTAGGCGTCGGTCTCAACGCTTTCCCATTCGTCTTCGATTTGCTTGCGCAGCGGCCGAGCGAAGACTTCGAGCAACTTGGCGAATTCAATCATGGAATCCTTGCTGTTCGCCACGGCTTCCTTGCCACCTTCGAGCATGCGTTCGCGTTCGGCTTGATCGATCAACTTGCAACCGCGTAGAAGTTCCGCGGCGCGCTCTGCCGGTCGCTTGCCATCGAGAGCGGCTTTGACGAGGGCATGATCACCGCCGAGCATTCGAGCCATCCGCATGAGAGCGTCGGTGAGGACCATCTGCTCCAAGTCAGGGTAAATCGGACCGGTTGCGATGATCCCGCGTTTGATGCTCTCGAGATTGGCGTCGCGGTATTCGCTCAGGCGTTCGGCGTCGGGCTTGTCGAGTTCTTCGGCCATCCTCACCAGATGCTTGGCTACCCTGAACTGTGTGGGCATGCGCATGCGGCGGTTCTCGGCGAGGTAGTAAGCCGGGAAGACGTCTTTCGTTTTATTGAGCGCGGTTTCGATGTCTTTCCACGGATCACCCCATTCGGCGACGCGTTTGGGATCGGCATTGATGAATGCCTTGAGTTCCTTTTCGAGGGCATTCTTCGCCTTCATGGTGTTTTCATCGAGCAAACCTTCGAGGATTCCCTTGAAAGCCTTTCGGCCGTTCTGCACACCGTGGAGCATGTCGGTCGCGATGCGGCGATGCTCTTCACTTTCGTCCTGGAATTGGAAGAGTTCGACTTCGAGTTGATTGTACGCGGCGAGAATCATTGGCAATTCAACATCGCGGAGCAGGCCGAGGTGGGCGGCAGTATTGATGCGCTGCGTGCGATACGGATGTCCGACGACGAAGACGAGATCGTTTTCGGAAACGCCACCGTTGCACCATTTCAAATAGGATTCCGGTTTGACCGGCTTGTCGTTTTCGTACGCGCGAAAGAACGAGATGTCGAGGTTGAAGCGCGGGTATCCAAAGTTCGAAATGTCGCCGCCGAAAAAGGCGATGCCTTGTTCGGGTGCAAACACGAGTCGGATGTCGGTGTAGACTTTGTAAAGGTACAGGTGGTATTGCCGACCGCCGTAGAGCGTGACGATTTCCGGGCGAAGACCGGTTTCTTCGGTCGCGGATTTTTCGATTTGCGACTTGGCCGCGTCGCGGGCGGCGGATGCGTCGGCTGCGGTCATGCCGGGTTTGGCGGCAGATTGGACCTGATCGGTGACGTCGCGGATTTCGACAAGCGAGAAGAGTTCTTCGCCTTCGCACTTTAGTTCTGCGTCGCGCGTAGGGGCGTAGAACCCGTCTTTGAGGTAATCGTGTTCAGAGTCGCTGAGTTTGGCAATGGACGTCGCGCCAACGTGGTGGTTGGTCATGATCAAGCCGTCTGGCGACACAAACGAAGCGCTACCCCCGCGGCCAAAGCGGATGCACGCCTGGCGGACGTGGTCGACCCAAGCCTGATCGGGCTCGAATCCATACGTTTTCTTGAGATAGTCGTTTGGAAGGCGGTTGGGCAGCCACATGCCTTCGTCACCGTGCGTGATTTCCGGAAAGGTTGTCGTCATGATTGCGCTCAGAATTAAAATCGCCCAGGTTCGCATCGTTGGTCCTCGTTGTGATTGGATCGATCGCGGTCCATTTGATGGGTCGCGAATTTATCGAATTCTTCCGGTTCGGACAGGCTAGCATTTGTCAACCAGACTGTCATCAGGTCGCACCGATGGCACAATCGCGCGTCGGGTGGTATGCTCCCCGGTCAGGTACGTTCGCATGAATCAATGAGAACCTCAATCCCCAGGAGTTGACCGGATGAAAGAAAGTCCGCGGATCGTGGCGTTTGCAGGGAGTACCCGTACAAAATCTTACAACAAGCGGCTTGTTCGGATCGCGGCGCGCGGTGCGACGCAGGCCGGTGCGCAAGTCGAAGTCGTCGATCTGCGGGATTTGAACCTGCCCATTTTTGACGAAGACGAGGAAGCAAAGAATGGACCTCCTGCAGGTGCGACGCGTTTCAAATCGCTGCTCAAGTCGTGCGACGGTATCTTGATCTCGTCACCGGAATACAACAGTTCGTTGTCAGCCGCTTTGAAGAATGCGATCGATTGGGCGACACGTCCGGCGGCTGGCGAGGCTCCGTTGGAAGCGTTCGCGGGCAAAGTGGCGGTTATCATGAGCGCGTCACCGGGCGGGCTTGGCGGACTTCGGGGATTGGTTCATCTCCGCGCAATCCTGGGCAACATTCGGGTGATCGTCTTGCCGGATCAGCACGCGGTCGGAAGCGCCCATGAAGTGATTGGTGATGACGGCGAGATCAGCGACGCCGAACTGCGATCTAAAATTGAAGGATTGGGCGCGACGCTGTGCAACGTGTGCAAGAAACTGGGATAGCGCTCTTCGGAAGTTGAGCGATCCAAAACTGCAATTGTGAGAACGATGCAATGAAGATCTTAATCGGTGTGTTGGCAATAGCGCTTGGTGTAGCCGCCTACCTGACTTTGACGTCGAAGTCCGCGGATGAAGTTGCCGAAGACACTCAATTCAAACCCGAACTGCCCATCTGGGAACAACCGCTTCCTGATAACGTGAAGCTTGTTGAGTCCGGACTGGCGAAGATCAACGTCAAACCGGTGCGCCGCAACGAAGGGGAACGCCGGATGTTGGATTTTCACATCACCGAAGAGCACGGGTACATGGTCGACGGAATCACCGTGCAATTCTGGTATCGCTTCAAAGATCCCGAAAGTGGCGACATCATCGACGACCCGCACAAGGTCAACTACTTCGTGAAGGATCGGTTGGAAGCGAATGAGACGCTTGTCCAATCAACCCCGCTATTGGAATTGGAATTCAAGCATCTTGGCAATGAACGGGTTACAGCCAGCACGGATGAGAACTGGGTGACGCGCGTGATCAAATATTCGCGGGCGATGGAACCGGTTAAGGACTGATCGGTAGCCTTCAACTTTCCGCGTATAAAAAGACCCGCGTAAACGCAAAGCGTACGCGGGTCATTTCATTTTTGATAGAGGCGAACAGATTGAGTTGAACAGCCGATCATCAATCGCCCGAGCTTGATCTATTCGTCGGTCTTTTCCTCTGGCTTCTCTTCCGACTTGTCCTGGTTTTTGGTTGTTCCTTCATCCGGACCGACGACTGTGGCCTTCTTGATGATGACGGGTTCTTTGGGGGTGACGGCGCCGTCGGCTGTCTTATATTTTTCATGCAGGATGCACTTGGTGGTTCGGATCTTTTCGACCACGTCCTGCCCCTCGACAACCATTCCAAACGCAGCATAACCGGGGAAGCCTTCGCGGTGGTCGAGCCGGGCGTTGTCCACCACGTTGATGAAGAACTGGCTGGTGGCGGAGTTGGGCGTTCCGCGGGCCATCGCGATGGCGTACTTGACGTTCTTGAGCCCGTTGTCGGATTCGAGTTTGATTGGCGCCTTGAGGCCTTCGGTTTTCTTTTCGACGTTTTCGGTGAATCCGCCGCCTTGAATCATGAAGTTGGGGATGACGCGATGGAAGATGGTGCCATCGTAGTACCCATCTTCGACATACGAGATGAAGTTTGCGACGGTGATCGGCGCCTTTTCGGCATCCAGTTCGATGATCATGTCACCGAGTGTCGTGTTGAACTTGACGCGCGGTTTCGCTGTGGCGTCGTCGGCTTGAGCGGTTAACGGAATCGCCAATAGCCCAACGATCGCCAGTGCACACTTCAATCCCAAGAGTTGTTTCATCATTCGCGACTCCTTTTTATCTGCGAGCAGTTTTTTGAATTTCGGGCGGTTCAAACGACGCCAAATCGACTCGTTCTCGCCGCGAGGCACTCCAGCCGTCTTGTTCGAGCAGGAATCATACAAACGCAGTTGGGCCGCCGCAATTGATCCCCATCATTACAATTGACTCGCCTGCCCTCACCAAGGATAGTATCGCGGCCAGCACCTGAGTCCTGGCTGTGTCCGACGGGAATCGAACTTGTCGCTGAAAAAACCCATTTCATTGCTCAAGAACCGCAATTTCCTCCTCCTTTGGTGCGCGTATTTCATCAGCGCGATGGGCGATCATCTTTCGGAGATGGAGATTCTGCGCATGCAGAACGCCCTGGGCGAGGGGGTGGACATCATTCCCCTCCAGGCGCGAATGATGTTTGTGTTCTTCATCCCGTTCTTTTTGTTCGGCCCGTTGATGGGCATGCTTGCAGACCGCTATCCGCGGCGCGGGTTGATGATCTTTGCGGACATCGCGCGGATTGCGCTGATGCTGTTTTTCGCGACGCTGATCGTTTGGCTTTCGCCGTATTCGGCGGATTGGGGGCCTTACCTTCCATTGCTCTTCGTCGGGTTGTTCGCCGCGATGTTTTCGCCCGCGCGTTCGGCGATGCTTCCGACGTTGATCGAGGATGAACAACTCGTCGAAGCGAATGCATTGATTCGCGGGGTAGGCGTGTTGGCGACAATCATCTCCGCCGTCCTCGGTGGATGGCTGGCCGACAACATGCCCGGCGTGGCGTTCAAAGCCGACGCGGCGACGTTCGCAGCCAGCGCCATTCTTGTGTTCTTTATCATCGCGCCGAAGTCCGACCGCACGCAGGTGGTGCGCGAGGAGCGTTTCATTCCGCAGATCGCCGGCGGGGTTCGATACATCCTCTGCCACCGTCGCGTGATGCAGTTGATCATCTTCGGAACGGTGTATTGGTTCAGTGCGGCTGGTCTGAACAGCATCGTGCCCGCGGTCGTTAAGCATTCCTTCGGGCTGAAGTCGTATCAGGATGTTTCGATGTTTCGGGCGTACCTGGTGGTCGGGATGGTGCTGGGTTCCGGTGCGCTGTTCGTGTTGAAGGACGCGCTTCGCAGTGAGGTGGCGATCACGTGGTCGCTTATTGGTGCAGGGCTGGCGGGTACATTGATGGCCGTCAGCACGATCTCCTGGTGGAGCAACTCCGTCGCATACGTTCTCGGTGCGATCGGAATCATGGTGGCTGGCTTCTTTGGTTCGGGCTTGATCACGAGCTACAACGCGCTGCTTCAACGCATCGTTCCCGATCGCTATCGGGGCCGCGTTTATGGCGTGCTCGATCTTTGCACGATGACCGGGTTGCTGCTGGCGTGCGGCGTGCTCGGGATACCGCATTGGGAAAAGATTGATCGCTGGTGCGGACTGATCGCGATGGGGATCGGCATGTTGATGTTGGCCGTCGGTCTGACGTCGCTGGTGATCCGCCACACCAACCAACCCGACCCGATCGGGCTGTCGATCACGCGCGGGTTCAATGAATTCTTCTGCCGGTTCTGGTACAAGCTCAAACGCGTCGGCCCGTGCACCGTTCCGCGCGAAGGCCCCGTGATCATCACAGCCAACCATTCCGCGACGCCCGATCCGCTGATGATTTACGCCGAGTGTCATCATCGCCGAATTAGTTTTCTCGTGGCCAAGGAATACACCGGCATTCCCGTCGCCAAATGGTTCATTGGCTCGATCGCTTGCATTCCCGTCGAGCGCGACGCCAACGATGCGAACTCGGCCCGCGAGGCGCTGCGCCGCTTGAAGAATGGCGACGCACTGGGCATTTTCATTGAGGGCCGCATTCCCGATCCCGGTGAAGTCGCCGAACCGAAAAACGGCGTCGCGATGTTGGCGTTGCGTTCAGGCGCGACGGTCATTCCGGTCGGTATCAGCGGTACCGTATTTCGCGACGGGATCGCGGCAGGCTTCTTCGCGCCGCATAGAGCCACCATCCGCTTCGGCGAACCGGTCGACCTCTCAGAATTTCCATCCAAACCCTCCCACGAAGAACTAAACGCCGCCACCAAGAAAATCCACGGCGCGATCCTCGATTTGGTCACGTCAAGTGAGAATCCCTAAGCCAATTAGAGTATTGCCCGGTGCTTTTTACTTTTTGATATTGTTACAATGTAAAAGTTGCAGTTCCGCGATTGGGTAGGAATTTAGTGGAGGTTTCAGTCATGCGATGCAACTTCGTGCTTTTGCTTGCGGCGATTGCCACGCCTTTAATAATTGTTGATGTGGCAGATGCAGAACTCGCCCCCGGAATCTACAACATCGGTACTCTTAACAACCAATGGGGTGTTCCACGGAGTTGGCCACGCGCTTTGACACCGGACGGTTCGATTGCGGTTGGGGGAAGCACAACCAACTATCCTTGGACGAGTGAGGCTTTTGTGTGGCAATCTGGGACGCTAACAGGTTTGGGCGATGCACCAGGGAATACAGACTATCCATATGACGAACCTTTTAGTGTTGCACACGATCTTTCACCCGATGGGCGATACGTCGTTGGCTCGGCAACATGGGACTATGGAACCTCACCGGCGATTTGGGTAGATGGTGAAGGTCCGTACGATATCAACATATTGACCAGTGATTCCCATGGAGGCGTCGCAATGGCGACGTCCGCCAACCTAACAATTGTCGGCCAAAAGAATGTAGGGCAGGGCAATCAAGCATTTGTTTGGGGCGGTAACCTGTCTGGACTAGGTGATCTTCCGGGCGGAGAATTCGAAAGTATAGCAAATGATATTACACCGGATGCCTCGGTGATAGTGGGAACAGGTCACTCAGAAGCCGGACAAGAAGCGTTTGTTTACAAGAACGGCATGATGACCGGCTTGGGCGACTTGCCCGGCGGCAACTTCGGGAGTCGAGCTAACGCGGTTTCGGCCGACGGTTCAACGATCGTTGGTTGGGGTACTTCAGGAACAAGCATCTATGCCGAGGCGTCGATTTGGCGCGACGGTGTGATAACGGGATTGGGTGACTTGCCGGGAGCGGAGGCGGACAGCCAAGCGCTGGCCGTATCAGGCGACGGTTCGGTAGTGGTGGGATTGGGCATTAGTAACCAAGGCTGCGGTTCGTGTGGATCGGCTTTCATCTGGGACGACACTAATGGAATGCGCTTTCTCGATGACGTACTGACCGAAGATTACGGCATTGATCTAGACGGATGGTTCCTTGAGGTTGCGACGGCGATATCCGATGATGGTCAGACGATTGCAGGTATCGGATACAATTCAAATGATCGAAGCTACGCAACTGCGTTTGTCGTCAGACTTCCAGAACCAGGCACGCTTTCATTCGTAACCATTGTTGCCATGGTTGTATTTAAGAGGCGAACTGGTTTACGATGAGGGTTGCGTTGCTTTTTGCATTGAAGAAATCCGGTTGGATTCGCCGTTTGCTTGCGGTGGCCGCCATCTGGGCGTTTCCGATGAATGCGGCTTGTCAGGTGGATGGCGGGGCGTTTACCGGGACGGGTTCGGATGTGGTGGCCCGTTATTTTCATGCGGGTGGGCGGTTGCTTTCTGGGCCGGTGATGATTTCCGGCGGGCTTAACCTCAGCATCCTTCCGCCGACGTTGATCTCACGCAGCGACGTTTCGTTTTTTGATCCCGATTCACAAACGTTCAGTTCGCTCTACGAACCGCTCGATGGCAGCGGGCCCGTGGTCGTGTCACTAAACACCGCGCGTAGCAGCCATACCCAGACGACGCTGCACGACGGACGTGTGTTGATCACCGGCGGCGATGTTAACGCGATGGGGACGAGCCCCGGCACTTCGTTCGATGGCGTCGAGATATTCGACCCGTGGACCGGTGAGATGTCGGTCGGGCCAAGCATGGCCGCCGCTCGTTCGATGCACACGGCGACGCTGCTGCCCGATGGGCGGGTGGTCGTGGCGGGCGGATCGTCTTGGCAGATTCTTGACCCAACAGATGACACCTGGTCGAGCAACTTCCCGTTGAATGCGTCGCGCAAGGCGCATGCGGCTGTCCTGCTAGCAGACTTTGGCGGAGCGGTGGGCGATGATCGTGTGCTGCTGATCGGCGGAAGCGGCTCCGCACCGGCGAGTCTGGAACTTCTGAACCCTTTGCTTGAAACCAGCCAACTGATGACATCGACGTTGTCTGTCGGTGTCGACGACTTAGCCGCGATCGCATTGGCTGACGGCCGCGTGTTCATCGCGGGTGGGCAGCGGCCATCGACGGGCAACACCGTGGCGAATGCGTATCTGTACGACCCGGTGGCAGACGTGATGACCCCGGTGGCCGACGTGCCGAACCGCGCGGGCGGGATCGCGGACCATCAGATCGTTCGGTTCGCCGACCGAATCGCGATCTTCGGCGGTGAGCAGGAGCAGGGCGGTGTGGATACGGTGTTGAATTACGTGGCGATCTTTGACGCGTCGGCGGAAGTGTGGTTGGCTGACGGAATGATGATCAACCTGCACGACGATTTCGTCACCGTGCCGCTGGGTGCGTGCGAACTGTTGATCGTCGGCGGGGGGATACCGTTTCTCGGGCAGGAATTTCCGTCGGCGAATACGGAACTGTTTACGCTGAGCGACTCGGAGCAGTGTCTGCTCGGCGATCTCGATAATGATGGTGATGTCGATGGCGATGACTACGAACGATTCGCGCCGTGTTTGACCGGACCGGAATCGACAGTTAAACCGCCGGATTGTGTTCATCTGGATTTGAAGACGTCGGATTTTGATTTGGATGGTGATGTTGATTTGGTTGATTTTGGTACGTTTGTCGAGGGGTATGGGGTTGGAGGGACGGAGTGACGTAGTGACGTAGGGTGCGTCTCGGACGCACCTGTTGATGGCTTGGCTTTGAAAGGTGACGATGATGACCATTGAAGTTCGAATTGCTCGTTTGGAACGAAGCGTACGGAATTGGAAGATCGCCGCCCTTTCAATCGGTGCGGTTGTCATGACTTCGCTCATGCTTGGGTTGAATGATGCAGGCGGAACCGACCATGCCGATGACAAGGCTCCCGTCAAACTCGTTCGCGCGAAGGCGCTTGAGATTGTCAACGACTCAGATGCCGTGATTTGTCGTATTGACTCGGATGCGGCTGGAACCGTGCGCTGCGCGTACTCATATGCGAATGGCAAGCCACTTCTTGCGATTGGTCAGGGCGACTTCGGTCAAGCCGGGCTGGCGGTTTTTTCGAAGTCGGGCACACTCAGCGCTGAACTGCGTGAAGGTGATGTCAATGGTGGAATGCTCAAACTACTATCGAACAAGATGCTGCCGACAATCATCGCCAGTGCTCAGAAGAACGGAGATGGTGTGATTCTTGTTCGATCAACACAGGGCAAGGACGTTAACGAGATTACGCCACGAAATTGATGGATGCCCGTAAGGTGCGTTCCGGACGCACCATACAGTCTTGCTTTTATCGATCGTTTGGGGCTGGCTCCTGGGGGTCGAAACCGCGATTTGGCTCTTGGGTAGAAGGATTTGTTTGGACAGTTGGAACCTTTGGGCCTTTCATTGCGTCTGATTGTCATCGTATTGCAGGTCGATGAGTTTGCTACCAGTGGGGCCGATCCATGAGACAACCTATCAGTGTTCTGCAGCGTGTTCGGGTGGCGTCGCCTTGTCATGAGTCGTGGGCAGACATGAGCGGTGATGAACGCGTGCGACATTGCGATCGCTGCGACCTGAACGTCTACAACCTGTCCGAGATGAATCGCACGGAAGCCGAAGAGCTGATTCGCAACAACGAAGGCCGGCTCTGCGTTCGGTTCTACGCCCGGGCTGATGGTACGATGATCACCCGCGACTGCCCGGTGGGTAGGGGGCTCGTACGCCGCCGACTTCGCTGGATCGCAGCGTGTGTTGTTGGTGCGTTTAGTGCTTTGATTGGGACGGCGTTTGCGATTTCAAACGGCGGAGGGTCGCGGCGTACAGCAGAGCTACGTGGACTTAAGGCATTTGCACCGATTTGCGATCGACTAAGTCCGAGATTGGTTCCTGGTCCGATCATGGGTTCGATGGTCGTCCCGGCCAATTGGAACCAAATCGTCAATGGCTCCAACAACTCATCAGGTTCTCAAGCCACCCAATCCAGCGCCGAAACATCAGGAGACCATCCGGATCGGGTGCGAACTAGCTCGGATCACGGTGCTGAATGATGCTGCGTTTCGGAATCGGATTCGGTTCGGTGTTCGCTGCAATCATTCTTTTGGAAGTTATTCAATCGCAAACCCCGTTCGTCCGAAACTTCCCGGATCGACTGTTGCTTAGAATTGTCTTGGTCGTGTGTGCGCCAACATTGGTGGCGCTTGCTACAGCAGTGATCACACGACAGTTTCGATCATTGCGCATGTTTCAGCAAAAGGCAGCGGGTTTGTTCGGGCCGATGCGGTTTGGGTTGATTCTCGGGTTGGTAGTGGCCGTGTTGATACCCTTTGCATTGATCGGATTGGGGCGCTGGATCAACGAGGCGTTCATACCGGCGTTGGTGGCTGGGGTTGTTTCGGTACCGGCGTTGACGCTGGTTGCCCGGCGCTGCGTTCCGGGGTATTGCGTGCGTTGCGGGTACGATATTCGTTGTTCGCTTGATGCCAACCGTTGTCCGGAATGTGGCGCGGTGCCGATGGGGCGGCGCTAGCAAGTGCGCGTAGGTGCGCCTTACGTATTCGTAGGATTGCGGTTTCAACAGGTGCGTCCGGGACGCCCCCTACGGTTTTGATATCCCTGTTCTTAACAGGTGCGGCTAGCCGCACCCTACGCCCATTGGATCAGGTTCAGGTCGTATTGATCTGATACGTCTGGCATCTTTGGCAACACCCTTACTGCGTAGGCGTGTTCACCGCTTCGGCGGCAGGGGAGTTCGCCTGCGAAGTGGCCGATGCCGTCGCCGTTTTTCGATTCCAATGACATCGTGACGACTTCGCCGTTTTCGATGGCGCCGTTTGACGGCTTGGGACCGTGATACAACTGGACCGACACCTCATCCGGGTTGACGTCGCCCAAACGCACGGCGGCTTTGACCTTCATCTTCGAGCCAACTTTGACATCGCCGGATTCAACCGCGTCGAAGGATTCGATCGCGACGTTCTTCCACTGATTGGCGATGCGGGTCTTCCACTCGGCTAACTGCTTTGCCGCTTCGTATTTCTTTTCCGTCAGGTGGAGGCCATTCTTCATCGCCGGGACGTACAATCGATTGACATATTCGCGCACCATGCGGGCGGCGCTGAACTGAGCCGTGCAGCTTCGCATCGATTCCTTCATGCGCTTGATCCACTTGCGCGGCAGTCCGTCGGCAGAGCGGTCGTAGAATTCCGGAATGATCTCGCGTTCGAGCGTTTCATAGATCGATTCGCTTTCGACCTGATCCTGGTACTCGGCGCTGTCGTAGATGCGGTCGTCGCCGATCGTCCAACCGTTGTGACCGGCATACGCCTCCGCCCACCAACCATCGAGCACCGAGAAGTTGATGCCTCCATTCGGCGCGACTTTCATGCCGCTGGTGCCGCTGGCTTCGAGCGGTTTGGTCGGCGTGTTCATCCACACGTCCACACCCTGCACGAGGAAGCGGGCGATGGCCATGTTGTAGTTTTCGATGAAGACGAAGCGATGGTGCAGGTTCGAGTTGCGGGCGAACTGCACGAGACGCTTGATGAGTTCTTTACCGAGGTTGTCGCGCGGGTGGGCCTTACCGGCGAAGACAAACTGCACGGGACGATCGGTGCTCGACAGAATTTTGAGCAGGCGTTTTTCGTCGGTCAGCAGAAGCGTCGCACGCTTGTATGGGGCGAAGCGCCGGGCGAAACCGATGGTCAGCGCTTCGGGATTGAGCAGTTCGTCTGTCTCAGCCACCCGCGCGGGTGATGCACCGCGGTTGATCGCCTGTTTGCGCAGGTGGGCACGGGCTGCAACGATCAAATGTTCACGACGGCGTTCGTGGGCGAGCCACAGTTCGGCGTCGGGAATGTCATCGACGAGGTTCCAGATGTCGCCATCGTCGGGATTCTCCGTCCAGTCGGGGCCGAGGTAACGTTCGAACAGTCGCTCGAGATCCGGTGACAACCATGACCGTACGTGAACGCCGTTGGTCACCGACGTGATCGGTACTTCGGCGACGGGAACGTTGGGCCAATTGCCTTGCCACATTTCGCGGGCGACGCGGCCATGTACTTTGCTGACGCCGTTGCTATAACGCGACAAATGGAGGGCGAGGGTTGCCATCGAAAACGGTTTCTTTGGATCGGGCACGGTTTCGGATTGTCCGAGCGCGATGATGTCATCCATGCTGGCCCCGATTCGCTGGACGTACGGCTGAAGGTATCGCGTCACCAGTTCGTGCGGGAAGGTATCGATGCCCGCGGGGACTGGCGTGTGGGTTGTGAAGATGGTCGACCCGGCGACGGCTTCCAGCGCCTGGGAATAGGACAAACCTGCGTTTTCAACGAGGTGGCCTATGCGTTCAAGGGCGAGGAATGCGGAGTGGCCTTCGTTCATGTGGTAGACGCAGGGTTCCAGACCCATCGCCCGCAGTGCGCGAACGCCGCCAAAGCCAAGCGCGACTTCCTGGCGGATGCGCATTTCCTGATCACCGCCATAAAGGCGCGTGGTGATGTTGCGATCGTTGGGATCGTTTTCGGGAAGCGAGGTGTCCAGCATGAAGAGGCGCGCCCGTCCAACCGAGACTTCAAACACCTGGGCTGTCACGTTTCGATCACCGACCGGGAACGAAACCTTGAGGGGGGCATTCTTGTTGTCGCGAACGAGTCGAATTGGCAGGTTGTGCAATTCGAGTTCGGGGTAATCTTCAAACTGCCAGCCGTCGTTCGAAAGGAACTGCTGGAAGTATCCCTGATGATAGAGCAGACCGACGCCATAAAGCGGGACGCCCAGGTCGCTGGCCGACTTCATGTGGTCGCCCGCGAGACAACCCAATCCACCGGAGTAGACGGGCAGCGATTCGTGCAGCCCGAATTCCATCGAAAAGTATGCGAGGCAATGCGAAGCATGGTTCGCATGGGCTTTTGAAAACCAGGTCGTCGCCGACATGTAATCGTTGAAAGACTCCTGTACGCGTTCGAGGTGCGCGAGGTAGGCGTTGTCTTTGGCGACCTGTTCGAGGCGTTGCTGCGGGATAATCGCCAGGAGTTTGGTCGGGTTATGTTGAAGGTCGGACCACAACTGCCGATCGAGGCGTTCAAAAAGCTGCGCAGCGTCGTAGTTCCAAGTCCACCAGAGGTTGTATGCGAGTTCCTGCAAACCCTTGAGCGGTTCGGGAACAGCGGGGACGACCTTAAATTGCTTGATGCTGTACATCTGTGTGCGTTCCTTCTACATGGGGTGTCGCGACCTCGACCCCATCGGGTTCGATGCTCGCGTATCACTTGGCATATCGCCATTCTCCATCGGGTTCATCACCCGGATGGCGGCGTAAACCGGAAATCTTCAGTCGTTCAGATTATCGGTCGTTTGGCGCTGATTGGCGATTCAATTCTTGACTCCATTCAGTCGTCGAATCCGGGGCCGAGGGGCGGTCTGTTTGGCAAATTCCGCGCCTGTTGTATTGGCCACTCAGGTTTGCTGCCTTCCTGACCCCTCCGTCCAATTGCATCCACATGGGGTCAAATGGTCAAGGCCGATTTGACGCACCCCCTTAATAGCACGCGGATCGCTTCCGACAAGCCGTCAAGTGTCCGACTGGGGCACCCGATGGGGGAAATGGGCGTGTCGCGCCGCTATCGGTCCCGGTTGCTTTCGAGTCGGTGACCGGTATCATGGCACGGCTTATTCGGCTCGGATTCCCGATTTCACACGTCGCCTCAAGGAGTACATGCGGCCATGATGAAGTTCTTTCGTAAATACAATCGGCATTTGCTGGCGGTCTTCATGGCCGGACTGCTTGTGATTTGGCTCGGTGGATCCGCGCTGGACGAGGTGTTCGCACCGGATCAGTCGGGCAATGTCCTGGCCACGTCGAAATACGGTAAGATCACCGTTGCGGACACGACGCTTGTCGACACTCAAACCCGCCTTCTCGACGGCCTTTCGGTTGCTTTCACTCGCAAAGGTCAGCAACCACCACCTCTTTCGTGGCAGACTCGATTTGGTCAGCTTCAAGCGGCGGCAGAAGATCGCCTCGATGCAATCGACTGGATCCTGCTCAAGCGGGAGGCCAAAGCGATGGGAATCAATGTGACCCCAAACCGCGCCAAGATGGGATTGGTGATGGCACTGGGATGCGCCCCCAAGGATCTGGAAAGGGTTGCGGCGCGGCAAAACGTTGTGGTCGACAATTTCTATAAAGGATACGCCGACGTGATGGCCGTTCAGGAAATGCTGAATCTCTTCCAGAATGCGTCCATGCCCACCGAGATGAAACTGCGGCACACGGCCCGCAACGCGCTGGAACAGGCTTCGATCGAACTGATCAAGCTGCCGGCAGTTTCGTTCGTGGATACCGGGCAAACTTTCACTGACGACGAGCTAGCCGCCCAATTTGACAAATATCGCGCGGAGCATGCATCGCCTGGCGGTACGGATTTCGGGTACTACATCGAACCTTCCATCGATCTTCAGTACATCCGCATCGATGCGGGCAAGATCATGGAGATGACGGGCGGCAGTGACGACAGCCTTGAGCGCCAGGCGTTTCGCTTTTGGCAGCAGAACAAAGAGACGGACCCGCGTTTCAGACTTCCGACGGAACGCCTCCTGGAGGAGCTTAAGAAACAGCAGTCCGCGACTTCAAACGGGCTGACCCCTCCAAAATTCAGCATGTACTACGAGAATTTCGCCGACGTTCGCCAGGTGGCGATCGATGCCGTCAAGCTGCAAAAGGCAGAGGCAGAAGCCAACCGGATTTCGTCTGAGTTGGCCCGGAAGTTGGCCGACCCGTGGTTTGATATCAGCGTCAAGCCGACCGAATACAAACCGGCGCCCGACGAAGTGAAGAAACTGTCGTACTACGACGAAGTGATCGACTCGGTCTCGGCGACAAAGCGGTATGCAGACGCGATCGAAGTCGGGCTCATCAAGAATATCGATCGCAGCACGCTGGCCATGACGGATGGCGTTGGAACAGCCTTTCTGGAAAATGTAGACGGTACAACGGTTCCCGCGGATTTCCTCGCATTTAATGTCGAAGGGCTCGCAACGATCCCCGACGATCAGCGAATCGAACGCTCGCGCTACATTTCAAAGTGGCAGACCCAGATCAAACCCCTCTTCGGTGAAGATGGTGCGATTTATCTCTTCCGCGTGACGGAGGTCACCCCGGGACGCGAACCCAACAGTGTCGATGAAGTGCTTGAAAGGGTTGAAGCCGACCTGCGGTTGCTCGCCGGAATGCAGCGGGCGAAGGACGCTGCCGAATCCATCGCGGCGAAAGATACGGGCGGTCCGCTTGAGGATATCTGGGGTGGCGAGACCGAACTGCAGGAGAAGATCACACCGGACAAGGGTGGATACTCTGAACCTCCCGCATTTGCCCGTTTCCGATCAATGAATGAAGGCGACAGGCCGACGATTGGTGGCATCGGGACTGTCACGCGTGAGTTTGTCGAGACGTCCTTTGCACTGGCTTCGGATCCGAACAATTCAAAGGCTGTTGCTCTCGAATTGCCCGCACAAGCGGCATGGGCGGTGATCAAGGGCAAGTCGTTCATGCCGGTTTTTGAAGAGACTTTCGCCTCGCAGAAGAATCAGATTCGCACGCAGGTGGGCACTTCATATGCGCGGGAACTGATTCTTGCGAATTGGTTGAGCAAGTCGAAGATTCACGAGCGCACTGGGTACAAACGCCCGACCGACGCATAATCATCGCGCAGTTGCGACGCATGATGATCGCGCAGTCGCCTACGGCAAGTTCAAGTTACAGGTGAGCTATAGCCATCTTAATCCAAGCGCCGCGTTTTGCTCGTCCACTTTTCACAGTACGGGCGCCAGTACCCACGTGGATTGACTTCGTTTTGCCCCTGGATTCCCGCCTTCGCGGGAATGACGACGCTGTCGCGCCGCTACGTTTGGACTCAAGGTGTCTTAACCGCGTGACTTGCCCCGACGTCGTGGGCGACTGCCTGCGAGTCCAACCAGGGCGAAGGCCATGCTGGTCATTCCGATTGTTCCACAAGCTCCACCGCCGCCACATCCGTTGGCGGTCTCGTTCTCAACCACCAAGACGCAGCCGGTCTCATCAACCGCTGACCCGAGCGGCGTGTCTTCGCATAGGTCGTTCACATCGGCGACGCCGTCGCCATCGGTGTCGGTTTGCCCGTTGCCGGTCACGCGGTTGGGGGTCGGAGCCGGTTGCGAGACCGGTTTGCCAACGTTGGCCAACTGTTCGTCGGAGCATCCGCTGTCATAGACGGGCGTACGCGGTGGCGTTCCAGGACAACTGTCTTCGTCGTTGATGACGCCGTCGTTGTCGTCGTCTTTGGAGCGTTGTTCCTCCGAGCATCCGTTTGCGTTGACCAATTGTTGTGACGGGGTGTTGATGCAACGGTCAATGCTGTCGGGGATGTTGTCAAAGTCTGAGTCGATTCTCGGATTCACGACGATGACGGCACCGGTGACAGAATCGGTTGACGGTTCCTCGAGATCGCAACCGAGGCATTCTTCGGGCGTCGTCTGTGTTGGGGGTACGGGCGACGGTTGCACCGGAATCGGAGCGCACTCATGGGTGATGTCGTTGCAACTTTCACCCGGGCACTGCTGCACACCGGATTCGCACACGCCATCTTCGCACGTCTCCTGCCCGTTGCAGAACTTTCCATCGTCGCAGTCGGCATTGCTGTGGCAGACAAAATCTTCGGTCTGGGCAATCAGCCGCGGAATGAACGTGAGGTCCGAACTGTTGATGTTGTAGTTGTGGATTTCAATGGCCAGAATGTTCTGACCGGTCGGACTGAGCTTTGCATGCGGAAGCGTGATCAATTCAAACGAGCCCGCCTCGCGAAGACCTGACGCAATCGTGTTGCGGTTGACCGGTGTAAACTGACCGCCCATGTTGCGGCGGGCGACTTCATCGCCGTTGAGATAGGCGACGAACCCGTCGTCATAATCGATTTCGAGAATCAGGCTGAATGCCTGCGATGCATCCGGAATCCGGAATTCGCGTTTGGCATAGACGGTGATGTAGTTTCCGCTCATGTCGTTGAGGACAGTCTGGTCGTCGCCGTCACCATAACCGATGCCGGTCGGGCCGCTGGGCCAACTGGAATTCTGGCACGTCGATGTCTTCCAACCTTCGGACGGCGTGCCAGCCACACCCTTCTGATAACACCATGAATCTCCAACGTTGATCAGAGCGTCGGGAACAACACCGCAGGTTTGCGAGTCTTCGTTGCACTGCTCGTTGCCACATGGCGGCGTTCCAGGGGAGCACGCACCACCGCTGCAAGTTTCGACGCCGTCGCAATAGACGCCATTGTCGCACTCGCTGTTATTGAAGCAGTCGACGCAACTGTCGGTCTGCTCGCTGCATGCCTGAGTGGGGCATGGGTCGGAACCGTTCTCACATTCGCCGCTGACGCAGCGTTCCACGCCGTTGCAGAAATTGCCATCGCTGCATTGTGAATCGCTGGTACACGACACGCATGAGTTGGTCGATTCGTTGCAACTTTGACTGCCGCAGGGGTTGTTGCCATCGAGGCAGCCCGCGAACAGGTCGCACGTTTCTTCACCGTTGCAGAAATTCCCGTCATCGCAGTTGGCGTCGATCGCGTTGTTGACGCATGTGCCGCCGATGCAGAAGTCGTCGGTGCAATCCACATCGTCATTGCACTGGCTGTTGCTTGTGCAACCCGGCGGAGGTGGGGGAGGGGGTGTACCGCCACCGAGTTCGTCGGCGCCGATGTCATATGCCGAACCGCCCGGACGCGAGGAACCGTCAATGTCGATGTTGAGATTCAAACCGTACCGACTTGCGAAAGTGCTGTAGACCGAATGCGATGAACCCGCATCGATGGCCGGGCTGGACGACTGAAGGTGCAAGTCACCCGCGTTGGGGTTCGAATAGTTCGGGTTGCCGCTGAAGTTTCCAGAACCCGCCCCCGTGCTCGATTGAAACTGGCTGACGCTCGAATACGAAGCGCCTTTCCAGTCAAACCGAATGCTCCCGCCGCTTTGGTAGAAGAGACAGTTATCAACAGAAGAGTTGTTGGCCGCATCCGGATGCTCGATGAAAAGGTGCCAACCGGATGACTTTGAAATGTTCGATACGATGTTGTTGGCCAAGTGGAATTCACCAAATGCCGCGGCTCCGTGAATCCCGCCGTCCGCGTCATAAATCGAGTTATTGACCACGTAACGCCGCTGTCCGCCCACGATCATGATCGCCGAGTTTGTCCAAGCCGTGTTGGGGTTGAACCCGCCATCGCTGTCGTGGATCGAGGAAATCACGTTGCCGACGATGTACATTTCCTGCCCGCTACCGAGTCCACCGCTGGCGATCGTGATGCCATAGTCGCAATCGAAGATCGTGTTATCAATAAACCACATGCGAACCGGGTCGTACTGGCAGCCCATGCCTGCGCCCAACGATGAGTTGCTTGGACGGTGATCGTGAACGTAGTTCTCGGAGAAGATGATGTCCGTTCCCTGCTTCGCCCACATGCCGGTTTGCTTGTTTTGGAATGATTCGTTGCGTGCAACGTAAATGTGATGTGTCGTTCCTTCAGCCGATTGACTGCCGGCATTGATCTGAATGCCGTCGCCACTGTTGTGATAGAAGACGCTGTCGACAATCCAGAGATTGCTGACGTGATCGCCAACGCCGACACCGTGGTAGTCTTCGTCAAAGTTGGCCTGCCAATTGCCGTTGTCGTGAACCTCCAGATCGTACAACACGATGTTGCTCATCGAACGATCATCCCAGGCGCTGACTTGAACCGCGGGACCACCGCAGTTGTGCACTTCACTGCTGCGAATCGCGATGTGATGCGGGGCGTCTTCCGTCAGCAACGGGTTACCGCCGTCGAACTCGATGTTCTCAACGATGATGTACTGACCTTTAATCTGCGTGCCGCGTGTGAAGCGCGGTCTGTTGGAACTGCTCGCTCCGCGGACGAAGATCGGATTCGATGCCGTTCCCGATCCGCTGATCGGAGTGAACCCGCCAGTCGCATAGTCGTACAATCCTTCGACGATGACGACACTGCCTGCGGGCAGATTCTGCGGGATGGTTCTTCGGGGGCGACTGGGCGTGCCGTTGGGGTTGCTGCTGTCGGTTGCGGCGCCGTGATTCTGGTTGACGTAATGCGTGTAATAGGAACTCGATCCGTATTCCGACTGGACCGTCTCATCGATTCCAAATGACGGTACCGGTACACCCACCGGTGCATCCCAACCCCAAGCCGGGATAGCAGCCACCGCCAACACCAATATCGAAATTCGGCCAACGCAGCAGCCGTTCATCAATCTCGTCTTCATCAGGCGCGTTCCTTGCATGGTCCGCCCTCCTTGGCATGAGGTACACAAAGTACCGGATTTTGGAATTCGTCGGTCGTTGCGATTCAATCCGGACCGCGCCAACGGTGACGGTATCGCAAGCGATCGGGTTACCATTTTCCTTACGGGCAGTGGGGTATCAAAGGCGGGCTGGGGAGCCGGTCCCACTGCGGGGTTCGTGTTTTGCTCAATTCTGCTCAGGCTTACTTGCACCCAACTGGTGCAATCGTTAACGGCCAGGGCTTCAGTGTAACTTAAACTGAAAGGCCAACCAAGGTGGTCGGTCCAAGCTCTGTGAACAGCCAACTCGCTGGTGAAGCCCCAGCGTTCCCTGTCTTCCTATCCTTTTGCCAAGTGAATGTCTAGCAGGAAAGATTTGGACACAGTTTCAGGAGTGTCGGATTCAGAAAGTTCCGCTCATTCGATTTCAGCCGCGCTTTATCGAACCTGCGATCTCGCTAGCTAAAACGCGGGGCGCGATTTTTGTGCATTTGACCGCAAAATCGAAGAGATTTTTTGCATTTCATCGCGCTGACAACGGCTGGCACACAACATTTTTACGGCGCATTGTGGGCGTGAAAATGATCGGCGATGAGCCTGGCGACTTGCCGCGCTCCGTCTTCATTGAAATGTTCATCGTCATAAAACACCGAGCTGTCTTTCGGAAGCGCTGCCGCAAGATCGACCAATTCGACGTTGGCTTCGTGGCAGAACTCTCGCAGGGTGTCGTTGAATGCTTTCATCCCTTCGGCCAGCGACTCGACCGACAGCGCCTGCCCAGTGTGGCCAATCGGACGACTCCACAACAGACGATCCAACTCTGGAGGAAGGTCGTCGCGCCAGAGCACGGGTTGGGTCATGAGAATGAGATGAAGTCCCTGCTCGTCGCAGAGGTTCTTGAGGGATACGAGGCATTGTTTGTAGAACGCACAGTGTTCGGCGAGCGGTGGAAGTGGATAGTCCTTGGTCGCTTGCTGGCGTTCCTTTCGCCGTTCCGTATAGAACTCGCCTTCCGAATCATCGGACTCAGCTTCCGGTTTTTCGATGATCCGTTTGACCGCACTTTTGAACATCTTGTACAGAAAGGCCTGCTTGAAGTGGGGCGTCAGCGGGTAGTCGGGACCTCCGACGTCAAAAACATGCGACGGGGCGAGCGCGACACGATCGTTTTTGGGCATGCGGACGGAGTGTTCAAGGTCGTTCACCCCGCACAACACGATGCAGTTGCTGAATTCGTGCGAGATTTTGCACCGCTTCAGAAACTCGATGTGATGCAGAAGGTCGAGTCCATTCTTACCGGCGTTCTCGACGCAGGTCGGGGTGTGGTGCGAGTCGGCGTTGAGATACGTCATCAACATTGCCGGCCAGGTTTCGCTGTCGTCGAGATACGTGCAGATCGTCGTGCTTCCACCGATGCATAGAATCTTGCGAGGTTCACCATGGGGTTCGGGCCCGCGCAATCCGAAATGGTTGATCGTCATTCGACTTGGGCCAGAGATGCCGGGCGCGACGTCGGGCTTGGGTTCAACCACGCGGACCATTCCCGGTGGGTATAGCTTTGGTATCGAAAAGAGCTGAAAGAATGCTTCGGTCAATCCAATTGGAATGGCAAAGCAGTATGTCAATACGGTCAGCCGCAAAAGAAGTTTGCGTTTGCGCAGCAATGTCAGCACGCATACTGTCACGATGGCAACCGAAAGAACAATCGCAAACAAAATGTCGATCGTGTCGAGCATATCGTAGTGATGTGAACTTGCATTGTTGACGACATCGAACAATCGCCGATTCAGGATCGCGGGGTGCAGCAAGTCGGCTAAGAAAAATCCAGGAATCAAAATCAGGAAGAATGCCAGACTCCATGGGCGGCGATTGTCCGCGTCGTGATCGCGACTCGGTACGGGCGCAACATCAGTACCGTTCTTGTTGAGTTGATCTGTGGCGCTTTGTTCATCCATGCCATCTTGTCCGATTGCGTTGATTCGATTGGCCCGTCGGCAAGATCGTCCGCAACATTCGGTTCATGGTGCAAAGCGATGCCGATCCGAACAAGTTAACGAATCCTTGGGCCTTTGTTAAGGACCGGGTGAATCGGCGAAGCTCATAAAGCGTTGTGAATCAGTGGGTTAAGGTGGTAATGGCAGCAGGGTTTCAGGTCTTGCGGCGAAATCAACGCTCATAGCCTTTGGCGAGGTGTCGAAATGCGCCGGCCAACCCGGATGAGTTGCGGTTCAATCGCTCGGCGATCACCAGCCAATCGGGGTGGATGTTGGTGGCGGTGGCTTGGGCGACCGCCCGCTCCGTGCCATTTGGCGTGGGCACGTTGGGATTGGTATTCGACAGCGGCTCGACCGATGTCCGCCCGAGTGCAAATCCGAGCGCCAGCACGGCTGCGATTCGTAAAGATGCCAGCGCCAATCGTTGAATGATCGGTCGGCGTTTGACCACGCGAAGGTCGTTGGTGCGGGCAGCCGCAGCGTCATGGCTGACGGTGTCAAGTTGTCCGAGTGCGCTGAGTGTCTCCTGAAGGGATGTCACCTCGCCCGCGCATGCGCCGCAATTGGCCAGGTGCCTATCGACCGCGATTCGATCGGTTTGGGTAAGCTCGTTTCCGAGATAGTCGGCGAGCTTTGAGTGGATGTCGTTGCAATTCATCAGCCGTACTCCCGTAACTTGCCCAAGGCATTGCGCAGCGTCGACAACCCGCGCAGGTAGTGGGTCTTTACCGTGCCGATCGAAAGTCCCATCGACTCGGCGATGGCAGCGAATGTCTCACCGTCATAAGTCTTGGCCACCACGACCGCACGTTGCTGCTCCGTGAGTTTTTCGAGCGCGGTTGTGATCAACTCGGCGGTTTCCGTTCCGATCGCTTCATGAACTGGCGATGGATGTCGATTGGGCGGTTCCAATTCTTCGACGATGGCGGGGCGTTTTTTTCGCAACGTATCGATGCAGTGATTTACGGTGATGCGTCGCAGCCAACCGAGATCGTTTCTGATGTTCGCGCCGCCGTGTTGCACTGAACGAAGCATCACTTCCTGCGTCGCGTCCATTGCGCCGTCGTGATTGCGCATGAAGCGATACGCCCAGCGATAGACGTTGGCCCATGCGTCGCTCTGACTAGTTGGATCGCTTTTCATCGGTTGCGATGTCAGTTTCTTTCAATGTGCACGCTTTGCCCAATGAATTCGGCGTACAGTTTATTTCTTAGGCACGAACGAACTGGCCATCAACACGACATCGCGATCTTGCAGTGCGTCAAACTTGAATGACCACGATACGTTCTGCAGTCCAGGCGAATCAACAAACGGTCTCAGCTTACCGGCAAGCACAAACGCTGCTTTACTGGTCGGATCGTCGCTGTCCTTGTTTTCAGGTTCATCCAGGTCAGATGCCTCAATGGTCTCTGGTTCGTCCGAGCCATTGTGGGCGACGACCTTTCCGGGAAGTACGACCTGAACATCCCAACTATCATCTTCCAGGTCCTTGGATACCTGGAATTCCATCCGGGCGGCCTGCAACGCCTCGACCGTCGCATTTGCAATCGAATGATCGGTTCCCGCGTCGGTCAGCGCTTTGGCGACAGCCGCATCGATTCGGGCGTGCAGTTTGGCTTCGAGTTCCGGAGCATCTTCCGCTCCGTTGGAAGACATGAGCGTCTCCATGATTTTTTCGCCGAGGCCTGCCTGCGATGTGAATTCACGAATCTGTTGGGTTGCGGCCAATTGCGCCAATTGGGGAACACCATTGCCGACCCTGGAGATGGCCATGTCAAGCAATTCGATTTGCTGTTCGGTTTCAACAGCCACCATCGCATCGACCACGACCTTCCGATCCGCAGGCGACATTGTCTTCGGATCGTTTTCCATCAGCTTCTTGATGTTGTCGGATTCGAGAATCTGCTTGCGATGAAATTCAAACGGCGCCCATCGACGCCGCAGGTACGTGCGTTTGAAGTGGTAGTATGTTCCGTTGTCGCGCTCTTCGATGGCAATCTGCGTGTTGAATCGTGTTGCGGCAGAAGCCACTGCTGAATTGGGGTCTGCATAGGTTGTCGGGATCGCCGCACCCGCGTTGAGCGACATGGTCGCAGCCACCGTTGTTTTTTCTTTGTCGCCGTCTTTGCCGTCTTTTGAATTGACGACCCACCCGGCTGCCGCGCTCGGGGGCGGATCACCTGCAGGTCTCGCGGGATCTGAACCACCCAGCACGTCGTCCTTGTCACCGTTGAAGAATGTGACCAGTTCCACCTTGCCGTCGGGCATCACGGCGATGATCTCGGCCCGCTTGACGCATCCGACAGAGAGCGCCATTAGCGTCAATGCGGCAAGGACAGGTCCAGTCACATGGGTCTTGGGTCGGGTCATGGAATGCTCCTGAATCCAAAGATAATGATAGCGGCATCTGGCGGATAATTTCTGCGTCCGCCCACCACACCACGATTGACGGATGGCAGGGGCAACAGGATGACGCAAATCGCCACAGAAATGCGCCAACTTCAGGCCTCAGGAACCGGCTTGGGCCGGCCAACATGGCGATTTCGGCGGGTGCGGCGGTTTCGGGCCGTATTGTGGCGTGTTTCTGGGGATTTGGTAAACTGCGTGGCTCAACTTCGTTCGGTTTTTTGCGTGCCGTGTGGTGCGGGCCGGCGATTTGGCAAATGGTTATTACCTGCTCGTGATGCAGGGCTGCGAGGGTGTGGGTCGCAAGGGGCAGTCCGAAGGGATTGGCTGGCGCGACTTGGGCAAACGCGGTGACGTGGGAACATTACTCTTATGGTTGACTTTAATCTGATCAGTACTTTGGATGGCTCCAGCTCCGAGTTGGATTCCGAACTCAATTCCATTTTCGACACCGGGACGGACGACAGCGCGATCAGCACGCTGGTCGATGGTCCAGAAGGTGAAGAGCTTGCACCGGGTCGGGTGATGAAAGGGAAGATCGTCGGCCGCGCCGGTGACGACGTGGTCATCGACGTCGGGCTCAAGAGCGAAGGCGTCATCCCGATTCAGGAGTGGGACGATCGCAGCTCCATCGACATCGGTGACATCATCGACGTGTTTCTCGAAAACCTCGAGACCGACAGCGGTGTGATCGAACTGTCGAAGCGCAAAGCCGATCGCATCATCAACTGGAATC
Organism: Phycisphaerales bacterium UBA1845; assembly: GCA_002338715.1. Taxonomy (GTDB): domain Bacteria; phylum Planctomycetota; class Phycisphaerae; order UBA1845; family UBA1845; genus UBA1845. The sequence continues at coordinate 42,821 of DDIR01000047.1, read as the reverse complement.
ACATCGTTGAGACGAAGAAGGAAGACGATCTGGTTTCCGGTCGCGTCATGCGAAAGATCAAGGGCGGGCTTTTGGTCGATATTGGCGTGCCCGTGTTCCTTCCTGCATCGCAAGTTGACATTCGTCGTCCAGGCGACATCGGTGAATTCATCGGTAAGGATGTCGAAGCGAAGATTCTCAAAATTGATACCGAACGTCGCAACATCGTGATCTCTCGGCGCAAGCTGATCGAGGAAACGCGCGGCGCAGCAAAAGAGCAGTTGATGTCCGACATCGAAGTCGGTCAGGTCCGCAAGGGTGTCGTCAAGAACATCGCCGACTTCGGCGCGTTCGTCGACCTTGGCGGTATCGACGGTCTGTTGCACATCACCGACATGAGCTGGGAGCGCGTCGCGCACCCGTCGCAGGTCGTCAAGATCGATCAGGAGATCGAAGTCAAGATCCTCAACATCGATATGGAAAAAGAGAAGATCGCCCTCGGTCACAAGCAGCTTAAGCCGAGCCCATGGGAAGGCATCGAAGAAAGCTTCCCGATTGGTGGCAAGGTGAAGGGCGAAGTGGTGAACATCATGAACTATGGTGCGTTCATCAAGCTGCGTCCGGGCATCGAAGGTTTGGTGCACATCTCCGAGATGAGTTGGACCCGTCGCATCAACCATCCGTCCGAACTCTTCAATGTCGGCGATGAAATCGAAGTCGTTGTCCTCGACATCAACAAGGACAAGCAGGAGATTTCGCTCGGCGTCAAGCAGACCGAGGTCAATCCGTGGACCAAGGTGGCTGAGAAGTATCCGCCGAACACGCGTATCACCGGTCAGGTGCGCAACCTGACGAACTACGGTGCGTTCATCGAGATCGAAGAAGGCATCGACGGCTTGCTGCACGTCTCCGACATGAGCTGGACGAAGAAGATTTCGCACCCGTCGGAAATGATCAAGAAGGGTGACGAACTCGAATGCGTCGTGCTCAAGGTCGAAGAGAACAAGCAGCGGATCGCGCTGGGTCTCAAGCAGCTTCACGAAGATCCGTGGCTGCGTGCTGTGCCCGATAACTACATCCCGGGTCAGATCGTCGAGGGTACGGTCACGAAAATCACCAATTTCGGCGTGTTTGTCGAGCTTGAAAACGACCTCGAGGGACTGTTGCACGTCAGTGAGTTAGCCGATCATAAGGTGGAAGATCCGCACGATGAGGTGACGATCGGACAGAAGATCCAGGTGAAGATTCTGCGGGTCGATTCGCAGGATCGCAAGATCGGCCTGTCGAAGAAACGGGCCCAGTGGTCTACCGAACATCAGGAAGAAGGCGAAGCGCCCAAGGTTGAGAAACAGCGTCGCGGCGGTTTGCACGGTCCTGGTGAGGAAACCACCGATCTGATCACCAATTTCATTCCCCAGCCGCCCGCACCAAAGGCTGCGGTGGAATCAGCAAGCGAAGGAGCTGCCTCAGATGACGAATCGAAATCCGATGACGAATCAAAGGATGGCGGTGCATAGTCTGGGCTGTGAATTCCCGGCCTGTTTGCGTGGGCCGGTGATGTATTGATTGAAATCCAAGCGGTCTCAGCGTCGGGTATCGGCGCTGGGGCCGCTTTTGTTATCCTATCTGTTGTTGCTCGATGTGACGGGTCACATTTTGGCGTGCCCGATACAATGTTGTTGGATGATTGCTTCGGATGTTGAGGCTGTTACCCGATGGAACTGAACGGGTAACGTCGGATCATCAATCGGGGCGAATGAACCGTGGGTAAAACGTGACGTGTTGCCGGTTGGTTGAAATCGGTAACGTCTGGATACGTTACGCAATGGGGAGTATCAGCGATCGCAATCGACTCTGATTTACAATTCTACCTGAAGCAGATCAACCAGGCGCCGCTGCTGACGCCCGAGGAAGAGAAGGAACTCGGTGCGAAGATTCAAGCGGTATATACGGCGGCTGACCGTTTCAAGAAAAAGGAAATCTCGCTCGCGGAAAAAGAGCAGATCGAGATCGACGGTCAAAATGCGCGCGATCGCATGGTGAAATCAAACCTGCGGCTCGTCGTCAACATCGCCAAGAAGTATGGCCACCGCGGCATGCTGCTCAACGACTTGATCGAAGAGGGCAACCTCGGCCTGATCCGCGCGGTCGAAGGGTTTGACCCGAAACAAAACACGCGCTTTAGCACCTATGCGTCGTGGTGGATCAAGCAGTCGATCAAGCGCTCGCTGATCAACGGTGTTCAGCCGGTGCACATCCCGGCTTACATGGTCGAGATGATCGCCCGCTGGCGGCAGACGATGGATCGCTTCGTCGAGAAGGAAGGTCGTCAACCGTCGCTCGAAGAGTTGGCCGAGTTGATGGAAATTCCGCTGAAGAAAGCCAAGATCGTCCGCCGAGCGGTCAAGGCGTTTACCGCGCGTCCGCAGGCTTCGTCCGGTGACGACGCGATGGGCCTCGGCGAAATACTGGCCGACGACCGCACGCCCGAACCCGACAAAGCCCTGTTCGAGGAGTCGGAAGCGTCGCTTATCCGCGAACTGCTGTCGCAAATCGACGAACGCGAAGCCAGGATTCTGCGCCTGCGGTTCGGCCTCGATGATGAAGAGGCGATGACCCTAAAAGACATTGGCGCAAGGGTAGGACTAACCCGCGAAAGAGTCCGCCAAATCGAAGCCGGCGCCCTCCGCAAGCTCAACGAAATGATGAGCAGCCTCCAGTCGTAGGCAACCCCCGAATTGCGTAGGGTGCGGCTCGCCGCACCTGCTAAGGTCATGAAGTTAGTGTGATCGGTCTTTTCCACATTCCGGACACGCGCCGCTGACATTACCGGTGAGGTCATATCCACACGCCAGGCACAAACCCATTTTGCGCCGCTTATGATTGCGAAAAGCATTCCGAATCAAGACAAGGACAGGGAAGGACGCAAACACGGCGAAGGGTAGGATTGCGTGACATCGAATTGACACCGTACCCGTCAGAAACAATCCCAAACATTCAACGGTACTTTTGGCTTCGATCAGTGGAATGTTCCAACTTGTCCATGAATCACTTCTTGGCATGTCCTTCGCGGCTGGGTACACCTTGCACAGTGTGAAGTATCCTCTTCCATTCCGAAATTCGTAGAACGGCGGATGATTGTATGGTGAATCGACACCCGGCGTTTCCCACGGTGGTGTAGCGGATCGTATTGAGAAAGGTCTGAAGTAACCCACCAACGCCATAGTGGTCACTCCAAGTGCTGCAACTGAAAGGATCACGAGGATCGCGGCTTTCATTTCAAACGCCTTGGTGCCAATTTGATGCCGAACAAACCGGTATGATTGCGAGAAATAGCAGGTGCGGCAAGCCGCACCCTACGGGGTGAATGCGCTTGTGAAGCTTGATGCGTCTTGTAGGTCAATGTCTTCATCTGCGTCGAAGTCGAATGCGCTCAGGCACTGCTGCACGGTTGTTGGCGGTGTTGGGGATGGTGCCGTATCGGGGCCGTTTAGGCAGTCGGCAAGTTTCGCGTAGTCGTTCAGGTCGATGTCGCCGTCGTTGTCGAAATCGCCTGGTAGTGGGGCGTATTCGTATGCGCCGCGGTCGACGGTTGTGTTGGCGATTCTAGGGCGTTTGTCGAGGTCCAGGGCGACTGTGACGGGGACGCTTGCGTTGTCACCGGTGTTGACGGATGGTGAGGCGGCAGACAGGCGGGCGTTGTCGTCTTCGGTGCCGTAGGTGTTGTCGGTGCCGTCGGCGTCGATGAACATCGGGTCAGCACCATTGTTGCTGGTTCCGCCCAGTGCGCCGGTCCATCCTTCGATCGTCGTGTGGTTGATCGTTGGGAAGCCGTTGTTGTTGTTGTCGATCTGGGCGGATTCGTTAAATGTTCCGTCGGCTGAGTTTCGCCACAGGATGCTGTTGGCGATGACGGGGTCGCTTTGATAATTGAAGATTCCGCCCGACCCGAATGCGCCGGTGTTTCCGACGATCGTGCAGTTGATGATATTGACGTGGCTGTCGAACAGGTTGATCATCGCCGCGCCGTATGCCCCTGTGTTTCCGGCCAGAAGGCAGTTGGTCATCAGGCCATTCGAACTGACGTAGAGATAAATACCGCCGCCATCGCCGGTGGCTGCATTGCCGCGAATGATGCACCGGTCGAGGTTGGGTGCACTGCTGAAATATCCGGCGATCGCGCCGCCGATTGATGCGCTGTTGCCCTCGAAGATGCAATCCGCCAGCGTCGGTGCGCAGAATGAATAACCGTAAAGCCCGCCGCCTTCGGATGAACCGGCGCCCGTGTTGTCTGCAAAGACGCATCCATTTAAAACCGGACTGCTGCCAAAGTAGTTGGCCAACCCCGATCCGAGCGCGGTGCTGTTCGCGCGGAACGTGCACGCAGTCAGCGTCGGGTTTGAAGACGAACTGTTGTGCATGCCGCCACCACCCCCGGGCCAACTCGATCCGGTGACGACGTTGTTTTTAAACGTGCAACCGACCAGCGTCGGCGAACTGCCGTTGGTGTTCATCATCCCGCCGCCACGGTTCGTAGCATGGTTGTCTTCGAATCTGCAATCGACAAATTGCGGATCACCGCCGCCATCGATGATCGCGCCGCCACCGCCATGATCCGGACCGGTTCCGTCGGCATGGCCGTCGCGAATGGTAAAGCCGTCGAGGATCGCCGCCGCGCTATTCAGGCTCGCGGTGACGACGTGATAGCTGTTGTCGCTTGCGTTCAAAGCGATGCCGATATCGCCAGACAAAATCGTTTCGTTGGCCGACGGGTCGCGCTGCGATTCGAGCGTTTCCGTCCCGTCGAATCCGCCGAGAATGCTGACGCCGTCGATCAGTTTGAAGGTCGCGCTTCGATCACCGCTGCCGCCGTCGGGCTTATACACGCCAGCCGCGACCCACACCTGCTGCACCGTGCCGGCTGAGCCTTTGGCCATGCACAAAGCTTCTTGCAAATCGCCGATAGCCGTCGCCCAGCTTTGACCATCTCCGCCCGGAATCGCGGCTGCGTCAACGTAAAGCGTCGAACCCAGACCCGGGACGGATGTCGCGCGGAAGTTGGCGACGACGGTGCGCAGTTCGTTGATCGTGCGGGCGTTGTCACTGGGGAGCGGTTGACCTTCGGCGATGCCGGTGGGACCGGGATTGGTCCCCGTCCAATTCACGTTTGGATTGGCGAAGTGGGGGATGACGGTTGGCGTGGCTGAGGTGGCCATGATCGTGCGCCACTGGCTGCCCGGTTCGACGTAACCGTAGGAATATTCGGCGAAGGGCGGATCGGGTGCGTTGGGGCGATCGTGTGCGCAGAAGAAGTTGTGGCCGATCTCGTGGGCGAAGGTCAGCAGCGGCGCGTTGTCGAGTCGCAGCATGCTCAATCCGCTCGCCCCGATGCCTTGAAACGATGCGTCGGGGAAATATCCGATGCCACCGGTGTTGAGCGAGTTGACCCAGAGGCTGACGCAGTCCGCGCCGTATTGGTCGCGCAGGGTGTGGGCGACGTCGAGGAATCCGTCGTTTGGGTCGATGAGACGCGGGCCGTCAATGGTCCAGTTGCCGGTTTCGACGTAGGCGATTTCTTCGGTGTGGACGAGGTTCAGCGATGTGTTGATGAGGCTGTTGGCGAATGCATTGTTGGCGTCGCTGACCGCGAGATTGATGAGCGCTTCGATTGCGGATTGTCCGCCGGCTGCGGTCTTGGCATCGGTGGTGTAGACGACGAGGACATCGATCACACTGCCGTCGTCGCAGTCGGATGTTGGTATGGCCCCGCGCGGGATTGGATTGCGTGCGGTTTCGTTTATCGGGCATGTGGCGAGATGTGCGACGTCGAGTTGCCTTGCGAATGTTTTTCCCGTTGCGCCTGGGCGAATGTCGATCGTGCCGAATTTTGTGGAGCGGATGTATCCGATGATTCCGTCGGTTGACTGACTGATCGAAACGAGGCTATGCGGTTCGCCGGACACATGACCAAAAAACGTGACGCCGTTTTGGTTGACTTCGCGTCGGTCAAGTTCGCAAGTGATTCGTGTGCCAGCGGACGGGGTGATTTCAAATTGTTCCAAGCGAGCGTTTGATTTTCGATCAAACAGGCGCGCATCGAATTCAACTTGACCCGATTGCAGGATCGCGATGCCTGCATCTGACGCTTCCTGCGCGAAGGTCGGGTTGGCAATAGCCAATGCGATCACGATGACGCAATGGACCAGGCGCACCAAGGTTGTAGGTCTGCACGCATGCCGCATGTTGGGTACATCGCTCCAGCCGAAAGCCCGACGTTCGCGTTCATTTTACCGCGAGCGACCGATGCGATTCAACGAAATCCATGACCTCGCATTATCGGCTCCCAGGCTTGCGGTCGCACTATTCGTGGTTTTTGATGGGGCGGAGCGGTTGAAAGAGCCCGCGCTGCGTCCAGGCGTAGGCGGCTGTCCCGACCAGTGCGAACGCCGCGGCGGACCTCAGCGATACATCAAATCCATATCGATGGGTCAGCTTTCCAATTGCGATGAAGCCGGACAGAAATCCCAGGTCCAGCACGCCAAGGATCAATGCCGTCGCCGCGCCGCGATGTTGCGGGGGCATCGACTCGGCTGCAAGGTCCACGAGAAACGGATACGTGAAGCAGTGCCCAAACCCCATCACGATCGCGGGCAGAATCAATCCCGTCGTTTCGTGGACGCGCGTCAGCAGAAACAAACCGATGGGGTACGCGATCATGCCCGTGATCAAGGTGCGTCGCCGGCCGACATATGCGGGCAAACGTCGCAGCACGATGCGCAACAAGATCGCGGTCGGTGAGTACGCGAGGAAAAACATGGTCACGCCGTCGAGCTTGCGGGCGTTGACGAAACCTTCGATGAACATCACCGGGATCGTTTGAACCATCGCAAGGCAAAAGGCCATGATCACGATGGGACCGGGCTTGTGTCGCCAGACGACGTGAAAGAAACTCTCGCGATCCGATTGCGCCTGTTTGACTTCGGGCACTTTGAGACACGACGCGAATGCCAGACTGACGAGCATCAAGGCGGCTGCCGTTAAGAAGAAAATCGTAAAGCGCCCATCGGCTTCGGAGTATGTGGAGAAAATCCAGTCGCCGATCATCGGACCGGCCATCAATCCGAGAAGCCCGCCCATCCCGAGCATTGCAAGGCTTTCAGCCGACCTTGACTTCGGCGCGATGCGGGCGGCTGTCACTGCAGCCGTCGCGAGAAACGTGGCTTGACCCAATTGAAAAACAACGCGCAACGAGCAGATCAACCAGAGATTCGCCGATAACAGGAAACCAAGGATCGACAGCGTGCCCAGGATCGTCGCCAACCGGAGGATGCGGCTACACCCGAAGCGATCGATCGACGTGCCGACGAATGGGCGGGTGATGATGCTGCCGACCATGCCGATACCAAAGACCCAACTGATCGTGGTGATGCCGCCGCCAGCGGTTGCAACGTATTTGCGCAGGTGGACCAGCATGCTCGATCCGCCCATGTAGCAGAGCAGTGCCATAAAAATGATGAAGAACGGCCAATCGTAAAGCCGCTGGGGTTGCTGCGTTTCGGAATCGGTGATGCTCATTTCCCGTTCGTCTTTGATTCTGTTGAGGCGTTGGCGATGAGCTTGTCGCGGGCCTGGCGACATGCCAACGGTGAATGGCTGATGATGATAAACTGGTCGACGACGGTGATCGCCGGTCCTGCGAAACCAAACGAGAGATACCACACGTGGTCGTCGGCTTCGGTGAACTGCGGGGCGAACGTTGGCGTGTGTTCGCCCGGGTTGGTGTTGGCATTGTGGAACCAACGGTTGGATTGATTGAGAAGGGCCGTCAGCGATCGGTTAACGGTCGCCGGGTCGCCGGCGATGGGAATCACGATGGTCGAAAGCAACGGGAGGTTCAGCGGGTGCGGCGGATCGTTGTGGACGAGGATGATGTCGTCGAGGTGGTTGAATAGATCCCGCTTGATCGAGATGCTTGCGTTGGTTTCAAATGTCGCCCAATGCGATTGAAGACTGTCGCGAACTTCCTGCCGGCGTGACGCGAGGTAGGCGTTGACTGACCGGTTGATCACGTCGCCAAGATTGCATCGAAACAGGGTGTATTCGGTGGCGGCGGAGGGGATGAGACGCGATTGTATACCGTGCGCCTCGGTGCTGATTGGGATGAGGACTTCTTCACCATTGATGATTTTCAGACAGGTGCAGATAACGGCGCGATTCTTGCTGGCGACGGTCCACATCGAAAGCGAACAATCGGCGAACCCGAGTTCGTCGAGAACGTCTTGCGTGCGACCTTTGACGATCGTCGCGAGGGCGCTTTTGATCGCGTCAAAGTTGATCTGAAGCTCAAAGTGGGCGGTGCGGCTGCCCAGCAATTCGCGCCAATGCTGCACTTTTGTTTCGTCGGTCGCGTGTTCGCCCGCTCGGAGAATGGACTGAGCCGCGTCGTTGAATCCACGGTGCCCGATCGCGACGACGTAGAAGCGCTTGATCGCACCCCATTTGATCACGCACCAATCGGGCAGGCGGTCGTCGATCAGCGTGTGGACTTTCGAGTCGAACTCGTCTTTGCTCGTGATGCGGGCCGAGTCGCGCGACGTCCAGCGCGTGAGCAGGTCTTGAATATCCTGCGTGATTCGCGCGTTATCACCGCCGGTTTCGATGATGGCCGCTGCCTGCAATTCGTTCAGGCGAAAACTATCGGGTCCAAGGCGTTTGGCCGACGCATCGGTGACGACGACGGCGAACGGGTAGGGTGCGAGTCTGGCGAGCGAACTCAGGACATCGAGCGTGGCGCTGACCGCGCTTTGATTGACGTGTCGACCCCCGAATCGATGAAGCAGGTCCGCCCCGATTGCAACGAGGGGCGGTGGACCGGTGGATGAATCATCGGAAGCGCCCTGGCCTGTGCGGTCCGACGCGATGTAGGCAAGGTGATCGCGCGGGATGGCCTCCTGCAATGCCGGCGAGATTGCGTAGGTAGAATTTACGGACGCGAACAGGACCGCGATCGCCATGCAACGACACGCGATGCGCAGGGATCGACTCGCGGTGGAGACGAACCCCAACCGTCTGGCCTCGACTGCTCCGCCAATCGGTGTATTTGGTCTTCGTATTACCGGTTGCAGCGAGCGTGCCCGCCTGAGTTTGGAATTCCGCCTAGGGTCGGAATCTTGCCAGCGATTGCAATTCTGGGCGCTAGTTGCGGCTGGCCCGAAAGCAATCGCGACAGAGAACGGGGCGCCCGGAAGTTGGCTTAAAAGGCACGGTCGTTTGGGCGCCACACTGTGAGCAGGTGGCTTCGTGCATTTCGCGTTCCTGGCGTCCACCGCCGTATCCGCCACCGCCATAACCGCCGCCACCATAACCTCCGCCGCCATGTCCGCCGTGTCCGCCTCGGCCGCCACCACCACCGCCGCCACCGCTTTGTGACTTGCGTTTTTCACGACAGTCGCGGCAACGCTTGGGTTCGTTGGTGAATCCGCGTTCGGCATAGCGCTCCTGATCAGTGGCGGAGTGAATGAAATCGTTTCCACAATCGGCACAGATGATGGTCTTGTCTTCGAAACTCATGGTGGGCTCCAGCGGGCCTGAGGGGTCGATCATGCCATTGGCATGTTACTTAAACTTTCGCTCAATCGTATTGTGGGCGATCCTATGGGTGGCAAGACCGATCACGCTGCGAACGTGCAGATTTAATGTAGTATGACAGCGGATGAGGGCTCGGTCAATCCTGTTCGTGGGGTGCATTCAGACGGCGACGTTTGACCGTGTTGCGGCTGTGCAGGTGCCGGTTCTTGCCTAATTGGTGGGTCGGTCTTACAGTGGTCACATCGCTGGGGGTGGTCGGTACGCGGCTGACCTGAGAATGAGATTGGCGAACGCAGTCTCTCACCCTTCGAACCTGATCAGGCGTCGAGTTGTTGCGGCACTGCGTAGGGAATGCGAACTCGGATCCCGCCTTCGAATTCCCAATGGTGTTACGCCATCGATCGCCTGACGCACGCCCAATCTCAAAAGGTTGGGAAGTTGGTTAACCCGCGCAAAGGATGACGAAGGAAATGATCCAGCACACCCAAGACTCAGTTCAAAGCGTTCCGGTAAATAACAAGGCCATCACGACCGGGCCCATCTCCGGATCCAAGAAAATCTACATGGACGGATCGATTCACGAAGGCGTTCGCGTTCCGATGCGGGCGATCAAACAGTCGCCAACGGTTTCGCGAGTGCCCGGTGGGGCCGACACGGTGAATCCCGACGTCGTCGTCTACGATACCTCGGGACCGTACACCGATCCGAATGTCGCCATCGATGTGCAGAAGGGGTTGGCCCCCCTGCGTGCTCCTTGGATCGACGAGCGCGGCGACACCGTGGAACTGGATGGACCGACGTCGGAATTCGGTCGCCTTCGCCAGAGCGATCCCAAAACCGCCCACCTGCGCTATACCGGAAAAAGAAATTCACGCCGTGCGGCTGATGGTCGCTGCGTAACGCAGATGCACTACGCCAAGAAGGGCATCATCACGCCCGAGATGGAATACATCGCCATTCGAGAAAATCAGCGCATCGCGGAAATGCCCGACGCACCCGTTCAACATCCGGGGCAGTCGTGGGGCGCTGCGATTCCCAAAATCATCACGCCCGAATTCGTGCGCGACGAGGTTGCCCGCGGCCGGGCGATCATCCCTTCGAACATCAATCACCCCGAGTTGGAACCGATGATCATCGGGCGCAACTTTCTGGTGAAGATCAACGCCAACATCGGCAACTCAGCCGTGACATCGTCGCTCGAAGAAGAAGTCGAGAAGATGGTGTGGGCGACGCGGTGGGGGGCTGACACGATTATGGACCTGTCCACCGGTGCGAACATTCACGAAACACGCGAGTGGATCATCCGCAACTCACCCGTACCCGTCGGCACCGTGCCGATCTATCAGGCGCTCGAAAAAGTCGACGGTAAAGCCGAAGAGCTGACGTGGGAGATTTTCCGCGACACGCTCATCGAGCAGGCCGAGCAGGGCGTCGATTACTTCACGATTCATGCCGGTGTGCTGCTGCGGTACGTGCCGATGACGGCCCGTCGGGTGACCGGGATCGTGTCGCGCGGTGGTTCGATTCACGCCAAGTGGTGTCTCGCCCACCATCAGGAAAACTTCGCGTACACGCATTGGGACGAAATTTGCGACATCATGGCCGCCTACGACATTTCGTTTTCGATCGGTGACGGGCTTCGACCCGGCAGCATCGCCGACGCCAACGATGAAGCGCAGTTCGCGGAACTCAAGACGCAGGGTGAACTCACCAAACGTGCGTGGGCGAAGGATGTGCAGGTGATGAACGAGGGACCGGGCCACGTCCCCATGCACATGATCCACGAGAATATGACCAAGCAGCTTGAATGGTGCGACGAAGCGCCGTTTTACACGCTCGGGCCGCTGACCACCGACATTGCACCGGGTTACGATCACATCACCAGCGCCATCGGTGCAGCGATGATCGGGTGGTACGGCTGTGCGATGCTCTGCTATGTCACGCCGAAGGAGCACCTGGGCCTGCCCGATCGTGAGGACGTGCGTGAAGGGGTGATCACCTACAAGATCGCGGCGCACGCTGCCGACCTTGCGAAAGGCCATCCGGGTGCGCAGTTCCGCGACGATCAACTCAGCAAAGCCCGCTTCGAGTTTCGCTGGGAGGATCAGTTCAACCTCGGACTCGATCCCGAAAAAGCCCGAAGCGACCACGACGAGACGCTTCCGCAGGAGGGGGCCAAGACGGCCCACTTCTGCAGCATGTGCGGGCCCAACTTCTGCTCCATGAAGATCTCGCAGGATGTCCGGGATTTTGCGGCACAGCAGGGCATTAGCGAAGAAGAGGCGCTCAAAAAGGGTATGGAGCAAAAGAGTATCGAATTTCGGCAGTTGGGTCTGAAACTGCAACAACCTACCTAGTAGGTCGATTCAGGCATACATTCGGAAATCGATTTGAAGCCGACGATTCGGTAGGTTATGCTTCAAGGGGTTGGGCCTGCCCGTCCGTTGCATTCGAGCGCGGCGGGGCCCGGCTTCATTTGGTACAACAACTCAACAACTCAACAACATTGGCTGCCATGTTCCCTGCGATCAATCGATTGATTCGTCGCCTCGGTCGGGGAGGGCAACTGCTTACCAGACGAAACCGTCCGCACTCCCTTTGCGCCCTGACTTTCCTGCTCATGTTCACCGCCTGTTTGACGCAATCCGCCTTCGGTCAGGTTGCCTTGTTCGAGGAAGGGTTTGAAAACGGAAATACGAACGGCTGGACCATGGGCGGAGCGGACGATACTGCCGATCAAGGTACCTGGGAAATCGGTGATCCCGTGGGAACGTTTCAAGCGGGAGAACCAGCCCAACCCGAAAGCGGTAATGAAAGCGTCGGCTGCGCGTTCACCGCACAGAACACGCCGGGCGATGTTGGTTTTCATGACGTGGACAAGGGGGTTGTCTACCTGGTTTCACCGGTGATTGACCTGTCGGGTTATTCCAGCGTCGAGTTGTCGTATTTTCGATGGTACTTCCTGGATCGACTGAACGAGGACGTGGACGACTATTTTGTGGTTCAGGCCCGTGACTCGGTAAGCTCGCCATGGGTGGAATTGGAGCGTCTTGATAACTCGGCTCGGGCGAACACATGGATCGCTCAAAGCATTTTGCTTGAGACGCACATCGATCTGACCTCGAACGTCCAGATAAGATTCGGCGCCAGCGACGGCACGGCCAGCCTGCTGGGTAATATCGTCGAAGCCGCAGTTGACGATGTTTTGCTCGTGGCGATGGACGCTTGCCAGGATAACTCTGACTGTAATTCAGAAGAATATTGCAGTGGGACGGGACAGTGTTTACCATTTGGGAATGGGGATGTCGATCTTGATGGTGACGTCGACATCGTTGACTACCGGGATTGTTTACCCTGTATCGGGTCGGTCAGCGCCGGGTGTCTCCCGTGCAACCTTGTGGGCGGTGAGCCTGTGGAAGTCGAGGATCTCACTGCGATCAGTCAAATCATGTCTGGACCAAATGGCTGACGAATTGACCACGTCTTTCCGGTCAGCAACGGCAGGGCTGTTCAGCATCACCGGTCGTGCGCGAAAATAGCGCTAAAACATGCGACAATCGTTGAAGTCGATTCTTCGACGCCGTATCTTCTAGAATCCTGTCCCACGTTATGCGGTAAGAATGCGTGGGGATCAAATCAAAAGTGTTTCGGTCGGGAGCGCATTGGTCAAGGAAGGAATCGCCATCGGCATGCGTGTGCGTTTGGCGGCATTCACCAGGGCAACCAGAAAGCAGGGCCGCCAACATGACCTACACACCCTCCGAATCAGAACGCATTCAGACCACGATCATTCAATTGGCGTCGCTGTTTCTGTACTTTGTGCCGGGCATGATCGCCCGCCGGACGAAGCTGTGGATCTCGCCGTACGTACGCTTCTGGATCAAGGGGAATACGATCTGGTCGCTGGTGCTCTTTGTGCCGGTGGCACTCTTGCTCGTGCTTGGCCTGATGGTCAACATGAAGGGGCCCATCGTCGTCGCGTGGGCCGTTCATGCGATCATGACCATCATGTGTGCCTTTGCGTCAATGTTCAACCGGCCTGTCGGTTACTTCATCGTTTCCAATCAATGCTGCATGACCGAGATGGCCGAAATCTACGGGGCGGCGATGTCGCCCTCTCTCGAAAACGAAGATCACTAAGTCCAACACGTCTTCATCATTTTAAACCAGCCGCTCACCACGGGCACGGTCCCGGTATATCTTTGAGAAATGCGGCCATGTTCACGTTGTCCGGCCCGCCCGACTCGCGCCAGATGTAAGGCTGACCAGACTCTGCAAACAACTCGCGCCCGAGCGTTTTCGTCGGCAGCAGCCGCCCTTCGGCGTGACCATCCAGATATGCAATGCTCGTTCGACCCTTGGGGCCTCCTTCAGCGTTGGCGCCGGGTTGAAGTTGATGACGGGTCGCGACGCGGTCGATGCCGTTGAAGTTTCCGTCGGGCCAATCGCCGTTGATGTTGGACTTGGGATGTTCTTCGACGAACGCAACAAACGATGCCGGTGTGAAGCGAACGACTTGGCCGGCATGATACGAGCGGGTTTCGTCGGTGCCCGGGAGCTTGTTGTTGAGCGAATCAATGACGTATCGAAAACTCCGCAGGCTGTCGGGCGAGCGATACCCGATGTAGGCGTTGAATCCATAGCTCAAACGTCCATTCCCACCGCCGCCGTCTGGTGTGTCCGTTGAAGGGCCCGGCTTATCGGAGGGGCAAAGATAAACGCGCTCGTCTTTCACGTACGGAAACAAGGTGCCACGTCTTGGCACATCTTCGACAAACTGGGGATCCGTGTGAAACGGTTTGGCGTAGGGAACGGTGAAGCTGAGGTCGTCGTTGAGCTTGTCGCGAGCCCCATCCCAGGTGACCCCGCCAATCCGCGGCCAGGATTCGCCGAACAGCAGTTGGAAGTAAAACAGGCTGTGCGTCCCCGGAAACGCCCCCTGGTCGGCCACATAGACGTTCATTCCGGTCATCAAGGACCGAACATTGGACTGACAAACCACCCCCGCCGCCTGCTTTCGAGCACGTGAAAGCGCCGGAACCAAGACCGCGACAAGTAACCCGATGATCGAGATGACGACGAGAAGTTCGACCAGTGTGAATGCCAGGGGACGTTTGCCGTTTTGACTTTCAATCATCCGCCAAGTCTCCAGAGAAGGTCTATCACCAACAAATGACGGAGCGCCCGGAGCAATGGATGACGTGAAAGTCAGATGTTTCCCCGCAAAATCAAGCGATGATCTCGCGCTTGTCGAGGAATGCGACGATGCGATCGACGGCTTCTGATACTGAGATTTCGTGCGTTGGCAGCACGAGGTTGGGCTTTTCCGGGGCTTCGTAGGGGTAGCTTACGCCGGGGAAGTTGGCGACCTGGCCCGAGTCGGCTAGGGCGTAGAGGCCTTCCTGGTCGCGCTGCCGGCAGACTTCGATGGGGGCTGACAGATGGATGACGACGAATCGTTCGTTGCCGATGACTTCACGGGCGCGGCGGCGGGCGAGCTTGTTGGGGGCGACGAATGCACAGATCGCAATCAAGCCGGCATCGTTGATCAGCTTCGCGACTTCGGCGCTGCGGCGGAGATTTTCCGATCGTTCGTCGGCAGAGAACCCGAGGTCCTTGCTGATGCCCTTGCGCATGTTTTGACCATCAAGCACGGTGCATGCCCGACCCAATTCGAAGAGTCGCCGTTCGAGTGCGTATGCCGTCGTCGTTTTGCCGGCACCGGTGAGTCCGGTGAGCAGGACGGTGACGGCTTTTTGACCGTAACGGGCGGCCCGTTCATCGGGGGTCACGAAGCTGGCTGACGTTGCGAGTTTGTCGCTGGCGGGTTCGGTGTCCCAGTGGTCGGCCCGTGAATCGCCGGCTCGCTGTTCGACGATCATGCCCGCGCCGACGGTTCCGTTGGTGATGCGGTCAATCAGGATGAACGCGCCCGTGCTTCGGTTGCGTTGATAGTCATCGTGCATGATCGGCTGAGTCAGCGTGAGCTTGCAGCGGCCAATCTCGTTGAGCGAAAGCGTCGGGGCGGCTTGGCGTTCGAGCGAATTGACGTCGACGCGATAGAGCAACGTCGAAACCGAACCGAATGTCTTCTTGGTGGTGTGCTTGACGACATACTGCTTGCCGGGAACCATCGGTTCTTCGGCCATCCATACGACCATGGCCTCAAACTTCTGATCGGTCTTGGGCAGGCTGTCGGTTCCGACAATCATGTCACCGCGACTGGCATCGACTTCATCGGTCAGCGTCAAGGTGACGGCCATCGGCGCGAACGCTTCGTCGAGTTCGCCCTCGCTGGTAACAATACTCTTGATCTTGCTCGGTGTGCGCGATGGCAGGACGGTGATTTCGTCGCCCGGGTGAATGATTCCGGATGCGATGGTCCCGCAATATCCGCGGAAATCGTGGGTCGGCCGGTTGACGTATTGTACGGGGAACCGCAGTTCGGTCAGGTTGCGGTCGGCTGCGATGTGAACGTTTTCGAGATAGTGCATCAACGTGCTGCCGCGGAACCACGGCATGTTCACGCTGGCGTCGACGACGTTGTCACCGCGGAGCGCCGAAATCGGCAGGTACTGAACGTCCTTGATGCTCAGGTTTGCCGAGAAACTGCGATAATCGTTTCTGATCGCGTCGAAGACGTCTTCACGATAATCCACCAGGTCCATTTTGTTGACGGCGACGAGGATGTGCTTGATCCCCAGAAGCGCCGCGATGAAGCTGTGGCGCTTGGTTTGGGTTACCACACCGTGCCGCGCATCGATCAGGATAATCGCGAGATCGCACGTGGATGCGCCGGTCACCATGTTGCGGGTGTACTGCTCGTGACCCGGGGTGTCGGCGATGATGAATTTTCGCCGCGACGTTGAGAAGTATCGATAGGCGACGTCGATGGTGATGCCCTGCTCGCGTTCGGCTTGCAGGCCATCGACGAGCAGGGCGAGGTCCACATCGTCGCCGGTGGTGCCGGATTTGACGCTGTCGGCTTTGATCGATTCGAGCTGATCTTCGTAGATCATTTTCGAATCGTGGAGCAGGCGGCCGATAAGCGTGCTCTTGCCGTCATCGACGCTGCCGCATGTCAGAAGGCGCAGAAGTTCCTTACGCTCGTGCTGTGCGAGGTAGGCGTTGATGTCGGTGCTGATTAGTTCGGATTGATGCGACATATTGTTTCGTTATGTGATTCGTTCGCCTGACCTAAAAATACCCTTCACGCTTCTTGGCTTCCATCGATCCGGACTGGTCATAGTCGATGAGTCGGCCTTGCCGTTCGGAATATTTGGTGAGCAGCATTTCCTGAATGATTTCCGGAAGCGTCGTCGCGGTCGATTCTTCGGCCCCGGAAAGCGGGTAGCAACCGAGTGTCCGAAAACGAACCATCTTCATTTCGGGTTGCTCGCCCTCTTCGAGTTCCATGCGATCGTCGTCCACCATGATCAGCGTGCCGTTGCGTTTCACGACTGGGCGGTTGGCTGCGAAGTAGAGCGGGACGATCGGGATTTTTTCCAGATGGATGTATTGCCAGACGTCGAGTTCAGTCCAGTTGGACAAAGGGAACACGCGGATGCTTTCGCCTTCGTTGATCGCGCCGTTATAAAGGTTCCACAATTCCGGCCGCTGGTTTTTCGGCTCCCACGTGTGGTTGCGATCTCGGAAAGAATAGACACGTTCTTTGGCCCGCGATTTTTCTTCGTCGCGTCGGGCACCGCCGAATGCTGCGTCGAAGCGGTGTTTCGACAATGCCTGCTTGAGCGCGACGGTCTTCATAATGTCGGTGTACTTCTTGCTGCCGTGCGTAAATGGCGTGACACCATTTCGCTTGCCTTCCTCATTCGTGTGAACAATCAGATCAAGACCAAGCTCGTCGCGGATGTATTCATCGCGAAAGCGGATCATGTCCCGAAACTTCCAGGTTGTGTCCACGTGCAGCAGCGGGAAAGGAGGCTTGGCCGGATGAAACGCTTTGATCGCGAGTTGGAGCATGACGGCTGAATCTTTACCGATCGAGTACATCATCACCGGGCGTTCAAATTCCGCAGCCACCTCCCGAATGATGAAGATGCTTTCAGCTTCCAGCTGTTTTAAATGGGTCAGATTGTAGCCAGTCATGGGGCGTCTTGTCGGTCCTTGGTTGTCGGACCGCTGTCAGTCCGCAGATTCTTTCCATTTCCTCGCAATCTTGAAGGGGCAAGCTAGCGGGACAGTTTGCGATGGTCAAGCCGTCCAGATACCCCTCCAGGCGTCGGATATTGCGTTGTATCGGATGTGGAATTGCCGGACCGTCGTCAATTTGAAGGGTGTACAGTCTGGTTCTAGGGCTTGTGTCATCTGTTAGACGCGGAATGGCGTGCGGCGTTTCGCATTGAAATCCGGTTTGCTTCAAATCGCAATCGCAAATGATGCAAGCCGCGCAACGTGACCAGTCGTCATGCGATTGCAGCGCGCGCTGCGACAATCGTGCGCGCAACAGCGATCGCAGGATAACTGCACGTCTGTTGTTATCCATTTACACGCGGCAGTTTTGAGGGGCAGATGATCGAACATTGTGACCACGGTATCTGAAGTCCAAGTATGGGGCGAGATCTTTATACAAACGTGTTCACTCTCTGCCGACCCAGCGCAGATCTCCCGTTTGGTGAACAAAATCAATTTTATTTCTGGCCGTTTGTTTTGGGACGCATGGAGGATTGGGCCAATAAAACAAGGCATAAAAAGAGTTGGGACTTGGCATCTTGCACTCGCAGTGAACCGTCGCGTCCGCATACAAGGTCCGAATGAATTGATCAATTCAAGGTCCGACAAATCACCTAAAGGGGCGTTATTGGCAAGTCGATGCGTGAATTGCGTACCGGTCGAAACCACACCTGACTGCGGATTCGGACGTGCGTCGCGAAAAGCGGGCGTCAGGATGAAGACGCAGCAAAAGCATTGTCAGGCAGTTTGGTCTCCGCAAGGTCGGAGGCCGCTTGGAGAGCCAAGATGAGTCGAATCGTCACCAATGTCCAGTCGCTGATTGCTCAACGCGTCCTCGGAGGGCAGAACAAAGCACTCAATGAATCGCTGACGCGGTTGAGTACAGGTCTGCGGATTAACAGCGGGGCGGATGATCCAGCCGGTTTGATTGGATCTGAGTCATTGCGATCTGAGAAGGTTGCCATTTCAGCTGCCATCGACAACGCCAGGCGGGCAGACAACGTGCTGTCGATTGCGGAAGGGGCTTTGCAGGAGGTGAATCGCCTTCTCCTGGACCTCGAGGATCTGGTCGACCGAAGTGCCAACGAAGCCGGCCTGAGCGATGCCGAAGTGCAGGCAAACCAGGTGCAGATCGACGCCATTCTCTCGTCGATCGACCGTATTTCCAACACGGCATCCTTTAACGGCTCCAAGCTACTCGGTGGCGGTTTCGAATTCACGACTTCAGGTATCGCAGGCAGCGCCGTTTCGAATGCCCAGATCAACTCGGTAAAGGTACCGGAAGGCGCGTCGCGGCAGGTCGCAATTGACGTCGTTACAGCCTCGAAGTTTGCCTCGATCAGCGCTGTCGGCGGTGGTGCAGGTGGCGCGTTGTCGGCTGTCACGACGATCGAAGTCGGCGGAAGTTATGGGACCGAGAACTTCAGCTTCGCATCGGGCACGACGTTGGCCAGCATCGCCACCGCGATCAATACGAGCACGCAACTCACGGGCGTGTCAGCGGTCACCAGCGGTGGAAATCTGTTCTTCACCAGTACCGACTACGGTTCAGACGCCCTCGTCTCGGTTGAAGTGTTGTCGGGTTCACTATCACTCAGCGGCAACAACAGCGCCGGTGTCGACGGAACGATCACGATCAACGGGTCAGCCGCCAACGTCAAGGGTCTCGAAGCATCAGTCAATACGGGATCGTTGTCGGCGAAGATTGCACTGGATGCAACGTTTGCTTCAACATCCGGTGCGAGTACATCGTTTGACATTACCGGTGGCGGGGCTCGATTTGCAATTGCACCTGAAGTCAGTCTCGTTGGTATTGAGACGATCGGGCTGCAGTCCGTTTCGACTGGATCTCTGGGCGATCGTGTCAGCGGATTTCTGACGACACTGCAGAGCGGGTCCACGAACGATTTGAAGAGCAAGAACTTTGCGTCCGCTCAGCGTGTGGTTCGCGCTGCACAAGAACAGGTCTCGACGCTTCGTGGCCGGATCGGTGGATTCCAGAAGAACACGCTGAACACGGCGATCAACTCGCTTCTGGTCACACTGGAAAATACGGCTGCGGCTGAAAGTGCGATTCGCGACACCGATTTCGCCGAAGCGACCAGCGCATTGACGCGGGCCCAGATTCTCGTGAACTCGGCTACTTCCACTTTACAGCTGGCCAACGCTCAGCCGCAAAGTGTTCTGGCGCTCCTGCAATAAGGGGTTTATCGGGCCGCCGGATTCGACAGCATTCACCGCCTGGACGCACGATCGCGTTCAGGCGGTTTTTTCATGGGTCCCATAAGCGGACAAGCTTTTGAGTATGCAGGATTTATCTAAAGGGTCGGTCTCTTCGGGACGACGAAGCGGTGTGGCACAAAAATTGAGGATTGGATTTGTTGTCCGAACCCTCAATTCCTGATTGTCAAAAAAGGTTCGATGCAACGGCGAATGATTGTCGCCGTGTTCAAAATTTAGAGTCGCGCACGGTGGCGTGACGACATGGCAACCGGCGGGTTGTCAGCATCACGGAGGATGTCAATGACGCGCATCAATACCAACATACCTTCAATGATCGCCCAGGGGCGTTTGCGGAACAATACCAATGATCTGCAAACTCGGCTGGAACGATTGGCAACCGGACTTCGGATCAACCGCGGCAAGGACGATCCGGCTGGGCTGATCGCATCGGAAATCCTTCGCAGCGAAATCAAAGCCATTGATCAGGCGATCGACAACTCGCAACGGGCGATCAATGTGGTGTCGACTGCGGAAGGCGCGATTAACGAAACGTCGAGCTTGTTGCTCGATCTTCGGGCGTTGCTCGTCAGCTCGGCGAACGACGGTGCGTTGTCTCCCGAAGAGATCGAAGCCAACCAGCTGGAAATCGATTCGCTGATCGCGAGCATCGACCGCATCGCCAACACCACTTCGTTTGGCTCAAAGAAACTGCTCGACGGCAGCCTCGGGTACACGGTCTCCGGTGTGAACACGACCAACCTGGAATCCGTTTCGGTGTTCAGTGCACGCGTTCCGGAAGGCAATGTTCGCAACGTCGTTGTGCAGGTGACTGCGTCGGCCGAGGCTGCGACCCAACAGATCACTGCGTCGGCCACGGGTGCGGCTGCGATCGAAATCACTGGAATTCAGGGAACCGAAATTCTGTCCTTCGCGTCCGGAACGACCATCGCCCAAATTCAGACGAGCATCAATGCCGTCACCGATACGACGGGTCTGTCCGCCACGGTGAGTGGCAACGTGCTCACGATCAACAGCAACACGTTTGGCAGCGAATCGCTCGTCAAGGTTAAGACGCTCAGTGGTACGTTCATGGGCGATTCGAACTACACCGCCGGAGCGGCTGCGGTCGAGGACAAAGGTGTCGATCCAACCGTGCTGGTGAACGGTCAGGTCGCCGACGCCCGCGGGCTTCGCGTTGATATTCGAACCAACGGTCTGGACGGGCGATTCTACCTGTCGCAGGCATTCGCTCAGTCGGCAACGAGTACGAGCTTCGACGTGACCGGTGGTGGGTCCACGTTCCAGCTTGGACCATCCGTGACGCCCGCCGCCCAGGTCAGCGTGGGAATCAACTCGACTTCTTCCGGCGCATTGGGCAATAGCGTCATCGGTTTCCTGAACAGTCTCAAGAGCGGTGGGGCCAACGAGATAAAAGGCAAGCATTTCGTGGCTGCTCAAAACATCGTGAGCGAGGCGATCAACCAGGTGGCGACGGCGCGTGGACGACTTGGAAGCCTTCAGAAGAACCAGATCGAAACCAACATCAACAGTCAGCAGATCGCATTGGAAAACGTCAGTGCGTCCGAGTCGATCATTCGCGACGCCGACATCGCGACCGAAGTTTCGGCATTGACGCGTGCCCAGATTCTCTTCCAGAGCACGCAGAATACACTCCAGATCTCAAACGCGCTGCCGCAAGCCGTCTTGGGACTTCTGGGATAGCGGATCGGGAGCGAAGGATCGCCTCGGCCGCCTAAAAAAGGGGACGACAGCGTCGTCATCCCGTCTTTGGGAATGGATTCCTACAAGCCTTGAGTACACCGCAGACCGTTGGTTTGCGGTGTACTTTTTTCCCCCATCAAGCCTCCCCGTCCAGTGCGCTGGTCGACAGTGCCGATAATTAATATGGACCTTCTGCACGCGCCGTGGTCTCGTCGCAGATTTCGATTTTCGATGGGGAGATCAGTCAGATGAGCAGTATTAGTAGCGGAATCGGCCTTGCTTCCGGACTTCCAACAAGTCAGATCATCGAATCGCTGCTGGCGAGTCAGGCCCGCCCGCGAGAACTCCTGACCACTCAACTCGAAGAGATTCAGGCACAGCGAACAGCTTTCCTTGAATTGAACGCGCGGCTCATCGGATTGCAGAGTTCCGTTTCCGGAATCAACAATCCGACGTTCTTCAACCAGTTCCAAGCCAACAGCAGCAATGAGGACGTTCTGACGGCCATCGCGTCGGCAGGTGCCTCGCCAGGCGTGATTGACCTCGTCGTTAAGTCACTCGTGACATCGCATCAGATGATCAGCGGAGGATATGCCGACCCGGACAAAACGCCCGTCGGCGCCGGCGAACTCGTCATCGAAATTGGCGAAGGGAAACTCGCCAAGCCGACCAAGCTGGGTGACCTTAACGGCGGGGAAGGCGTTCGGCGCGGAATCATTGAGATCACCGATGGCGCGGGGAACTCTGCAGAAATCAATCTGACCGCGACGGTAACGATCGACGACGTGTTGAGCGAGATTAACACCGAAGGGGCGATCGCCGTTGAAGCCCGTGTCGACGGAAATCGAATCATTCTCGAGGACAAGAGCGGCGGAACAGGTACGCTTCGCGTCGTGGACCTTAACGGTGGATTCGCATCCGTTGATTTGGGGCTCGATGGTCCTGCGACCAGCGGTGTCATCAGCGGGACAGACATTCACTACCTCGCCGATTCAACGCAACTCCATCTGCTCAATGATGGCAATGGCGTGCGCCACAATGCTGACGAGGAATTCAGTATCTCGTCGGCGAATGGAACAACGTTCAACGTTTCGATGTCGGGTCTGATCAAAGATACGACCCGGGTCGAAGTGCTCAATAGCGGAAACGGTGTGCGGCTGGGAGAAATCAGAATCACCAACCGGCTTGGGAAGACGGGAACGGTGGATTTAACCGGGGCGCAAACGGTCGGCGAAATCATCGAGCGGATCAACAACGCGGCCGACGATAGTGGCGACAATCTGGGTGTGGAATTGTCGAGCGGTATTGGTATCGGCGGCGTTGGTAGTCTCAGCATCACCGATACAAATGAAATCTCAGAAGACAACGAGCAGGAACTGGTCATCGAAGACGTGACCGGATTCGCTGCACGCGACCTGGGCATCGCGCAGAGTACGCTTTCGAGCACGTTCATTGGAAACGGTATTCATCGTATCGAAAGTGTCGGAGACGTATTGCGGGCGATCAATTATGCCGTGGGCAACGATGGCTCGGTTGTGGCGTCGCTTAGCGGTAATGGCATTGTCGTACGCGACACGGGAATCGGCGCCGATCCGCTCGTGATCACGGCGCTGGCTGACGAGGCTGGCAACGTATCTCAGACTGCGGCAGACCTTGGTATTGAAGGCGTTTTCGACGAGCCAGGCGTCCCGGCGATTTCCCGCGATTTGCTGGCGGGGCTGAACACCGTTCTGCTGCGATCGCTCAACGGCGGCAATGGAATCGAGTTTGGCGACGTCAACGAAGTCTCGTTCGCCACGCGCGATGGCGCCGCCCCCGTAACCATTGATTTTACCGGCGTTCAAACGGTTCAGGACATCATCTCGCGGATCAACAACGGTGTGCCGGGAATCGAGGCATCGCTCAACGCAGCCGGTAATGGTATTGCCCTCGTCGATGTTTCCACCGATACGCCAACCACGACGCTGCAGATCAGCGACGTCACTGGAACGTTGGCCAACCAACTCGGTATTGCCGGATCATTTGAAGAAACCGTCGACGGCGACAACCTGCAACTTCAGTACATCTCCGAGCGGACCAAACTCGAAGACTTAAACTTTGGGCGTGGTGTGCGACCCGGGTCCATCGAATTCCAGACAACGACTGGTCAAATATTCGCTGTCGACATCGATTCCAGCGATAGGACGCTTCAGCACGTCATCGACGCCATCAACGAAGCCGGCAACCCGCGGGGAATCTCTGCGGCGATCAACGCGACCGGTGACGGTATCGCCATCACCGACACCAGCGGCGGTGCGAATAAGCTCACCATCACCGATCGAAATGGCGGGACGACGGCCAAGGATTTGCGGATCGCCGGCGAGTCGAAAACTGGCCAACCGACCATCGACGGAACGTTTGAAATCCACATCGACATCGAAGCCGACGATACGCTGCGCGACATTGCATCCAAACTTTCGAAGGCGTCTCCGGATCTCAATGCCAGCGTCATCAACGACGGTGCCTCGGCGACGCCATTTCGGTTGTCGCTCAACTCGGGTGTGACGGGAACGCAAGGCGAACTGATCGTCGATGCCGGCGATACCGGATTAAAATTAAACACGCTGGTTGCGGCACAGGACGCCGTGATGCTCATCGGTGGTGAAGGTGCGACCAGTCCGCTCGTGGTGGCCAGTTCATCAAACAACGTCTCGGGCGTGCTGCCAGGCGTTGACATTGACCTGCATCGGGCGTCTGACGAGCCGATTTCGCTCGCGATCAGCCGCGACATCGAGAGCATCGTCGAAGACCTGGACGGTTTCGTCACAAACTACAACGCAGTCATGGACCGTACCGATGAACTCACATCGTTCGACCCTGAAACGGAGGAACGCGGTATTCTCCTCGGTGATTCGGCGATTTCGCAAATCCAGTCACGGTTGTCGCGAATTGTGATTGGTCGATTTGAAGGTGCGCCTCCCGGGACGAACTCACTTGCATCTGTTGGCATTACCTTTGGAAATGGTGCGCGGTTGACGTTCGATGAAGAGAAATTCCGCGACAAGTACGCCGAAGATCCCGCAGCTGTCGAGCAATTGTTCACCGCGGCTGAAGTCGGTGTCGGCGCGGTAATCGACAACGCACTTGATGAGCTTTCCTCAGATTCGGATGGATTGCTGGCACGCCGCAATAACACGCTGAGCGATCAGGAAGAAGACATCAACGACCGCATCACCCGAATCGACGATCAGCTCGAACGCCGCCGTGCCCAACTTGAGCGTCAATTCGCCAATCTCGAATCGGTCATTTCCGGGTTGCAGGGACAGCAGTCGTCACTGTCGCAATTGGCGCAGCTGGCGAGCAGTTAGACACCGGCGAATGGATGGTCCGAGAGGTTCAGTCAGACCGAACAGCCGTACCGCCGAACCGCATCCTGCGAAGATTGCGCTGTGGGGCGGCCCTCCAAAATGAACACACCAGCGCAATAGGCCGATACTATCAGTATTATGGCAGGGATTCCGGACCAATCTTACTTGCGCGATGCCGTGATGACCGCGTCACCAGAGCAACTTCAACTGATGCTCTACGACGGCGCGATTCGTTTTGCGCGGCAGGGGCGTGCCGCCATCGAGTCCAAAGACTTCGAGTTGGCCTTTGAACGCCTGTCCCGCGCGCAGAAGATCGTCCTTGAGATGCAGCAGGGGCTGAATTTCGATGTGGACAAGGAACTCTGCGAGCGGATGTCCGGACTCTACATGTATGCGTATCGCAAGCTTGTCGACGCCTGCTGCAAACATACCGTAGAGGAAGTGGACGAGGCCCTTCGGGTGCTGGAGTATGAGCGCCAGACCTGGGTCATGTTGATGGACAAGGTGCTCAAGTTGGATGCCACCCAAGTTGTCGATTTGTCGGTTCAGGGCCCGGCAGGACCGACTGGCGGGGCATTGTCCATCGAAGGATAATCGCATCGCCGCCCATACGGGGCTTCAGAATCCGGATGGACTTCAAGTTCTGATTGCTGCATACTTTCGCGTTGAGCGGCCCATTCGGTCCGCCACCGGGCAGGAAAATCGCAACCCTGCCGATCTTTTGCGTTCGCGAGACGTACCAATGGTCAAGGAGGACCCCCAGATGCGGCCCACTGATCTTCTACGACAAGTCATCACCAACTTCGGCGTTCACACGTCCGCATTGTGCCTGGCGGGTGCTTGCTTGCTGATGGGGCCCGGCGGCGCTCTGGCGCAGTTCGACGATCCGACGCCGCCTTCGCGTCCTCAGGGAGCGGGAACCTACGCCGGTATGTCCCCCGATGAGGCGCTCAACAAGGCGCTCGAGGTTGTTACTGATTTGGAAGAGTCAGAACGCAATCCCGATGAAGTGCAGGAAGAGCGAGCCGACTACATCGAAACGATGGCGATCGTCGATAAGATTCTGGAAATCGATCCGTTGAACAAGACGGCTGGTTATGTCAAAGGTCGGCTGAACATTCTCGCGGGTCGCCCACGCTCGGCGCTTCCGATGATCGAAGAGTACGTCAGCGACCCGGCCGGTCAAAACGACTGGCGTGCGTACAAGATTCTTGGCGACCTGTATATCAGCAGCTTCCCGAAGCACGCGGTGTCGAAGTACCGCCAGGCAATTGCACTCGCGGAAAATGAAGCCGAACCGGTCATTGGTCTCGCGCGGGCCGAACTCAAATTGAGCAACTCCGAGTCGGCGGTCGAACAGGCCCAAAATGCCATTCGCCTCGACAAAAAGGGCGAATCTTCCTATCAGGCGACGTTGGCTGAAGCCCTCCTGATGGACAAGAAATATGAAGACGCCGAACGGGCAGCCGAAGCGGCGGTCAAAATGTCGGAAGAGGAATTTGGCCGCAATCCAGAAAAGAAAACCCTACTGATCGACTTGCAGAACCATTATGAACTTCGATTGAGGTGCATCACGCACTTGGCCGCGTTGTATCCCGAGCGCGCTGACTATGTTGTGCAACTGGCGCAGATTTGGCAGGACAAAGCCGACCTTGAACGCGTCGTGGCCTATCACCAAGCCGTCTTGATGATCGAAAGGTCAAAGACGAATCCGCAGTTGAAGGTCTCGCCCGAACTGCTCTACGAAGAGGCGAGGCTTAACCGCCTGGTCTCGCGCGACGACAAGGCGCTCAACGTGCTCAACGAACTTCTGCAATTGGATCCGAGTTTCGCTCCCGCGATTGAATTGAAGAAAATCATCGAATCTGAAAACGTGGGGCTGACTGAAGAGAACACGACAGCCGCCGCCAGCGGTTCAACCCCGTAGATCGACGCATCGATCGGCCCGCGATCCATTCGCAGCAATTTTTCGCCATTCCGCAGCTCAGTCGGCTGAGTCACTCTCCGCCTGTAAATCGAGCTCATCTGCCACCGTTGTCAGCGCTTGGACGCAGTGGTTGATCAATTCGTCCAATTCGATTTCGAGCAGGGCGGCGCCGTCGATGATGTCCTGACGACTGACGGCGGCTGCGAAGGATGCCTGCTTCATTTTCTTCTTCACGCTCTTGGCCGACAAACCGTCGAGCTTGCCCGGGCGAAGTCGGGCCACCGCGTGGATAAATCCACAGAGTTCGTCGACAGCGAAGAGCGTCTTGCGGAGCGGGGTATTGCGAGGATGGGTGTCGAGATTCCAGTCGGCGTGCGAAAGGATTGCGTCGATGACTTCATCGGGGACACCGCGTTCTTTGAGTATCTTCGCGCCTTCGCGGGTATGATCCGGTGGATTGGGGAACAACTCGTAATCAAAGTCGTGGAGCAGTCCAGTGACAGACCACGTTTCCTCATCGTGCCCGCCCAAGCGGGCAAAGTGGACCATGGCGCTCTCGACGGCGATACAATGCCGGCGAAGCGATTCACTTTTGACATGTTCGGTCAGGATGTCCCAGGCCTGTTGTCGATTCATGCGATGGATATCCACGCTCTGCACACTATTGATCCGCCAGCAAAGCATTTGTTTGACGTTTTTCCCACACGTCGATTATGATCACCTTAACGGTTACAAGCAAACATGTTCCATTCGATTGCCAACAGAAGGTGAGCATTGCCGCCGCCAACCCGCGACACTTTTGCGACTGATGAACTTGCGATTGTGCTGAGTCACTACAACCTCGGCGTGATCGAATCCATCACCGAGTTCAAGCGCGGTTCACGCCGCAGTCCCAAGCTGGGAATCGTCACAGACTCCGGCAAATACCTGCTCAAAAAGCGGGCGGCTGACCGTGGCGGATTGGAACGCGTGACCTACACGCACGCGATTCAGCATCACCTGGTCGAAAAGAATTTTCCGTTGCCCAGGTTGCAGTGTCCCGTCGGGTCCAGTGACACAATTTTGGCACTGGGCGAATCGTTGTACGAAGTATTCGAATATGTCTCGGGTCATCCCTACTCCGGCGAACCCAGGGAAACCAGGGCTGCCGGTCGGGTGCTCGCGGAGTTTCATTCCGATCTCGCCGACTTTCCCGATGCGCGGTCATTCGCGAGTTCGGGATACCACGATGCCCTGGGCGTGCAGACTGGCTTGAATGCAGTGCCAACCAGTGTCACCGCCCATGACAGTGCAGCCGGCAAAGAAGCTGAAGTGTTGGCGCTGACGAGTTTCCTGTTTGAAGCGTACACATCCGCAGCCGACAAGGTCGAGCAAGCCGGGTTCGCCGAATGGCCCGAATCCGTGACCCACTCCGATTGGCACCCGGGCAACATTCTCTACAAGCGCGGCGAAGTGCTCGCGGTCGTCGATTATGATTGCGCCAAACCCGGCAAGCCAACCTGCGATATCGCCAATGGTGCGCTGCAGTTTTCAATCATCGCCAGCGGTACGCCCGACTCCTGGCCCGACCATCTCGACCTCCTTCGCATTCGCGAGTTCCTCTCCGGTTACGAGGAACACAGCCCCATCGATGAATCGCGTATGGAACTGCTTCCGCACCTGATGATTGAAGCCCTCATTGCAGAAGCTGTCCTGCCCATCGCCGCGACGGGAACCTTCGGTCGCTTTGGTGGTTTTGGTTTTATGCAAATGGTGCGACGCAAGGTCCGCTGGATCCAATCCCACGCCGACCAACTCCGCGTGGTCGCATAAGTTCAATTGCTTCAAGGTCGACCAAGACCGGGTTCGCATTCCCCTGGATTCCCACGTGCGCGGGAATGGCGGCGGTGGGAATGTCGGCGGTGGGGCATCACCACGATTGAGCTTGGGTTGCGTTAAGCCGGCAGGCGGCGGGCGACGATGGCCGTCAAATCGTCCGGTTGCGGCATGTTGCCCACGAACTGTTTAAGTCGCGAACGCATCAACTCGATCAACTCGCTGGCTGTGGCATCCGGGTTGTCACGCAGCGTCTCAATGATCCGT
Organism: Phycisphaerales bacterium UBA1845; assembly: GCA_002338715.1. GTDB lineage: Bacteria > Planctomycetota > Phycisphaerae > UBA1845 > UBA1845 > UBA1845. Next base: position 13,760 of record DDIR01000047.1, on the reverse strand, counting down.
TCAATGCCGTACTGCTCGCCCGATTCATTGTTCCATTCAAACATGCCGTCGGTGATCAGCAGGAAGATATCGCCCGGTTCCATCTCGATCGTGGGGGGCGGGACCACGACGAGCGGGTCGAGTATGCCCAGCGGGATCGTGTCGGCTTGCATCTCGGCCACTTGACCGTCTGATCGACGGTAGTGAATCAGGGGGCCATGCCCGGCGCTGAGATAGTTGATCGTGTTGGCTTTGCTGTCGACGATGCCGAGAAACGAGGTGATGAACATGTTGTTGGGAATCTCATCACCAAGAAGCGCATTAACTTTGCTCAACACGGACAGCGGGTCGTTGTCTGTCGTGGCCAATGCCTTGACCATCGCGAGAAACTGCGACACCAGAAGAGCGGGCCCAATCCCGTGACCGGTCGCATCGGCAATGACCAATCCCGTCAGATGATCGCCCAACTCGAGAAAGTCGTAGCAATCGCCTCCGGTTTCGTCTGCCGGCAGATTAAATCCGGCAATTTCGTAACCTTTGACTTTGGGGTCGCTTTGCGGAAGAAGCGATTGCTGAATGTCGCGGGCGACGGCAAGATCGCGCTCGATCCGCCGCTTCTCGGTGTATTCGTCGATCAATCGCTGACGTTGAATCGCGACACCCGCCAGCGAACTGAGCGTGTCAGCCAACTCCTCATCGCGCTCTTCAAACGGACCGCCCTTGCGGTTGAGCACCTGGAGGACGCCCACGAGCGACCGATCGTGCCCGCGCATCGGAAACGTTAACAGGTTGCGGGTCTTGAATCCGGTGGCTTTGTCGATGTCCTGATTGAAGCGGGCGTCGGCGTAGGCGTCGGGGACGTTGATGACGTTGCCCGTGCGAATGCTCTCACCGGCGATGCCGCGGTCGGCGCTGAATCGAATTTCGCTGGTTCCTGTTGCGACCTGGCTATAGAGCTCGTGGGCTTTGGGGTCGTACAAAAAAACGCTCGTGCGTTCACAATTGAGAATGTGATTGGAAGCCTCGGCGATTTCCTCAAGCAGCGGAATCAGCTCGGTCGTGGCACCAAGGCGGCGCGAAATGTCCAGAAGCGTGGTGAGGTCTGCAATCTGGCGTTCAGCATTTGGGGTGGACATGCCTGTAGAATCCCAGCTTCAATCCACAAATGCAAGTGACGGTGAATTGCCGCCACGTTGATTCGACTTGTGGGCGCACGTCGGCTGGGCTATGCGATTTTGCACGCCTGAACGGATATCGCATCCTGATCTCTGGCGGAGTTTGCTTACGCTTCGGGCATGCGTTCGAGCATGACGTCTGCCAAGCCGTAATCGATGGCTTCGCCGGATTCGAGCCACTTGTTGCGGTCGCAGTCCTTTTCGACCTGTGCCATCGGCTTGCCGCTACGTGAGGAAATGATTTCGTAGAGGCGTTTGCGGAGTCGGACGATTTCTTCGGCTTCGATGGCGAGGTCGGTCGCGCTACCCTGCATGACGCCGCCAAGCAGCGGCTGATGGAGCAGGACGCGTGAATTCGGCAGGGTGTAACGTTTGCCCTTTTCGCCACCACAAAGCAGCACCGCACCCATGCTAGCCGCCATGCCGACGCAATACGTCGCGACGGGGCAGCGCAGGAACTGCATGGTGTCGTAAATCGCCAAACCGGCTGACACACTTCCACCGGGCGAATTGATGTAGAAGTGAATGTCTGCTTTCGGATCTTCGTTCGAGAGAAACAGCATCTGGGCGACGATCAGGTTTGCCGAATCGTCATCCACCCCGCCGGCCAAAAAGACAATGCGGTCCTTGAGCAGTCGCGAGAAGATGTCGTAGGCGCGCTCGCCGCGTCCGGATGATTCAATGACAAACGGGATGTTGTAATTCATGGAAGCCATTTTGTATTCCCTCGCCCAGTTGTGGCGTTTCTAACCTGTTTCAGTTGACTCGCGATCCAATGACGTCAGAGTTTTCGCCGCGTGATTGTTATCCGCGATTACTTTTTCTTCTTCTTGTCTTTGTCAGCGTTGGGGCCGTGATCGAGAATCTCATCGACGACGCCGTACTCCAGCGCTTCTTTGGCGTTGAGGTAACGATCGCGCTCGGTGTCTTCAGTCACTTGTTGAACGGTCTTGCCGGTCGTCTCTGAGATGATTTCGTTGAGACGCTTTTTGTCGCGAAGGACTTCTTCGGCTTGGATGCGGATGTCTTCGGCTTGCCCGGTGATACCGCCATAGGGCTGATGGAGCATGATCTTGGCGTTGGGCAGGATGAATCGCTTGCCCTTGGTGCCGGCCATCAACACGACAGCCGCACCGCTCGCGGCTTGACCGATGCAGTACGTCGCGATCTTGCAACCCACCAATTGCATGGTGTCGTAGATCGCGAGCGTCTGGTCCACCAAGCCGCCCGGCGAGTTGATGTAAAGGTTGATGTCCTGGTCGCGCTTGATCGACTGCAGGTACAGCAGGCGCATGATCGTGGCGCTGGCGGTTCGTTCGGTGATGGGACCGGCGAGGAAAATGATCCGGTTTTCCAGCAGCATGTCCTCGATCGACATCTCGCGGGTGCGCTGGTAGGCCGGGAACTGATTCATCGTCGGGATCGGTAGGTGACCGATTTCGTGCATCGTGCATTCCTTCTTTCAGGACAATCCATTGTGACCAACAGGCGCGATCCGACTGCGCCGCGAGGGCTTCTAATCGGTGCGACGGATGACTCTAGGTGCCAACCGTCAAACGGCAAATCAGCCGCGATTACTCCTTATCATCGGCTTTTTTCTTCTTGGTCTTGGTTGCCGTCTTCTTCTTGGTGGTCTTCTTATCGGACGCAGCCTTCTTCTTGGGGGCGCCTTCGGTTATTTCGGCTTCTCCAAGGAGCATTTCGAGGACCTTCTCGTCGCGAAGCTGGACATAAAGCGTGCGGAGGTGCCCGGTGCTGATGATTTCGTCCCGGACGCGGTCGAAGCGGCGGTTGCGGCGGGCGGCGATCATGGCGATGGCGTTGTTGACCTCTTCCTCGGTGATCTGGATGTCCCGCTCTTCCGAGATTTTGTCCATAATGAACACGAGCTTCAGTTCATTGCGGGCACGGGTGGAGGCTTCCAGACGCAACTCATCGGCGTGCTTGGAAATCTCGCTGTCCGGGACACCCTGGCGGTAGAGGTTCATCATCTGCTGACCGACGAGGTGCTCGGTATGCCGCTGCGAAACACCTTCGGGAACATCGAAGTTGGCTTGCTCAAGCAGATACTCTTTAACCTGTTGCCGCATTTCGCGACGCACCTGCTGGTCGAGTGATTGCTGCATCGAGTCCTGGATGTAGGTTTCAAAGTCAGCGCGCTTCTCGAATCCGATCGACGCAAGATAGGCATCGTCAAGATCGGGAACTTCCAGACGCTTGACCTGCGAAACCGTCAGTTCAATTTCCGCCGGCTTGGAGCGCAATTCGACATCGGTGTAGTCGTCGGGAAGGGTGGCTTTCAACGCGATCTTGTCGCCGACTTTCTTGCCGGTGGCTGCTTTTCCGAATCCATCCATCAGGATGCCGTCGTAGCGCTGATCGCGAACGGCCAATTCAGCGCTGTCTTCCGTCTTGATCGTGTTGCCGTCACAGATCACTTTCATCGTTCCGACAATCACATCGTCGGCGACGGTCTTGCCATCTTCGACAGGCATGTATGTGCCGCGCATCATGTTCATGCGCTTGATTTCGTCGTCCACGTCCTTCTTGGCGATTTTCAAATCGGGCTTGGAAACCGCGATGCCCTTTAACTCGGGAAGTTCGAACACCGGACGCACTTCGACTTCGCATTCGACATTCCAGTCACCCTCTGCCGGGCACTTGAGGTGCTTGATGGCTTCGCCCAACGGCAGAAGTTGCTCGACATCTACGGGCTTGGCATTGCCATCCTTGTCGGCGCGATTCTCCGACACGGTGACGCGCACCAGCGGATCACCCAGGGCATCGATCGATTCCTTCTCAATGCCAGCCAGATAGGCGCTGCTCACCAACTGCTGGTTGACCTCTTCGCCAACCTCATTGCCGAACCGCTTCTGGAGGAGCTTCTGCGGAGCCTTGCCAGGACGGAAACCCGGGACGGACGCCTTCTCGCGAAGTTCGTCGTAGCGGGTGTCGAGCTGCTCGTCGATGCTCGCACGCGGGATCGTGATAACGACTTTCTTGCGAAGGGAGCCAATTTCGTCCACTTTGACGCTGATGGCACCTTTGAGTTTTTCCTGGAGCGACTGCTCCTCGCCACCATCTGCGGCCAGTTCAGCAGTTGCGTTGTCAGCTTCGGTCATCGTGGACACTCCTCATGTGAATCTCGGGGACCAAATAAAATCGGCAGTTTCCCCAGCTTTTCGTTGATAAACCCCGGTAGCCTACCGCAGCGGTGGCACCTGGGCAACTGCCCGGATCGGATTCGCCGATCCGGCAGAATTCGCCGATAGTACAGACGGAAACGCACTTCGCAATACCGCCCTCAAGTCGCATGTTCGTGACCCGGTCGGAGCCGTTTTCCAGTGTCAGGAATTATGGTAGCCTCTGAACTGATCAATCCAGCTTTGGCGCACATGCTTTTAATGGAGTTTAAACCATGAGTGCAATCCTAGACCTGCTCGGAAGCGAAGCGGATTCGCTGCTTGGCTATAAGTGTACGGGCATCGACCAGTCGCTGCTGACCCTGCCGGGCCCCAACTACGTGGACGATGTCTTCTCATGGACCGATCGCCCGCTCCCCGTGATTCGGTCCATGCAACAAATTCTCGATGCCGGACGCCTTGGCGGCACCGGATTCGTCTCGATTCTCCCGGTTGACCAGGGGGTTGAGCACACGGCTGGCGCGTCCTTCGCTCCGAACCCGATCTATTTCGATCCGGAGAACATCGTCAAGCTGGCGATCGAAGGCGGCTGCAACTGCGTGGCCTCGACGCTGGGCGTATTGGGTGCGGTCGCCCGCAAGTATGCCCACCGGATTCCGTTTCTCGTCAAGCTCAACCACAACGAGCTTTTGACCTATCCGAACAAGTACGACCAGATCATGTTCGCCAACGTGCAACAGGCGTATGACATGGGCGCGGTGGCTGTCGGTGCGACGATTTACTTTGGTTCGGAAGAATCCAATCGTCAGATTCAGGAAGTCAGCGAAGCGTTCCACCATGCCCACGAGTTGGGAATGGTCACCGTGCTTTGGTGCTACCTGCGCAACAATGGCTTTAAGAAAGACGGCGTGGATTACCATGTGGCGGCTGACATGACCAGTCAGGCCAACCACCTCGGCGTGACCATCGAAGCCGACATCATCAAACAGAAGCAAGCCGAGAACCGCGGCGGATTCAGCGCGATCAATTTCGCGAAGACCCACAAGGATGTCGACAACAAGCTGACCTCGGACAATCCGATTGACCTGACCCGCTATCAGGTGGCTGGCTGCTACTTGGGCAAGATGGGCCTGATTAACTCGGGTGGTGCGTCAGGGGCCAACGATTTTGCCGATGCCGTCAAGACCGCAGTCATCAACAAGCGTGCGGGCGGAATGGGCTTGATCTCAGGCCGCAAGGCTTTCCAGCGTCCGATGGAAGAAGGCGTCAAACTGCTGAATTTGATTCAGGACGTCTATCTCGACAAGTCGATCACGGTCGCTTAGTTCGGTCACGGTGCTGGGGGTGGTGCGGTCACCGATGGTCGCATGACCACAAGTCCATCGAATCAACAATGAACCGTCAGGGGTTGTTGGCCCCTGACGGTTTTTCATTTGATTGACCCACGGTTGAAGATTCGTTCTGCTTGCCAGTCGCGTCGCTTGATTCCGTTGGTTTTGAATCAGGCGTCTCGGAATCTTTTTCGCCAGGGTTGGTGGGGTTGTCTTTGGGGTCCTGGGGAATCGTTGGATGATTCTCGGTGTACACGACCGACCAGACAACGATGTCTTTCTTGGCGTCGGATTTGTCATCTACGCCGTCCACGCCGACCGAGTACACCAACTCGCCATCGCCACCGGGGCGGAACAGGAAGTCTTTACCCGTGTAGGGATCGATGCGGCAAATCGCGAGCGCAGGCTTGTTGAGGAATTCAGGATCGCGCGGCCAAACGCCGGTGCGTTTGAATTCCATCGCCTTTTCCAGAAATACCCTGGCCCCCCGGCGCAGGGTTTCGGTACGGAACGAGGTTTGCACGGCAAAGCCGATCTTCGGAACCAGGCACTCCATTCCGGCCTTGCCTTCCCAATATTCGTTTTCGATCTTCGCGATTTCATTTTTCAGATCGATGACGTAGGGCCTGCAGAGAAGCTGCCGCATCTGTTCGTAATAGTTGTGGATTGCATTGGCCAGTTCCACGGGATCGGCAGAAGCAAGTGTTTTGCATGTCGGGTCGACTCTCGTGCTCTTGCGACTCATGGCGCCATAGAACTGGTCCACGGTTTGCTGATTGATTTTTGGCTTTCCGCTATCGCCTTGTGCGTTGCCATCCATACAGAAATGCTGAAGCTGTTGAAGCGCGGATGCTTCCGCAAAATAGAGCGAACGGGCAAAAAGCTGCGTGACCGGGACGCTGTCGTATTCGTCGAAACCGGTCATGATCTCGTCCCAGACATGATTGCGGTGCATGAAGCTGCGAAGGGCAGTGAGTACCTGCGTGTAGATCACGTTGCGATGACCGGATGAGAAGAACTGTTCTTCCAGGCTCGGTAAGCGCGACAGGTGATCTGCAAATGCCAGGTTCGACCGCGTCGCGTCGATCAAATACTCTGTCTTGATGACGTTGCCGTCGATGCGCCAACCGCGTGCAAACATCATCTGTCCGATCGCTCGGCCATTGACGAATCTTGAAATCGGTCGATCGCACAGGAACTTGAAATTCTCAAGCCGACGGACGGACATGTTCTTCTTGGACGCAGCGTCCATGAATGGTTTGAAATACTTCGGCTCAAGTTTCTTGATCCAATTGGCAAGTGCCGGCTTTTCGGACACCCTCCATTCTTTGGGATTCTCCAGGACCTCAAGCATCTGCCTGAGCGCATCACCCTTGGGGTCGAGTTTCAGCGCATTGGCTTCTGGTCCAAACAGAATCGGCTCGTAAATCGGCAGGGCGTCATCATCATTTTTCGGCGCGAACTCGTCGAAATACCAAGCCGTATAATCGACCGGTGTCTTGAAGTCCGGAATTGGCGGTGGCTTGATGGGGGTGAGTTGACCGTACGCCGATGGAACCAACGTCATTGCAAGACAAAGTATAAACGCGTGAATTCGCATTCTGAATGTTCTCCGGAAATTGATGCCCAAAATCGATGACGAATTTATAATACATCGACGGATTCGGAGGCAATACACACCAATCAAGTGAAATGTTTGTGTTACAAACAATCGCTTGAATGACCGATTGCAGTGTTGATACTTCATATACGGCTTGTGGGCAGATGGAGACGAATCAAATGGGTGAACAATTGGGCAGGAAAATTCTGGCGATCGCCGTGCGCACCGAAAAAAAAGGACCCATGCGGGAAACCGACCGCGTCAGCGCGACGCCCGATGATGGCCTGGAAGGGGACCTGCCCGCGGCTGCCCATCGTCGTATCACATTGCTGTCAAACGAACAGTGGTCAGAGACAACCAGAGAGCTCAACGCCGAATTGCCCTGGCACACCCGTCGCGCCAACGTCCTGTTGGAGGGTGGTTCATTGAAAAGCCTGATTGGCAGCACGGTGAAACTCGGTGAACTGACGATCAAGGTCAATGCCGAAACGGAGCCTTGCGGATTGATGGACAAACTGCACATGGGGCTGCGTGAAGCGCTTACGCCGGATTGTCGCGGTGGTGTTTACGGCGAGATTGTGGAGGGCGGCACGATCAAAGTGGGGGATGTGTTGACGGTCTGCTAGTTGGATCGAAGTAATGTCATCGGACCGTTAGAACTGGTCCCTGGTTTCTTCCAGCATCTTGGCGCTTCGCTCATCGTCCGGTGAAAGCAATGCGCGCAGGCGCCGGCATTCGTCGACCTCCTTCGTGTCAATCCTGAAAAGCAGCAACGATTGCAGTCCAATCTGTGAGAGTCTGTGCTCAAGTCCATACTTGTCTCTAAATTGTTTGAACACCCGCTCAAGCTCCGGGTCTGCTTGTTTGGGATCGCCAAGTTTGGCCACACACCGGGCCCAGTGCATTTCGGCCAACATGGTCTTATCTTCCGTCGGTCCCAGCGTCTCGCGACGCTGATCAGCGACGAGCTTGTACGTTCGTTCGGCTTCTTCGTATTTCTTGAGTTCGTAAAGAACCAGCCCCAGTGCGTAATAGCCGTCGATTGTCTCGGGGTGGTCGTCACCGTACGCCGTTCGGTAAATGCGCAAGGCTTCGCGCAGCTGGACTTCGGCTTCTTCGTAGCGCTCCAAATCAAAATAGAGCAAACCAACGTTGTTGATGACCGTCGCCAGCGAGGGATGATCTGCTCCCAGCGATTTTCGCAGGATTTCAATCGCTTCGAGATGCCCGGCGGCTGCACCCTCCTTGTCACCTTGCATTTGCCGCATTCGCGCGATGTTGTTCATTGTCACGCCGACGCTCGAGTGGTCCGTCCCATGCAGTTCGATGAACGCATTGTGGGCTTGCGTGTATAGCTCCTCAGCCTCTGCTGGACGACCGAGTTTGGCGATTACCTTGGCCAGGTTGTTGATGCCGGCCGCGTAGACGTGGCGATACTCTCCTTTTTCTTTTTCCACGACCGGGATTGCGGGGCGAATCCATCGTTCGGCTTCTTCATACTGACCCTGTTTCTCCAGCGCCCATCCAAATCGCATCGCGGCAATCGCGTAGTCCAGAGTCGATTTGCCCTCTTCGTTCTTCCCCTGAATCTCCAACGACTCGCGCATCAACGGAATCGCCTCGTCGATGCGCCCGAGCTTCACGAGCACACCGCCAAGATCGCGCTTGGCACGCTGCACGTCGTTTGATTCGGGGTCGCCGGATTCCCGATGCTTTTGCAGTGCGATCTGCAACTGGACTTCGGCCTCCGGATAGCGACCGAGTCCCGCGTAGGTTGATCCGATCGTGGTGCGAATCGCCGACTCGATCGCGGGTTGGTCTTTGAATGCGTCCGCGATCGATTCCACTTCGCGGTCCAACATTTCGACCACCGTCATGTCGCGTTTGCCGCCGACTTCACCCATCGGGTCTGCCGCCCGCAACATGCGCCCGAGGAAGGTGTTGATGGTGGTCATCTTGTCGGTTTCTTTTTCGACCGCTTCTTTGGCGACTTGCAACTCCTGACGGGCCTGAACCGCGTCGTCGCGTTCGCGCATCGCCTGGACCAGCCCGTAGGTGGTTCCGGCAACGGCTGCCACCAGCAACAGAAACGCCGCAACAATCGACGCGACCAGGCTCCGATTGCGCTGGGCGAACTTACGCAATTGATAGGCAAGGCTGGCCGGTCTTGCGACCACCGGTTCGTTCGCAAGATAACGGTTGATGTCGGCTGCGAATTCTGCCGCCGATCCGTAGCGTCGCTCGCGATCCTTTTCAAGCGCTTTGCGCACGACGGTTTCGAGATCGCCTTGAAACTCAGGGCTAAACCCGCGAAGGGTACGTGGCTCTTCGTCCTGAATGATGCGAGCCGCTTCCGCGATGGTCTTCCCGCCAACAGGATGCGGAAGCTCGCCCGTCAGCAATTCGAACGCGAGCACTCCGAGTGCATAAACATCGCTTCGTGTATCGATGTTGGAAGAATCGCCAGCCACCTGTTCGGGGCTCATGTAGGCGACCGTTCCGACGAGTTGACCGACATCGGTGTGCAACGTGGTGGTGCGGATGTCCGAGTCGGTGACGCGGGCGATGCCGAAGTCGAGGACTTTCGGTTGTCCGCCATCCGTGACAAGCACGTTGGCCGGTTTGAGGTCGCGATGAATCACGCCTTGCTGGTGGGCGTGTCGAACGGCTGCACAGACCTTTACGATAAGTTTGAGCTTCTCTGCAGTGGTCAGTTTGAATTTCTTGGCGTGGTCCGTCAGGTGACGACCTTCGACCAGTTCCATGGCAAAGAACGGCAAGGTCACACCATTCGCAGTGGCTGTTCCGGCTTCGAATATCTGGGCGATACCTTCATGCTGCAATCGCGCGAGTATCTGGGCTTCGTATTCGATTCGACGGGTCAGTGACCGCGAGTAAATCGGAGAATGAACGACCTTGAGCGCAACCGTTCGACTGGGAAACTGCTGTTTGGCGCGATACACGGTGCCCATGCCGCCGCGCCCGAGTACGTCGACGATCTTGTACGGACCGATTTCTTTGGGCGTGCCTGGTGCATCGGCATCAGCGAGAAGCCGATGCGTCACGTCGTGATCGATGATGGGGCGATCGACTGCGGATGGCTTTTCATCGCGATGAAGCAGATCGACCAGTTCTTCGAGCATGGCCTCGTCGTCACCGCACTCGCGCTTAATGAATTGCGTGCGCTCGTCTGATGGCAACTCGATGGCTTCGGCGAAGATTGCCGACATTCGATCGTAGCGTTTGGAGTCCATGCCTAAGATTGTGACTCCAATTCACGTTGCAACCAAGCGCGGGCCATCCGCCAGTCGCCCTTGATCGTCCCCTGCGAAACACCGAGAACCACCGCCGCTTCTTCGACAGTCATCCCCGCGAAGAAGCGCATCTCCACGACCTTGGCCTGTCGTTCGTTCAACTGCGCCAACTTGTTCATCGCCACTTCGAGCAGTTCCAAATCGGCGTGCATCTCTTCCGGATGATCCGATGACAGATCGATACTGATGTAAGTCGGTGGGGTGCGTTTCGCTGCCCGGTGTTTTCGTGAATGGTCGATCAGGATTCGGCGAATCGCTTGGGCGGCCACCGCCCGAAAGTGCGCCCGATTCTTCCAGTCCGCACCTTTTTGGTCGACCAGCTTCAGATAGGCCTCGTGAACAATCGCAGTGGGCTGGAGCGTATGGTCCGGCCGCTCCGAACGAAATGCCGCGCCCGCGAGCGCCCGCAACTCGTCGTACACGAGCGGAAGCAGCGCGTCAGCCGCCAGTTCGTCGCCGGACTGCAAGCGCCGCAAATGCTCAGTGACTGGTTCAAATGGTTCTTTGGACATGATTCTAACGCGATCGAAGCAACCTCAGCCGGGCGTCTGCCCAGTCCTGTTACGTCCATCATAGGTGTAGACCATGGCATTCGCCAATACAGAAACGAACGTAACCTCCGCTCTGGGAACGGTTTCCGAGCATTTTTCAAAGTTTTTGGGATTTTATTGTCCCTGCCACCATCCACCTTCGCGTCTTGGGGTGGCGGGACGGTCCCGTCGCCTGTCGGGGTGAACCCGATGGGCCGGTGTTATTGGATGGATGGGAATTGCCAAAGTCCAGGCATCGGGGTGAAGACCGGGGCGCCAGATCGAATTGGGGAATGGTCGCTGCGGTCTTGGACGCAATATGGATTGGAGGTTGTCATGACAACGAATCGATGGATGAAGCTGGGGCTGGTGGCGTTCGCGATGTTCTGGACCGCGGGCTGTCAAACCATGACTGGGGACGATGGGGGGAACAACGGCGGCGACTCGTCGCAGGATGGTTCCAACACCGGTGACAATACCGGCGACAACACCGGGGATAACTCGGGCGACAATACCGGTGACAACACTGGCGACAACACGGGTGATAACACCGGTGACAATACCGGTGACGACAACACAGGCGATAACACCGGCGACAACACGGGTACCGACGATCAGGGCGGTAACACCGGCGATACGCCTGACGACAACACCGGTGACGATAACACCGGCGACGACATGACTGGTGACGACATGATGGATCAGCCGGTCAGCGGCACCTGGACCAAGATGTCACAACCGTGCGGTGGAACCCGCGCCAACGCATTCTGGTTTGATTCACGCATGGATGGTTACGTTGGTTGCGGCGACAACGCCGAGGGTTTCGGTCTGTTCGTCACCGAAGACGGTGGTGAAACCTGGGAATCACAGCCGCTGTTTAACGGTGCACGCATCAACGACATCCGTCGCGCTCCGAGCGGCACGCTTTACGCCACGGGAACCGACACGGTTGACAGCTACGAAGTCTTTGAGATCGACGAAAGCGGTCCGGTGCGTCAGTTGGTTGGTCTGTATCAAAGCAGCCTCAACGCATTTTCCGCAGTTTCGCAGGGCGAGAACATCGCTGTGACGGAAGACGGTCAGCTCTTTGTCGACAGTCTGACCGGCGTGCAGACGGCATACCGTGCAGCCGGCGCCAGCGAATTCGTGGAACACGAAACGCACCTTGACGGTGTCCTGACCGGTGGCAGCACGCCCGGTGAGCAGATGTCACGCGTCATCGGATACAACAATCGCTTCTGGGGCGTCGGTAGCGTCATCAACCGACCGGGGACCGTGTACTATCCGTCGGATGAACCGGGTGCGACGTATCACATGAAGAAAGTTGAAGTGCAGCCCTCGACCCGCGACGGCGAACTGCACGACATCTACCTGTGGAGTGAAACCGAAGGCTTGGTTGTTGGATTCGATCAGTCGCTTCGTTACCCGCTGATCCACAAACTTTCGGGTGAACCGGGCGATCCCGCCAACTGGGCAAAAATCGATCTGTTCAACTCCGGTATCGAATATCAGGGTGGCGCATGGAAGATGGCTGTCCGGGGTGACGAAGTGGTGTTGGTCGGTCAGACGTTCCCGAACAACCACGGCTTTGTCGTCTACAGTATGGATCGTGGTATGACGTGGACTGACATCTCACCGTTGGACGAAGACGATGACTTCGCAGCCAACCTGATGTCGAACGTCTGGTACTTCGATGATGGCACGATCCTGGTCGCTGCGGAAGGTGGCGAAATGTGGCGCTACAATCCGTAACGCGGACCGGTCGTAGACTGACAGTCGGGCCAACACAGATGTGACCCCAACTGGCAGCCCATCCTGCCATGTAGAAAGGACGCACGGGAGATTTCGATCTTCCGTGCGTCCCTATTTTTTGGGGTGTTTACGACTCGACAGTTCCGCGCTCACATCGACGGGTTGACCACCACGACTTTGTAGACGATTCCCAAACCGGTCACGACATTTTCGACGTTGTCACCGTTCAAGTCCGCACGTTGAATGCGACCCGTGTTGGCTTCGATTGGGCAGAAGCCACCGACACCCCAATAGATTTTGCCGGCCGACGGATCGACTGCAAGCCCGCGATAGAAATCCGATGCGTCGAAGTCGGGTTGGTTCTCAAAGACGACAATGTCTTGATCACCGGAGCCATCGAGATTGGCACGGCGAATGCGCGAGCAGCCGGTTGTGCACGGAATTGAACCGCCGTTTTCGATCCAATACATTTTTCCGTTGACCAGATCAAGCGCGATTTCTTCCGCGCCGTCGGGGCTGTCGATGAGCGGCTCCATGTTTGAACCATCGAGATCGGCGCGAAAAATACTGGGCATGTATTGGCGATCGGTCCAGTACATCTTGCCACCTTCGAGGTCCAGAGCAATGTCGCTGGGGTTCACCGTTCCCGTTAGTTCGAGGACGTCGGTCATCGGAGTACCGTCGAGATTGGCCCGCCGGATGACGCTGCACTCGGTGCAAACCGCGCCACCGCATGGGCTGCATCCGCCATTTGCGATCCAGAAAAACTGACCGTTGGGTAAATCGAGCGCGAGGTCCAACGGCGAAGGTCGTGAGTCGCAGGTTGGCTGTTCTCCAAAGACGATTAGCGACTCTAGTCCGTTACCGTCGAGGTCGGCGCGCTGACCAGCGAGACCGACGTCCAGCCCTTGATGGCGCCAAAGCCGACCTGCGCCA
>DDIR01000048.1 GCA_002338715.1 Phycisphaerales bacterium UBA1845 | reverse complement strand
TGAAGGCGTTTCGCAAGCGGCTCAAGCTTTCGCGACTTGATGCGGAATCGACGCTGGGGCGTAGTGCGATGTCCGGAGGTCGTGACTCAGGCATCGTGGCGATTGTCCCACCGCGCCAGTTTCCAAAAGCCGTGTGGGACGAATTGGTGCGGTTGGAACGCCTCAGATACGTGGGGCAGGGGCTTTACGAAATTGCCCAACCCTGAGCGTCGTTATGGTCACCGTAACTGAGAACTGGAGGAATTGAACCTCTCGTCGGCCACCGCACTTGTTTTTCGACATCGGGATTGCAATTCGGCGTGAGGAACAGTTCCCGTACTCGTTGAATTGCGATTTCAAAATGCGGTGGGAGGGATTCGAACCCACACTGTCGATGCGGCTGGCAAGACCCACTCGGACCTGGTCCGCGGTTTCATCCGCGCCGAAACAGTCGCCCACGCCGACCTGAAAGGCGCCGAGGCGGCGGGAAGAGTTCGTCTGGAAAGCAAGACCTATGAAGTGCAGAATGGGGATATTTTGAACATCAAGTTCAATGTGTGATTGACCGCGAAGTATCCGGGTGGGTATAGCGCGTTTGTTGTGAGGTGTGTGGTGGATGTGGTGGTGTTCATCGGATTGCAGGCTTCGGGAAAGTCCACATTCTTCCAGCAGCGGTTTGCAGACACGCATGTTCGCATCAACCTCGATATGCTGCGAACCCGCAATCGAGAGCGGCGCTTGATCGATACCTGCATTGATATTGGGCAGCCCTTCGTCGTCGACAACACCAACGTCTCAAAGTCCGACCGCCAGCGATACTTCGAATTGGCCAATGCGAACGGACTGGGCGTCTGCGGTTATTACTTTCAGTCAGAGATTGAGGCGTGCAAATCGCGCAATGAAGCTCGGGCCGAAGACAGGAAAGTGCCGACGGTGGGCTTGCTTGGGGCTTATGCTCGTCTGGAAGTCCCGAGTCTGGACGAAGGGTTCAACCAACTGTTCTATGTGAAGCATGACGGGCTTGGCGGGTTTGTGGTTGAGGAATGGCAGGCATGAAATTCGACGAACTCGACCAAAGGATGCGTGTATTTGAGACGTCGCACGATCACTGCGCCTTGCCGGGCATTTACCTCGTCGCTCGGCTGGATGGCCGGAACTTCACCCGATTAACCAAGGAACGTCTGGACCTCGAGGCACCGTTCGATGAACGGTTTCGCGACGCGATGGTTGAGACGGTGGCGCACCTGATGGAGTCCGGATTTCGCGTTGCATATGGCTACACGCAAAGTGATGAGATTTCGCTCTTGTTCGATGCGGATGAAGACGCATTCGGGCGCAAGCTTCGAAAGTTCAATTCGATTCTAGCCGGCGAAGCGAGCGCCAAGTTTTCGCTGCTAATGGGAACATGCGTTTCGTTCGATTGCAGAGTTTGTCAATTCCCACGCTGGCGCGATGTGCAAGATTACTTTTCATGGCGGAGTGAAGACGCTCATCGGAACGCGCTCAACGCGCACTGCTATTGGCACCTTCGGCACAAGGGAGAGAACGCAACGAACGCGACCCGCATGCTTGTGGGGATGTCCGTCGCCGGCAAGAACGAATTGTTGTTTCAAAGCGGCATCAATTTCAATGACTTGCCGACCTGGCAGAAGCGCGGCGTCGGTTTGTATTGGGAGTCCTACGAGAAAGACGGTTTGAATCCGGTCACGGGTGAAACAACCAAGGCGATTCGGCGACGGATCGTGCGTGATTTGGAAATCCCGATGAAGGAAGACTATCGCCAATTCATTGAACGACGCATTTCAGATGCGGTTCCCACGAATGAATGAAACTTCGGCAACGAAATTCGAGGGATCGGGCAGGCATTTGGCGGACCAAGCCAACCATCAACAGAATACGACCGGAATCGACAATTCCAAGTTCGCTTTGGTGGGTTGACTGTGCATAGCATGTAGCGCGATGAGCGACGAAACAACCGAGCAAAGGCGCGAGTGGTTTGATGAGGGCACGATCAGTCAGGTTATACTTCTGATTGTGTTGGGAATCGGTGTGGTGGGTTTGCTCGTTGCCATCGCCGGGTTGATCATCGGCCACGAACCGACGTACTTTGTCGGCTTGTATATTGCCTCGCCGCTGTATCTCATTGTGCTTCCGATTTGCATTATTCTGGTTGGGTTGTTGCCTGTGGTGTGCGCGGTACAAGTGATTGCCTGGCTTTGGCGGAGCGTCTTTAATCGATGAGCGGCCCTTGGCGGCTTCAATCCGAACTTAGCGTTTTCCTCGTCTTTCCTACGCATCCCAGGGCGAAGTATTTGCAACGATGAAGCTCGTATTCATCTGGATTCCCACTTTCGTGGGAATGACGGCGGTGTGGTATTGCCATGGCAGAATTCGGGCGTCCTAGTCTTCGTGTTCTTCGTGCGGCGTTGCACTGTCGAACGTTGCGGCGAATCCTTTGATGACGGCTTCTTTGTCAGAGTCGGACAGTTTCGCGCCGCTGTGCATGGGGCGGTAGAACCATGGGGGCATGTCGTTGTGTTCAATCATCTCCGCCGCTTCATCGACCTCGTGCAGATTCCCTTCGGAGAAGTTGAGTTCCTTGCGACCGTCATCGACATCGTGCTGCACCAGCCATGACACCGGCGCGACGCTGCTATACCAGGGCCACACGGTCTCGTTGCTGTGGCAATCGTAACATGCCGCGCGGACGAGGTTCTCCGTCGCCTTGCTGTCCCACGTGACGCTGGCCGTTGGCGGCGGGTTGGTGTGGTTGTGGCCATACGGGATGAACTGAATCGCGACGAACAGAAACAGGGACACGCCAATAACGTAGCGCCAAACTTTGCGTCGCTTGGGGGCTGGCGATTGGGAAACGGATTCGGCAGGGACGTTGGCATTGGAATCGGACATGGTTATTCGACCTCCGTGTTGCGGATTCGGTGGCGCAAAAGCAACGGGCAATCGTATCGGCCACGCAAGAGACCGTCAACGAAATGATCCGCAAGCACACCGCGGCACGGGCAGGAATCGGTAGGTCGGGTCATCGACCCGACAATTGGAATCAATGTCACAAAAACGGCGTCGGGTCGATGACCCGACCTACTTGTCCACCGGATAAGGTCCCTCAACAAACTTCTCAGCGTGGTAACCTTTGCGTCCGATTGTTTGCGCCATCGAACTTAGCACTTCTCCGCCGGCTTTCAGGCGACTGAGCACATCGGCGAAGTTGTGCTTCGGTTGCCAGCCGAGTTCATCGCGGGCTTTTTGGTTGACGTAGACGCGGTCGATCGTCGGGAACATCCGCCAGCCACGGCGATTATACTCGGCTTCATACTCGGGGACTTGTTGCTTCAAGACCGCCGCAGCGTCCTTTCGCAGTCCGGGCAGGTCGTCTTGCGTGAAGGGCGTCGTCGCGCTGATGATGTATTTGCCGAACCCGATCGATGCGGATTTTTCAATCGCGAGCAGGTGGGCGCTGACGACGTCTTCGATATCCACGCGACGATAGAGAAACTCGTTGGCTTTGGCGTTGGCGTCGTCGTATGCGTCGCGGATTTCCTTTCGATCGTCGGCTTCGGGAAAGAAGCGAGACGTCCGCAGGATGAGGCAGGGAAGATCGAACTTGCGATGAAACAACTGGCACAGATTTTCTGCGGCTAACTTGGTGACGCCGTAGATATTTTTGGGAATGGGAACCACATCCTCGGTGATCCAAGCCGCAGGTTCGCCGGCTGACGGGGTGAGCGCGTGCCCGAAGGTGCTGGTTGTGCTCGTGAAGATAAACGATCGAACGTCAGCCGCGACCGCCTCCTCCAGCAGGTTCAACGTACCGGTGATGTTCACGTCAACGAATTCCTGCCGGCAATGGGTGGCGACATGCGGTTTGTGCAACGTCGCCGCATGAAGCACAACATCGATGCCGGTAAAGCAGTCGGCAACAAACGAACGATCGACAATGGAGCCGACGCGGTGGGTGAATTCGGATTCGATGATGTCGATGCCATGGACGGTATGTCCCTTTCTCGAAAGCGTGCGAACCAAAGCCTCTCCCAAGTGCCCCGCGCTGCCTGTTACGAGTATTTTCATGATCGTGCATTCCGGAGATTTCTTCGACTGTTTCCTTGCGCGGGAGACGCGGTTGCTCATTTCGTTGTTGGGTTGAGGATGATTACGTACATTATAAGCGACATGGCCAATCCAACTGAAAATACTATCCACGCCCTCATCCTACCTTCATGGGTTTTGCAGTAGCAAAGAGCCATCAAGCCGAGTGGCAAGGAGAAAACATTGGCAACGATTGCGAATGCCGCTATTTGTGCAGTCTCATGACGGCTGAGTTCCCTGTCCCACCATCCTAAGTCCTCGTTGCCTGACGGCATTGACGCGCCTGGAATCTCTGTTGGTTCTATGTTGCGCGTATGGTTCCTGGCGCAACGTTCGACGACTCGGCGAAAGGCAGTTGGCTTGTCAAATCCAGTGAGGATTGTATCCAACTCCTCCTCGGATAGGAATCGACTTGCGAAGCGCAGGCCAACGCCTATTGCGGCGAGGGCGAGAATGAGGTACGCAATCGCCGCTATCATCCCGACTGCCAGACTCAAGGTGCCGCCGATCAGTATTTTCAGGTACGTCGCAGTCCCTACATAGGTGGACATATCGGGGAGGAAAAACTTAAGAGCGGGAAGGCACGCAAAAAGCAAGACTGCGACGAAACCGAGAGACACGAATGCAAATACGGCAGACGTGGCACCCCTGATCCTCTCGCTTCGCCTCTCATTTGCTTTGCCAGGTTTCGTCACAAACGCAATATCACGCAGAGAATCCGCCGCGTCAATTTCCTTATGTTTGGTAGGTCGTTGACCCGACAAACGAAACTTGACGGGTGCTTTCAAGGCGTGAATAATACAGCGGCTGACGAAGGGCTCGAATCATGCGAATGTCAAGTGCTCGGTGGCTCATTGGCGTCTCCTTTGTCGCCCTGGTCGTTTCCGTATTGCTGCCACCGTCTGTTCCACGTCATTCTGATCCTGATCCGCGAGTGCCGATTAACGTGCGCGACATGCTGATCGCGATTTCCAAGTCCACAAAGGCATCCATCACCCCCGACAGTTCGCCCGCATCACTCGAAGAGATTAGATCGGTCGCACCACTTTCGAGCGTAGACGCGAAGGAGTTGGAGGGAGTCACGTTTACGCCTGAGTTTCTGTCGTATACCGATGAGTTTGGCGGAGGCCTGGTGGCTTATAAGACGCTGGATGATAGGGGCGGATACGCCGTGCTCTATCACTTTCCAAATCGCATCGTTTTTCGGACGCACGAAGAACTCATGGAAGAGATTCGCTTGCGACGTGAGAATCTCTCTGATTGACGCCTAAGAAATCGCCAGCCAGTTGGGTAAGTCGGGTCGATGACCCGATCTACTCGTCTATGTGAATCGAGGCTCCAACTCCGAATAATTAGGCCGCCTGTCCTGGCGCTACCCATCCCTTACAGGCATCTAATCTCCCGACTCATCTCAGCAGCCCGCTCAGTCTGGATCGCATTGAGAATGTGCATGACGATTTCTTTGTTTTCCTCTGGGGCTTGGATGAAGTGGTTGAGCAAGAGTTCGTAGACTTCATCGTCATCGACGCCGTGCAGCCGTTGCCATGATTCACGCATTGCCGCCCCCAGTTCGAACACTTTGAGGAATTCAAAGTTACGATTATCCGGCGAACACAACCCTTCGACAAGCTGTAACGGGGTTGCATCTGGGTGGCGCAGCAGAAGCTTTAGCGATTTGAGTCGGACCGCCTTATTCGGCGAGTACAGGCCTTGCATGATTTTATGAAGAGTCATCGCCAGCTTTCAGGATCAGTTGGATGTCCAGGTCGGAACTGTTGCATCAGCGACACAAAGTTGTGAGTTCGACAGGTCGGGGCCAGGGCGTGGTGCCAAGAATGAGAAGCCAATCGACGAGCCTGTCGGGTCGATGCCCCGACCTACGGTACTACGGGATCGGAGGCGCCAAGGTCTCCGGTACTTTGTACACTATAAGTTACTCGCACTATGCAAAGATCCCCATAAAAATGGAGACGGCGATTGCAATGATCGCAATCACGTTACTGGTTTGTGCGTATCGTCTGGCATCCTTTGCGATTTGAATCGATTCAATGGATACTGCAACTTGAAGGTCGTCAGGGGTGGGCAGATTCAACCGTCTGCAAACAAATGCCCTGACATGTGGTCGAACGATTGCCAATAGCGTCTGATTTATGATTTTCTTTCGCCATTTAACAATGGGATCAGTTGAGCGGGACGCATGGCTAACGTATTCTCGAAAGCTGCGGAAATGCCGTATCATGTCTTGATCAAAATGGTGTAGGTCATCATCCGACAGTGAATCTAGGCCATTTTCTATCACCGCATCGGCGCTCATTTCATTTTCTTGCTGGCTACTTCTTGGTTCTCTCAATTTCTTGACTCCGTCATCTGCAAGAATTGCTTTCTCTTGACTTGCTACAACACCGTAGAAGTCATCTGTTGGAGAACGATATCGATACTTGTCATCGTCGCCTAGCGAGTACACCGTTGTCAATTGATTACAAGAACGGTCGGAGCGACAATAGAAGTGCGGCAGGTTAAGTCAATTGCCCGACCTAAGAATCTCTACGGATTTGGTGCACGAGAACAAGGCAAGCAACTGGGCGGTACAGGACTTGAACCTGTAACCTCCTCGGTGTAAGCGAGGCGCTCTGCCAATTGAGCTAACCGCCCTTGGTTGGAATTGTTGTGCTGCTTATCAAACTGATTTGTTTGGCTGGCGTCAAGTCTTGGAGGTTTCTTTGTTGATCATCGGTTTCCCCGCCTTTGAAAAGGTGGGCCACCTTCCTTTTGAAGCCCTCGTTTGCTTCCGTCCCCCACCCTGAAAGGGTGGGGCACCCGGTACCGGCACTCGCCTGGATTGACTTCTTTTTGCTTCTGGGTTCCCGCCTGCGCGGGAATGACGGCGTTGTCGCTCCGCTGCTATTCGATCTTGAATGCTTTTAACTCTTGGCCATCTTTCTTAGGACCGTGTGGAGGATGCCTCCGTTTCGGTAATACTCGACTTCCACCGGCGTGTCGATTCGGCAGGTGGTTTCGAAGGTTTTTGATTCGCCGCCGGCATTGGTGGCCGTCACCTTGATCGTCTGTCTTGGCGCCACTTTGTCGTCGATGGCGATGCTGAATGTTTCTTCACCGGTCAAGCCAAGGCCATCCGCGGATTCGCCATTCTTAAAGCACAGCGGCAGCACGCCCATGCCGACGAGGTTGCTGCGGTGGATGCGCTCAAAACTTTCGGCGATGACGGCTTTGACGCCGAGCAGGAACGTGCCTTTCGCCGCCCAGTCGCGCGACGAACCCATGCCATAATCCTTGCCAGCTAACACCACCAGCGGAACGCCCGCATCTTTATAAGCGAGCGATGCGTCGTAGATGCTTTCGACTTCACCGGTCAGCAGGTTCTTCGTCCAGCCGCCTTCGGTGCCTGGGGCGAGTTGGTTGCGGACGCGCACATTCGCAAACGTGCCGCGGGTCATCACGCGATCGTTGCCGCGCCGCGAACCGTACGAGTTGAACATCGAGCGAGCCACCCCGCGATTGAGCAGGTATTTGCCGGCAGGGCTTTCCGTCGCGATCGAACCGGCAGGGCTGATGTGGTCGGTGGTGACGCTGTCGCCGACTTTGACGAGGCAGCGCGCGTTCAGGATCGGCACGATGGGCCGCACATCCTGCGTCAAGCCGATGAAGAAGGGTGGTTCCTGCACATACGTGCTTTCTTCGCGCCATTCGTACAGGCCGCCGGTGGACGTGTCGATGTTGCGCCAATCATCCGAACCGTGCAGCACGTTGGCGTATTGTTCGACGAACTGCGACTTGGTGACGTTTTGCGCGACGGCGTCGTCGATTTCTTTCTGGGTCGGCCAAATGTCGGCGAGGTACACCTTGTTGCCGTTGGCGTCTTCTCCAATGGGGTCGTTGGCCATGTCGATATCCACGGTACCGGCGATGGCGTAGGCGACGACGAGCGGCGGTGATGCGAGATAGTTGGCCCGCACGTCGGGACTGATGCGACCTTCAAAGTTGCGGTTGCCCGAAAGCACCGAGCAGGCGATGAGGTCATTTTCGTTAATGGCTTTGCTGATCGGTTCGGGGACCGGGCCGCTGTTGCCGATGCAGGTGGTGCAGCCGTACCCGACGAGGTTGAAGCCGAGTGCGTTAAGGTCTTCGGTCAGACCGGCTTGGTCGAGGTACTCGGTGACGACTTTGGAACCGGGTGCGAGCGACGTTTTGACCCAAGGCTTACGCGTGAGGCCGAGCGCTCGGGCTTTGCGAGCGACGAGACCGGCACCGATCATCACGTCAGGGTTTGACGTGTTCGTGCAACTGGTGATCGCCGCGATGACGACGCTGCCGTGGGCGAGTTTGAACTTGCTGCCATCGTATTCGACATCGACGCCGTCCATGCCGGGATCGGCGACGGCGACCGCGCCTTCATTCTTCGCCCGTCCGCTGACAGCATCTGACAGTGCCTTTTTCCATTTCGGTTTCATGTTCGAAAGGGCGATGCGATCCTGCGGGCGTTTCGGGCCAGCCAGCGACGGTTCGACGGTCGACATATCGAGTTCGAGCGTTTCGGCGTATTTGATGTTGTGCGAATCGTCGCGCCAGAGACCCTGCTCGCGACAATACCACTCAACGGTTTCGATCAGTTTCCCATCGCGGCCGGTGAGCTGCATGTAGCGGGTGGTCTGTTCATCGACGGGGAAGAATCCGACGGTCGCGCCGTATTCGGGGGCCATGTTCGCGATGGTGGCGCGGTTGGCGAGTCGCATGTCAGCCAGTCCGGGACCGAAGAATTCGACGAACTTTCCGACGACGCCATGGGCACGAAGCATTTCGGTGACGCGGAGGACGAGGTCGGTCGCGGTTGCGCCTTCGGCGAGTTTACCGGTGAGTTTGAAACCGACGACTTCGGGGATGAGCATGTAGATCGGTTGACCCAGCATGACTGCTTCCGCTTCGATACCGCCGACGCCCCAGCCGACGACGCCGAGCCCGTTGATCATGGTCGTGTGGCTGTCGGTACCGACGAGCGAGTCGGGGTAGAGTGTGCCGTTGTTGTCCATGACGACGGAGGCGAGGTATTCGAGGTTGACCTGGTGGACGATACCGGTGGCGGGCGGGACGACGGAGAAGTTGTCGAATGCCTGCTGCCCCCATTTGAGGAATTCGTAGCGCTCTTGGTTGCGTTCAAATTCGTGTTGGCCGTTGATCGTTAATGCCATCGCGTTGGCGAAGGCGTCGACCTGCACGGAGTGGTCGATCACGAGGTCGCACTTGACGAGCGGGTTGACCTTGCTGGCCGACGCTTTGTCGCCGGTCATGCGGACCATGGCCGATCGCATCGCGGCGAGGTCGACGACGGCTGGCACACCGGTGAAGTCCTGAAGCACGACGCGACCCGGATTGAAAGGAATCTCCACTTCGCCGACGTTCGAAGCATTGTACGCGGCGAGGGCTTTGACCGAATCTTCGGTGACGACGAATCCGTCGCACGTTCTGAGGCACGCCTCCAGCAGCACCTTGATGCAATAGGGGATCGTTGAGAGGTCGCCCAGACCTTTAAGCGAATCAAGTCGAAAGATGGTCCGCTGTCCGAGTGGTGTGGAAACGACGGACTTCGCGCCGAAACGATCGTTGTCTGCCATTGGAAAGATCCCTTTGATCCAAGTGCGTGGGTTGCCAATTCAGGGAACGATGATAGCAGATATTTCGCGTCCTGCGAACCATGCAAGGGTGTGCAGTGGTTGCCCCGGATTGCGGCCTGCACAACGCGATGCCCGGTGGATGTGAAATAACCGGGGCGTTTCGCGCTTGGATGTACGGGGCGATTATAGCGATCTTAATCCAAGCATTGTGTTTTGCTCGTCCACTCTTGACAGCGCGGGCGCCAGTACCCACGTGGATTGATTTCGTTTTGCCCCTGGATTCCCGCCTGCGCGGGAATGACGACGCTGTCGCGCCGCGGTGGACTTAACGTGTTCTAGTGAGGGTCGGACGCGCTGGCAAATGCCGGCGAAGGCGTTGATTCGGCACCGATGCGCTGCCGATTTTCATCAGCGGCTGGCGTTATGGCCGACCGGAATTCGACAAACAACGAGAACATTGCCGGGATCACGATAAGCGTAAAGATCGTGGCGACAAGCAGTCCGCCGACGAGCACGCTGCCCAGTCCGCGATACAGTTCGCTGCCTGAACCGGGCATGATGACGAGCGGAAGCATGCCGCCGATGCTGGTCAGTGCGGTCATGAAGATCGGACGGACGCGGGTGGCGACGCTTTGGCTGATGGCGGCTTGCGGTTCCACCCCTTCGCGCATGTAGTTGAGCGATTGGTGCACGATGAGGATGGCGTTGTTGACGACGATACCGATGAGAATGATGAACCCGAGCATGGTGAGGACGTCGAGTTCCTGCAGCGGTGACACGGGGTCGCGGGCGGTGGCCCAGTGAACGATGGCGAGTCCCGCAAATCCACCCACGGTCGCCAACGGGACCGACAACATGATGACCATCGGATAGGCGAACGATTCGAACAGGGCGGCCATCAACAAGTACGTTACGACGGCGGCTAATATGCCGCGCGATTGAAGCAGTTCGAGGGCCAGGTCCGTATTGACTGCGAAAGTAATCAGCACCAGTGCGGAAACGAGAACGATCGGAAGAAGCATCATCGTCGCCTTGGATCGCATCCGGCCGACGATTGCGCCGCCGATGATGAAGATCGCTGCGAGAATCGCCAACGTCGTCGCGGGCCCCATTCCAAAGAGGCTCGGTTTGGTGAGCAAACCCTGATACGACCCGATCAGCGCCCGCCGCGTTTGGACGAGTTTGTCGGCGTTTCCTTCCATCGTCGCGACGACATCGGAACTCATCAAACCTTCAGCCCGCATGGGGTCGATCATTTCGGATTGCACCTGATTCATCGCGGCTTCCAAGGGAACGCCTTGCGGTGGTGAGATGCTGAATCCGATCGCCTTCATCGATTCGCTGTGGCTGATCTCCTGCGGTTCGAATGCCAACTCGAAGTTAACCACGGAACTTAGCGGGATGACGTTTCCGGTGGGTGTGTAGACGGGGATGCTGGCGATTTCGTGGACCGCAAGACCTTCGGTGTCGGCGACCTTGATGACCAGATCGATTTCGTCACCCTTGTCGCGATAGTTGCCGACGAACGCGCCATCGACGCAGGCTTCCAGGGCAAATCCAACGTCGGCGACATTCAATCCGACATCGGCGGCTTTAACCCGATCGATGCGAGCCTGGTACTCCGGACGTCCAAGGTCAAACGTCGTTGGCTTCGGTTGAGCGCGCATGCCGGCTTGCATGATCTTGACGAACAGACTTTTTGCGGCGTGGAGCAGGTTTTCTTCGTTGTCGCAACGGAGTTCGAGTTCAATGACATTGCCGCCGGACAGCGCATTGCCGAAAAGCGACGACTGCTGGAAAAACGCCATGATTCCGGGGATGCGGTCGGTCGCGGTGGTCAGAACGTTGGCAAGGGGTCTGACCACTTCGGGTTCCTTGCTGCTGCATCCCATGAAGGCGCCACCGTCAAATGATACGAAGAAGAAATTCTCAATGGGCGGTGGGTGAACCGACATCCGGTTGGTGTCTTTCCCTTTGCCCACGGTCATGTCGATGTTGGGTAGCGCTGCGGCTTCGGGTGAATCCATTTCCGCTTCCCAGTAGGGTCGCATGTCAGACTCGACCTTGCCGCCGATCTTGCGAA
Source organism: Phycisphaerales bacterium UBA1845 (assembly GCA_002338715.1). Lineage (GTDB taxonomy): Bacteria > Planctomycetota > Phycisphaerae > UBA1845 > UBA1845 > UBA1845. Next base: position 8,043 of record DDIR01000048.1, on the reverse strand, counting down.
ACTCGTCAAGCGAATATCCGGGCGGGCACAAAAGCACACCGAACACAAGATTGCGATTGCCGTTTGGAAGATACGTACCCGGCGGGCAAAGCAGGACGCTACCGATCAATGAAAGCACGGTCAGGCCACCCACGACGGCAAGCCGCGTTGACGTGCGCTGGTTGATTTTGGTGACGATGTTCGCAACGACCGCACCGAAACCGGCGACCTTGTGTTCGTCGGACCCGGGGAGACTGGCTTTCGTTGCGCGAAGGGCGCGGGCGGCGGTCGTGGGTATGACCGTCACCGAAACAATCAGCGAAAGCGCGACCGCCGTCGAAATGGCGATGGCAATGTCGGCGAACAGTTCGCCCGCTTCCTCTTCGATGAAAATGACCGGAAGAAATACGGCGATGGTGGTCAGGGTGCTTGCGAGAATCGCGCCCCAAACTTCGCCTGTTCCCTTGAGCGCCGCGTCCAAACGCGACAATCCAGCTTCTCGATGGCGGAAGATGTTCTCGAGCACAACGACCGCATTGTCCACAACCATACCGACAGCGAAGGCCATGCCTGCGAGCATGATGACATTGAGGTTTCGACCGAGAACGGTGACCATCAGAAATGCGCCGACGACCGAGATGGGAATGGTCATCGCGACGATCAGCGTCGCGCTGGTGCTGCGCAGAAAGATCATGAGCACGACGGTTGCGAGCAATCCGCCGAAGAAAATGTTGCTGATCACGAGGTTGATCGACGATTCGATGTATTCGGTCTCGTCATAGCTCATTGTCACCCGCATGTTTTCCTTGCGCGGGGCGAGAACGGCTTCGTTGATGTAGTCGATCTGCTTTTTGAGGTCGGCCATCGTCTTCATGACGTTGGCACCCGATTCTCGCCGGACAGGAAGGGCGAGCACATATTCGGCTTTGGATCGCACGAATGAGTATTGCTTCTGGTTGGTCAATTCGATCTTTGCGATGTCGCCAACACGAATCGGACCACCTGAATCGTACTTGATGACGGTGTCGGCGACTTCATCGACCGAACGAAACTCTCCGATCGTCCTGTACGTGTACTCGCGTTTGGACTGGGAAATCGTGCCGGCGGATCGGTTCTCGTTCTGGTTGCGAAGCGCCCGTTCAAGATCTCGGAAGCTGATACCGCGCGAGACCATCTTTGACGCATCAACGATAACGCGGACTTCGCGCTCGCGGCCGCCATAAATGTCGACAGCCGCGACGCCATCAACACGTTCCAATAGCGGGCGGACGTTGTCATCGACAAAGTCGTACATTCCGGAAATGTCATCGACGTCGGCGCGGAACATCAGCCATGCGATGGGCGAGTCGAGTGCAGCGTCAGCCGCTTTGGTTTCAGGGCGATCGACTTCCTCCGGATACGAACCGACCTGATTGATCTTCTCGATGGTGTCCTGAAGGGCAGCGTCCTTGTCCACGCCGACGTTGAATTCAAGCGTGACGACGCCTTCTCCACGCTTGGATGAGGAGGTCATCTTCTTCAAGCCGGTCACGCTTTTTAACTTCTGTTCCTGGCGATCGATGATTTCGTTTTCGATTTCCTGCGGACTTGCGCCTGTCCAGCGCGTGGTGACGGTGATGCGCGGCTGATCGACGTCGGGCGTCAACTGCACGGGAATTGCGAAAAAGCTCAGCAACCCAAAGAGCATCAATAAGATGACGCCGGAGGTGACCTTGACTGGGTTCTCAATCGCGAAACGAATGATGTTCATGGGGTAATTCGCTAACTGCCCGTGGCTGCTTTTTCGTTTTCTGGAAGGGCGCCAGAACCTTGTGGGGCGTTGGCGGCAACTTCCTCCTTCGATTGAACGGGAACGACCGGCTGCGGATAGGTTAGACGCTCATTTCCGTAGACAACGATGGTCGCGTCAGGCGGCAGATTGTTGGACGTAATCGCGATCACATCACCCTGATCGGCGCCAAGCGTGACCGGGACCGGGATGGCCATCTTTCCCTTTTCAGCATCGACAACCATCGCCACGAAAATCGAACCATCGCTTTCGATGAGCGCGTCTTTGGGAACGACGGTGGCGATCTCGTCTCCGCCCGCAGGCACGGTCACCCGAGCAAACATTCCGGACTTGAGTTCATAATCCGGGTTGGCCACCTCAACTTCGACTGGGAACGTGCGGGCGGCTTCGTCTGCCTGGGGAATAACGTGTTTGATGTGTCCAGTGTAGTGTTTTTTGAGTGCGTCGATTCGCACACTCACTTCAGCGCCGACGTTGGCAAAGGGTATCACCGATTCCGGTGCATCGACTCTAACCAGCACGCTCGACGTGTCGGCCAACTCGACAACGGCGCCGCCAACCTGCAACCAATTGCCTACCTCGGCATGGCGGGCGACAACGAATCCATCAAACGGCGCGAGGATTCGGGCCTTCGTGAAGTCGAGTTCTGCACGTTTGACCAACGCTTTCTGCTGGGCCAATTCGTGCGTGGCTTGCGCGATCACTTCGACGCGGGGACCGGCGACGGCTTTATCGTATTCCGCCTGGGCAGCTTGTTCCGTACCGACGGCTGACAGGTGCTCTGCCAATGCGTCTTGATACTCGCGTTGGTTGGCGAAGTCGACCCCCTTCAGACGGCGAATGCGATCCAATTCAAATGCCCACCGTGCGGTGAGCGCGGTCGCCGAGTCGAGGTTGGCTTTGAGACGTGCCAAGTCCTCCGCACGCGTTCCGTTTTGAAGTTCGAGCAGTTGGGATTCGAGCGCCTGAAGCTTGGCCTGGGCGCTTTCCAGATCGGCGCCCAGCATGTCCTGCCCGAGCTTGCATAGCAGTTCGCCTTTGGACACGTGGTTTCCCTGGCGCGCGGGCATCACTTCGACCAGTCCGGCGACTTCGCTCCCGATCAGGCTACGTGTCTTAGGACCGACCGTTCCCACCAACGTCACGGTTAACTGCATGGGTTGGCGCGTGACTTTGGCTGTCATCACCTTGGTCGGTCCGAACTGGGCCGACGCAATGTGGGGCATCAAGCAAAACCACGCCACAAGCGTGCACGCCGCGTATCGGGACGCGGGAGTAATATTTTGTCGGTGAATATTTAACATGGTGGTCTATTATATGGGCGCTGTAGAAATATGCGACAACACCGACCTGGTGAAAGTTCGATGAATTTACAACCACAAAACTGGCGCACCTTGAAACGGCATTATCGGCATGGGCTTCGGATCCTTGCCGACACGGTTTGGCCGCCAGCATGTCAAGGGTGTGGGCAGCCGGGCGAACATGTGGCAGGTGAGCTTTGCGGGAATTGCATGGCCGCAGTCGGACCGGCGATGGCGCTCGATTATTGTCCGGGATGTGGCCGAACCGTAGCCCCGTTTGAATTGAACGAGGTGGGGTGTGGTGTCTGCCGGGAGGAAGGTCGACCATTCGCGCGGGTGTTTCGGACGGCGGCTTATCACGGCGGGTTTGCGGAAGTGTTTCGGCGCTACAAGTACGTCGGGCATGAGAACCTGGAGCTTTTTCTGGCGCGAAACCTGGCGAGGGAAATCTTCCAATCGGAATGTTACGACGACATCGACGTTCTTGTACCGGTCCCGACCTGCTGGCAACATCGCTTGCGCCGCAACCTTCAAAGCTCCGGGCAAGCGTTCCATCCGGCAGAAGGACTTGCGCGGCTGCTGTCCAAACACACGTCCATTCCCTATGCACCGCTTCTGAATCGCATTCGTGGTGGGCGTTCGCAGGTAGGGTTGTCGTTTACCGCCCGGCTTGAGAATGTTCGTGGCAAGTTTCGACTGGCTCGCGGGTGCCAAGTCGCGGGCGGTCGCGTGTGCATTGTCGATGACATCATGACGACGGGGGCGACGGTTCGCGAATGCGCCAAGGTTCTGCGGCGTGCAAGAGCGTCTGCCGTTTACGTGGCTGTGGTCGCTCGAGCGGGCGAGGATGCCGCATCGCTCAATCTTGTTTGATGCGATAGCCGGGTACGCGTGACGCGGTACATGCAGTTTCGGTCAACGCTATGATTGGTCGCACTTTTCAGCGGCATTGGCGTACTGTTCATTAAGCTGCGTGCCCAACTTCTGAATCGTCGCGGCGTTGTTCGGCGTTCGCGGGGCTTTTGAGAGGTGCCGCCTTGCTTCATTGTACCAATCGCGTGCGCTGCACATGTCGCTTGACTCAGACGCCTTACCGAGACTCTGTGCGACCTTGGCCGCCTTGATGTAATAGCTGGCGGATTCGTCGTTTCGTCCAAGGCGTTTTAAGATGTCGCCCAGTTCGGTGCAAGCGGTGATGACGATGTCTGGTTGTCTTCGCTGCTCCGCAATTGCAATGGCTTTTTTGTACCAGATTTCTGCATTCTCAGCGTCGTTTAAGTTGGCGTATGCGGTCGCTGCACTTAAGTAATAGTCTGGAATGTGGGAGAACTGCCGGACGCCAGCCAGTGCGCCATCCAACATGCAATCCCAGTCTTTCTTCATCGCGCAGATCCGGATCCACTGATTGACCGGCTGCGTAATCTTATTGTTGATCCTTGCGACCTCTTTGTAACCGGCAATGGCCTGGTCGAACTTCTCTTCTTTCTCTTTCGGGTCGTCGGTCTCGGCGGCTTCGCGCGCTCGGGCGTTGGCCACGTTGTAGTGTCCGGGCCAGCAGTCTGGATTGATGGACAACGTGCGTCCCCAGAACGTGTCAGCGGTTCGCCAATACTGCGAGTAATAATACGTTCGCACACCGCAGGCGACGGCCAGCAGCATCACGACGCCGGTTGCAATCTCGTTTCCATGATCACGTTTGCTGATCCAACGCCGAAACGCATCAAGAGCGAGCCCCACAAGCAAAAACAGACCGAGCGCCCCGTGATAGAAGTAGTGGTCCGCGACGAAGGCGAACTGGAAGTAATTGATATTTTTAAATCCCAGCATCGGCCCCATGATCACGCAATACATCAGCACCGCCCAGATGAAGTGCGGCCCAAGCTTCTTGCGATAAATGACGATCGCAGTCGCCAAAGCGAGCACGATCAGGATCGGAACGAACCATAGGATGTTCTGCGGATCAGGATCCCACAGTCGGTAGATGGGCGATTGATTGATGGGCAGCAGCATCTTGCCCACATAAAACAGCAACGAAGCGCACGGAATAAACGGCCGATCGCCGTCTTCCAGCGGAATCGTTCGGTTGCGATCCTCGACATGAATCGTGGTCCACGCCGAAATTGCCGAAAGTGCCAAGAGTGGAATGAGGCGGACAAGGCTCTGGACGAGTAATTTCGGATCCCAGCGTCTTTCGAGTAACCGATCTGTAAAGAACAACGTCACCGGCAACGTGAGTGCCACGGTTTTGCTGAACAATGCCGCTTGAAAGAAAATCACCGTCAGGACATATCGCCGCCAACTTCCGGAGCGACGCAGGTTGATGTATGAGATCATGCTGAGCATGTAGAACATCAGCGAAAGGATGTTCTTTCGCTCTGCCGCCCATGCCACCGATGACGCCTGCATCGGGTGCAGCGCGAAGAGAATGGTCGCGGCCCACGCAACCCATGACGACAACCCCATGGCCCGAAACAGCATGATCATGATCATCACGTTGACCATGTGCAGCAGCGTGTTGGTCACGTGAAAACCGGAAGCGCTCATTTTCTTTGAGTCGATCAGTTCGCGAATCGTGTAAGCGCGTTTGAATGATTTGCCGTCACGCCGATCCATTCGGGTTTTGGTGTCATCACCACCGAACAACCGGTATTCAAGCCAGTGTGTTGTAAAAACGATGGGGTAATACTGGTGGCTCACCCGTGTTTCGTTGTCATTGCGGCGGAAGCGTTCGTTGGAATAATAGAAGACGTCAAACCAGATGCTCTTCAGCCCGTCCGGTTCGCTGACCTGGCGGTTGTCGAAGATGTAGTGATCGTCGTCCCAACTGACGAAGTCGTTGTGGATTGTCGGGAGATACGCGGCGAACACCAAAATGGCGATCATCACGATCGGTCCCCAGCGTTCCAACTGAGACGTCGGCACGGTGGCGGGGATGAGTTCCGGTGTGTCATTGTCCGTCAGCCGATTGGAATTCGACGGGCTTGCACCGGATGTCTGCGATGATGAATTTGTCGTTCTTGTTTTTTTTGCCATGCCGATTGGGGATTCGTCCGCTTAAGCGAGCACCACGGTTCAGAGATTTTCAGAGACTATTTACCAGAAAGTGCGGACGATACCAGCCAGCAGCATATAGAGAAAGCAGAAAACGACCACGCCACCCACAACGCGAATCCATATCGGACGACGGGCGGCAGCCGCCAGCGGTGTGATCCAGTCGCCACAGTGCGGGCATTGCTGGGTTTCTTCATAGACCGAAGCGCCGCAATTGGGGCACGATAGCTCTTCAACCTCATCATCTGGATCATTACCCCAATCGTCGGGTTGCCATTCGCCACTGTCGTTGGAATAGCTGTCGTCCGGATAGCCGTCGTCGAATCCAACCATGACATTTACTTCTTTGAATCGGTGTTGATTGCGCCTCTTGCGACGTCGAATTCCTTGACGAAACCGAGCATCTCCTTGAATTCGGGCGTTCCCGATTCATGACACCAGGTGAATGCCAGCGATTCTGCAGAAGTGATGATCGCCCCGACGGATTCCATCCGACGGATGGATGTCTCCAAATCGGCGACCCTTCGGCTCGAAACAGCGTCGCGAACCACAATGGGCCGCTTACCTTCCTCGATCAGATCGAGCACCGTTTGCTGCACGCAGACGTGCGATTCAATCCCGACAACGACAACGAATGGCCGATCCAGCGACATGACTGCTTGTTTGCAGACCGCATCCTGCAATGAACTGAACGTCGCCTTTTCAATGGGTTGTACGTCCCAGCCCGCAAGCAGGTCCGCCAAATGTGGATGCGTGGGACCCAGCCCTTTCACGTATTGCACGGTGGCGACGATCGGAACCTTGAACAAGTGCGCCGATTTCAAGAGAAAAGCATTCGCGGCGACGATCGATTCGGCGTTTTGAATCTGCGGGAGCAGCCGAGTTTGAATATCGACCACCAGCAGCGATGAGTTGTCTCTAGTCGTCAACATGACCCGCATCACCTTCGTTTGTAGAAACTGAAATTGCCTTTGATTTTCAGCCGTTTCGCGACATTCAGGCGAAGTGTACGGAGGCGCACGGATGGCGTCAATCCGGTGGGCAGAGCGCTGACGACTACTGTCGACCCAGTCGTTTCTCGTTTTGCGCTTTCACTTCGAGGATTTTCTTCTTGACGCTGTCTACGCCCAGGTTGGGACTGAGGAAGCGATGTTGTTCGATGACATTGATGATCGCCGCAGCGTCTTCACCGAGTGCGGTTCGACACTGCAGGTCACCGAGCAGCGCTTCGAAACGGTGGGGCGCATCGGCGGGGGACTCGACAAACAAGCGATTAAACAGTATCAGCGCTTCGTCGAACTGTTTCTTCATCATCAGCGATCTGGCCTTGCCGAGTACGACGCGCGGATCGTGAGATTTGCCGTCTTTGTATCGGGAAACGTCAAACTGTTCCGCTTCCCGGAAGAGTAGCAGCGCTTTGTCGTATTGTCCGGCTTCGAGATACGATTCGGCAAGTTGAACACGCAGGCGATACATGCTTGCTTCCGACGCATTCTGCGACGTTGCCGAGTCGAAAATCTGCTGGGCAAACAACAGGGCGGCTGCCGCTTTTCGATCGGCTTCTTCCTGTTGGTCGTTTTCGCGGAGTTCCGCGATTTCGATCCGAATGGAATCGAGCAGGGCTTGAAGGGTCATACCGGCTTCGTTCGGGGCGAGGGCTGCGAACTTTGGCACCGCCTGCTGCGCTTCCTGCAGTTGGCCTGTTGACTCGAAGGCGATGATGCGAACGCGCAAAACGCGCCCCATCAGATCGAGCGAATCGGGATGTTTGCTCTCGAAGTCTCGCAATAACGCGATCGCCTCTTCGTATTGATCGACGCCCTTGAGCACGTTCATTTCGCCAACCAACACGTCGGCTTGGGCGAGAAATTCCTCGGCGCGTTCGGGTTCAGCCGCCCGGGCAGTCTTTACGAAGCGGGCGAC
>DDIR01000109.1:2452-3598 GCA_002338715.1 Phycisphaerales bacterium UBA1845 | reverse complement strand
GGATTTTCCAATACTTCTTTGTCGCGATCGATGTGCTGAAACTTTGATGCGTCGTAGTTTTGATGCAATGCCAAAAGGTCGGGGCGAATAAGAAACCAGAGATCGCCAATGAGTGGCGATCTCGCTTTTGAATGACTGAGAAGACGGTTTTGATGAGTACAAATAGTACTGACAGAACTGAAGACGCAGCCGACGCCATGGATTCAGGTGTGCAGGCTGGCGACGAAGCCCAGACGGGCGGTGATGCTGGCGAATCGCACGGCGGCGGTGGGCAGGGTGCGCACGCTGGCGAGTCGGCTGCTCCTGCTTCCAAAGAACCGCTGTGCAAACCAGGCATGAACTGGTACGTGTTGCGGGTGGCGTCGAACAAGGAAGAATACGTTCGCGATGCGCTGGAGCGCAAGGTCAAGATCGAAGGTCTTGATAACTTCGTGAGTCGGATTTTGGTTCCGACCATCAAAGAGCGGCGCATGAAGGGCGGCGTCGCCAAGGTGCACAAGCGAAATCTCTATCCGGGGTACGTGTTCGTCGAAATGTCCTGCGAGGACGACGGCGCGATTCCGGAAGACGTCTGGTTCATGGTCAAAGAGACGACGGGCGTGGGCGACTTCATCGGTTCCGATGGCAAGCCGACCCCGATGCCTGATCATGAAATCGAAGGCATGTTGGCCGCCTCCCAGGAAGCGGAAGAAACGCCTTCGCTCAGCGGTTTGAATTTCAAGAAGGGCGACCACGTTAAGATCACAGCCGGCAGCTTTGAAAACTTCGAGGGAGATGTTGATTCGCTCGACGAGAAGCGCGGCATGGTGACGGTGATCGTCGAGATCTTTGGTCGTTCGACGCCGGTCGATGTCGAGTACTGGCAGTTGGAGCGTGAAGCGTAGTCGGGATCATTCGCCGTCCGATGCGTCCCATTCGTTCGTGCAATCGTTCATTCGTGCACGCGGGGCATTGAAGTGGCGGTACTTTATTAAGCAGTTGGCGTCCGTACACGGTCGTTCGTAAGTTGAGAGATTAATTCGATGGCAAAAGAGATTACGGGAACAATCAAGCTTCAGGCCCCTGGTGGTCAGGCAACACCGGCGCCGCCGATTGGTCCCGCTTTGGGTCAGCACGGCGTCAATATTGGCCAGTTTGTGCAGCAGT
>DDIR01000109.1:0-2360 GCA_002338715.1 Phycisphaerales bacterium UBA1845 | reverse complement strand
ATTGGCCAGTTTGTGCAGCAGTTCAACGCTCAGACGGCTGAGTTGAACGGCATGCCCGTGACGGTCGTGATTTCCGTTTATGGCGATCGCAGTTTCACGTTTGAGGTCAAGAGTCCGCCGGCTGCGGTTCTGTTGAAAGAGGCAGCCAAGGTTGCCAAGGGTAGCGGTATTCCCCACAAGGAAAAAGTGGGGTCGATCACGACCGCCCAGTTGCGCGAGATCGCTGAGACGAAACTGCCTGAACTCAACGCCCACACGATCGAAGCCGCGGAGAAGGTTGTCGCAGGTACCGCGCGTTCGATGGGCATTGAAATCGCCGGTTGATTTTGCCCGATCGATAGAAGTTGCGTGAGCGCGAAGACGCCTGCGCGTTGTCAGAATTTTCGAAGATCCCTTGGTGGGTCCGATTTGAAGTATGCCAGCCCGCTCGGATTGAGACGGATTGGCGAGGTGGATAACCGATGTCGAACACAAACGTACGTTACAAGAAGCAGGAAGAGATTCGCGGTAAAGATGAAGCGCTTCCTTGCGAAGAAGCCGTCGCCAAGGTGAAGGAGATGGCCGGCGTGAAGAGCAACCGTTCGTATAAGAACGGCCGCACACGCAAGGACAACGCGCAAACCGTTGACCTGGTCATGAACCTCGGAATCGATCCGAAGCAAGCCGACCAGATGCTGCGTGGATCAATCTCGTTGCCCAAGGGTATCGGTAAGACCAATCGTGTCATCGCTTTTTGCGACGGTGATTTGATTGAAGCCGCGAAGAAAGCTGGCGCCACCGAAGCCGGAGCCGACGAACTCGTCGACAAGGTTTCAAAAGGCTGGCTCGATTTTGACGTGGCTGTCGCCCACCCCTCGATGATGGGGCAGGTTGGAAAGCTCGGTCGTGTGCTTGGTCCGCAAGGAAAAATGCCGACTCCGAAAGCAGGTACGGTGACGCCCAATGTGGCCAAAGCCGTCGCTGAATATGTGGCTGGTAAGCTCGAGTTCCGCAACGATGCCGGTGGTAATGTCCACATGGCCGTCGGTAAGACCGACTTCAGCGTTGAAGACCTGAAGGAAAACATCGATGCCGCAATCAACCACATGCTGAAGCTGAAACCGTCCGCTGCCAAGGGGACGTACATGAAGAACGTCGTCATTAGCGGAACGCGGACGCCAGGCGTGAAGATTCAGTTGAATACCTAGTGTCCATGGGCGGCGATGCCGTCTTGGCGATGCCCGGTCTGTTGCTGACGCAGGACATGTGCGACGCGAGAACCCTTGGGAAAGAACTAAATAACGCCACTTGAGTTTAAGTGATCTGTTTGGAAGAGAATCATGAGTAAGCCCCTCAAATCAATGCTGACGAATTATCTCAAAGACCGCTACGAAGGCGTGGACAGCGCTTGCGTTGTGGACCTGACCGGTTTGAACGTCGCCGATACGCAGAAGTTGCGTACGACGATTCGCGAATCGAAAGGTCGCGTTGAGATCGTCAAGAACAGTCTCGCCCGTCGCGCGTTTGCCGACACGCCGCTCAAGAGTCTGGGCGAAGCGCTGACCGGCCCGTGTGCGTTGGTGACGACGGAAGACTCGATCATTGACATTGCGAAAAAGCTGGTCGACTTCGCCAAGCAGCACAAGCAAGTCAAGCTCAAAGACGCGGTGCTCGAAGGCGATTCATCCCTGATTTCGGTGCAGGACCTCTCCAAGATGAAGAGTCGCATCGAAATCCTCGGCGACCTGGCTGGTCTGATCTGGGGTCCGGGACGTCGTATCGCCGGTGCGATTGGCAGCCCGCAGGCGAAGATCGCCGGCTGCCTTAAGGCAATCGCTGACAAGTAGACCGCAAGTAGGCCGAAGCCAAAGGGCTTTGGACGAACATAAGAATCGGAAACGAATTCGATCCGAGTGGTCCGTGAGAACGGATGAAATGCCGCCGCGTTGGCGGTGCCTATCGGGTGAATGTTAATCTAGACTTGGAGTTATTGTGATGGCAGAAGCACCAGCAAAAGAGTACTCGGCAGAAATTAAAGATCTCGCCGACAAGATTGTGAACCTCAGCGTCAAGGATGCCCAGACGCTTGTTGATTGCCTCAAGGAAGAGCATGGTATCGAGCCGGCAGGTGGTGGTGCGGTCATGATGGCCGGTCCTGCTGCAGGTGGCGACGGTGGAGCGGCTGAAGAAAAGAGCAGCTTCGATGTTGTCCTCGCATCGGTCGGTGACAAGAAGATTCAGGTCATCAAAGCCGTTCGCGGCGCGACCGGACTCGGCCTCAAGGAAGCCAAGGAACTCGTTGACGGCGCACCCAAGCCCGTCAAGACAGGTCTCGGCAAGGACGAAGCCGAAGCCCTCAAGAAGGAACTCGAAGAAGCCGG
>DDIR01000029.1 GCA_002338715.1 Phycisphaerales bacterium UBA1845 | reverse complement strand
CTTTCCCGAACGAACGACCGAGTCGCGTCTGGGCTGACCGTCCTGCGACATCGCCCGGCGCATCGCCTCCGGTACCGCGTCCAACGAGGTAGCCGCCGTCACTTCAACGACGTGCTTCGACGCTCCCCCGGGCAGCCTGCGCCTTGGGTGCGTTCGCGTGTGCAGGATGACGGCGTCGCTACCGAGTTCCTTTTTCACCAATGCCAGCGCTTCCGGCATGGAGTTCGCTTTGATTGTTCTAAGATTCTTCATCCATCGTCACCATGGCGCGCGACTCGATCGCCGCGTCTCGGACAATTTCGTTGTACGACAACACAGGAACAGAACCGAGGGAACCTTCTATGATTCGACGCACCCACATGCGCAGTTGCGGCGGGCAGAGAATCACCGGCGTCTTTCCATTGCACGAAGGCATCACCCGATCAACCGTTTTGCGGATCGCATCCAAAATACGCTTCTGCAATTCCGGCGACAGCGTCAGCACCGACCGACCCTCCGACGACTGGGCGCTCCCCGTGATCATTTCTTCGATGCCTGGGTCCAGCGTGATGCAGTTGATGTTGCCATCGTCATCGCGATGCTGATGGCAGATCGTCCGGGCCAACGAATGGCGCACATATTCCGTGAGCAACTCGGGATCCTTGGTGCGCGGCGCCCAATCGCCCATCGCTTCGAGAATCGTTTCAAGGTCGCGGATCGGCACGCGCTCGCGGAGCAACCGCTGCAGAACCGATTGAATCTCGCCCGGTTTGAGCACGTTCGGAACAACTTCCTCCACCAACTTCGGCGCACGCTCCCGAAGATTATCCAGCAAGCGATTGACTTCCTGCCGCGTAAGCAGTTCATCGCCGTGCCGCTTGATGATCTCGGTGATGTGGGTGGCCATCACGCTCGTCGGCGGAACCACCGTGTAGTTGCGGATTTCGGCTTTCTGTCGGTCGGATTCCGGAATCCAAAGGGCCGGCAAACCGAACGCAGGCTCGATGGTTTCCATCCCGTGAATCTTGTCGGTGACGGTTCCCGAATCGATGGCCAACAGATGACCGGGTACCGATTCGCCGCGGGCGATTTCCATCCCCTTCATCTTGATCGCGTACTGGTTGGGTTGCAGTTGAATGTTGTCGCGTATGCGGATGGGCGGCACGACGATGCCCAACTCCTGCACGATCTGACGCCGCATGTTGGTGATGCGATCGAGCAGATCACCGCCCTGCTTGCGATCGACGAGTTTGATCAGACCGTAACCAACTTCCAACTCCATCGGCTCGACGGCGAGGAACGATTCCGGACGGTCCTTGGCTTTCGGCTTGGCTTTCTCTTTGTCGCTCGCCTTCTGCTTTTCACGGGCTTCTTCACGTCGCAGCAGCAACGCAATCGAAACGCAACCCGTACCGAGCATAAACAGCGGCACCTTGGGAAGCGGCGTGAACATCAACACGCCCATAAACGAACCGGCAAGAATCAGCGCGACCGGTTGCGCCGTCACCTGCGACAGCAACTCACCACCCAGGTTGGACTTCGACGCGCTGCGTGTCACGATCATCGCAGCCGCCACCGAAACGATGAATGCCGGAATCTGTGAAACGAGCCCGTCACCAATCGTCAGCTTCGTAAAGATGCGAAGCGTATCGGCGGCTGACAGGTCGAGTTCCACCATGCCGACGTAAAGACCGCCGAGGATGTTCACGATCGTGATGATGATGCCTGCGATGGCGTCACCGCGCACGAATTTACTCGCACCGTCCATCGCCCCGTAGAAATCTGACTCGCGGGTGATTTCGCTGCGGCGACGTTTTGCTTCACCTTCGTCGATCGTACCGGCATTGAGGTCGGCATCAATCGCCATCTGCTTACCGGGCATGCCGTCCAACGTGAATCGTGCAGCCACTTCGGCGATTCGCGTGGCGCCCTTGGTGATGACCACAAACTGAATGACCACGATGATCGCGAAGATAATCATCGCCACCGCGATCGATCCACCGGATACGAAGTTTCCGAACACCATGATGACCTTGCCAGCAGCCGCTTCACCTTGCTGGGCATTGGTCAAAATCAACCGGGTCGTTCCGATGTTGAGCACGAGACGAAACAGCGTCATCGCCAACAACAAAGACGGAAAAGACGAGAATTCCAGCGGGCTGCGAATGTACATCACGGTCACCATGATGACGGCGGCCAGGGTGATGTTGGTCGCGAGGAAGAAATCCATCAGCGGCGTGGGCAGCGGCGTCAGGATTGCGACGATCAGCGCGAGTGCGAAGATCGGCAGAAGCAATCCGCGCGCATCGACGATTTTTCCAACGAGCGCTGGAACATCGAACTTCTTGGAATTAACTGTAGGGGTGTCGGCCATCTACTCGCGTTCTCCTAGGACGCCAATGAAACCGGACGCGGTCCCAACTTTCTACCGGACAGTTCATAGACATATGCCAACACTTCCGCGATGGCTTCATAGAATCGATGCGGGACTTCCTGCCCCACGTCGACCACGTCGTACATCATGCGGGCGAGTTCCTTGCGTTCGACGATCGGCACCGCGTGGGCGGCAGCAATCTGCCGAATCCGCATCGCCATCCAGTCCGCGCCTTTGGCGATGACCTTTGGAGCGGCCATCGTTTCAGCATCGTAGCGCAGGGCGATCGACAAGTGCGTCGGGTTGGTGATGATGACGTCGGCTTTGGGCACGTCACGTTGCAACCGCTGCATCGCCAGTTTCATCTGCACTTCGCGGCGGCGGCGTTTCATCAGCGGATCGCCTTCCATGTGCTTGAGTTCTTCGCGAACTTCTTCCTTGCTCATGCGGAGGTCTTTTTCATGACGCCGTTTTTGATACGTGTAGTCGATCAACGCGAGAATCAGCATCACGATCGCCAATCGCAAACCAATGTCGAACACCATCGACGCCGCCAATCGATAAATGTCGATGTAGGCCATGCTCGATGCGTACAGGATCTGGCTGATCGTGCTGGAAACTGTCCAATAAACGACGCCGACCATCAGCGTCATCTTGCCGATGTTGATCGCGGTCGAGACAGCCGTCCGCGGCGAAAACATCCGCTTGATGCCTTGCAGCGGATTGATCTTCGAGAGCGACGGCGTCACCGGATGCCAGGTAAAGAGCCAACCGACCTGCCAGTACAGCGTCACCAGTGCCGCGATGAACACGATCACCATGATCGGCACCAACATCCACATCATCACGCCCGCGAACGAGCCAGCCAACGCTCCCAACTCGCCACCGGTCAGCGAATCCGCCGGCTGCAACCCAATCTCCATCAATCCCAGCAACTTCTTCCACATCGCCGGGCCAAAAAACTGGATCGCCAGCAGCGCCGCCAGTGTCACGACCGCAGCCGAAAGATCCTGACTCTTCGCCACCTGTCCCTTTTCGCGGGCTTCCTGCCTGCGTTTGGGCGTTGCGGCTTCAGTTTTTTCTCCAGCCTGATCTGCCATTGACTCTTACATTCCCATCCGATTGCTTTGCCTGAATCGTTCGATCAATTGAAGAACAGTCGGCTGTCCATGATCGTTTTTGAAAAGACCGAATCAAAAAGTCCATCTGCCGCTGACAACGCAAGCCCAGCCACCGCGAGCGCCACGAGCGTGCGAACGACAAAACCGACCGACAGGATGTTCATTTGCGGCATCGTTCTCGACACAAACCCGAGCACGAGCGTTGTGACAAACAGTGACATGAGAACCGGCGCGACCAATCGCAGCGCCGTCACCATGCTCGTGGTCAGCACGTCGGCCAGCAGTTCCAGAATCTTGGGCTCGCTCCGATACGACATGACCGGAATCGAACTGAACGTGTCGAGCAGCGCCCGCATCAATTCGCGATGTCCGCCCATCAGGATGAACGACGTCAACGCGACAAGGAAAAACAACTGTCCGATGATGGTTGTGTTTGAATCGAGCGCCGGATTGAAGACCTGTCCCAATCCAAGACCGGCTTGCTGACCGATGACCATGCCAGCCAACTGGATTCCGGTGAATACGATCGTCGTGGTCAACCCCAGCACCAGACCGATGATCAACTCGCCAAACACACCAACGAGCCCGGTCGCCCAGTTCAAATCGGTCGGAAGGCTCGGCGCGACAACGGGAAACATCGCCAGCGCGATCACCGCGGCCAAGCCCACGCGAATTCGAGCTGGAACGGTGGTGCTGCCATACAGCGGCGCCGAGATCATAAGTCCGCTGATGCGGAACATGACCAGCGTATAAAGCGGCAGAAAGAGCGGGCCGCGTGCAATCAGCATGATGATGTCATCGTTGGCCATGCTGCTTTACCATTGATTAAAGTGAAAAAGCGATTGCGTGTAGTCGAGCATTCGCGTCGCGATCCAGGGAATAAAGAACATCGCCGCAATAATCATCGCCGCGATCTTTGGAACAAACGTCAGCGTCTGCTCCTGCAACTGCGTGACCGCCTGAAACAGTGAAATAATCAGACCGACCACCAACCCGATCAGCAGAATGGGGGCAGCCGTCATCAACGCCATCATGAAGGCGTCACGACCCATATCGAGTGCTTCGGTGAATTCCATATCGCCTGCTTTCATTTCACCGCCCGACCCAACAGGCGGAAAGTCTCTGGTTACATGAAGCTATACAGAAGCGATTGCACAATCAGGTGCCAACCGTCTGCCAGGACAAAGAGCAACAATTTGAACGGCAATGAAATCAACACGGGCGGCAGCATCATCATGCCCATCGAAATCAGAATCGACGCGATGACCATGTCGATCACCAGGAACGGAAGGTAGATCCGAAATCCCATGACAAACGCGGTCTTCAATTCGCTCAGGATAAATGCGGGAATCAGCGACGTTGTCTTGACGTCGGCCAACCGCAGACTCTGATCCTCGGGAATCGGTGCGCCCCGCCGGTACTCTTCAAACAGATAGATGTCTTCGTGGTTTTCTGACGCTTCGATCTGGCGATACATGAAATCGCGCATGTGTCCCATGCCGATGTCGAGGGCCTCACGCTGCGAAAGCTCCTTGTTCAGGTATGGCGTCACGGCATCGGAGTAGACCTTGTCGAACGTTGGAGCCATGACCGCGATGGTGATAAACATCGAAAGCCCCAGTAGCACCTGGCTCGGAGGCAATTGCGGGGTGGCCAACGCTTGTCGAAGCAGCGCTAGCACGACGATGATGCGGGTGAAGCTCGTCATCAAAACGAGCAATGCCGGCACCAACGTCAGCACCGTCATCAATACGAGGATTTGGAGCGTGGAGGTGACGCCCTTGGCGCTGTCAGCCGTCGGTAACACGCCGCGCAGGTCTGGAATACCTGCCGGATTGTCGATACCGGTCGACGTCTGCGCAGAAACAGACGAGGTCGCGCTGACCACGACCAGCGTGATCAGGGCGAACATCAACCAACGTCTGCGATTTGAGCATCCATGCTCGAAAAACATGCGCCACTCCTTAGCGCCAAATCGATTGTGTATTCACGCTGCCGTGAATGCAGCGCGGATTACGACTTTTGAAACGACCGGAGCCTCGCCAGCAGATCATTCAGATGCTTGGGGGGCTGACCGTTGGACTTCTTGGCCTCCGCCGTCACGGGTTCAGATGCAACGGGCGCTTCGATGGGTTCTGGCGTTTCGGATACCTCCACAACGTCTTGGGGCAGCGCCACTTCGACCTCTGGATGGGTGGCGACTTCCGTCGGCTGGCTGTCGGCTTGGGGCGTTTGGGTGTTGGCTTCGGACTCTTCGTACTGCTCGAATTCACGGGCCAACGCTGCGTCGAATTCACTCGACTTAATGCCGATTGAATCGATACCGCTAGTGTCGAAACCACTTGCCTTCGATTCCGCCGACTTGGCTTGCCCGACCAATTGCGCGACCTCTGATTCGTCCGTGATCTCGGCCAGCGTATTGACCCGGTCGGACGTCACGCCCAAAAGTACGACGCGCTTGCCAACGTGTAGCAGGACGGCTGACTGTTTTGACGAAATCGCCGTCCGCCCCACCACGCGCAGTTGATCAGAAGACACCGAACGTGCAGCGGGCACCCAACGTCGAACACCGGTCGCCACTGCGGCGATAACACCGAGCACAACCACCAGTGCAATGAACGGACTGCGATACCAAGGAACCGACGCCTGTCCGGCGCGGACGATTTCTTCTGACGATTGATGCGACACGCGCCGTGGGATCACTGCGTCCTCACCCATGCCCGAAAGCACAGTATTCTCGACCGCTTCGTCCGCTCCTTCATATTCCAATTGAGAAGGCGCAGTCTCAATCGTCGCATCGATGTCCGCTTCGACCTGACCTTCGTCGGCTTGCTTGATGGCGTATCGGATTTCACCCGAGTCGGCATCGACAAACTGTTGCTCATCAAGTGTTGCAGCCGCCTGTACGTGCTCGGACAATTCGACGGGCGTATTGGCCCGTGATTGATTGTCAGCCAATGCAGGTAACGTGAGCACGGTCACTGTCGCGACGAAAGTGATTGCGAAACGTTTGGTCGACTCCATTCGACACCTCGCTTTTGACTTGAGTGTTGATCGCAGATTCCGGGCTAGCCGGCTGCACGGTCTTCTGAATTTGAAACAATCTCGCTGACGCGAATGCAGAAATTGTCGTTGAGCACCAGGACTTCCCCCCGGGCGATCAATCGGTCGTTGACAAAGACGTCCACAGGGTCACCTGCAAGTCTGTCCAATTCGACAACGCTGCCTTCACTGAGACGCAACACGTCTTCCACAAACATGCGGGTTCGACCGAGTTCAATTTTGACGTGGAGTTGAACGTCATGCAGCAAGCTGAGCGGCTGCGTGTATTCGGTATAGACTTCTTCCTGATCGAATGATGGCAGTTCGATTTCTTCCAGGGGAAGATCGGCGGGTTTTGGATTGGCAGCCGCTGCGGCTTCTGCTGCTGCTTTTTCTTCA
>DDIR01000142.1:17715-25160 GCA_002338715.1 Phycisphaerales bacterium UBA1845 | reverse complement strand
AACCGGCTTCGCCTGACACGTTGACTTCACGCGTCCGCCCCTGCGATGCGACGCTCTGTCCACCGCTCAGTGCGACGCCGTCCTGTCCGATGTGGACGTTGAGCGTTCCACCGACGGCTGGCCCCGTCTGCCCGGCGATCGCGTAGCTGTGTGACACGCTCAATCCGGATTCATCAAACCCGACGCTCAAACCTCGGGCGATGTTGAGCTTGCCGCTGCTGGCTTTCGTCTTGGTGAACCCGACGCCGTCGCCATCGTAGTTGGCGGTCGCAGCCGCGGTTCCCGGCCCCCATCCGCTCGAACCTGCCGTCGCGGAGGTGTTGGCCACGCCGGCGGACGCCGCGAAAGGAAACGCCATCATCACAGCCGCAACACCCGCTGAATATCTGTTTTTTCTGTTTTCGTTTCGCATGACTTTCCTCCAAGCTTGCTGTTTCTTGTTGCCTTTGTTTTCGTCTTAATTCCGAATCCGACCGGTTGGCGGAGTTGCTGCCAAACCCCTTGGTGCCAACCGGCGGACTCGGCCCCACGTTTTCAGGTGGCTCTCTCTCCCTCATGGTGCCACCTTATGTCACTTCTCCGGTGTACTGCGTGACCGGTTTACTTCGTTACCGGCGGATTTCGACGGCTGACACACTCGACCGACTTCGTCCCATGCGGTAGGCCCGGCTTTCCGCTCGAACCGTTGCACTGCTTGAGCGATGCGGGCCGCTGATGCTCACACCGATGCCATCCGAGTAAGCACTGCCGTACTGCGTTGCCCCGCTGACGGCTCGAACCTGCGAGTGCGACACACCGCCAAACGTGTCAGCCAAGGAGTCACTGACGCTCACGGCTCGACCACCGTGGATGCCGTCGCTGACCGCGCTGCCATCACTGATGGCCACCCCACCGATGCTCGTCGCGGTCGAGGTCGAATCACTTTCAGCCAACCCGCCAAAGCGACCCAGTGCGTATGCGTCGCTTCGACTGATCGCGACACCACCGACGGTTGCCGCGAGACTGTCACTTCTGGCGATCGCAGCCCCACCCCATCGACTGATTCCGCGTGCGGTCGAATCGCTTCGAGCAAATCCGCTGTCCGCGATGGCGACCGAGTTGCTGATGGCGGCTGCCCTTCTGGTGCCGGTGGCGTGCGAGTTCGAAACCGCGACGCCGCCATTGACCGCACCGGAGTACGCATTCGAAACCGCGTTTCCGCTCGCGGTGGCGGTCGAAGTGGCTGATCCGCCGTTGCTTGCCACGGAAACTGCTGACGCGCTCGCCGCGAACACCGAAGCCGAACCCATCAGAGACGCCAGTGCGAATGCCTGCATTGCCTTTTTCATCGTAAGTCTCCTTTCAACAATGGGTTACACCCATCCATCACCCTGCGATTGCCGGCTCGGAAGCCTGTCAGCATTCGCTTCACCATCATAGACAGTTTACAGTTAGAAGTAGTTAGCAGATGTTAAATAAATTTTCCGGATCGCCGATAAGATGGCCAAGAACGCGGTTATTGAGCAAGGAATCGACAGAAATCGACACATTCGACTTGTCTGTGAACGCCAATGTTGGGTCGGGTTGAAACGTCTTGGCCCGCGAAAGCGAGATGGGAAGGGGCTGACGAGCCGGTCCGTCGTCAGAAACGCATGGAACACAGCAAGGCACAAAATGCGGGCACTCGGGCTGCGGTCAATTCCCCAACCACCTCGCAATCAAGGCACCGGGCGCGATGGTAAATCACCAGCCGACGTTCACATGGAGGCAATCGACAACGGTCATGTTTGCGATGGTTGCACGGAGTTCGATTCGAACGCGAATTCGACGGGATTTTTGCGAACCATTGAAAGCCGCGAAATTGGATTTTATCCCTTGTACAAATGAGCAAATCTGAATCGCCTGAGAGTCGATCCATTCACCTTGACACTCTTTTCTGCACTTCCTAACATCCCTTCCCGAAGAGGACTTATGCAAGATTGCAATGGCGCGATCCTGTCGAGCGTTGTACCTGTCCTTCTTTTCTGCGATTTGGTGGTTCTCATTCGTGAATTCCGGACCGCACCGTTGACAAACTGCGGGACCGGACTGCCCTTGGGCAACGCATGGGTCCGCCAGGGAGATTAGTAAATCCTATGTCATCTGCCTCTGTTGACGCACCCAATCAATCCGACGCGACCCCATCCAAGAGCAGTGCTTCGATCCCACCGCAGCCGCTTGTTCCGCTGCGCGATCGACTCCTCTATTCTGACAAAGCCCGAACCCAGGGAGCAGGCACCGGTGAAGACCGTGAACTGACGGGTGACGTTAAGAACCGCCGCAAGCTCGTCTGGACGATGGTATTCGGATTCATCGGCGCGATGACGCTGGCATCGGTCAAGTTCTTCTTTCCGCGCGTCCTCTTTGAACCAAAGACGCGCTTCAGCATCGGGTTCCCCGGCGACTTTGCGATGGGTGTCGATACGCGATACCAAGCCGCCTATCGAATCTGGGTGGTTCGCGACGCGCAGGGCATCTTCGTCCTGTTCGCCAAGTGCACGCACCTCGGTTGCACGCCCGACTGGAAAGAAACGGATCACAAATTCAAATGTCCGTGTCACGGCAGCGGTTTCGACATGGAAGGCGTGAACTTTGAAGGACCGGCTCCCCGTCCGCTCGATCGCACGATGGTAGAGCTCGACGCATCGGGCCAACTCATCGTCGACAAGGCGATGCTGTTCCCGTACGAGCAATGGGGTGACCCGCGGGCTCGCGTCAACGTCTAATTCGGCATCTGGTAATTCGGCATCAGGTAGTTCAACATCAGGTGGCGCGTCTGATGCATGCACCGCTCGAAGCCACGCAACGAGTCGTGCGGGCCCAATAGTTTTTGGAATTAAACAAAGCAGCCAACTCGGTCGCACCACATAGGAGAGGTCAATGTCAGGCGACCCGAAGCAAACGACAGAGAAACCAAAGTCAGCACCACCTTCTGGCAATGGCGCCAAGAATGGTGACGCCAATGAAGAATCGCTGTTGGATAAGACGCGCGAAGGCGTCGAGATGCTCAAGCGCGACCCGCGTGAAGGCCAGCTGTGGACGTCGGTCTTTCGCCACAAGCTCGATGATTCACCGCGAAACCGCTCGCTGGCGGTCCTTTCAAACGTGTTTCTCCACCTGCACCCCGCGAAGATCAATCGCGACGCAGTGCGCTATTCTTTCACCTGGGGCATGGGCGGTATCACGTTCTTTCTGTTCGTGATCCTGACGCTGACCGGCGTCTTTTTGATGTTCTACTACCACCCGACCAAGGGTCAGGCGTTTCGCGACATCCTGTACCTCCGACACGACGTGCCCTTTGGAAACCTCCTGCGAAACATGCACCGCTGGTCGGCGCACGCGATGGTCATCACCGTTTGGCTGCACATGCTCCGGGTGTTCATGACCGGGTCATACAAACCGCCCCGCGAATTCAACTGGGGTGTGGGTGTGCTCCTGCTGGTTCTGACGATGTTGCTGTCGTTTACCGGTTATCTTCTGCCCGACGATCAGCTCGGTTTCTGGGCGGTGACGGTGGGTACGAACATGGCCCGCGCAACGCCGCTTCTCGGTCACGAAGGCCCGTTTGGTTCACAGTTGGGCATGACCGCGTTTAACGATATTCGCTTTGCACTGCTGGGCGGTTCGATCGTCGATTCAAACGCCCTGCTGCGTGCGTATATCTGGCATTGCATCGGCATCCCCATCGTGGCCTCAGTCTTTATGATTGTGCACTTCTGGCGCATTCGAAAAGACGGAAGCATTTCGGGACCCGCGCCGATCATGTTGGCACACGAATTCAAGGGTTGGAGCAAGTAGGGACGCGTCCCCATTGTTCACGTTTCTTATTGAGTTAGGCCCACAGATAAGTCGTTCCAAGAGGTTCGCATGGACTGGATTCAGCTTTGGCAAATCGCATCGGCGCCGGACAACGTCCCCATCATTATCATGCTGGTGTTGGTCGGGTTCTACACCGTCTATTCCATGAAACAGGCGCTGGCGAATGATCGCCTCGCCGCGGAACTGGAAGCCGACCCGGCGATGCAGAAAAACCATCACCGCAAGACGCAACCCTTCCAAAAGGGCTGGGCGGAACGCGTCCACGTTTGGCCGTACCTTCTCAAGATCGAATTCCTCGCCGCGATCATCGTGATGCTCATCCTGATGGTCTGGTCGATTGCGCTCGATGCTCCGCTGGAAGAGCCGGCCAACCCGTCGCTGACGATGAACCCCTCGAAAGCGCCGTGGTACTTCCTCGGTCTTCAGGAAATGCTGGTCTACTTCGATCCGTGGATTGCGGGCGTGGTGCTTCCGGGCATCATCGTGGTCGGGTTGATGGCGATCCCCTACATCGACGTGAATCCCCTGGGCAACGGCTACTACACGTTCAAGCAGCGCGCCTTCGCCATTCTGACGTTTCAATTCGGTTGGCTGGTGTTGTGGGTGCTGCTGGTGTTTATTGGAACGTTTATTCGCGGGCCCGGTTGGCTTTGGTTCTGGCCCGGCCAGTTCTGGGATCACCATCGGGTGGTCCACGAAACCAACCGGAACCTGAACGAAATCTTCGGGATCACGTCGCAGCCGATGCTGGGTATCTTCGGGGCGATCGTGGTGGGTGCATTCTTTGCCATCAGCGCCGGTTTGTTCCATTGGCTTTTCAAGAAGTTCGCAGCCAACGCTTACCGCGCGATGAATATCTGGCAGTACCTGACGCTGGTCTTCCTGTTCGTCACAATGCTGAGTCTGCCCGCGAAGATCATTGCCCGACTGCTCTTCCGCATCAAGTACATCATGGTCACGCCGTGGTTTAACATCTAGGCGTCGGTATCGGGCATCGTCGAGTTTCGGGCATCGTCGAGTTCCGAACGTCGCCGAGTTTGCAGTGTCATATTCAAAGGCGCGGGCCCATTTGGGGTCTGCGCCATAGAATCACACATGTCTGAAAACGCGCCACCGACCAAACGAAACCCCGTCTCATTCCTGATGGTCGCAATCTTGGTTTTTGCATCGCTGGCTCTTCCGGTGTTCTTCTGGAAGGGAACGTGGTTTGGCACGCGCCTGACGGACGCACAGATCCGCGAATACCTTACCGATGCCGACAACCCGCGCAAGACGCAACACGCCCTCGAACGCATCACCGAACGCATCCAGGCCAACGATCCCGAGGTCGCTTCGTTCTATCCTTTGATTCCGCCGTTGGCATCCAACGATCGCCACGAGATCCGCATGATGGCCGCCTGGGTCATGGGCTGGGACAACACGGGTGAAGGGTTTCAAGAAGCACTGGTCACGTTGGTCCGCGATCCGGTCGAACTCGTTCAACGAAATGCCGCATTGTCGCTGTCAAAATTCGACGACGATCGCTGCAAACCGGTGCTTCTGTCGATGCTCGAGCCGTACGAGGTGAAAAGCCCGCGTGACGGCACCGTGTCCAGGTTGCTGCAGAAAGGTCAGCCGGTCAGGGCAAGCATGGAAATCGGTTACATCGAATCCTCCGATGCGTCATTTGGAAAGATCCTTTCACCGGTCGATGGCGCGGTCAAGAACGTAGCCGCCGCCAACGGTTCACAGGTGTCAAAAGGTGACGCGATTTACTCGATCAGCCCGGCCCAGCAGGACATGTGGGAAGCACTTCGGGCTCTGCTGATCGTAGGCGATCCGGAAGACATCGAAGCCATCCAAACCAACACCGATCGCTACGCCACCACCCCGCAAATCACCGAGCAAGCCAAAGAGACCGTCAAGGCAATTGAAAAACGGGCGACGCAGCAGCAAGGCGGTTGATCCTGCCTCGGTAATCAAACAGTTCGGGACAATCAGACTGCTTCGACTGACTTTCCGTTGCGATTGGTTATGACGAGCGCGGCCGTCGCGATCAAACCCACAAGTGAAAAAACGCCGACCATCATAAACACATCGCGGTGGCCTGGCGGTCCGGGCGAGCGATCGAGCAGGTAACCGATGGACGGCTCCATGAATATGTCGGGTGTGTACCCGAGCACCGAGATCAGTCCGACTGCGCTTCCCGTGTATGCGAAGGGCACGCGGACTTCTTTCATGATCGCAAAGTAGAGCCCGCGAAGGGCACAGATTCCCAGACTTGCGCTGGCGACGGTGACAACGTATGGCACATACATCGACGCGGACATGGTCGGTGTGGCCAGCACAGCACTTCCGGTTATCACGACCAAGAAGCTGACGATCGTCATCTTCGACACGCCAAAGCGGTCGGCTAACAACCCTGCACCAATCGCGCCGATCGGCCGCATCCAAAGGGAATACGTGCCGACGCGGGCGGCTTCCACTTCGTTGACTTGCAAGACCTGCTTGGCATACAGCGGAAAGTCGCCCGTCGATTTGTATCCGACATAGGCGCACACAATGATGACGGCTTGCAACCAGACGGCGGGCATCGTCGCAATGTGGGCAATGCCGCGTAGTGTGATTTTGGAGCGTTCCACGTCGCTGAATTGGCTTTTCTTGGGAAGAAACACCAACGTCAGCAATCCTGCCCCGACCGTGATGATCACGATCAGCAGGATGACGCGCTTCAACGCGATGGTGCGGACGGCCAACGATGCTGTCTCAATGTCTTCGGGCAAGAGCGACGAGTACAGCGCGACCAGACACGAACCCGTGATGGCAGCGAACAGCCCGCGTCCACCATCGAGCCAGCCAAATGCGGAGCCTTGCGCCAACCGGCCACCCCACTCGCGCGTCGCCCGAATCAGTGCGGACCACAATAGCGCGATGGTCGTAAAACCCCAGTAACCGTAGATCCACTTGAGGGTGCTGTGTGAAGGAATTCGCCAAAGCAGCACGCCCCCAAGGGCTGTGGCGACCAGGGCGATCGCCAGAAGCCTTCGCGGTTGAAACAGATCCGCCAGCGGACCGCCCAACGCATACGCGACCATCGCCACGATTCCGTAGAACGCGAACGCCGTTCCCAACTCAGAATTGGTCAGACCGAAGACTTCGAGAATCGTCGGTTTGAATACGCGCGGGAATACAAATGGCAAAAGGAAAATCGCTTCACCCGCAACCACCAGCGCCACCATCATCAAAACGCGACGAAGCGACGATGGAGACGGTGCCGGGGATTCAATTTGGGTGACCGGCGCGGTCACGCGCTTTCGATCTCAATTGCCTTAAGAAAGTCGGGCGGAATCTGCGAGACGATGCGCCCGACCAGCGCGTAATACTTGAGCGGAACGCCCTCCATCGACAATCGGTGCGTGTACAACTCGAGGCGATACACGTCGAGAAATTCCGAGAAGATCAGTTCGCGAATGAAACGGGAGAACCCGGAGACATCCGAATGATCAAGAAATGTCTCTTTGATATTGAACGCAACCCAACCGTTCTTTTGGATTAACTGAAGTGCGGTCATGAAAGCCATCGGCGGGATGTCGCCAAAACCGAGCGCCGCAACAGATGTCAGGCAATCG
>DDIR01000142.1:371-17611 GCA_002338715.1 Phycisphaerales bacterium UBA1845 | reverse complement strand
AAGTCAGGCAATCGAACCGCCACTCGGCCAACAGTTCACGCTTGTCTGCAGGCAGATTGACGAAATCGGCGACGAGGTAATCGTCATAAGCGGTCGGACGATCACGGAAGGCTGCATTGCGCGCTTCGGGAATGATGTCCACTCCGACCACGCGTGCGACGCCTAAATTGCGAAGCCGCTCAGCCATCATCCCATTGCCCGCGCCGAGATCGAGCACGCGCAACTCCGTGCAGCTCAGCCATTCGGTGGTCAGACTGTCCTGGAGCAGTTCGGCCACCTTCTTGGGCGACGTACACTTGAGACGGTCGTAAAAAAGCTGCTCATACAAACCGGGCATTTCATAGATTTGGTCATAGTCGTGGAAAAGGATTTTTCGCCGTGATCCACTGTCAATCAGGTGAAAATAAGCCTCGTCCTGTTCTAGTTTGTGCTCTTGTTCAACGGGAAACTGAAGTCGGTATCTCGGTAGCATGGGTCGGGTCAATCGTTCCTGGGTTGCGGCTCAAGCGTTGGGCGCACAATGTCGCGCCGGATGTTTGTCACCCATCAACTGACTTGAGCCAAGTCAACAGAGCTAATCGCAGATTAAGAAAATCCGGCACCGCGGATATCTGAATTATAGATTCGGGAGTCTAACGCATTCATTGCGACTCCGCAAAAGACGCGACAAACCTGTCGCGACCGCGGCGCGCAAAATAGACGTTTGGGCTGCAAAAAGAGTGGTTTTCTGCGGAGAGATCGGACGATGCTCAAACCAATGTGCAAGATCCATTGAACCGTCAGAATGGCAGATTGCTAATACGGCAGTTCACCGAAGGACTCTTCGAATTCGTCAACCGGCGTCATGTCGATGGCGTCCCAAGGGCAGCCGTCGAGGAACATATCCATCGGCCCTTTGGTGATGCACCGTTTGCATCCGATGCAAGCCAGCGGATCGACGATGACGCGACCAAAGTCCGGAGCGAATGCCGTATCTTTGACCAGAATCATGCACTCGTCGACCGGGCAGAGTTCGATGCAAACCGGCGAACCCGCACAGCCCGTACACGCGTCGTTGATGACGGCGATTTCTTTGGGCTTCTTCTTGCGAGGTTTGGCGGCTTTGTCGCTTCGCTTGGGATCTACAATCGGCATCGGTCAACTCTCACTTGGGAGCCGTTCGTCGGCACATGTCTGTGGACAACGGCTTGCTGAACTTATCTATACTTGTCTATGAATCAGGCCTTTCGACTGCCGGGATTATAGCAACGTCTGCAAAAAAATCGCCCCTATTTGGCCTCCGGGTCAGCCGGGCTGCCCGATGGTTCGCGGAAAAGGGCCAAACTGCTCGTGAAGCCGTGGACAAAGGTCTTTCCGCCCACCGGGCCAATCTCGCCCTGGGCGAAGAACCCCGCCACCGAGCACTGATCGGTGAAATTGTTGACCAGTCCGATATCGTGGTTGGCCTCTTTGAAAAACCGTCGCCCGCGACCGTTGCAATTGAAGAGCAACGCCCCGCTGACCGGACGTTTCTGCCGGTCCTTCTCCTGACTCAGAAGCCGCTGCATCTCCTCGGTTGCACTGCGCGAATCGCGAACGTGGAACTGAACCGTCTGGCCCGGGCGAAGAAAATCACCGACAGCCAGCGCCTTCTGCTCGGTCACCCCCATCATGTTGCGGATCAGGAAATCGCCCGCGCTGGCGTTGGCGACATGCTCATCAATCAGCCGCCCCACGTGCAGTCCGGTGCGCATCAGTTTCTGGTCTTCATCCGGAGCACTGTTGAACACGTTGCGCAGCACATCGAGCGCCGGCTTGCCGCCGAGTTCCTCGATGAGATTGTCATGCGACTTGGTGATCACGAACGGATCGCCCACCTGCCGGCAGCCTTGCGACACCACCGAACTGACGTCGATGTTTCCGCTCAGCGCGACGCCAACCAAGCCCTGTCGAAGCGCCTGGTCACCGACAAACAAACGGTTCTGCCCGGCTTCGGTCGCACCGCTGGCCATCCCGCCCACAATCGTGGAACCGGGATAGAGCATGTCCATTCTTTCGATGAACAACTGCGCGTTGATCGAAAACGGATCGGGCAGCAAAACGAAGCTCGGCGAGTCTTCCGGTCGGACGCCAATCCGCTCGAACCAGGCTTCGCTCGGCGCGTCTTCGAGGATTTGCAGATCCTGCTGATCAAAGACGAACGAACTGACGCGCACATCGGGCAAGCGAGCCGCCCAAAGCGCGATCGCCGGTTGCGCTTCGATCTCAGCCGTCGGGCCGATGATGCTTTCACCGGTGCAACCGAGAAGGTTTCTACAGTCGATGTTGTTGTAGACGCTGCTGATCAGCTCGTGGAATTCCGGACCGTGATGGTGCGACGCAAAGATGAACGCCAGGTCGGCTTTGAACGACTTCACGTCCACGCACAGATCATGGACTGCGGCTTCCATGTCGCGTCGCAAGGTTAGTTTTGAAACAAATTCCATCGCAATCCCATTTGCTGGCAAGACTCTGATCATCGGCATCAACTGGAACGCCATCCCAATTGGTGCTATCGCCCAGGTCAAATCCAAGTTCGGGGGCTAAAATCGGATAAATTGACACGTCGCCGCGACGCCTATGCAGTATCTCATTATACTCACATTGTCGCCAAAAGTCTCGCAGCAACAAGAGTCCCGGGCGGCGACAGAACTCCTGACGCTCTTGACGGTGACAGGTTCAGCCGCCCCAAATGATATCGGGAGATTCATAGCATGTCCAAAGTTGTCGCCGTTGTCAGCGATATGATTTTTCAATCCAAGATTGCGTCGACGGCGAGTGCTGTTGGACTCTCGGTTGTGTTTGTGAATTCACTGGAATCGTTCCGGGAAGCAACGGGCGATGCATCGCCCAAGGGCGTCCTGGTCGATCTGGAGCAGAATGAGCAAGTGGTTGCGGGTATTCTCGAACTTTCGCAAACACTCACGCCCAAACCAACAGTCATCGGGTACTGCCCGCACGTCCGCAAAGATGTAATGGACTTGGCTGAACAACTGGGATTCGACCATGTGTTCCCGCGTTCAGCCTTCGCGACCAACCTCGAAAAAATCCTCCGCAGCTTCGATGTTTGATTGATCGCCAGGCCGGTGAATCGCGTCATGAAAATCCTGATCGCATCGGACAGTTTCAAGGGCACCTTGACCGCGCGACAAGCGACGGACGCGATCGCACGCGGCGTCCAGCAATGCCTTCCTACCGCCACGATGATTCGCCAACCCATCGCCGACGGCGGCGAAGGAACCGTCGATGTCGTCCTTGCATCCAAGCCCGGAACAAAACACACGATCGAAGTCACCGGACCTCTTGCAACTCCCGTTCGCGCCGAGTTCGCGATGCTCGATGACCAAACCACCGCCGTCATCGAGATGGCCGCTGCTTCCGGCCTGATGCTGGCCCCTCCGGAATCGCGCGACATCATGCGGGCGACTACGTTCGGAACCGGCGAGTTGATCGCACACGCTTTGGATCTCGGCGCGACGCAGATCCTTGTCGGACTTGGCGGGAGCGCGACCTGCGACGGCGGGTTGGGCTGCGCTCAGGCGCTTGGCGTTCGTTTCTTTGACGCCGATGATGCCGAGATTTCCCCACGCGCGGGAGCCGCGATGCTCGCGCGCGTCCGACGAATCGACCGCGACAATGTGCATCCGCTGCTTTCGCGCTGCAAAGTGACAGCCCTCTGCGACGTTCGCAACCCGCTCGTCGGCGCAAGCGGGTCAGCCCGCATCTTCGGACCGCAGAAAGGCGCGTCGCCCGACGATGTCCGCACCCTCGACGACGGGTTGACGCATTTCGGTACGGTCATCCTTGAGCAATTGCATATCGAAGTGCGCGATCGCAGGTCGGCGGGTGCTGCCGGCGGGTTGGCCGCGGGCTTGGCTGCTTTTGCAAACGCGGAACTGGCAGACGGCGCGACCGCAATCTTCGACCTGATCGATATCGAATCCGCGATTTGCGAATCCGACGCCGTCATCACCGGTGAAGGGCGACTCGATGCAACCTCGCTCGATGGCAAAGCCCCCGTCAGTTTGGCGATTCTATGCTTCAGCCTTGATCGCCCCGTGTTCACTCTCGTAGGACAGATCGCCCCGCCGGAATCGATGTGGAATGATTACTTCGATGGCGTCGCCGAGATTGGCCGCGACCCCAACCCCGACGCAGATCACGCTCAGCGCCTTTGCAATCTCGCCCAGGTGCAGGCATCGGCTTGGTTTGGCGACCGATAACGCGCGACGGCCCCCAAGCCGCTTCACCGCGCATATCGGGCGTTTACCGCGTCACCGCTCATCCAAGTTGCCCAATCTTAAGGTCGATAAAAAAGATGAAGCTCGCTCGATATCTCAAAATGAGTTAGCGGGTGCACGCGTTCAAGACGAGGGAGGCCCACATGCGTGAATCAAACCTTCGCGAATCGAATCTGTCTGAGCTTGATTCGAGCGAATCAAAACGCTTCGGTGACTATGCCATCGCATTGGGATACTGCACGTCAGCCGACGTCAACCGTGCGGTCAAGATTCAAAAGGATTTGATCAACCGCGGCCACCCCCACATGCTCATTGGTCTGGTGATGGTGCGCTACGGCATCATCGATGCCGGTCAACTCATCGACGTGCTCAAGACGTTTGAGCGACACGAAGTGATGTCGCTCGTCGCCGACTAAACGAGCGCGGCTAACCGACCGAGGCCAATCGCTGCTCGTCTCTGGCATCGCGCGGATCAAATTGCGCGATCCACATGGCGATTCGCGTATGGACGGCATCCCATTCCTTCGACAACCGCAATCGCAGAAACCGCTGAAATAGCAGGTCCAAACTTCCGCACAGGTCCGACACCGATTCGCAGCGCGATTCGAGAATCTGCGACTTGTCGGCGTCATCATCGTCGCCGGCTGGTATCTGCAAACCGAACACGCCGAGCGTCGGACCATCCAGCGTCAACGCCCACTCACCCAACCGACTCGCCAACAGCAAGCCCAATCGTGTCGGCTGCTTCCCGGTGGCGAGGGCGGCTTTGCTTTCTCTCATCCGCGCGGGGGCGTCACCACGAACCGACACGGCTCCCGTCAATTCGAAATCGCATTTGAGGTTGGCTTGGTTGACGACCGACAACATTGCATCGGTGTCATCGGGCAAACGGATCACGCCTTCGTTGGTTTCCACGTTGAACCAGATCCAACTTAAGAATTCGCGCCCAAGGTAACTGCAATCGGTTGGGTCCAATCCGTGAAAATCTCCGTCGGCGCCATCAGGTATGGAAACCCAGTGCGACGGTTTGCCGTCTTCGAGCGCCCGCATAAGCCCTTCCGATTCGGCAATCGAAATCGCCATGGTATGCGTATTGAGTGGTGCGAGTTGCACGTCGAACGTATCGACGAACAGGCGCTGCATGTGTTCGTTCACACCGTTCGATGCGTTGCCGAAATAGAGCATCGCCTTTTCAAGATCGACGACGATCGGAAACGAATTGATCCGGCGAAACGCGCCCGAACGCGCTTCCTTTTCCGCGCGGCGGTTGGCCGACTCCCTCGCCTCTTTCAACTCGCGCTTGTTGAGAAAATCCCTGCCGCTGGCTTCGAGGGCGGCGAGACGCTCGATCTCGAAGTAGCTGCGCTTGATCGCTGCGGGCACCGTGTTGCGATCGAGTCGCATCGCAAAGTGGGCGAACCGACCAGCCGCAATCTTCTCACCGGCAAATTCGGCATCGAGAACATGCTGCGGTGTGACCCAGCCGATCTGCGTGCTTTCGTCGTGGACCAATTGATAGCGGCCAAACGCGCAATTGGTCAGCGCTTCGACGAACGCGTCGTCGATATTCGCGTGTGTCCAGTTGACGATTTTGTACCGACGAAACGTGACCGATCCGGACGCAAAACCCATCCTGTTCTCCCCTGCTGATGCCTGCCTTGTGGAGCATTGAATTGCCGAAGCGGCGAAGATACGGGGTTGCGGAAAAACCACAAGATCAGCCGTTTGTGCTTTCCACCGCGGCAACGGCACGCGAGCTCACAAGCTCATGCACTGCAAAACGTTGCAGCATGACAGCCCCAAAAATCACACCATCGCTGTGCCATGTCGTCATTCCCGCGAAAGCGGGAATCCAGGGGGATGCGCCAACCTTGCCTGCCCGCCATGGACGTTGGACTCGACCATCCGTGCGTGATGAATTGTAGCGGTCCTGATTCGATTCTGGATTCCCGCTTTCGCGGAAAATGACAAAGGGGCAGGCTGCGATGAGGATCAAACGGCGTGTTGATTACATCAATCGACGATATCCGACACCGCCCCGCGCCCGTCATGGGTTAACATAACCGGCTTGTCGCGACCATTCGCCCATCTGCTCAGGAAACGCACCCATGAATTCACTCATCGTTTCAATCGCCGCCATGTTGTTCGCGTCTTCGGTCCCCAACAACCAAGCCCCGCAAATTCCTGACGACGTCAAGCAGATGGTTCAAGCCCGCGTCAAGAACGGGTACGCGCCGAGCATCGTCATCGGCGTCATCGATGCGAATGGTTCAACCGTGATGGGCGAGGGTTGGACCAAGCGAAACGGCGGCAACAAAGTCGATGGCGACACCGTCTATGAAATCGGCTCGATCACCAAAGCGTTCACCGGCATACTGCTCGCCGACATGGTGACGAAAGGCGAAGTCGCGCTCGATGATCCGATCAGCAAGTACCTTCCCGACGACATCGACACGCCAACCAAGGACGACAAAGAAATCACCCTCAAGAATCTTTCCAACCATACGTCGGGCCTGCCGCGACTTCCCGACAACATGGTTCCCGACGATTCGGACAATCCGTACGCCAGCTACTCGCCGCAGGACCTCTACGACTTTCTCGACGGCTACGTGATGGAATCACCGATCGGCGAAAAGTATGCGTACTCAAATCTGGGCGCGGGTCTTTTGGGAAACATCCTGTCGCGGGCGGCCAACCAAACCTACGAGCAACTCGTCTGGCAGCGCATCGCCAAACCGTTGGGCATGACGTCGACCGTGTGTTCGGTTCGATCGGATGCCGCATCTCGTGCAGCACAGGGTTACAGCGGTGCAGTGGAAGCCGGTAACTGGGACATTCCCACGCTGGCCGGCGCGGGCGATCTTGTCTCCAGCGCCAACGACATGCTCAAGTTCGTCTCCGCCAACCTCGGCATCATCCCAAGTCCGTTGCAGGAGGCGATGAAACTCTCGCACGAACCGACCGTCAAAAGCACCATCCCCAACACCGACGTCGGACTCGGTTGGCACATTCGCGATCACAAGGGCCGCAAGCTCATCTGGCACAACGGCGGTACCGGTGGCTATCGCAGCTTTGTCGGGTTCACACCGGATAAGAAATTCGGCGTGGTCGTGCTGACCAACACCAGCAGCCTCGGCGTGGATGACATCGGACTCCACACGCTCGAACCAGAGATTGACATGGATACGCGTTGGAATGAACCGACCGCCAAGGTCGATGAGAAGACGCTCAAGTCCTACGTCGGATATTACGAACTTCAGCCCGGACTCATGATGAATGTGCAGGTGCAAAACGGCATGCTCACCGTCGAGCCCACGGGCCAACAGGCGTACACGCTCTATCCCAAGAGCAAGACGGAATTCTTTCTGATTGAAGTTGAAGCGGCTGGCGAATTCGTCGTCGATGACAATGGCAAGGTCACGCACCTGATCTGGAAACAAAACGGTGCGGAGCAGAAAGGCCCCCGCAAGGAAAACTACACACCACCCGCGCCGAAGAAGGAAATCGAAGTCGACCCAAAAATCCTGGAGCGGTATGTCGGCCAATACGAACTCGCCCCGTCGGTCAGGTTCGACGTCACGCTCAAGGAAGATCAGCTGTACGTCCAACTCACCGGTCAGCCGTCGTTCCCCGTCTTCGCTGAGGCTGAGGACAAATTCTTCTACAAAGTCGTGGAAGCGGCGATCACCTTCCATATCGAAGACGGCAAGACAACAGCCCTGACCCTGCATCAGGGAGGGTTGGATCAAAGGGCGAAACGACTGCCCGACAAGGAGGAGTAAACACGGAGTATGCAGCTGAGATTGCAAGGCGCAACAAGAGGAGGGTAGCCCCAATACAACTCCGTCATGATTGCCAGATTCCCGAAATGCGAATACCGTTGGCCCGGCTTCGCGTTTCAAAGTTAGTGGTGCCAATGGCGTCATGGTCTCCGCAAACAATTTGCCAAGCGTGTGGATATGACCTAAGCGGCCACACCGGGTACCCCAAGAGATGCCCAGAATGCGGACGGATAAACACGAAGCAGGAACTCGAATACTCAGGCACGCTGCCAACCGCCAATGGACTTGAATCGCCGGGGATACTCACCAGCGGATTTCTGTATCTCGCGGTGCTCGGCTTGTTTCTGTTGTTTTGGTCGGACATTGGCTGGTTGTTTCTTGCCATCGGCGTAGCCGGCTCAGTCGGTCTCGGCACGACTCTCCTCATCAAGTGCAGGAAAAACGAAGCCCTGAAGAACAAGAGCCGGGCATTGGTGTCATTCATTGCCCGGACGACGTTCATTTGCATTTATGTGTCGGCAGCGGTCGCACTTCCTTTCCAAGCGCCACGATGGATGCGGCTGCCGCTTTCAATTGCATATCCGAACAGCATCCTAGGCGTCGTGTGCGTTTTTGCGGTGTTTGTTGTGACCACTTTTCTGATGCGAGGTTTCTTTGCGAACTGGATTCGATCGTATGAATCGATTTCCAATACCGATGATGCCGACTAGTTTGGCAGATGCGGTGAACCGCCCCCTACCGATCGACTCTCCTCCTCGGCTACCCGAGCGCCGCGATGATGCGGGGGCGGAACGATACCTACTTTGACCAGACGACTCTTTCCTTTGTGCCGTCGGTCAGAATCACTATGCGGTCACTTGGTTCGAGATTGATTTGAACGCGATCGAATCCATCCGGGTGGCCAGAATTGCGCCGCAAGCCGACATGGATCTCGACGAGAACCTCGCCGTCGTCCCGGCTAATTTCGTACCGGTCAAATCGGTTTGCGGAATTGAACAAATCCACGACCTCGCAACGAAACACGCCGTTGACCACACCGGGATTCAAGACTTCAAGAACATTCGGATCGATGGGAGACGTTGAATACAGAACCAGCGAGCCCGCAACAAGCAGCCCGAGAACCACGACCGCGAGTAGCAAAAGAATCGTTTTGTATGGACGTCGTAACATCTCGAAACCTCTGCCGCGTTTCGGCCGAATGACCTTAACTTCAGTCTTTGCGTGTCAAATTGGCCTTCTTGCGCCGCTGCCACAAAATGTAACCTTCGCCGTCATACGCATAACAGATCACCTCAGTTGCTTCTTCTGCACACTTATGCAGCACGGCATCGCCTACTGAGTCGTCTACAAATTGAGTGGAGCGGTCTTTCGATACGTTTGTCAGAACTGCTATTTCTGCCCCACGGCTTAGGCATGTGCAGACAATTTCTATGATCGTATCAACCGATTGAAACGCTGGACTCAGAAGTACGAAGGAAGATTCACCGCGATCAAGTAAGTTGACTTCTCCAAAACTCCGCCGAAACCTAGTTTTTCCCTGAGCCGTAATTGGTAGAACAATTGATCGACCTTCACCTTGCTGTAAGTGACATCGAACAACTGTGGATATCCACGCAGCGGGTTCAACGCCATCCATCCAGAACCCGTGTTCCGGCCGTTGCGCGTACTCTGTGGGCGCATCCTTGGGAAGCATTGCGACGATGCGGTCTGTCTCTCGCTCGACGGCAAGTCTCAACGATTCATGTAGAGCAGTTCCGTGCATCAGGCACTTGAGCACATACTCCATCGCATGCTCGGTGATCTCAGCTTCCTGAAACATTCAAGACCTGGTTTCAAACAATGGCACCTTAACAGGTGCGGTAAACCGCACCATACGTTGATTCAATCGACTCCCCCAGGATTGAAGTCCTGGGCCCCGCATCTGCGGCGTTGACTACTTCCCGCCGGTCATCGTTTTCCACACCGGGTCGTGGTGCGAGTCGGCGCCGGATTCGAACCATCTTGTCATCGTCATCTTCTGCTTGGTGTAGAACTGGATGCTTTCGGTGCCCTGGATGTGAAGGTCGCCGAAGAACGAATTGTTCCAGCCGGTGAACGGGAACCAGGCCATCGGTGCAGGGACGCCGACGTTGATGCCGATCATGCCGGCATTGAAATGGCGTTTGAATTCGCGGGCGGCCCACCCACTTCTCGTGAAGATCGACGCACCGTTGCCGTACTCGCAGTCCTTGCCGATGTTGAGTGCTTCGTCGATGTCTTTCGCCCGAACGACCGATAGCACCGGGCCAAAAATCTCTTCCTTGTGAACGCGCATCCCCGGTTTGACCTGATCGATCACGCTCGGGCCGACGAGGAAGCCATCACCGCTGATCTTGGCGTTGCGGCCATCCAGCGGAACGGTCGCGCCTTCCTCTTTGGCGATGTCGAGATAACCGACGACGCGTTCGAGATGTTCGCGGGTGACCAGCGGGCCCATGTCGACGTCGCTGTTGCCTTCGGTCGAACCGACGCGCATCTTGCCTGCATGGTTGCAAAGTCGGTCGACGAGTTTGTCGCCAACGTCGCCAACCGCCAGCGCGACACTGCCGGCCATGCAGCGTTCTCCGGCGCAGCCATACGCGGATGCAGCCAGCGCCGCGACGGATTGATCGAGGTCGGCATCGGGCATGATGATGAGGTGGTTCTTCGCACCGCCAGCCGCCTGCACGCGCTTGCCGTTTTTCGTACCTTCCTGATAGATGTATCGCGCGATGTTGGTCGAACCGACGAACGAAACGGCTTTGACCAGTTCATGCTGAAGCAGCGCATCGACGGCTTCCTTATCGCCATGCACAACGCTGAACACGCCATCGGGCAAACCGGCTTCGGTGAGGAGTTCGGCCAACCGCATCGCCGACAGCGGAACTTTCTCCGACGGTTTAAGCACAAACGTATTGCCGCAGGTGATCGCGACCGGGTACATCCAAAGCGGAACCATCGCGGGGAAGTTAAACGGTGTGATCCCGGCGCACACGCCAACGGGATGGCGAATGGTTTCGCAATCGACGCGGCGGGCGATGTTGTCGACGCATTGGCCCATGATGAGGCTGGGGATTCCGCAGGCGAACTCGATCATCTCGACGCCGCGCTGCACCGACGCGCGGGCTTCGCCGATGGTCTTGCCGTGTTCGCGGGTAACGATCTGCGCGATCTCTTCGAAATTCGACTGCACGAGTTCGCGATAACGAAACATCACCTGAGCGCGTTCGACGACGGGTGTTTCGGCCCACGCGGGTAGCGCCTTCGCCGCGGCTTGCACGACGCGATCGACTTCGGAGACGCTGCACAACGGAACTTGTGCGATCACTTTACCGGTGGACGGATTGTAGACGTCGCTCCAACGCTGCGTGGGGCTGTCTTCCCAAGTGCCGCCGCAAAGAATCTTGACCTTTTCCACCGATTGTCCCGTTGTTTGCGATACCATGACTGTCACCTTTGCTTTGATTGATGCGTGCTTATTTTGAATTAAGTTTTCGGTTGATTTTGGACCGCCCATTGTACGTTCGAACGGCTGGTGAGGCCATAGCGTAGTCCGTAGCAGTGCTGAATTGCGTAGGGTGGGCCGTGCCCACCGCCGTTCGATACATGACGACATGGTGGGCACGGCCCACCCTACAAGTCATGACCACGCCAAACTCGTCCGTACGCATTTGGTTTGCAACGCCCGTTCGATGGATTTAGACTGATTTGCGAAGATGTCGCCCTCGCGGCCCACCCAAGCGTCGCTTGATGACACTTCCCTTTCCATTGGCCGCACCGCTTTTTGAGCAAGGAGCATCCTATGCCACGAATCGTCCGAGGTGGACTCATCCAAGCCACCCTGTCCGAACCGGCGACTGCCGGCGTCGAGAAGATTAAAAAATCCATGATCGACAAGCACGTCGACATGATCGCCAAAGCCGCTGACCAGGGCGCGCAGGTGATCTGCCTTCAGGAATTGTTCTACGGCCCTTACTTCTGCGCCGAACAGGACGCCAAGTGGTATGAGCTGACCGAACCGGTTCCCGATGGACCGACGGTCAAGCTGATGTGCGAGCTTTCCAAGAAGCACGGCATCGTTCTCGTCGTGCCGATGTACGAAGAAGACCTGCCGGGCGTCTATTACAACACTGCGGCTGTCATCGATGCCGACGGAACGTATCTCGGCAAGTTCCGCAAGATTCATATTCCGCACTGCGCGCCGGGCTTTTGGGAAAAATTCTACTTCCGTCCGGGCAACCTCGGCTACCCGGTGTTCAACACCAAGTTCGGTCGCGTCGCGGTTTACATTTGCTACGATCGCCACTTCCCCGATGGCGCACGTTGTCTCGGACTTGCCGGCGCGGAGATGGTTTTCAATCCTTCCGCAACGGTGGCGGGCTTGTCGGAATATCTCTGGAAGCTCGAACAGCCGGCGCACGCGGTGGCCAACCAGTACTTCGTCGGCGCGATCAATCGTCCGGGTTTTGAAGAGCCTTGGCGTATCGGCGAGTTTTATGGTCAGAGTTATTTCTGCGATCCGCGTGGACAGATCATCGCCGAAGGTTCGCGCGATGGCGATGACATCGTGATCGCCGACATCGATCTTGATCTGATTCGCGAAGTGCGCAACACATGGCAGTTCTTCCGCGATCGAAGGCCCGAGACGTATCAGGCCATCGTCCAACTGTAACGAAACCATTCAAAACCGACGTGCCACTGCTCTGTGAGCAGTGCTTGGCTCCAATGACTTTGGCAAATTGCACTGCTCACAGAGCAGTGGCACAGCAATTTGTCGATTCGATTGTCAATTAGCCCCCACCAAGGATTCGCATTGCCTTGAAACCCATCGGCGTGACATACGGATTGGATGATCGTCCACCCACGGGACGGGCGATCGTCCTCGCGGCTCAACACGTGCTGACGATGTTCGGTTCGACGGTGGCGATTCCGCTGCTATTCGGTCCAGCGCTTTGGCCCGTTGGTCCGGAGATGTCAGGCGAGCAGCAAGCGACGAACATCGCCGTGCTGATCTCGTCGGTCATGCTATGCAGCGGACTTGCCACCTTTGTCCAAGCGACGTTCGGTTCGCGCCTGCCGATTATTCAAGGCGTTTCCTTTTCGTTCATCACCGCGTTCTTCGGCATCATCGGAGCCTGTCAGGCCAAGGGACTGGGCGGCGAAGTCGCGATGCAATACATCGCCGGCGCTGTCATTGCGGGCGCTGCGATCGAAATATTCATCGGTTTCTCCGGACTGATGGGTTGGTTGCGCCGCTTGCTCTCGCCGGTTGTGGTTGGTCCGGTGATCATGTTAATCGGACTGGCGCTTTATCAGCACGGCGCTCCAAAAGCCGGAACACACTGGGGCATCTCCGGTTTGACGATTGGCCTCGTGATTCTTTTTTCCCTCGTATTGTCACGGCGTCACCAGATTTTTCAGATGTTTCCCATGCTGTTGGCCGTCGGAATTTCGTGTGCGGTTTGTTGGGCAATGACTGCGTCCGGCGTCTTCCCGCAAGGTCATCCGGGTCACGTCAGTTTCGACGCGGTCGAACACGCCAAGTGGGTGCGCATCGATCCGCGCGAAGTGGTGTTCCCTTGGGGTTTCCCAAAGTTTGACGTGGCGTTCTTCGTCGCGGTGCTTGCCGGCTACCTGGCGTCGATGGTCGAATCATTCGGCGACTATCACGCCTGTTCGCAGATGGCCGGCGCGGGCGACCCAACGCCCAAACAGATTTCGCGCGGTATCGGGTGCGAGGGTATCGGCTGCGCGATCACGGGCGTGTTCGGCGGATTCGCTTCGACGTCGTATTCAGAAAACATCGGCCTCGTCGGATTGACCAAAGTCGCGAGCCGCTACGTCGTGCAGATCGGCGCGGTCATTTTGGTGCTGCTTGGTTTGTTCGGAAAGTTCGGCGCGTTTGCAGCCACCATTCCCGGGCCGGTGGTCGGCGGATTGTACTGCGCCCTGTTCGGACTCATCAGCGCAGTGGGAATTCAGCAGTTGGCCAAGTGCGATTTGAAAGCAGACCGCAATCTCTTCATCGCGGGATTCAGCTTGTTTATGGGCTTGAGCGTGCCCGCGTACTTCAGTTCCATCGCGGACAAGGCGAACCTGTCACCCGGTCAAACGCTGGCGATGTACACGCCGACGGCTGAAGGTTGGCTTGCGCTTCTTAGCGAAGGCGTCCGCGGTGTGGTGACAGCCATTGGCACAACGGGGATGGCCGTCGCCGCGATCATCGGCTTGCTGCTCGACAACATCATCCCCGGAACCGACAAGGAACGCGGTCTGGATATCCCCAGCCTCCTCGTGCCCGAGGGCGGCGACATCTCTGAAGGCAGCGAATAGTCGTCACCTCAACTGCACTGGAACCAATTCCATCGACTTGACCAAACGGTCACGTTATACTGAGCGGTTGCAACCAAGTACTACCCAATTCGAAAGGATCGGATGATGTCGGCTGACGGAACCTGTTCGGAAACCAAAATCTCTCTGCCAGTTTGCAACCATCAGCCCGCCCCATACACGGGCCCGTCGCGTGATGAAGTCCTCGCCCTTCGCAAGGAATATCTCACGCCCGGCTTGCTGACGTTCTACAAAGAACCGCTGCTCGTCGTCGAGGGCAATATGCAGTACCTCTGGGATGAAACGGGCAAGCGTTACCTCGACGCCTTCGCCGGCATCGTCACCGTGTCCGTCGGGCATTGTCATCCGAAGGTGGCTGAAAAGGTCACCGCACAGCTCAACAAATTGCAGCACACGACGACGATTTATCTCCACCCGACCATCGGCGAATACGGTAAGAAGATGGCCGAACACATGCCGGCTGGCATGGGCCTGTCGTCGAACTACTTCACCAACTCCGGCAGCGAAGCCAACGAAATCGCGATCCTCATGTCCCGCGAGTTTACCGGCAACACCGACGTCATCAGCCTGCGCAACGGTTACCACGGCGGCACGCAAGCCGCGATGGCACTCACCGCACATGGAACGTGGAAGTTCAAAACGTCACCATCGATCGGCGTCAAGAACGCCACGCCCGGTTACTGCTACCGCTGTCCTTATGGCCTCGAATATCCGAGCTGCGACGTGAAGTGCGCCCACGATGTCGAGGAACTCATCCGCCACGAAACGTCCGGCGAAGTCGCGTGCTTCATTGGCGAACCGATCCAGGGCGTTGGCGGCGCGGTCACTCCGCCACCGGAATACTTCAAGATCGTTTACGACATCGTTCGCAAGCACGGCGGACTATGCATCGCCGACGAAGTGCAGACGGGATTTGGCCGCACCGGCACGAAATTCTGGGGTTTTGAAAACTATGACGTGAAACCCGACATCGTCACGATGGCCAAGGGCATCGGTAACGGCGTGCCGCTGGGCAATTGCATCACCCGGCCCGAAATCGCCAAGACGATGGCCAACCGCATCCACTTCAACACCTACGGCGGTAACCCGGTGTCGATGGCCCAGGGGCTGGCGACGCTTGAAGTCATCGATGCGGAAGGCATTCAGCAAAACGCGCTTGAAGTCGGCACGCATTTGAAGAGTCGCCTGGGCGCGCTTCAAGAAAAGCATTCGCTCATCGGCGACGTACGCGGGATGGGTTTGATGCTTGGCGTCGAGTTGGTGCGCGATCGCGTGACGAAAGAACCTGCGAATACCGAAGCGGCAGACATCCTCGAACGCTGCAAGCATCGCGGACTGCTGATCGGCAAGGGCGGACTGTATGGCAACACGCTCCGCATCAAACCGCCGATGTGCATCACCAAAGACGATGCGGACTTCCTCACCGACTGCCTCGATGAGGTACTGAGCGAGCTGTAACCCGTTCGCCACCGTGCCACTGCTCTGTGAGCAGTGTGATTTATGAAAGTTTTGCGAACCAGACACTGCTCACAGAGCAGTGGCACATCTTGTCGTAGCCGTTGCGGCCTAGTGCTGACAGCCGTGTGCGTGTCCGTCCGCATCGTATTGCTGCGGCGGTAGTGGCCGCTCCTGCATTTCCGGCGCGGGTCCGACGATCAGCGGCGCGGCTGGTCGCATGACGGCTGGCAGATCGTCGCAACCCAGCCCCGTCCCCGAAGCCTGCACCGGCGCACCAACATCGGCGAGAATCGCCAAATCGATCTCTGAGATATCGCGTCGCTTCCCGCGGCGGGTCACCACGCCATTCATGAGTTCCTCAATCAGGTCGCTCCCGGGCCGCGGCGCACTGTTTGCGAGGTGGGCGATGTTTCCATAAGTCAGCGGGACCGGTCCACCGTAGGCCTCCACCGCGTGCTCACCGATGAAGAAGAAGTTTTCGCCATCGAATTCGATGTACTCGTCGAAAGTCGAGAGGTAGTTGCCGGGCAATTCTCCGTTCTCAAAATCCTTCCATCCGTTGTACGCGAAGACGTGTCCCATCTCGTGCAGAAACGCCGAGTACGCATCGATCCTGTCGTCGGGCAGTTGCGCTTCGCGTCGGGTCGGGTCCGGATCGAA
Organism: Phycisphaerales bacterium UBA1845; assembly: GCA_002338715.1. Taxonomy (GTDB): domain Bacteria; phylum Planctomycetota; class Phycisphaerae; order UBA1845; family UBA1845; genus UBA1845. Next base: position 1,083 of record DDIR01000142.1, on the reverse strand, counting down.
CCACCAAAGCCCATCGGTCAGGTTGTGTCTGCCCACGGTCACGACCGCATCGGCGACATCGTCGTTGGGATCGATTCCGGTTCGGATTTCCGAAACAGCCCCCTGCTCATACGTATCGAGTCCGTTGTCATTGCGAACGCGGGCGACGGTTTTGCTTGATGCGTATGCCGTCGAAATATCCGCAAAGCGCACTTCAACTTCGATGGAAACGTCCTGAAGTGCCACCATGTGCTGCGTCCAAGCCTCGCACGCCGTGCGAACATTAAGCGCAACGATCGGATAGAACTCCGCAAATTCGCCAGCCGGGTCGTCAAACGAAACGTCGCACACGATGGCGGCGCCGGCAACGGTCTTGCGCGCGTTGTTCGGACACTGATCGTCGCAGTCATTTACGCCGTCGTCATCGGAATCCAGTTGCGAGCACGAGCAACCGAATTCGTCGGTCAACTCGTCGGATGGCGTGTCGTCACAGAGATCGTCTTCATCGACAACGCCGTCGCCGTCCGCATCGTCGAGCGTGGAAAACAAGACATCACGTTTGTCATCGGGGTCGGTATCGCCATTGACGTCGGTGACGTTTGGTTGATCGCCATCGATGGAATCTGCATCGGGGACAACGATCACTTTGCCCGTGTCACATCCCGCGAGACAGACCAGCAACATGGCTAGACAAACCCCATGCCGGTTTTGATTGATCTTCATTTTCCCCTCC
>DDIR01000142.1:0-279 GCA_002338715.1 Phycisphaerales bacterium UBA1845 | reverse complement strand
ATTGATCTTCATTTTCCCCTCCCCCTTGGAGACCGCGACACCGTGTGGGCGGGCGACGGTTCAGTCGCCTGCGAAGTGTTCGGTCGTCCAGTCGAACCTACGATTCGAAGGGGATAGACGCATTGAAGATCAAGCGGTGCTCGATTTGTTTGGTCCCTGAAAACGGGCGACGTCCGAGAATCGGGATTTGCGTCGTTCGCTGATCATTTGACGCGGTTGCAGCATGTCCCATATGTCGATGTCGAATCCGCCCAATAAAAAAGCCCCGGTGGCGATAAG
>DDIR01000016.1:66128-67016 GCA_002338715.1 Phycisphaerales bacterium UBA1845 | reverse complement strand
CGATGTCGACCTTGCCGACTACGCGAAAATGCAGGCAACCTTCGGCTGCACTGAATAACCAGCCGCGAGTGGAAACAATGTCAGTCGAAAACAAAGGGAACGGCGCCCACATACGGACGCCGTTCCTTTTTGCCTGCCGTTTTGATGTAACAAACACCTACTGCACCGCCCGCTCCACAACCAGCAAACGATTCGGCGCGCTCAACTCGCGGCTTCCGATCGTTCGGTCCGGACGGTGCTTTCCACTCGCAAGTTCCGACGCCCGATCAAACGAGAAGGCGACATTGCCATTGGCGTCGGCCACAAAAAGCCGATCGTGCGAATCGATGGTGGCGTATGACGGTTTCGGCTGGACTTTGGTATCTGCGATGGAGAGCGCGACGTCGGGCGACGCAATCCCATCAAGTTTCGACGCATTGTTGAAGATCAAAACCTGACCAAGCTTGCGAACGCTGACGATGAGTCGATCGCTTGCGTCCACATCGATGCCGATCTTGTTGTCGAATTCGGCATGGGTGATCACGCGGTTGGCCGACACTTTGCCCTGCAACTCGCCGGGTTCATCAAAGACGAGAATGTCCGACGTTCCGCCGCGTGCATCGACCATGTAGAGCGAACCGTTCGCAAAGCGCATCTGCTCGGGCTTGAATTGCGAAACATCGACATCGAAGGTGCGAACCGGCGCGATGTCACCGCTGAACGATTCGGGCGAGCTGATGTCGAACACGACCGTGTCGGACATGGTGTTGGCCACGTAAAGAAGATCGTTCTCGCGATCGATGGCAATCGCGCTCGGGCTCCTGGAAATCTGCGTCTTGTCGCCAAAGACGATCCGATCCGGCGCACGACTTCCCGTCGCGGTGAGCGGATTGTCATACACCGCCACCT
>DDIR01000016.1:41825-66013 GCA_002338715.1 Phycisphaerales bacterium UBA1845 | reverse complement strand
CCCGCCGTTGGCCGAGCTGAGCAGGTACAACGCGCCGCGGCTGTCCAACACCGCATCGCGCGGTTGAAGCACCGTGTCTCGACCAAGTTTCAATTCACTGGTGACCGCCACCTTCGTACCGCTCAATGTTTCAGCGTTGTCGAACCCGACAAAGCCCATGTTCGGTCCGATCACAAACAACATAGCCGGCGAGCTGTCTTCCGCTTCGTGCTTGGTGCTTTCGACCGACGCCGCATCGGTCTCTCCTTCAGGCGTGTTGGCGGTAGTTGGTTCGGCCAAGATGTTCGCTACTGGTACAAACGCCACCAAAGCTGCAAACAATGCGACACCAGCCCCTCGATTCTTCATCAAACTCTTCATCTCAAATAATCCCCCAGGTAACTCTCTTATGAATTCTTGCACCAAGCGCCCACGCGGCGCCTCGGCGTTTCAATTCTCAACTCCCAGACAGATTTCAAAGCCAATAGAACTCCGCGATTGATTGCTTACGCGAACGCGAAGTTCGCAAACACGCACCACGCCCCAACACAAATCGCGACCAAACCGATCAGCCCCTGCCGCGGCGCGAGCCTCGTGGTCACCACATCCAGCTTCAACTGCGCTTGCGGCGCTTTGATGAACATCTTCAAAACACCAACACCAAGCAGCAGCCCCAGTGCCAACTCCAACACCGAAGTGCCAAAGTATGTCACCCACCAGATCGGAAAACTCTCGAGCCAACGCAGTTTCAGGAACGCATTCACCACGCCGAATGCACCACACACCGCACAGATCGCCCCAAAAACGCCTTGATAGGGAACGATCTTGTCCAACAGCGCCTTGGCCTCCGGCTTGCGCGAAAGCAAAAGACTCGGCGCAGCCAGCACCCCCAAAAGCAGCAGCGAAATACCAGCCAGGATTCCCATGAGTTCATCTCCTATCAACGAAGGAAACGCCAAAGCGCGACCTTCTCGTCCAAAACAACAAGGGGGCCAAACTTCACGTGCCGAAGCCTGACCCCCTTCCCCCCAGTCTGCTCTCTCTCCGAAACTGCCAGGTCCGGAAACGCCTCCCCAGGTGCACCCCAACACCGAACGTCCCCGACACTCAAGGACGCGGTAAGTCGCACAAAAGTGCGCCACAAAAAATTCGATAAGCGAAAACAATATTGGCTGAAAGTGAGCGCGTTGATCGCGCGTCCGAAAACCGGGTATGTGAGGGCTTAACAAAACTCAGAAGTGATTACGGCTGCAACTGGGCTTTCCACTTATCTGCCTGCGCATCATGCCCCGCGTCGGGCTCGGCTTGGGCCCACGCTGAATAGAGGTCAGCCAGCGCTTTCGTGCTCTCGCGGGTGCGTGGATCGTCCGAACCCAGACCGTCATCCAGATCGCGATGGGATTCAAGCAAAACCGTTTCCGCCTGCGCAAAGCGCTTCAGCCCAACCAGCGACCGACCCCACCCCACCTTAAACATCGCGTTGGGCGTCTTCGCATCCGGCGCAAGTTTCTGCGAACGCTCGACGCACTCGTTGGCCAGCGCTTCGGCATCAGCCGGTCGGTTCAAACCCAACAGCGCCAGCGACAGATAATGCATCGACTCGATCGTATCGCCATGATCCGATCCCAAGCGTTCGCGCTGGGCGGCTAACAGTTCTCCAAGCTCGTCAGCCGCCTGCTCAAAATTGCCTTGTTGAACCAGCCATGCCGCCAACCGCGCCCGCACCCGCAGCGTATCCGGATGATCAGCCCCCAGAACCTTCGTCCGTCCGTCAATGCACCGACGAAGCAAAGGCTCACCGTCCTCGTCTTTCATATCGATGAGCAGTTCGGCAAGGCTGGTCATCGTGCTCAACGTGCTGGGGTGATCCTCCCCCTTGGTTTTGAGAAGTCCGTCAAGCGATTCTTCCAACAGCGTGCGCGCTTCTTCAAGCTTACCCCGTTCGACCAATACCAAACCCAGGTTGGTCAGCACATTTTGAAATCGCGGATGATCTTCACCCTCCAACCGGCGTCGCCGTTCGAGCAGTTCGCGCCACGCCACCTCAGCCCCATCCAGATCGCCTTGGTACGCATGAATCACGCCAACATTATTCAGCGAAATCAGCGTCTCCGGATGGTCGTCGCCCAGCACACGCCGGCGCGTCGCCAATGTCGCCTCCCAGATGGCTTGCGCTTCCTCAAATCGACCCATGTAACGAACCACACCGCCAAGTGAGTTGGCTGTCGAAAGCGTGTCCGGGTCGTCGGGCCCCAACACGCGCTTGCGCCTTTCATAAGTATCCTCAAGCAGCTTGAGCGCCTCGTCATACCTGCCCAACTCGCCGAGCAACATTCCCATCATCTGCAACGATTCGAGCGTCTCCGGACTGTCTTCGCCCAACTCGGCGCGACGAATCGCCAAGGCATCCTGAAGCACCGGCTCAGCCCGATCGGGAAGCCCCAACGCGCCCATCGTCCCCGCAAGCGTCTGCAAGAGTCGGGCGCGAAGCAGCGGCTGATCCGCGAATCGCTCGTTGATCGCCGCGCGCGAACGTTCAAGCACGTTCTCCTCAATAAGCGTAAGAGCCACCGAAGGAAAATTGACAGATTCAAACAGACCTTCCGCCTCGCGCGCGGTCATCCCGTCGGCTGACAACTTCTCGACGAGCGTATCGCGCAGTCGCTCGCCCATCGCAGCCACATCGATCCCGCTCAGTTGCGAACGTTGAAATTCGGTGACGCGCTTCAACTCAAGTTCGCGGCGCTCTGCGGCTTCTCTGGCCCGGTTGGCAACGATCGCCATCCTCGTCGTCACAACGACAGCCGCAATCAAGACCACCACCATCAGTGCGCCACCCGTCACCAGCGCACGATGGCGCTGCGCAAACTTGCGGGCTTGGTACAACATCGTCGGCGGACGCGCCTGAATCGGTACGTTGGCAACAAACCGGCGAATGTCTGCGGCCAACTCGGCTGCACTCGGATAGCGACGTTCACGATCCTTGTCGATCGCGGTCATGATGATCAGTTCGAGATCGCCGGGGATATCCTTCGCCACCGTGCTCGGACGGGCTGGCGCGACGCTTTGAATCACGCGGGCCGCTTCCGGAATCGATGTCTTCGAAAGATCGTGCGGCAGCTTACCGGTCACCAGTTCATACAACATGACGCCCAGCGCGTAGACATCGGTGCGCGTATCGACATCGTCGCCCACGCACTGTTCCGGGCTCATGTAGTTGAGCGTTCCGATGAGTTTTTCGCGTTCGGATTCAAGCGTGATGCGCGACTCGACCGGACCAAGCGTCCGCGCGATGCCAAAGTCGATGACCTTGATCGCACCCGATTTGTCAACGAGAACGTTGGACGGTTTGAGATCGCGGTGAATGACACCCGCATTGTGGCCGCACCGCACGGCTTCACACACCGCGACGAACATGTCGAGTCGCGTGCGAAAGTCAGTGTTCGCGTCAGCCGCATAGCCGGTAATCGGCTGAGCGCCTTCGACGAGTTCCATGGTAAAGAACGGAACCGGTCGGCCAGCATCGTCGTCGACGGTACCGGCTTCGTGGATCTGCGCGATGCCCGGATGCTTCAACCGCGCCAGCGTTTCGGTTTCAAATCGAAACCGCTGGAGCGCCGACGTCTCAGTCAGCGACCGATGCATCACTTTCAGCGCGACAAGGCGGCGCGGGTGCGCCTGCTCGGCTTCATACACGCTGGCCATCCCCCCGACACCCAACGTCCGCAGCACGCGATAACCGGGCACATCGTGAATCGACAAGCGCGTCTTGGTGACGCCTGTCCCGTGATCGCTCGAGATCGCCGGTGATTCCAGAAAATCGGTCGAACGCTCCACCGCGCCGAGCAGGCGGTTCACCTCACCGCGTAGCGAATCATCGTCCGCACAAACATCCGCGACGAACGCATCGCGGTCCGCCCCCTCGCGGCTTAGTGCTTCGACGAAGATGGCGTGCGCCTTCTTGACCCGCTCATCAATCATCGTCGCCTTCCGAAGCGTTGTCGGTGAGGTGGCAGTAAAGCCAGGCCTTGGCGGCCATCCAATCCCGATCAATCGTGCGCCGACCGACGTCGAGAAGTTTCGCAACCTCTTCAATCGTGCAGCCGCCAAAGAAACGCAACTCGACAATGCGGGCTTGGCGTTCATCAATCTGCGCGAGATCCTTCAACGCATCATCGAGCGCGATCAGATCAACTTCTCGATCATCAAACGGAACGTCCACCGCATCCATCGACACGCGGTCAGCCGCCCCGCCGCGCTTCTGTGCGCGACGTTCGCGGGCGTGGTCGATCAAGATGCGCCGAATGATCCGCGACGCCACCGAAAAGAAATGCAAGCGGTCAGCCCAGTCCGTCGAATGCTGCCCCACGAGTTTGAGATACGCCTCGTGAACCAGTGCCGTCGGCTGCAGCGTATGATCAGGGCGCTCCGACGACATGTGCGACACAGCCAACCGCCGCAAGTCGTCGTAGATCGCCTTCATCAACGCTTCCTGGTCACCGCGTTCGCCGGAAGCTGCGGCTCGTAGAAGCTGCGTGATGTCGTTGGGAGATTCGCTCACTGATCGCCGTCCGAGAGAAATCGGCGACTGGCCCATCCGCGCCGACTGACGATCAGTATAGGTCGAACTATGCTTCGAACCAAGGAAGCTGTCGGCAACCCCATCAGTCGTCGAGCCCGTCATGGAACGATCACGCCGCACGAGGCAATCCGGTGCCCCGAAAAGCGAAATCGCAAAGCCAGTTTGGACGGCTGCTATAACCATCGAACCATTCCCATAAGTTATCACACGCCTCGAAGTAGCAAAGTCAACAACTCAACTGCGATCTTGGCATATTGGCAGAGCCCCGCACCGTGCCCTCACAGTGCACAACCGGTCCTCCACTCAAGACGCGTAAAACGCAGCAATTACGCGCCAACACCGACGACAAATCATCAAGAACAGGCCTTAAAACACGGCGAAATGCCGTTATGGCCGCTATTGAGACTTGGGCAATCGAGTGGAATGAATTGGGAGAGGCGACGGCCAATCGGGGTCGTAAACGAATCAACTTGCTTACTTCACTTCGCTCGCCGACGCAGCGGACTTACCCTGTGATTCGATATGCTCTCGCACCAGCCGAACAAAGAGCTCGACATCGGCCCGCTTGGGAAAGACGTTGGCCGCCCCGCCGATGTCGATGTACATCTTCTGCTTTCTTAGGAGCAAGGTAGCCATCTGAGGCTTGCCTTCGGAAACCGGTTTGACCGATGCCCGACCGACGCCATTCCACGGAATGAGGTTATCGCTACAGCCGGGCAAATGGAGAAAAAGACCGTCGGAGGTGACTGCGACTTTATAACCTCGACGATATCGCGTGATGAATTTCCAACTGACAACGATCAGGGCCACCAACAACGCGACATTTACGAAGGCCTCGAATTTCTCACCCGCAGTGAGATTTGGGAGATTGCCGATTCGTGGAAGATCAATCACGTGGCCAAAGAAATAAATAAAGAAAAGGCCCCAGAAAACAAACACGCGCTTGGGATTCACGACAGGAAACAAAGCACATCGCTCATCAAAACGAAGCCCGCACTCCGGACAAAAATGATTCGCTGGCAACCCGCGCAAAGAGTAGCCACACCGAACACAATTCGTAAAAACCGGCTCCGCAGCAGATTGGTCGGCATCCGAAGTCACGAATTCATTGTACATACCAAAGGGGCTTGGACCATCCGCGCATTCGGTCCATCTCGATGTGTTTGTAGCATTTCCGGATTAGGCGCAATCGCGAATTGCAGCAGCCGGCTTATTTCACATCGCCTGCCGACACGGAGGACTTGCCTTGCGATTCGACTCGCTCGTTCACCAGGCGAACGAACAACTCGACATCAGCCCGCGTGGGAAAAACGTTGGGCGTATTGCCGATGTCAACGTACATCTTCTTCGATTTCAGGTGCAAGGAGGCGACCTGTTGCTTACCCTCCGGACGATGCTGGACCGACGCCCCGCCTATGTCACGCCATGGAATCAGATCGGTCCCGTAGCCAGGTATAAGCACCATTAGCCCGTCCGTGGTGATTGCAACCACAAATCCGCGTCGATATCGCTTCACCAGGAAAACAGCAAACCCCACGACAAATACCAGCCATAGCACCGCAGCGAATGCGGCGAATTTTTCCATTGGGGATTGGTTCGCCAGATTCAGGATGCGCGGAAGGTGCCTAAAGTTGGTCCAGCCCGCGCCAACGATCAGAGCCGAAAGTGCGATGACCTGCTTGGTGTTCGTCGCTCGAAACAAAACGCATCGCTCATCAAAACGAAGCCCGCACTCCGGACAAAAATGATTCGCTGGCAACCCGCGCAAGGAGTAACCACACCGAACACAATTCGTAAAAACCGGCTCAGCCGCAGATTTGTCAGCGTCCGCAGTCACGAATTCATTGTACACCCTGGTGGCGCTTGCACCATCCGCGCGGGAGTGCCTTCTCAATATGTTCGTCGCGATGTAGGTCAATCGCGCTACAGATGCACGACGCGTTCTGCCGACCACACAAGGGGAGCTTTATGGCAGGTGGCCGCAGTGAGCGGTTTGAAACTGTGAATGCGACACTCAGCCGATATCCAGCTATGAATTCGATTACTGAACGGATGTGATAGAGAAATCGAGGGAGACGGCAATGCGTTACACAACCACGATCAGCGCCCTTATTGTCGGATGCATGATGGTCGCATCCGGTGCTGCGGCCGACACATTTCCAACCGTGTCGGGTCAAATCGAAATCGACTTTGTTTCGATTACCGGCGATGCCAGTGGAGCCAACGAAACGAACATTGGACAGTCCAAAACTTTTACCGATCCTGGCCATGACTTTCGAATCGGCACGTTTGAAGTCACGCAAGGCCAATGGAATGGTTTCAAGGATTCGCTTGGAGTCCCGATCACAGGCACACCGACCTACGCATACGATGACGACCAATACTACGTCGGTGAAGACTTGCCCGTGAACAAGATCACTTGGTACGAAGCCGCACAATTCACGAATTGGCTTAACACTAGCACCGGACACCACCCGGCGTACCGATTTACAGGGACCCAAGGTGAAACCGACTACTCGGTATCGTTATGGACCAGTGCCGAAGCGGACAACGGGACCAATCTCATACGACACAAGGATGCGTTCTATTTCCTCCCGACGGAAGATGAATGGGTCAAAGCCGCATATTGGAATGGCTCAACCATTCAGACGTACGCAACGAGGGTGGGTGAATCGCTGCATCAAGGCGATGGCGTCAGTGGAACGGGCTGGAATTACTATGATGGCGGTTATGCCTTGGATCCTCGCGGCCCTTGGAATGTTGGAAGCGGCAGCGAGGAACTCAACGGCACTTATGACATGATGGGCAACGCGTACGAGTGGGTGGAAAGCCCTTATCTCGATGGACAATATGCAGAGCCATATTCGCGCGCGCAGCGTGGCGGGTCATTCAACAACCAAGCCATCTCCCTGTCGTCCGATAGTCGGCTTGCTTTTGATTTATACGGCGAGCAGGCCCTTTTTCTAATGGGCTTTCGGGTTGCCGCTGCAATTCCGGAACCCTCGTGTTTGGCGTTGCTGTCTATCGGCGGAATGTGCGTACGCTGGCGCAGAAACTCAACCAGGGTGTTGCGCCGGAGTTAATTCTCACTCCGCAGGGATCACTTCCACCGTTCCGCTTAGCACGCCGATGCCTTGAAATCCGATGGGGGCTACGTCATCGTCGAGCGTGACGAGAATGGTGTCGCCGCAGTTGACGTGGGTACCGACGACGAGGATGCGCTCGCCCTGCCTCGACACGCTGACTTCGTCGAAACCGGGTGAACCCGTACCGTCACCCGAAAGAATCACCAGCGCTTCGGATTCCATGTCTTCCGGGGTTTCCGGATTGGGATAGCTGGCTGATATGGTGAACTGCGTTCCGCAATCGAACGCACCTTCGGTCTGTGCACCGGGCGGAACGGTTACCGTAAATTCCTGCTCATCCACCCCGGTATTCAGCGTCACGATCGACGTCGAGATCACGCTGCCTTCGTTGGCAATTTGAATCGTGATGTCAGTCGAGACTGCCGGCGTATCGCCATCACCGTCGCCACCGGTTCCAGGATCAACGATCGGATCAAACGGCGAACCCTGTCCGGACCCCACCACCGCGAGTTCACCGGTGGCTCGCTGGTTCGCGTCAGCCCCCACGCCTTCGCCATCGGTGTCCACGCGAATCACCACGCTGTCACCGCAACCGAAGTGAACCGTCCGCACGAGAAAGCGTTCGCCCGAATCGCCCACACTGCCTTCGTCGAAACCAAACGTACCGGTACCGTCACCCGAGAAGCTGACCGTGGTTTCGCTCGACGCGATCTGACCGGTGATGCGGATCGCCTCGCCGCAGGCCAGGTACCCTTCGCTGATCGAAAAGCCCGGAACGCGCACGTTCGCCTGCGATCCGATCGCCAATGGCGACCCCACCGCATCTTCACCCGTTCCACCATCGCTCGACGAATTGCCCAAGGCAGCCGCCGCGGCACCGACCGGTTGAAGCGTCGAGAACGAAACGCTGCCGGGCGACACCGTCACGACAGGGATGCTCACCGCGCCGAACCCACCGCCCACGTCGAGGATGTTGCCATCCTCATCGAGCACCTCGACCATGATCTGCACGGGGCTGGCTGTCGCGTTTTCAATGCGAAACGCCGAGACCGCCCGGGTCGAAGCACTGGGTTGTGCGGTAAAACACGCGCTGGACATGGTGATCGCCCACACACAAAGGGCAAAGGCGAGACTTCGACGACAAATTCGATTGAACATCATGACACCTGTTGGATGCTGTAAACGGTACCTGGGATCACGCGGGCGCTTGCCCAACCCTTGGGGCGGACGGTCCCCGCGTTGACCTCATTGGGCGCAGCGAAAAACGCGCTGCCCACCGCTGTGCAATCGGCATAGATTCGGCTTGGGTGAATATGGAACTCGGAAGGTTCGCACCGAAGTTGTAGCCGCGGGCGACCATGTGAAAACATTGACCCTAAGTAAAGGCCGATAATGTACTTGCAAACAGCGTTCGGGGACGTAAAGTGGAGTCTGCCAACACTGGGAACCGATAGTAACCATGTTGCCAATGTTACCAGTGCGTTTTGGCAAAAATGCGGTTTCAGCTTTAAGAAACCCCATACCAATCAAGAGCTTGGAATAGGCGAAGATGTATCGGCGAGCAGCAGGAGGCGAGCTTGTCGGCATCTCTGAAACGAACACTCGCCTCGCTACGGATGGCCAAAAGCCTCAGCAACCCATGAGAACCATTGCCGTTGCGAATCAGAAGGGCGGATGTGGCAAGACCACCATCGCCATTAACTTGTCGGCTATGCTTGCCCGCGAAGGGCGCCGCGTTCTACTCGTCGATATGGATCCCCAAGGCCACTGCGCTTTGGGTCTTGCGGTTCCGGAAGAGCAGATCGATTTGAGCGTGCTTGATTGCATGCTCGGTCAGCACAAGGGTGAAACGATCGACATCGAGCGCATCCGCTGGCAGATCACGCCGAACTTTGATCTTGCGCCATCGCGTCTCGATCTTTCGCGCATCGAGCTTTCGTTTACCAGCAAGAACATTCCCGACACCTTGCTGCGCGACATGCTCAAGAGCGTGGACAACAAGTACGACTACATCATCATCGATTGCCCACCGCACGTCGGCTTGCTGACGCGCAATGCGATCCACGCGGCTGACGATATCATCATCCCCGTCGACACCGGGTACTTCGCGCTGCACGGGCTCACGCAGCAGCTGCAGACAATCCACGATATCGAACGCCAGCAGAACACCTCGCGCAAAGTCCGCGTGCTTGCGAACCAGTACGACATCCGCACCAAGCTCGCCCGCGAAATCCTGGCTGAGCTGCGCAAGCGCTTCGGCAACGTCATGTTCGATACCATCATCAACTTCAACACGAAGTTGAAGGAAGGCGCCAGCTACGGACAACCCATCACCGAGTTCGCCCCAAACAGCATGGGCGCCCGCGACTTCTTGAAACTCGCCCGCGAAATGATGACGGTAGAAGCTTCCGTCACGCCGGCAGAAACGATTCTTGCCCAAGCCGAGCGGATGGCCAAAGAAGCCGACCAACTGCTCGCCACGACGGCCAGCCTTATCAAAGAAGGCGAACAGAAAAAACCGGCAGACCAGCCGCAGCCAGCCGCCCAACCGGTGGCCAAGCAGAATCCGGTGGCCAACCCGAATCCGATAGCAGGCGCACCGATGAAAGCGTCGCCGGCGAAACCGGTACAAGCCGCACCGTCCGCGTCGACCAACAGCGCGCCGGTTGCAAGTTCGCCCGCGCCCGCAAGTCGCCCTTCAACGCCGGAAGAAATCGATCGGAAAATCGAAAGCATTTACGGCGTCATGCAAACACCGGAGGGCATGTTGTTCCGCCTGCACGGTGACGACGCGCACGAGGTTCAGTTGGCTGGCGATTTCAACGATTGGATGCCGCACACCACACCGATGCGGCGCGTGGGCAAAGACTTCGAAGTGTTGCTCAAGCTCGATCCCGGTCGCTATCGCTATCGTGTCGTGGTGGATGGTCGATGGTCGCACGACAAGTCCAACCCGGAAATCGAAACCAATCAGTACGGCGAGTGGAATTCCATCGTCAACGTCAGCGATCGCCAGATGATGCGATCGGCAAAGACGCCGACAACCGCTTAAGACCAACGCGCACAATCGTGTGCACAAGACATCGCATCCGCCCCAAACGGGAGACGGACGCCACGAAATTCCTCCTTCAGGCGTGACGGCTTCGAACGATCGCAGTTTCTCGTTCGGAGCCGTCTGGCATGATTCACCCCATACCCGGACGGGCCAATAACGCGATCCTGAAGTTATCTGACCTGCCCAAATGAAGACGTGCGATCTCGGAAGAATCGTACTGGACAGGCATGTTCCCCATGTCGATAGATTTCGTAAGTCGTACGAAGAATCAGCCGATTTCGCGGAGTGATATGTCTATGCAACGCGGGCCAACCAATCCTCGCCATGCGTTCACGCTGGTCGAAGTTCTCATTGTCGTGATCATCCTCGGGATACTTGCGGCCATCGTTGTGCCACAGTTTTCCGACGCGTCGCACCAGTCGGTTCGATCCACGCTGCAAACCACGCTTGACGTCTTGGAGGATCGGATCGAACTCGCAAGGCAGAAGTCACCGACGGGCGAATACCCGTCATCAATCGACAGCACCTGGTTTGCAAGCGGCATTGGGCCCGAGCACCCGGAAAATTCCTTTGGAGTGGCCAACGTTGAGGTCGAAAGTGCGGCCGGCCAATCGCATCCGACCAACAAAGTCTTGAAAGCGGGCATCGGCGGCGCATTCTGGTACAACCCGGCAGAGGGAATCGTACGGGCGCGCGTCGCCGATCAAGGGTCATCAGCCGCCACCCAGGCGTTTTACAATGAGGTCAATGATTCGAACGAAGCGTCACTCGGAAACTACTCGGGGGGCGGGGGCGGCGGATTCGGATCGTGATCCCCCTCGGAACCAAGGTCGGCCCACCCACTCAAATCGCGTCCCGCATTCTGGGCGCCTTGCTGCTCGTTCACTTCGCACTGGTTGTCGGCATCAAGATCAAGATTGGCCAACCGGATGACATCCTGTGGATGTCGCACGTCGGACTGCTGACGACGGCTTGCGGTTTCCTCGCGCGAAAGCCCGCACTGGTTACTGCCGCCCTCATCGAACTGCTGGTGCTGCACAGTTTGTGGCTTTACGACTGCATTTCCTGGATGCTTACCGGTTCGTTTCCGATGGGACTCGGCACCTACCTGATCAACGCCAACGCGCTGGTCTGGATCGCAACCGCCCACCACTTTTACCTGATCCCATTGCTCGTTATCGCGGTTCGATCAAAACCGCTCCATCCGAAAGAAGCGCTGCTCATCGCGATCGCGACGTATCTGTTCTTGACGTGTTTGTGTCGCGTGTTCTTGTTGCCGGCGCACAACATCAACTACGCATTTGGCGTGCGAATCGCGTGGGAGCATTGGTTCTGGAATTGGACCAATCGAAACAGCAATGGGCCCTTCTATCTGTTGGGGCTCAATGCGTTCGTCACCATCGTGATGTTCTTACCCGTGTATGGATTGGTGCGCCACTGGGCCCGCATTCAAAGCGCACACCAAGCCAACCACACGACCAACCCGCGCAATCACATCGGCAGAAGCGAAGAAGAATCCGACCGATGCGATTCGATCGGCTCATCCACGACATGCACCACCTGACTGTGGGCGATCGATGTCTTGAGTTTGAGGACCGCCTGATCCACAACGGATTTGTAGCGTTTGGAAAATTCTTCGGGCGTCATGCGGGCTTGCTTGGCGATCGCCGCCAACGATTCGGGTGAATCGAAATCACCCTGCTCCAACCGAATCATGTACGAGCGGGCAACGCGATAGGGCGTTGACGTCAGATCCACCTGTCGCACCTGGGTCCGGTTCGTCACCGGGTCGATCATCTGCTGGAAGGGGACGGCTTTCAAATCACCGCCCTGGACAGCCACCATGACCCCCGCCGTGGTCCGCTCATCTTCCAACAGCAACGCAACCGCCCCAAATCCAAGGTCGCGACAGTAGGCCATGTCGAACGGTGTGGGCCGGGCACAGCGCAGTTCGTATCCGAGTGTCTCTGAAACGATCGTGATCGAATCGCCGCGTTCGTCGAAGCGTTTCTTCACCTCATCCTTAAGAATCTGATCGAGCGGAAACTCAGACAGTCGCGGATGACCGGCTGCATCAACCGGCACGTCGCGGCCGAGGATCTTTCGCAATTCTTCAACGTCGCCAAACTTGAACGCGACGCCTTCGGCAATGACAGCCACGCCATCAGGGCGGCCCATCGCGCGGCGCTTCAAGATTGCGGCTTCGAGAATATCAACGACATCGCAAACCGTCGCACGCTCGGGCAACTCTTCCGGAATCACGCTAAGCGTCGCCCCAGCCGCTTTTCCGATTTCGTACGCGAGGAACCCGGCATTGCGTCCCATCGCGACGACGAAATACCACCGCGACGTGGTGCGGGAATCTTCCATCAAATTCGCCACCAACGCAGAGCCGAGGTGTCGGGCCGTGTTGAAACCAAACGTCGGCAAATCGCTCGGCAGCGGAAGGTCGTTGTCGATCGTCTTGGGCACATGGGAAACGCGGATGCGTCCGCCAGCCGCCTCGGCTAGGAACCGCGCACTCAGAGCCGTGTCGTCGCCGCCGATGGTCATCAGGTGGGTGACGCGGGCTTTCTCAAGGTTGGCCAGCACGTTCTTGACGCATTCCGGGTCGGCAATGACCTTGGCTGACTCGCTGACGGTGGACTTGTCGAGCAGACTGGTGCGCGACGTGCGCAAAATCGATCCGCCATCGAAGTGAATGCGGGCAACATCGGGGATGCGCAAGGGAACGCTGTTCCGCTCAAGATCGAATTGATTCGACGTCAGCCAGCGGAACCCGTCGTAAAAACCGCGTACCTCAAAGCCGTGATTGATCGCGTTGATCGATGCGGCGCCAATGACGCCGTTGATTCCCGGCGCAGGTCCACCACCGACAATGATTCCCAATGTCTTTGCCGCCATGACTTACTTTTCCTAACTCTACTGCCGCTCGCATCGACGCAACTTGGGCGCCGAATATTGCAAACGTTGTCACCTTCTAATGATCCGCCACGCGAATCCCATCGCCTACCTCGCAGGCACGATCTTCACCCAGTCTAGTGGGCGATACCGCACTATCGCAAATTCGATTCCGTCTGCAATCCCAATGCGCGTTTAACTGCCATGACAGCCCTAGGACACCGGCAATTGAATCGCTATACTTATCGGCCCCCAATGAAACAGTTCCGGGGAATTGCGTTCCACCTGAGGAGCAACAGACACTCAAATGGCAGATGAAAGTTACAACCCATTTCGTACAGCCCAGGCGCAGCTTGATCATGCGATGGAAGTCCTCGGACTTGAACCATCAATGCGCGAACTGCTTCGCCAACCGATGCGCGAATACCGCTACCGTTTGCCCGTCCGCATGGACTCCGGCCAAGTGCAAGTGTTCGATGCATATCGCGTTCAATACAACCATGCGCGCGGACCGACGAAGGGCGGTCTTCGTTGGCACCCGGATGAAACCATCGACACCGTTCGCGCGCTCGCGTGTTGGATGACGTGGAAGTGCGCCGTTCTCGATCTTCCGCTGGGCGGTGGCAAAGGCGGCGTGACCTGCAACCCGACATCGCTTTCGACGGGTGAAAAAGAACGACTCGCCCGCGCCTACATCCGAGCGGCTGGTCATCGCATGAGCGTCGATCGCGACGTTCCCGCGCCCGACGTTCACACCACGCCGCAGATCATGGCCTGGATGCTCGACGAATACGAAACAATGATGGGCTATCACCACAGCGGCGTCATCACCGGCAAGCCCATTCCGCTCGGCGGATCACCGGGTCGCAACGAAGCCACATCGATGGGCGGTGTCGTGATCGCCGGTGAAGTCGAACGCGAACTTGGGCATCGAATCGAAGGAGCGCGCTGCGCGATTCAGGGTTTTGGCAATGTCGGCGGCATTCTCGCCCGCCTGCTTCACGAACGCGGCGCCCGGGTCATCGCCATCAGCGCCGTCGATGGGGCGATCTTCAACCAAGACGGTATCGACATCCCCAAAGCCATCACCTACTACAACCGCAACATGCAGCAAATCGCCGGGTTCGATGGCGGTGACGCCATCACCAACGAGCAACTGCTCACCTGCAACTGCGAAATCCTGTTCCCTGCCGCACTGGAAAATGTGATCACCGAATCCAACGCGCGGGATATTCAGGCGAAGGTGATCATCGAGATGGCCAACGGTCCGACCACGCCAAAAGCAGACGAAATCCTTTATGAGCGCGGAATCTTCGTCGTGCCCGACATTCTGGCCAACGCGGGAGGCGTAACCGTTTCATACCTGGAGCAGGTGCAGAACACCTACAACTACCGCTGGTCGCTGGCCGATATCCACCGGGAGCTTGAACGGCGGATGAAGGAAGCTTTCATGGCTGTCTATGCTGAAAACAAGCGTGTCGAAGGGCCGATGCGGTTGGCCGCCTACCTGCTGGCTGTCGAACGGGTGGCTGAGGCCTGCCGACTCCGAGGATGGGTGTAACACGGATTGCAAATGCGCTGTGAATTTACGCGGATTTGGCACGTAACTTGCTTGTCTGAATTCAGAGCAATCGTCCATCCGGTTTGCGATGAGATCGAGTGAATGCCAACCAGAAGAGCGGTTGGCCAACCATAAAACAGGGCTCCGCGGTGTCGCCCCAAAATGACGCCGCAAGTTCTTGATCGGCCTTTCGAGGCAGGAGCAGTCTCATGGCAAATGTACTTGACTCATTCATGTCCGAAGTGACCGCCAAGAATCCCGAGCAACGGGAATTCCATCAGGCGGTCCATGAAGTTGTTGAATCCCTTATTCCGGTGCTCGACGAAGACCCGTTGTACCGCCAGAAGAAAATCCTCGAGCGCATCGTCGAGCCCGAGCGACAGTTGATGTTCCGCGTCCCATGGCTCGACGACAAGGGCAACGTGCAGGTCAATCGCGGGTTCCGCGTCGAGTTCAACAGCGCCATTGGACCGTACAAGGGCGGGCTTCGTTTCCACCCGTCGGTCAACCTCGGCATCATCAAGTTCCTCGGCTTCGAGCAGATCTTCAAGAACGCGCTGACCACCCTCCCCATGGGCGGTGGTAAGGGCGGTTCGGACTTCGACCCCAAAGGCAAAACCGACAACGAAGTCATGCGCTTCTGCCAGAGCTTCATGAGCGAACTCTTCCGCCACATCGGCGCTTCGACCGACGTGCCAGCCGGCGACATCGGCGTGGGTGGCCGCGAAATCGGTTACCTCTTTGGTCAATACAAGAAACTGAAAAACAGCTTCGAAGGCGTCCTCACCGGCAAGGGTTTGAACTGGGGCGGAAGCCTCATTCGTCCGGAAGCAACCGGGTACGGCTGCGTCTACTTCGCGGAAGAAATGCTCAAGACCCAGGGCGAATCCTTCAAGGGCAAGCGGGTCGTCATTTCCGGTTCAGGAAACGTCGCCCAGTATGCGGCTGAAAAAGTCCTGCAACTCGGTGGCAAGGTGCTGACCTTCTCCGACTCGTCCGGTTTCATCGTCGACGAAGAAGGCATCGACTCGAAGAAGCTCGCGTTTGTTTTGCAGCTCAAGAATGAGCGCAGGGGCCGCATTCGCGAATACAAGGATCAGTACTCGCACGCCCACTACGAAGACACGTCATCAAGCGCCAAGTTCAATCCGCTGTGGCAGGTCAAGTGCGACGTGGCCCTTCCGTGTGCGACGCAGAACGAAGTCAATCTCGAAGACGCCAACCACCTCGTCAAGAACGGCTGCCAGTGCGTCTCCGAAGGCGCGAACATGCCCAGCACACCCGACGCGGTCAACGTCTTCATCGAGAGCAAACTGCTTTACGGTCCAGGCAAAGCCGCCAACGCGGGTGGTGTCGCAACGAGTGGATTGGAAATGTCGCAGAACGCCATGCGGCTGGCTTGGTCGCGCGAAGAAGTGGACAAGAAGCTCCACGAAATCATGAAGAACATCCACCGCAACTGCCTGGAGACAGCCGAACGATTCGGCACGCCAGGCAACTACGTCAACGGCGCCAACATCGCCGGCTTCCTGAAAGTCGCCGACGCCATGATCGATCAGGGCGTCGTCTAACCCGTCGCTCGGCATCGAGTTCATGCATATTCAACGAGGGTGGAGCGAACGCTTCACCCTCTTTTTTGTTGGATTGCAACCGGGCTTTTTGTTGAATTGCAACCGGGCGCGCCGCCGCATGGTTGGCGAATCATCACCGGGCGATAGACTATACCTGCTGCCGTCACTGCGAACGCCATTCTGTCGAGCCGCCTTATGGAACAATTCGATCAACAAGCAAGCCGCGACGATCTCAACCGCTATTTCTGCGGCTTTCATACGCTCATGCCGTTTCGCGTGCAGCATGTGCTTCTGGTCTGCAGCCTTTACGAATCGTTCGTGCTCGAAGAGGACGGCCTGCTCAGCGAACTGATCACCAGCGAATACCTCGACATGAACCTCAGCAGCGCTCCGCGCGTGTCGCGCGTGTCCACCGGGAGCGAAGCACTGGCGTTCATCAAAGATCACAAGGTTGACCTCGTCATCACCATGACCCGACTCGGCGACCTCAGCGTCGTCGCGCTGTCAGAGGCGATCCGCGAAAAGCATCCCGACCTGCCCATCGTGGTGCTAGCCGACGAACCGCGCTCGATCATGCGCCAGCCGGGCATCAAGGACGGGTCGGCGGTCGATAAGGTTTTCGTGTGGGATGGCGACACCAAGATCCTTCTGGCGATCATCAAATTCGTCGAAGACAAACTCAACGTCGAACACGATACCCGCGAAGGCGACGTGCGGGTGATCCTCCTCGTTGAAAATTCGATCCGGTTTTACTCCTCATTCCTGCCGCTGATTTACACCGAGGTGATGAAGCTGACCCAGGCGCTCATCGCCGACAGCGTCAACATGATGCACCGCCTGCTGCGCATGCGGGCTCGACCGCGCATCCTGCTGGCTGAAACGTTTGAAGATGCCTGGGAACTCTGCTCACATTACCAGGACAATCTGCTCGGACTGATTTCCGACGTGCGCTTCCCGCGCAACGGTGAACTGGACCCCAATGCCGGCCTGGAACTCGCCCGTCGCGCCAGGGCAGCCAACCCGCACTTGCCCGTTCTGCTCCAATCTTCCGAAGAGCATTACGCCTCGCCGGCTGGCGAGTTGGGGGCGTTCTTCGTGCGCAAACGTTCGCGCAACCTCATGCGACGCCTTCGCGAATTTCTGCTGACCAACCTCGGGTTTGGCGATTTCGTCTTTAAGACCGGCGACGGTGCCGAAGTGGGTCGAGCCCGGACGCTGCAGGAACTCGAGGAAGGCATCGCCCGCGTTCCAGACGAATCCATCGCGTTCCATGCCCATCACAATCACTTCAGCAACTGGTTGATGGCCCGCACGGAATTCGACCTCGCAGCCCGCTTGCGCCCGACGAAGGTTTCAGACTTCAAAGACGTCGCGACAATGCGCGAGTACCTGATCAACGAACTCTCGGAGTTCCGTGCCAAATCGCAAACCGGCGTCATCACCGACTTCTCCCCGCGCAAGTTCGACACCACCAGCAGCTTCACACGCATCGGCGGCGGATCCATCGGCGGAAAAGCGCGCGGTCTGGCGTTTGTCAACGCGCTCTTGCGACACCACAGCCTCGTCCACAAATTCAAAGGCGCAAAAGTCTTCGTACCCAACTGCGCCACGCTGGGAACCGATGTGTTCGACGCGTTTCTCGACGAGAACAGCCTGCGCGGTTTTGTCGCAGAGGACGTGCCCGACTCGCGCATCACGCAAATGTTTCTCGCCGCAAGATTGCCCCGCGAAATCTACAAGGACCTTGCCGCGTTCCTTCGCTTCGTGCGATACCCGCTGGCGGTCCGCTCCAGCAGCCTGCTCGAAGATTCACAAGGACGGCCTTTCGCCGGTGTGTACGAAACGCACATGATCCAGAACAATCACCCGGACATTTCCGTGCGTCTCGATCAACTGTGCGATGCGATCAAGCGCGTGTATGCGTCAACGTTTTTTCAAAGCGCCAAGCGTTACCTCGAAGCCACCGGTCGAAACGTCGAACAGGAACGGATGGCCGTCATCCTTCAGGAACTCGTCGGCAGCAACCACGAACATCGCTTTTACCCTACGTTTTCCGGGGTGGCCCGCTCGTACAACTTCTATCCGCAAGGCAATGTCGCCGCGTCGGAAGGCATTGCGTCGGTGGCGCTGGGACTCGGCAAGATCGTTGTCGAAGGTGGACAAACCCTGATGTTTTCGCCGGCTCACCCCGAAGTGCTTCCGCAGTTTCCGACAACCAAAGACCTTCTCTCCAACTCGCAGCGCAAATTCTTTGCGCTCGATACGAGTCGGCCTGAGGTTTACCCAACGGACGATGCAGCCGCCAACCTCATGCTGCTCGATCTCGATGTTGCAGAAAAAGACGGCACGCTCGCGTCACTCGGTTCCGTCTACAGCGCCGAAAACGATCGCATCTATGACGGACTTCGTCGCCAGGGCCCGCGCGTCGTCACGTTCGCCCACGTGTTAAAAGCCAACAAGTTTCCATTGGCTGAGATTCTGCAAACGTTATTGAAACTCGGCAGCGAAGGGATGGCTGGCCCCATCGAAATGGAATTCGCGGTCGACATGGGCACCACACCGATGGAATTCGGCTTCCTGCAAATTCGCCCGATCATCGTGCAGGAGGAATACGCCCACGTCACCGTCGATGAAGTCGATCGCGAATCGCTGATCTGCTACTCCGATCGTGCGTTGGGAAATGGGCGCGTCGAAGGCATCACCGATCTGGTCTACGTCAAACCGAATGCGTTCGACAACACCCAGACCCGCGACATCGCTGCCGACGTCGCCCGCATCAACGACCAACTCCTTCAGGAAGACCGCGCATCGATCCTCATCGGCCCGGGGCGCTGGGGCAGCGCCGATCGATTCCTGGGGATTCCCGTCAGTTGGGAGCAGATTTCCACGGCTCAGCTGATCATCGAAACCAATTTGAAAGACTTTTGCGTCATCCCGTCACAGGGCACGCACTTTTTTCAAAACCTCACGTCGCTCGGCGTCGGGTACATGACCGTCGATCCCCACGTCGGTGAGAGCTTCGTGGACTGGAAATGGCTCGCAAGCCAACCCGCATACGCCGAGACCAAATACACGCGGCATATCCGGTTCGAAAAACCCACAGAAATCAGGATCGACGGGCGCATGCAGCACGGGATCGTCTGCAAACCCGCCCCCGACGAACCCCCAGCCAATTCCGATGCATGAAATCATCCGATGCATGAAATCTGGCGCGACAGGGAATATAAGAGCAGCATGAACCCGTACTTTGACAAAGAAGACCTGAAGAAATTCGGCGAGATCGGCAAGAACGCCCCCAAGCTGGCTGAGAAGTTCTTCGACTGGTACAGCGAAGTCTTCAAAGACGGTGCGCTTTCGGAACGCGAAAAGGCGTTGATCGCCCTGGCGGTCGCCCATGCCACCCAGTGTCCGTACTGCATCGACGCCTACACCACCGCGTGTCTCGAAAAGGGTTCCGATCTCGATCAGATGACCGAAGCCGTTCACGTCGCCAGCGCCATCCAGGGCGGGGCATGTTTGATCCATGGCGTGCAAATGCGCGGACACGCCGAACGCCTGGGCATGTAGCCCCGCTTGCGAATCCAACTTCATGGCGATTTCACTGACGACACTTCACTCGCGAAAGCATGACCTGACTTCGGGCATCGCACAGCTTCGCGTCCTCGATCAATCGCGGGTCAACAGCCGCTTCGAGCAGCGTCTCTGCGATGTCGGTTTGTCGCCGCTGACTCCGACGCAGATCGAAATCCTGCAAGTCAACGTCGGCAAAATGTGCAACATGACCTGCGCCCACTGCCACGTCGATGCCGGTCCGGACCGCACCGAAATCATGACCCGCGAGACGATGGAACACTGCATCCGCGCCGCGCAATCACCCGGCATCCATACGGTCGACATCACCGGAGGCGCTCCCGAACTCAACCCGGACTTCTTCTGGTTCGTCGAGCAATTAAGCGAATTGGGCGTGCACATCATCGATCGCTGCAACCTCACGATCCTGCTCACCGGCCCACACAAGAACACGGCTGAGTTCCTTGCGAAACACAACGTCGAAATCGTCTGCTCGCTGCCCCACTATCGCAAAACCAACACCGACGCCCAGCGCGGTGACGGCACGTACGATCAATCGATCGCAGCCCTTCAAATGCTCAACGCGCTGGGTTATGGCCAAGGCGACGACAAACATCGATTGACGCTCGTGACCAACCCGGTCGGCGCGTTTCTACCACCGATGCAGGCATCGATCGAAAAAGAATGGAAGCGCGAACTGCTACGCAACTTCAACATCACCTTTGATCGGTTGTTCACCATCACCAACATGCCCATAAGCCGCTTTCTCGAATGGCTGGTGCAAACCGACAACCTGGAAAGCTACATGCAGCGGTTGCTCGATGCATACAACCCGTCTGCCGCGGCCAACGTGATGTGCCGCAACACGATTTCGGTCGGGTGGGATGGCACGCTCTACGACTGCGACTTCAACCAGATGCTCGAAATGCCCCTCGCGTCAGCCGACCGCCCGCACATCCGCGATTTCAATGCCGACACCTTAACCCGTCGCACCATCCGCACGGCTCAGCACTGCTTCGGCTGCACTGCGGGCGCAGGCTCAAGTTGCAGCGGGACCGTGGCGTAGGGCATTCCCAATTCAATCGCAGTGGAGCAACAGAGCCGTCATTCCCGCGCAGGCGGGAATCCAGGGGAAAAACAAAGTCAATCAAGGAGAGTACCAGCCCCCGTACTGCGCAGAGCAAGCGAGCAAATCGCGACGCTAAGATTAAGATCGCTCCAATCGCTCGATCACCAATCCAACCAAAGCAAAATCATCACTGCAGGTAGGCGAGCGCTTCGTCGGTTTCACCGTTCATCGCGATGGTCAGCATCCTTCCGCCAGCCACCGTCGGCACGTGAATCACCCGCACGATTTCAGCGAAGTCGGCATCCTTTGGGAGAAGGGACGCCAGCGCGTTTACCGGCTGACCGAAAAACGATTCGCTGAAACACGAGTCGGGCTCGTCGGGATAAAGCGGCAGGTATTGGATGTCGGCTTCGACGAGGTCCTGGAAGAAATGCGTCCCGAACGAAACTTCCGGCGTATAACCGGCTTTCGTTCTGGCGACCTCGACCAACATCCGCGTGTTGTTGATGTCGGAGTAACCGACCTTGACGCCCAGTCGAATGTCGTTGCTGCCCCAGCGCCCCGGGCCCACGAGAATAAAGCGTTTGCCGGTGAGCGCATGGTTAAGTCGCCCCACCACCCGGGCTACCTCGATGCGTCGCTCGGGCGTCTTGATGCCATCGTACGTCGCGGGATCGACGTAGACGACGTATTCAATATCCGGCAGCAACCCGGTCCGAACGTACTTGTTGGCTCCGAAGACCTTTTGATCCTCAGGAACATCGCGCGGAACCTCGACGGCAGCAACATCCACATGCGACGCCAACGCCCGGCATTGCAGCAGATACAACTTTTCGCCGTCGTGGGCGAACTCAACGTCCACCGGGAAGCCATACGCTTCCTCCAGCCGCACGAGGATGCGGCGCATCGCGTCGGCAAACGTCGTGCGCTCCAACAGCTTGTCAAAGGTCACGCAGAGACTCGACGGCGGCGCACTGATCCGCGTGCCCGTTGGAAGCGACAGGATGCCATCCTGATAAACGGAAACGATCTGATCCAATCGCGGAACGGCGTCATCGAGCGAAAGCAGTTCATCGATGTCAATCGACTGCATCCGGTTCAATTCAAGATTGATCACGTCGACGGTGCGCTGCGACGTCTGCGCGGTGGTTTGATCGCTGGCAGTGGGCTTCAACGTCGGCGCCCCGAGCGCCACCATTCGCGGATGCTCGTGCCCGACGCGATCGACGGCCCGGGTCCCCAATCCCATCACCAACCGCAACAAACCATCTTCGCGCTTGATGCGCGGCGACCAGCGATACTCGTTGCGCGAAAACGCCACGCCCGCAAATGCCGGCAAAAAATACTTGCCGACTTTTTTGCCGACGACTTTTTGAATCAAGACGCCCATGTCTTCGTGGTAGTCGAGCAGGTTGCGCTCGCGGCGATAGGCGATGGGGTCGGGGGCCATCGTGCTGGCGTAAACTTCCGAAATCGCCACCAGCAGCGCCTGCAAACGCACTTCGGTCGGCCCCTGGTTGGCAACGAACACGCTGGCATACTTGCCCGAAAACGCCGACCCGATGCGATCTTCCAACAGACTCGACGAGCGCACGATCAGCGGATGCGTACCGATTTCCTTGAGCATCCCCCGCAACTGCTGAACGATATCGACAGGGAAATCCGAATTGCGAAACACGCCTTTGACGAGTGGATACTCGTGGCGGATCTCATCGGTGGTGCGGTATTTGAGGCTTTGATAACCGGTAAGGTGATTGAGTTCGAGAAAGCGATCGATGACGTCGCTGCGCAGGAACCATGACTCCGGCGTGGCCACCGGCCAATCTGGATGCAGGTCTTCAAACGTTTTCAAGATGCAGGAGGCCAACACCATCCCGCCGGCTTTTCCGCCGATGCGTCCCTGCCCAAACTCCAGACCGATCATCCGTTCGGCGATCTCATCAATCTCGCGAATGGTCACGAAGTTTTTGGCGATGCCGATGAATTCAAGCTGGTCGCTGATGAAGTGGCGAATGAGCGCCACCCGCGTGCCCATCACTTCCGATGCGGGGAGTCGATTCTCGCCATCCGATAGCAGCGTGAATTGCCGCACCTTCTCAGCCAGCAGCCGGGTCGACACCGATGCGAGCTTCGCGAAGTCATCCAGCTCGCGGACCACGTCGCGCTTGATCGTCAGGTTGATGATTCGCTCGACTTCTTCCGAACTCAGATGCTTGCACACGTAGTCGTAGGTCCGCCGCACCAGCCATTCGTGCTCATCGGCGCTGAGCTTTTCTCCCTCGGCTTGGTTGTGATCCAACGCGGCAGGGAGCGGGTCTTTGCCTGAAAGCGCCCGCACTTCCTCGTGCATCTGATCAATGGAAACGATGTTGCGCTGGTGCAGCGTGATTAAGAACTGGCGATCGATGTGGTTGACGAGGTGCTTGTATTCCGCACGCTTCTGATCGATGTATTGACGAATGTTGCCGGATGATTTCATCAGTTTTGCCGTTAACTTTGGTTCGCCGATTGAATCAAGTCAGCCACAAACGCCTTATCCATCATCGATCCAATCCCGCAGGTCATCGTACCTGCCCCTCGCCACGAACAACGTAGCGCTGGGTGGTCAATTCCTCCAACCCCATCGGGCCATAGGCGTGAATCCGCGATGTGCTGATGCCAATTTCCGCACCCAGTCCGAGTTGATACCCGTCGTTGAACCGCGTCGACGCGTTGGTCAACACGCACGACGACCCCACGTTTCGAATAAACGCCTGCTGAGCTTCCGCACTCTCACTCACAATCGCGTCGGTGTGATTCGAGCCATATCGGCGG
>DDIR01000016.1:26812-41727 GCA_002338715.1 Phycisphaerales bacterium UBA1845 | reverse complement strand
TCCCATATCGGCGGATGTGGGCGATCGCATCGTCGAGGCTGTCCACCACCCTCATCGCCACGATCAAGTCGAGATACTCGCAGCCCCAGTCGTCGTCGGTCGCGGCCACGGCGCTGGACGCCAGCTTGCACACGCGGTCATCACCACGCACTTCGACACCGGCATCGGCATATTCCTTGCAGAGGACCGGGACCAACTCGTCGGCTCGATCGGCATGAATCAGCACGCATTCGAGCGTGTTGCACGTCGCCGGCGAAGATGTCTTGGCAGTGACACAGATTGGCACTGCTTTCTTCGCGTCGGCATCGACGTCGACATACACGTGACACACGCCATGGAAATGCTGCACCATGGGGATGCGCGAATGCTCGTGGACGAACTGAATCAATGCCGTCCCCCCGCGCGGAATCACAAGATCGAGATACTGATCCATCGTCAAAAGTTCGCGGATCGCGTCGCGGTCGTTGGTCGTCATCACTTCGACCGCCGCTTCCGGCAGGTTGCTCGCCCGCAGCGCCGCCCGAGCCAACTCGGCCAGCGCCGCATTGGAGTAGGCCGCTTCCTTACCGCCCTTGAGGAAACAAGCGTTCCCGGCTTTGAAACACAAACCAAACGCGTCCACCGTCACATTCGGGCGCGACTCGTAAATCATCGCGATCACACCCAGCGGAATACGAACCTTCCGCACCTCAAGGCCAGCCGCTGTCTTGCTTTCCTTAACCACCTGCCCGATCGGATCGGGAAGGTCCACAATCTGTCGCAAGCCGTCGGCCATCTGATCCAAAAGCGACTCAGTCAATTCCAACCGCTTGAGCTTCGCAAACGAAAGGTCCGACGCGCGGGCTTCTTCCATGTCCTTGCGGTTGGCTTCGAGGATCGCCGCTCGCTCGCTGGTCAGCCGATCAGCCAGGTCCAGAAGCACCCGGTTCTTCGCGTCCGTCGACAGCGACGCCAACACAAACGAGGCGTCGCGGGCGGCTTTTGCTTTGGATTCAATCTCGGTCATTTCAAACACACGTCTTAAATCGTGACAAACTAATCTTCATCCAGCACCAGATCGTTGCGATGGATAATCTCGTCGAGGTAGCGATACCCCAGAATGTCCGGGATGTCTTTGCTGTTGTGGCCCATCACCCGCCGGGCTTCTTCCGACGTGTACGACACCAGACCGCGGGCAAATGGTACGCCCTTCCCGTCGCAAATGCGAACCACCGCGCCGGCTGAAAAATGCCCGTCGATTTCGGTGATTCCAGACGGCAACAAACTCGCATTCCTCGACACAATCGCAGCCCGGGCTCCGTCGTCGACGAGAATCTTCCCGCGAGGGCGGGTGGCTGTCGCGATCCAACGCCGGCGCACATCAAGCCGACTGGCTTGCGGTTCGAAATAGGTTCCCACGCGCTCGCCTTCGAGGATGCGCTGAAGCACGTTGGCCTGCGAACCGTTCGCGATGACCGCGGGGATGCCCGATCGCCCCACCAACCGAGCCGCGTGCAACTTGGTGAACATGCCCCCGACGCCCGTCGCACTTTTGGTCTGGCTCACGTGTTGATCGACGTCATCGTCAGCCCGCACCATCTCGATGAGATCGCCATTCGCCCCGCCGCGCCGCAAACCGTCCACGTTCGTCAGCATCACCAGCAGGTTGGCTGAGATCAGCGTCGTCACCAGCGCCGACAGATGATCGTTATCACCCATCTTGATTTCTTCAAACGAGACGCTGTCGTTTTCGTTGATGATCGGAATCACCCCGCGATGCAGCAGCGACACCAGCGTGTGCCTCGCATTCAGATAGCGGGAGCGGTTGTCCAGATCGTCGGACGTTAAAAGCACCTGACCGACCGAAATCTTGGACTTGCGAAACACATCCGCCCAGGCGTTCATCAGAACCTGTTGACCGACAGCCGCTGCCGCCTGCTTATCGACGATGGTCTTGGGCATCCGCGCGAGCCCCAGCGGCTTCAATCCCGACGCAATCGCCCCGCTGGACACCACCACCACCTGCCGACCTGATTCACGAATCGCAACCAGTTGGCTGCCAATGCGCCGTAGCGCCGGTCGATTCAATCCTTCGACGCCGGTCAGCACACCGCTGCCGATTTTGACCACAATCAAGCTGGTTTTCTTCGTCAATTGTTCTCGGTCTGAGTTCATAAGGGTCAAGCCACGCAGAATCGAAAGCGCTTGCAGTTTTGCGCTTTCGACGTCTCGATCATTTGTTCGACATCAGGAACTTATGCCCCCTGGTCTCGTATTTTAGTCCTTCCCACTTCCGCCCGCGAGTCTGTTGCAATCAATGACCCGCATCGGTACCGTGAGACCTTTGATCGGAACCCGCGAGCGAATTCGGAACAAACGAGCAATTACTGGGAGACAAGACCCAATGGCATCCCATCCAAAGCATGGATTGGTCACCGTCGCACAACACATCATCGAGCAGCAGCGCAATCACCCGACGGCAACGGGCCAATTCAGCTGGCTCCTCAGCGGTATCACCCTCGCCACGAAGATCATCGAGTCGCACGTCCGTCGAGCCGGCATCACCAACGTCCTCGGCGAAACCGGTGAGTCCAACGTCCAGGGCGAACTCGTCCAGAAGCTCGACCTGATCGCCAACGAGACGATCATGCGCTGTCTGGGATATCGCGGTAACATCGGCATCCTCGTGTCCGAAGAAGAAGACGAACCGCGCATCATCAAGAACACATCGGGCAGCGGAAATTATGTCGTACTCTTTGACCCGCTCGACGGTTCCAGCAACATCGACGTCAACGTCTCGATCGGAACGATCTTCTCAATCCTGCACAAGCGCGAAGACGTCTGGCCCAGCGACGGTCCCGAAAAGCACGTGCTTCAACCCGGCATCCGGCAACTGGCGGCAGGATACGTGGTGTACGGAAGCAGCACGGTCCTCGCTTACACCACGGGCGACGGTGTGCACATGTTCACGCTCAACCCGGATATCGGTGCGTTTGTGTTGCATCAAGAGGGCGTGATCATGCCCGACGTTGGCAAGACCTACAGCATCAACGAAGCCTACCGCGCATCCTTTCCGCAGGGGATTCAGGACTATCTGGAGTGGGCCAAAACCGACAACTATTCGCAGCGCTACATCGGCTCGCTGGTGGCTGACTTCCACCGCACGTTGCTGCGCGGCGGTGTGTTCCTCTATCCGCCCACAAAAAAATCGCCCGAAGGAAAGCTCCGTTTGTTATACGAAGCCAACCCGATGGCATTTTTAGCAGAGCAAGCCGGCGGTGCCGCCACCGATGGCCAACACCGCATCATGGAAAAAACCCCGCAGCACATGCACGAAAGAACGCCGCTCATCATCGGCAGCAAGTCCGAAGTCGAACGCGTGCACCAATTTCTGGAGAAGGGGTAACATTTGCGCGCGTCGATTCGCGTCGCGTACAACTATGCCCGCGTCGGGGCCAATCGTTTTGGGGTTGTGGGGGCGCGGTTCAATTCGACGCGATTACTCAACCACTGTCGCATCATGTCATTCGATATTGGCTGATTGCCCAACCGCTCGATCTCAATCGCCGATGCGGCATTGCCCAGGTAGGCGGCTTGGATCAATGATGCCTTCGCGGCCAGCGACAACGTCGCCACAGCCAACAGCGCATCGCCGCAACCCAATCGATCGACCGCCCGGTCGGCAAACGACGCGAAATGATCGCTCAAAAGTCGCTGGTCCCAGTTGGGCGACGTCTCATCCTGCGTTACCCGATCAAACGCCACAAGTCCGCGCTTGCCCAGCGTGCAGATCAAATGGCGGGCCTGCGTCTGCTGCAGCAACTGATAGGCCACGTTGGACATTCCGCGATCAAAATCGTGCAGCGTATGGCGCAATTCGCGCTCGGTCGGGCACATCAAGTCCACATGTCGAAACCGCAGCAGGCTCCCCCGTGAACCGCTCACGTCAGCCGAAATAATCGGTACGTTGGCCCGCAAGCACGGCAGCACCCGTGCCAGCAGCGATGCCGTCACCGTGCCATAACCAAAATCGCAGATGATCACCGCATCGAAATCACGCGACCGCGCTTCCAACACACGCGACGCCTCCCGCTCTGATACCGAATCAAGCGGAACGTTCTCGCCCGTCTCCACCTTCAAGAGCTTGTTCTCTTCGACGAGATACCGCGTCTTTTGAACCAACCCGGGGCGCGTCTCCAATGACGCCAACTCGACACCTTCGTCAGCCAACACGTTCGCGACACCGCGTGAGTCGTCGTCATCGGCTAAACAACTCAACAAAAACGTGTCAGCCCCCAAAGCGGCTGCATGTCGCGCGACGATCGCAGCCCCACCGACGTAGCGCCGCTCTTCGATCTGTGAAAGCGACAGCATCGCCGATTCGTCAGCCACATCCTTCGCGTCGCAGAACACGTACCGATCGAGAATCACATCACCCACCACGCCCACGCGCAGTCCGGCGAAGTTGTCCAGAATCGATGCCGTCGATCCCTGGTCGATTTTGTGCCGGGCGCAAACCGCAGCCAGCCGTTGATGGGCCAACCCCTCGTCGCTTTGAATCGAATCGATCAACTTCGTCGAACTGAAGACAACATCCCCGCTCGAAAAGATGACCTTGCCACCCTTCGATTCGACGATCGACTTCTCACTCAAAAAGCGTTCGTCGCGCGAGGTCTCGTATTCGCGACCCTTGACGTAGATGTTCGGTTTGAGCGCCTCCAGAACAGACTCAGCCGTCGGTGACGGATCGATGTAGACATAGTCCACGAACTCGAGGGCAGCCAGCGATTCGGCGCGAAGCTCCTGCGGAATGTGCGGACGCTGTTCGCCCTTTTCGATCGCGGCATCACCCGTCAACGTCACGACCAAAAGGTCACCCTGGCGGCGGGCAAATTCCAAGTAGCGCAGGTGCCCGGGGTGCACGATGTCAAAGCAGCCATGACACTGCACGATGACCTCGCCCGACGCGCGGTGTTGATCCAGGATGCCGATCAGTTCGGCTAGCTCGACGATTTTTCGCTTGTGATCCGTTTTCAACGCTGACGATCCCGATGCATGGTAAACAGGGTCGGCTTTGGGCCGTTCGATGTTCGTAAAGCCTGATGCCCACGCCCTTCTATCGGTCGCAAAGGCTCGTCCCGTCGAGCAAATCCCCCATGCCCCGAGGCGGCCCACTTGTTGCATTCACCCCTCGATCACCTACCATAAGTCGTTTTGCTAACAAGCATACGGATTCCACCCCAGTTCGGGCGGGCACCGTCGCAATAGACTTCACATCATCGGATGGCGCGGACTGCAACCGGTGAACATCATCTGTGCATCGATCGCACAGTGACGAGATACAAGCCACATGCTCTGGACACTTCAGAAGTACATTTTCCGAGAGATGGGGAAGGCCTTCCTGCTGACGTCAGTCGGTTTGATGGCCGTCCTCGGTCTGGGCGGCGGCGTGATGAACATGCTGAAGCTCGACGGCATCTCCGCGTTGCAGCTTCTTAAGATCATGGCCCTCGTCTTTCCCGTGGCTGGAACGCTTACGCTCCCGATCGCCGCGCTATTCGCCGCGACCGTCACCTATGGCCGGCTCAGCGCCGACAACGAACTGGTCGCGTGTCGCAGCAGCGGCATCAACATCCACGAGCTCTTTCTTCCGACGATGGTCATCAGCCTCGCGTCGGCGATCGTGTCGTTTATTTTCTTCAACTTCATGATCCCCAGCATGGTTCGCAACATCGAAGAGTACGTCGCGTCGGACCTGCCCCAGATCATCAAGCAGAAACTCTCATCGCCCGAACGCCTTTCGGTGGATCGCGACCGTTTCACAATCTTCGCCGAAACCGCCAACCTTGAGCCATCGACGAACGATAACGACAAGACCAAACTGAAGCTGGACGGCGTCGCCTTCGTCCTGATGAAAGACGACAACTGGACACGCGTCGGAACGGCTGGCACCGTCGAAATCGGATTCGATACGCCAGACGGCACCCCCGCGATCACCAGCGACATGTACGACCTGAGCCTCTACGACATCAAGGACGGTCGCTACGTCGACAGTGGGCACGAAAGTCTTGGCCCATTTACGCTCCCAGCCACCATGCAGGTTAAAGTCAAATGGCTGACGCTCGGCGACTTGTTTGAATACCAGCGTGATCCCGCGTCATACCCACCCGTCGCAGAGAAAATCAAGAAACTCCAGGCGAATATCAGCCTCGTCTTGCTCTATCGCGACGTCCGAAGGCAGTTTCTCGATCCCGTGTCGCCAGGACAGATCATGATTACCGACGGGAAGGTTCGTTACGACATCCGCGCGGCTGAATTGCAACTCGACAAGCAAAGCAGCCACCCCCTGTTCGGAGGCGGAGTCGAAATCGTCGAATACATCGACGGGAAAAAAGAGCGCACGATCAAGTCCGACAGCGTGGCGATGTTCGTCGATCGCAACGAAACCGATGACCCGCGCCCGGGCGTGTACCTCCAAGCCAACGGGAACGTCGAAATCCACGACCCACTGGCACCGGGTGGCATCGTTCGCGATGACCGCCGCAACCTGCCGTCGATCCGCGTTCCGCAAGACGTCATCGAACGCTCACGAGACTTCACCGAAGCCAAGCTGCTCAACACCGATCTGGAAACTTTGGGTCTGAGCGAAGACATCGACGAAGACCGCCAGGACCTTCTCGATCGCGCCGACAAACTTGGCCGCGACATCATCGGCGTCATGCATTCGCGAATGGCCTTCAGCCTCAGCGTGTTTTCGCTGGTGATTCTTGGGGCGGCGCTGGGCATCGTCTTTAAAGGTTCTCAGGTTCTCGTTGCGTTTGGCATCAGTTTTGTCCCGAGCCTGTTCGTGATCGTCATGATCATGATGGGCAAGCAATTGATCGAAAAATCGCCATCGCCGACCAATGGGCTGATCCTGATCTGGTCGGGCATCGTCATCGTGACGCTCGTTGACGTGTACGTGATGATGCGCGTGGTGCGCCGTTAGATTGTTCCAGGTAGAACTCGTGTTTCCAGGAAGTACAGGACCGTGCTGACCACACTCGACAGATACATCCTCCGCGGCTTGATCGTCAACTACCTGATTGCGATCGGCGTAATGATCAGTCTGTACATCGTCCTGGACATGTTCATCAACCTCGACGAATTCACCGAAAACGCCACCGCCACTCATTCGGTTTTGCCCGACATCATCAGCTATTACGGCAATCGCGTCTTCCAATACTTCGCCCAACTATCTGGCGTCATTACGCTCTTCGCGTGCATGTTGACGCTTTCGCGCATGCGGCGAATCAACGAGATGACCGCGATCCTCGCCGGCGGCATCAGCCTCTACCGCGTCGCAGCCACGGTCCTCGGATTCGGACTCGCGACCACCACCATGTGGTACATCGACAGCGAATACATCATCCCGTCCATCGCCCACAAACTCGCCCGCGACCACGACGACGCCCAAGGCACCAAGACGTTCAAAATCCGCTTTCTCCTCGACAGCGACGGCTCACTCATGTCCGCCCACCGCTACGATCCGCAAACCGAGGAGTTGCATCGCCTGCTCATCCTCAAGCGCGACGCCAATGGCCACCTCAACAACATCATCCAAGCCGACCGCGCCACCTGGTTCCCCGACAAACCGGGCAGCCAACACGGCGTCTGGAAACTCGAGCGCGGTTTTGAAATCGCTCGGCCAACCGAATCAGAAGCCGCCTTCGATCCCGGCGACGACATCCGCCGCCACATCATCGATCAGGTGGCCAGCGACCTCAGCCCGCAAGCCATCGAAATGCGACAGTCGGCTGGCTGGATTAACTTCCTGAGCTCCTCCCGTCTCGACGAACTGGGCGAGCGCCTCGACCCCGCCAGCCAAGGCCGCATCCGCCACGCCAAGCACGTGCGCTTCACCACGCCGATCGTAAACCTGCTCATGCTGGTCCTCGGCCTCCCATTCGTGCTAACCCGCGTACCGGCCAACGTCCTCGGCAGCGTGCTCAAACTCCTGCTCGTGTGCGGCTCGTGCTTCCTTTTCACATTCATCAGCCAAACCTTCGGCAAAAACGGAACCCCATTGCCCGCGTGGATGCCCATCATGGTGTTCACCCCCATCGCCGTCATCCTGCTCGACCGCCTCAAGAGCTGATTGGGCTTAGGGGCTGATCAAGTTTTCGAAAACGCGTCTTTGACGTTGGGCGGTCACTTCGTCAAAATCAAAACATGACCGCCGCCCCCCACACGCACAGCGCCGCCAACCCCCAGCGCCAGGGCATCATCGAACTCATCTGCGGGTGCATGTTCAGCGGCAAGACCACCGCGGTCCTCAAAGAACTCAAGAACGAACCGGCTCACAACATCCTCGTCCTCAAACACAACAAGGACGATCGCTACAGCAAAGCCAAGATCATGACCCACGACGGCGACGGCCGCGATGCGGTGGCGGTCACCTGCTCCGAAGAAATCCTCGACACCGTTTGCGACGCGACCGAAGTCGTGGTCATCGACGAAGGGCATTTCTACGACGACGGTTTGCCCGACGTGTGCAAGACGCTGGCCAGTCGCGGCAAGCGGGTCATCATCGCGGCGCTCGATCTCGACATGTGGGGATTGCAGTTCCCCGTCATCGAGCGGATCAAAGAGTTGGCTGGCGTGGTGCGCGTGCAACAATCCATCTGCGCCGCATGCGGCAAACCCGCCACCCACACGCATCGCAAGACCCCGATCGTCGGCACGCACATTGTCGGCGGAGCGGCAGACTTCGAACCGCGCTGCAAAGACTGCTGGTCGCCGCCGAAAGAAGCCCACATCGATAGCAGCGAGATGGCCTGACCATGCTCGTCGTCCGCAATATCTCCGAAATCTGCACCGGTCCCGTCGGACCTACATCGCTCAATGGCGAACTTCCCATCACGCGTCATCGCAAGTCAGCCATCGGTATCGAAGGCGACACCATCGCATGGATTCGCGACGACGATCCCAACAATTGGCCGACCGACGCAGACGTTATCGACGCCAATCGCGGCTGCGTGATCCCCGGGCTCATCGACTGCCACACGCACACCGTCTTCGCCGGCACGCGCGAGGATGAATACGTGCAGCGCGCCCAAGGCCTCAGCTATGCGGAAATCGCCCGACGCGGCGGTGGAATCAAAAACACCGTCGATGCCGTGCGGAAGTGCAGCGTCGACGAACTCGTTGAGCTAGCCCTCCCACGTTTGCAGCGGATGCTGGCGCTTGGCGTGACCACGGTCGAGATCAAGAGCGGATACGGGCTAACCGTCGAAGACGAATTGAAAATGCTGCGAGCCGCGAAGCGCTTGGGCGAGTTGCAACCGATCGAAATCGTCGGTACGTACCTCGCAGCCCACACCATACCGCGCGAGTTTGACGGTGATGGCGATGCTTATCTCGACATCGTGCTCGATCGCAAGGTGCTCGATCAGATTCGCGCGGAGGGGTTGGCTGAGTTCGCCGACGTTTTCTGCGAAGCCACGGCGTTTAATGTCGAACAATCCCGGCGGTTCCTGACGACCTGCGCCGATGCCGGACTCACCCCGCGCATCCATGCCGATCAGATCACGCAGATCGGTGCGTCGAAGTTAGCGGCCAAGGTCGGAGCGTCGTCGGCTGACCATCTGGAACGCATCGACGATGAATCGATTCAAGCGATGCGCGATGCGGGCACGGTGGCTGTCCTGCTGCCGGCATGTTCATTCTACCTCGGCGTCGAACAAGCCCCCGCGCGAAGGATCGTCGATGCCGGTTTGCCTGTGGCCATCGCCACCGACTTCAACCCGGGTTCATCCGTCGTCGAATCGCTCCCGCTGACCATGAGCATCGCCTGTTCGCAAATGGGAATGACGCCAGTTCAGACCCTAGTAGCCACCACCGCCAACGCAGCCGCTGTCCTGAAACGTGAAAGCAAAGTCGGCGCAATCAAGGAAGGCATGCAAGCCGACCTGACCATCTTAGACGTCCCAACCATCGAGCAAATGTGCTACTTCGCAGGAAGAAACTGCACAAGGACGGTCATCAAGAAAGGCCGCACCGTTTAGCGCCCAAAATCGTAGGGTGCGGCTAGCCGCACCTGCTAAATCCTTCGCCCGGGTGCCCCATTCTTGAGCAAAGCGGAAGGGTGGGGGACTGAAGAAAAAGAAAAAGCTCGCCCAAATCCAACCAAGGAGCAAGCAATGGCCGCCCTCAAAAAAGACCCAACCGAACCCATCCGCAAGAAGGCCAGCGAGTTCCCCAACGTCGACAAAGGCACCGCCTGCACCCAAAGCTCATTCAAAGCCAACAAGAAGGGCTTCCTCTACATCGGAACCCAAGGCGGCCGCTACAAAGCCATGTTCAAACTCGACAAGTCCATCCCCGAAGCCACCAAGCTAGCCGCAAAGTCCCCCGACGAATACGAAGTAGGCAAGGGAGGGTGGGTTGTCGCACGGTTCACCGCTGAAAAACCAATCCCCAAGAAAACATGGGAAAAATGGCTGACCGAAAGCTACGAACTAACCGGCGCGACGAAAACAAAATCAACGGCAAAGAAGAAAACAACCAAAAAGTAGGGTGTGATTCACCTGGCCCCGTCACTTCAATCGCAGCTGGCATATTCAAGAACATTCGATATTGATCAGCTATGTCTAGTCGGTGGCTCGCAAAATTCGGGTGAACAAATCGATAACGCGATAACTGCAAAATCCTGTTTCAGCGAGCGTAAAAAGCCAAATTGAAAATAGCCAAGGGTGGGGCGTCGTATCCGCTTCAAAGTCGATCAGAAGGCCTATTGCACTGAGAATCCCAAGGCCAAACGACCAGCGAATCGCTTTCATGAAATACCCCAGCAAGCGATCGTGATCGCCCGATTCTTTCAGTGTTCTTATGATCGCCTCATCCTTAATCGAAAGTATTACCGACTTTGCGGTTGCAAGAAAACCAATAGCTATCGCGCTCAAACTGATCGTCGCATTCATCAGATCGCCGAGCCTTGTTGGCAATGGCCTGCTCCAATAAATAACAAATGCAAGGAACGTTAACACGCTACTCGCGACAAGAGGCCACCAGTCATCTACCATTCTTCCGCTGGGCCACGGAATCCTCTTTGAAAAGTCTTCGTAGTTCTTCACGCTTCTCCTCCAATGCGTCAAGTAACGCGCCACGTCTCCCTGCAAAAGACAGGTTTCGATAAGCATTTTGTCTGACTTTTCTCACGGCCACCATTCGCTCGGCAACCAAGTCAAGCACATCGCGTTCTTCGTTTTCAGTTCGACCAGAGATCTCTATCTTGGAAAACGATTCCGCCGAAACCCCGAGTATTTCAAATGCATCCTTGATAAATCTTTTGAGGGTGGGAATATGCAACGACTTTCCACGCCATTTTCTTCCGAGTGAGAATACAACCGATGCAGCAGGCGCTCGCAGCGCCTTGCTTAGCTCAATGAAATCCTTCATCCCTGAGGATCCGCGAAACTGATTTGGGTCGATTGGCCCAGCCATGCGGAGTTCCAATCGAGTTGCAGATTCTAATTTAGCCAATCTGTCGATCGCGTCTTCCGTATATACCGGGTCCAAGAAAATCGGCTCACGAAGATTCCCCACCTTCTCGAAATACTGCGCCAACCTGCTGCTGCTGACACCGTAAACATTGCGTTGCACGACTAATAGTTCTTGCGTTGGTTCATATAAGAATGCAGTGTGCTCCCCCAGTCCTTCATCAGACCCCATTGCAATAGGCTCAATCTCTCCTGACATGCTGGCGACTTCCGCACCATCTTCAATTCGAATACGCAATAGGTCGCCTTGAATGCACTCGTTTTGGATCTTCAGTTCGTGAAGGCGCATGTGAACACCGGCCACTTGCTCGTTCCTGTCTTCCCTCTTGCGTTTCGCAACATTGTTTATGATGTCGGAAAACAGAACTGGGCAACCGTCTGGCATAACTACGCGATAGAAGTCTATTTTGATTTGCTTCGTTGCCACTACTAGCTCCTTGACGTTATGAGGATGACTCTAACCTTGCGGATCATCGCGAAGGTTACAGCTACATGTCAAGTGTGGCGTTAAAATTAGACGAGCCCGCTTGGCCTAAGAACTCCTCATTGGGACTATTCTTCCGATCTCGGGCAAATATTTATTCAAGTACTAATGGCAAGTGTATCTCTTCAGAATAACCGGCATAGACATCACATTTCAAGGATTGGAAATCAGGGTGTTACAGGAACAATTGTGACACACCTAGGCACATACCCCTCCCTCAATCTTGTCTTTGCCATTTTGCGACATAGCGGGCGCTGTTCATTCAGAGAACATGGTGCGTGACTTATGTTGGGAAGTATCTCGGTCAGGAATATCAACTTGAACAATGACAAGCTATCGACGAATAATCTTTAGATGCGCGATCCGCCTTCTTGCGTCGCCGTACAGCAGCAGGGATATGAACATGATGACGGCTGCGAAGAGCATCCATAGGAATGTCATGCCGTCGATGGTCCAGTTGACGAGGGCCATGAGCGCGCCGGCTGCACACATGAAACCGGGGATCATCAGCAGTGCGACGATGTGATACTCCAAGACCGGTATCCACCAGCCGCGTTGGCGTTCAGCCGCTTTGGAAAACTGCATGATCGAAAAAATCCAGCCGGCAAAGACGAGCACGACGATGATGCTGCTGATCGTGTCGCTGCCGCCACCGGTCCAGACGATCACCCCGATCGAGGCGTAGAACAACGTCGTGAACCAAAACGGCAGTTGCGTCAGTCGCTCTCCCCCCGCGGCCATCCGCCAACCGGGCGGCGGATCGGAGGATAGCATCTGCATGTGCTCGCACTTGTCGCAGCGGGCATAGTCACCGGGAAAGCCCGCGACGGAGCGGCCACACTTCGAGCAAACGCCTTTGACCACGGGTTCGGCTGATGGTTTCTGTTTGTCGTTCGATGCGATCATCCGCCCGCCGAACAGTGAAGGGAAATGTAGGGTCCGCTGTGCGGACCGATATGTGCCAACCGACAACGACGCGCCGATTCATGCCCGATGGTCCGCACAGCGGACCCTACTTGGTGAATCGCGCCGGTATTAATCTTTCGAGCAATCCTGCGGCGCGGGGATCAGGCAGATAAACTCAAGCGGCGTGTCACCGGTGTTGCTGAAGTTGTGCATCTCGTTCGCGGGGACGTAAATGATATCGCCCGCACTGAATTCACGCTCGCCCTGCTCCGACTTCGCCACCCCTTTGCCCTTGAGGATCACGATTTCATGTTCGTAGTCATGCTGGTGGTGCGGCGTGTAGCCACCCACCTCGACTTCAAAATGACGCATGTGAAAGTTCGGGGCGCGCTCACCGGGCCCGATGAGCATCCGCATCTTCGCGCCCGAAGCCCCCTCCATCGTCACCGGCGCCTGGTCATGCGATTCAATCGACTGCACTTTCATGACAAATCCTCAAAAGTTAATCGCCCAAACATCGCCGCATGCGCCCAACCATACAAGTCAGCCGAGCGCGACAACGCATCCCTAGGCCATTGATTCGTTTCAACGATTCTCGCACTTTGTGGCATTGTTGCAACCCGCCCTCCTGAAAGTTACCCCCACGCTCAGCCGCGCAAACGGGCGGGTACTACGGCTGCCTCGAAGTCTTTCCGCGATCGTTGAACCACGCGCCAAGCCGGACCAAGCCTTCCTCCGTCGAAACTTTCGGTTCATATCCCAGGTCTCTTCGCGCGGCATCGATGTTGAAGTAATGCGTGGTCGACATCTGCTCGACGACAAACCGCGTCAGTCGCGGTTCACCCTTTAATCGCAGAATTCTGTGCACGCATTCCATCGCGCCAGCCGCTGTCTTGGCGACACCGCGCGGAATTCGCTTCGTCACCTTCGGCAAACCGGCTGCCTCTAGAATCCCGTTGATGATATCCCAAAGCTTGACGGGCTCACCTTGGCTGATGAAGTACGCCCGCCCACCGACCGCATCGTTTCGCGTCATCGCATCGAACGCACAAAGATGGGCGTCGGCTGCATTGTCGATGTAGGTCACGTCAACCAACTGCGAGCCGTCACCGATGATGCGCAGCGTGCCCGACCGCCCCTGTGCGACGACGCGCGGAACGATGTGATTGTCACCGGGCCCCCAGACCAGGTGGGGTCGCAGCGCGATTGTCCGCAGTGTTCGATCGTTCGCTTTCAGCACCAACTGCTCAGCCAGCGCCTTGGTCGCGCTGTAGTGGGATGCGAAACGCTCCGGATAACCCACCGATTCATCGATCCCGGTTTGATCTTCACCGCCAAAGATCACACTTGGCGAACTCGTAAACACCAATCGCCCGACACCGTGTTTGCGACAACCGGCGATGACGTTCTCCGTACCGATGACGTTCGGCTCATAGAAGTCAACGAACCGTCCCCAAGCCCCAGCCCGTGCGGCGACATGAAAGACAACGTCGC
This sequence comes from Phycisphaerales bacterium UBA1845, assembly GCA_002338715.1. Taxonomy (GTDB): domain Bacteria; phylum Planctomycetota; class Phycisphaerae; order UBA1845; family UBA1845; genus UBA1845. Next base: position 27,324 of record DDIR01000016.1, on the reverse strand, counting down.
ATCCGTGACACGCCGCAAGCACCGTCCGCCGATCGCGAAGGTCGCCCTGCACCACCTGCACACCGAGCGTTGCAAGTTCGCGATAAGCACCACGGGCAAGCGTCCGCACGCGCATCCCCCGCGCGGTCAGCCGTTCGACAATCTCCCTGCCCACAAACCCACCACCGCCCGTGACCAGTGCCGTCTGCCCTGAATAAATGTGATCGTTGTTTTCCATCGGCGAAAGGAAGTCTACTGCAATTGGCGAGACGCCCACAAGGCGAGGGCTTCGCGATTGATCTTGGCGTTGTGGCGAACATCCACGGGAAACAACGGATGATATAGCACCGTCCGGATGTTGGCCGTTTTCGCGTTCTTCGCGCCGATCGCGAACAGCTCAGCTTTCAGTGATTCGTTGTCCAATGTCGCATCGATCGCAATTTCAACGCAGAGAACCGGCTCTTGGTTGGGCGCATCCCCCACACCCACCAGCGCAGTGCGAGCCACCTGCGGATGCGTATTGAAAACGGCTT
>DDIR01000016.1:3701-26703 GCA_002338715.1 Phycisphaerales bacterium UBA1845 | reverse complement strand
GGCTTCGCAAGGTATCGTATAAAGCGTTCCCGACTCGGTTTGAACGCGATGGGCTTTACGCCCGCAGAACCAAAGTCGCCCCGCGTCATCGAGGTAACCCACATCCCCCATGCGGTGCCACACCGTGTCACCCTCAGCGATTTTCGCGAGTCGGGTGGCCGCCGGTTTCCTGAAATACGACTTGGTCACCACGGGCCCGCGCACGCAAATCTCGCCGATTTCGCCCGCAGCCAATTTCTTGCACTGCGACCAGTTCTCGATCGGTTCGTCGGAAATTTCGATGATGCGAAGTTCCATCCCCGGCAGCACACGACCGACACAGATGCCCGCGCCCTGCTCAGTACAAGCCGCTGTCTCGCCGATCACTTCGCGCGATTCGATCGACGCCACTGGAAGCGATTCCGTCGCGCCGTAGGGCGTGAAAATGTCGGCATCGTCGCTGACGATCTTGCGAAGCCGCGCGAGAAGCGCCGGCGGGATCGGCGCACCAGCCGTCAGCACCCGCCGCAGCGTCGGTAACGCAACCTTTCGATATTCGCAGTGGGCGACGACGCGGGCCAGCAGCGCCGGCGAACCGAAAATCTGCGTGGCGTCGTGATCACAAATCGCCGAAACAATCCGCTCGGGATTCACGTGTCCGGGCATCGACGGATTCATGTCGGGAATGATCGCCGTCATCCCCAGCGCCACATCAAAGAGCGCAAACAAAGGAAACGTAGCCACATCCGTATCGTGTTCGCCGCACTTAAAATGGGAGGCCAGGTAACGCACCTGCGCCGCGAACATGCCGTGCTCATACGCAACACCCTTCGCCGGTCCGGTACTTCCGCTCGTAAACAGAATCGCCGCGAGATCGTTCGCCCCTACATCAGCAGTCTCAAATGATCGGCTGTCTTGCGCCCGCACATCTTTAAGATTCGCCCCGCCCCAAAACAATCGCCGCCCGACGGTGACACACTTGCGCACACTGCGAAACGATTTTGCAAACATCACCCGCGCAACATGGGCGAGCGGAATCCCGACAAACGCCTCAGCTTCGATCTCTTCGAGACATTGGATCAGCTTTTTTCGCCCCATCCCCGGATCGATCAACACGGGAACCGCACCGATTTTGAACAAGGCAAACGTCAGCACAAAAAATGCGATCCCCGGTTTGACCATCAGGATGGTGCGCATCCCGCGATCAATCCCGTACTCGCTAAGGCCCCGCGCAAAGCGATCGACCTCGTCATTCAACTCGCGAAACGAGATCACCGACTGCCCACGCCAACCCGCGATGGCGCTGGCATCTGATCGTCGCGAAGATGGCGGGCGCTGAACGATGATAGCTGGTTTGTCGGGAAGTCGATGGGCCGCGGCTTGCAGGATGTCGGCGACATTGACCAAAGTGCCAGCGGCTGATTCCAGATCATACTGAGCCGACAGTGCCATTAGATGGCACTCTCTGCCAGCGCCGGTTTGATGCCATGGATTGGATGGCTGTCGAGAAATTCGCGGACCAGCGCGGTGATCTGATCGCCATCATCTTCGAGGCAGTAATGCCCCGCACTGGGAAAGGTGTGCACTTTGGCTTCGGGGCAGCGGCGACGCCACTCAGCCAGGAAATCCAGATCAAAAACAAAATCCTGCTCGCCCCAGCAGATCAGCTTGGGGATGCCGGCCAACTCTTTCAGATGATCGCCGATCCACTTGACATCGTCATAGCTCGGATCGCCGACGCGCATCGGAATGTCCTGCACGAAGCGCCGCACCGCGATCCGATGGGACCAGGAATCATAAGGCGCGTTGTATCCCGCGATGATCGACGGCTGCAACCCACGGGCAGAGGCCATCACATTCGCGCCGATCGTAAAGAGGTTCATCCCCTGAAGCAGCAATGCGGCCATCGGACTGACGTTGCGCACCAACCAAAGCGACGGCGGCAGCGGTTTGCCTTCAGGCAGCAGGAAAGCCGCAGTATTCATAAGCACCAGACGCTGCACGCGTTCGGGGCGACGAAGGGCGGCTCCCATTCCGATCATCCCGCCCCAATCGTGCATGACAAACGTTACGTTGCGGGTCAGATCGAGGCCGTCGAGAAAGGCTTCGAGGTCATCGATGCGATTCTTGAGGGTGTAGTCGTAGTCGTTTAGCGAAGGCTTATCGGAGAGCCCGCAGCCGATGTGGTCGACGGCAATGACGCGAAACCGTTTGCGCAGATCGCGGACGAGATTGCGATAGTAGAACGACCACGTCGGGTTGCCGTGAACGCAGACGATCGGTTCGCCCGCGCCCTCGTCAATGTAGTGATACCGATACCCGCCGATGGTCGCCCAGCGGCTTTTGAATGGGTAGTGCTGTCGCCAGCACGCTTCATCCGCCTTCATATCTTCCAATCGCACGCCAGTGGAATTGAACGTCTATTCAAGGTTCACGTCGACCTGATAACCGCCGTTGGTGAATCGATAGATCAACGTGATTTCGTCGTCGCAGTCGAACACGAATCCGCGCTGCAGGAGTCGCGGCTCACCGGTACCGAGAAGCTGCCCCGTTTCGACATCGAGGAATCGCCCACCGTCCGTACCAATGACCAGCCCATCGACGCAATCGATCAGCGCCGTATCGCTGCCTGCCGGCTGAATCAAACCGGTGGCGGCCAACCCGATTCGCTCGGTGAATAAATTCGAAGGAACGAACAAACTCGCCGGTGTCGCATCGGGCCCGTTGGTTCCGAGAAAGATTTGCGCTTCCAGTGCGGACGAGGTCAGGTTGAGCAGACGCAGTTCAACGGTGTCCGCGACGGGCGTGGGATTGTCCAAATCCGAACCATCGTCACCGCCGTCGTTGGGGTCCGGCTGAAAAGCCACATCGCAGGCGGCAGACGAAATCGTCAACAGCGCCAGAAAGAGCGCAAAGCACGTGTGTCCACAAGATGTCTTAAACCATTGGTGAAGTTTCATAAATCCCTCGTCCTTTCCACCAGCAACCAAAAACAATCGCGCCTGCGACGAATCCGTTCATCGACAAGGATGCGACCAGCCGGACAGTCGCCATCCCCGCGGGCTGGCAACTCCGGTGCAAAGTTTAGGCGTTGACCAAATTTCAAACAACTCGCGAACTCATTACGCTGCCACTGGAATCACTCGGACGGCAAGCACGCGTACAGCCGACAAGCACTGCTCACATTGACCTGATGACAGATTGGGCGATATACTCCGCCCATTGCTCAACTTCGAATGAAGCACGATTTTGGGCGTTTACCCACCGCTGGACTTGCCGACTTGCAGGCGCAAACGCGCCGTTTTGAGGTTCTCGCGACTTTAGGGTTGCGGGAATTCGGCTTGTCTACCGAAGGGCCAGCGACACGGCGGCGGCATTTCGAACGTGACACATCAGGAGTGACTGTTTGTCCGATCACGCATTGGGACAAGATGAATCGTTACTAATCCGGGCAGCCCGTGATTTCTCGCGCGCCGAGCTGCTCGATCGTGATCGGCAATGGGACCGCGGTGTCGGCAGCGTGACCGACGTCCTCCCGCAACTTTCCGAGATGGGCTTGCTCGCGTTGATGACGCCCGAAGAAGTTGACGGGCTTGGGTGCAGCTACCGCACGTACTCCGCGATCCTTCAGGAAATCGCCTACGCGTCGCCCTCGACGGCTGTCACCATCAGCGTGCACAACATGGTTGGTTTGGTCGTCGATCGATTCGCCGACCCGAGCCTCCGACGCAGTTGGCTTGAGCTTTGGGGCGATGCCAAAAACTTCGGCGCGTTCGCCATCAGCGAAGCCAATGCCGGCAGCGATCCCGGCGCTTCGCTCACCAAAGCCGACCGCAACGGCGACAACTTCATCCTGTCCGGCGAAAAAATGTGGATCACCAACGGGCTTACCGCCCGATGGTTCGTCACCTTGGCCCGCACGCTTCCCGGTGAAGGGAAAGCCGGCCTGAGCCTGCTCATGGTCGATGGCGACTCAAACGGCATCGATCGAGCCCCGATCCACGGCAAGATGGGCATCCGCGGAAGTGAGACGGCTGTCATCGCGTTTGACGGCGTCGTTGTCCCGACCACCCATCTGCTCGGTGAAGAAGGGGCTGGATTGTCAGCCAGTCTTGCGGCGCTCGATGGCGGACGCATCGGCATCGCAGCCCAAGCCGCAGGCATCGCACAAGCGTGTCTCGACGAGATGATCAGCTATGCCCACGAGCGCGAACAGTTTGGCACCAAGATCGCGGGCTTCCCTGCGATTCAACAGATGATCGCCGACAGTCACGTCGAGTTGGCAGCCGCCAAGGAATTGATCGACTTTGCGGCATGGTCCAAGGACATGTGTCACGACGACCGGTCAGCCAGCTCCAAAGCAAAGCTCTACGCCACCGAAGCCGCGAACCGCATCGCCTACCGCGCGGTGCAACTTCACGGCGGAATGGGCTACGTCAATGAATGCCGCGTCGAACAGCTTTTCAGAGACGCGCGCATCACGACCATCTACGAAGGAACGAGCGAAATCCAGCGCGTCGTCATCGCGCGCGAACTGCTCAAGAACAATTGATAAATATTCGTCAGCGAAAACCCTGTGGCCATACTCACTGCACCGCGACAGATTGCGAAATGAATCATGAATTTTGAACTACCCGAAGACTTGAAGATGCTGCGCGACATGGCCCGGAAGTTCGCAGCCGAAGAAATCGCCCCGAACGCGCGCGAATGGGATCGCGAAGGCGTCATCCCGCAAGCCACGATCGACAAGCTGGCCGGTCTGGGCTTCATGGGCGTGCTCGTTCCCGAAGAACTCGGCGGTGCCGGCGCGACCTATCTCGGCATGACCGTGGTCATGGAAGAAATTGCCCGACAGTGCGGCGGAACCGCGCTCATGCTCGCCGCCCACAACGGGCTATGCGTTGGGCACATCCTCCTCGCCGGTAACGATGCACAAAAGAAAAAGTACCTGCCCGATCTGGCGACGGGCAAAAAAATCGGTGCATGGGCGCTCACCGAACCGGGCAGTGGAAGCGATGCCGCCGCTTTGACCACCACGGCTGTCCGCGACGGCGACGAGTGGATCATCAACGGCGCGAAGAACTTCATCACCAACGGTGTTCGTGCGGGGACGTTCGTCGTGATGGCCCGCACCGATCCCGATGCGCCCAAGACCAAAGGCATCAGCGCGTTCATTATCGAGCGTGGGACGCCCGGATTGGAAATTGGCCCAAAGGAAGACAAGATGGGCATGCGCGCGAGCGACACCGTTCCGCTGGTCTTCGAGAACTGCCGCGTACCGGCAGAAAACATGGTCGGCGAACTCAATGCCGGTTTCAAAGATACGCTGATGGTGCTGGAGCGCGGGCGCATCACCATCGCAGCGCTTTCCGTCGGGTTGGCCCGCGGTGGGTTGGAAGAATCGCTGCGATACGCCGGCGAACGCGAGCAATTCGGCAAACCGCTCAATCGCCACCAAGCCATCCAGTTCATGCTGGCGGACATGGCCATGGAGATCGATGCAGCCCGCCTGCTCGTACGAAAAGCCGCGGTCCTCAAGGACGAAGGCAAAGACGCCCTGCTCGAAGCATCGACCGCGAAACTGTTCGCCAGCGAGATGGCCACCCGCGCCTGCCTCGACGCGATTCAGATTCACGGTGGGTATGGATACCTCAAAGACGTACCCGTCGAACGCCTGCTGCGTGATGCAAAACTCTGCGAGATCGGTGAAGGCTCCAGCCAGATTCAGCGACTCGTGATCGCGCGAACATTACTCGATTTACCCGGGGCATAACGTTACACCTCTGCCCGTGGAGCAACCTTCATGGAATTTGATTTCAGCGAAGATCATCGGATGTTGCGCGACACCGTTCGCGAGTTTGCCCGTGCGCAGGTCGCACCCGGGGCAGCCGCCCGCGACCAGGCGCACAAGATCGAACCCGAACTCATCGCCCAGATGGCTGATATGGGATTCTTCGGCATCGGCATCCCGCAGGAATTCGGCGGCTCGGGGATGGACTGCGTCGCATCAACCATCGTTGTCGAAGAAATATCGAAAGCATGTGCCGGGACCGGTGTGTTTCTCAGCGCACACAACTCGCTCTGCGTCGATCCGATCCTCGGCTTCGGTACGCAGGCGCAAAAAGAAAAATACCTGCCCGGACTCGCCAGCGGAAAAACCATCGGCTGCTTCTCCTTGACCGAACCGGGCAGCGGCAGTGATGCGGGGGCTGCCCGATGCACAGCCGTCGAACAAGGCGACGCCTGGATCGTCAACGGAAGCAAGATCTTCGTCACCAACGGCGCAGAAGCCGGCATCATCATGCTCTTCGCCGTCACCGATCCAGACAACCCGCGCCACCGCATGAGCGCATTTATCGTTGAACAACCCACCGACGGTCTATCGATCGCCAAACTCGAACACAAAATGGGCATCCGCTGCACCTCGACCGCAGAATTTCTCTTTGAAAACTGCGCGGTCCCCAATGCCAACATGATCGACAACCGCGGCGACGGTTTGCGGGTGGCGCTGACCACGCTCGACGGCGGGCGCATCGGCGTCGCGGCTCAGGGTTTGGGCATCGCCGAAGCCTGCCTCGATGCCGCGATCGACTACGCCCGTGAGCGCGAACAGTTCAAACGTCCGATCGGCGCGTTCCAGGCGATCCAGGAGAAAATCGCCAACATGGCCGTCAGCGTCGCAGCCAGCCGCATGCTGGTGTATCGCGCGGCATGGCTGAAGGACCAAAATCGCTCGTACGCCTACGAAGCCGCCCAGGCCAAACTCTTTGCGGCAGAAGCATGCAACCGGGCCGCGAGCGCCGCAGTGCAAGTGTACGGCGGTTACGGTTTCTGCGACGACTATCCCGTCGAACGCCTTTACCGCGACGCAAAAATTACAGAGCTTTATGAAGGGACCAGCGAAATCCATCGGCTGGTGATCGCCCGTGGATTGCTCGACCCTGCCGCAAACGCATGGGAAACAAATCGATGAGTGCAATTGACAAAAGCAAACCGGTCGGTGTCGTGGGAGCCGGCGCGATGGGACGCGGCATCGTCCAGGTCTTTGCCCAGAGCGGATTCGACGTTTTGGTTCACGATGCCAACGAAGCCGCCATCGACTCGGCGATCGCGACGATCGAAAAACTGCTTGAGCGCAGCGTCAGCAAAGAGCGCATCACTGCCGTCGAAAAAGACGCGGCGCTGAAACGCATCACGCCGGTGAATGAACTGTCGGCGTTCAAACCTGTGCAGCTATTTGTCGAAGCCGCCAGCGAACGACCCGACATCAAAAAGAGCATCTTCAAAGGGGTCGACGATCTGTTGGCTGACGACGCCATCCGCGCAAGCAACACCAGCAGCATCAGCATCACCGAGCTAGCCGCCGTCACGAAGAATCCGACGCTCTTTATCGGCATGCACTTTTTCAACCCGGTCCCGGTGATGAAACTCGTCGAGATCGTGATGGGTTTGGAGACGAGCGACGCAACCTACGACAAAGTCCACGCGCTCGCAGAAGCCGTCGGCAAAACGCCGCTTCGGGCCAACGATCATCCCGGTTTCGTGTCGAACCGAATCCTGATGCCTATGATCAATGAAGCGATTCTGTGCTTGCAGGATGGCGTGGCGACTCCGGAAGCGATCGATGGCATCATGCAGCTGGGGATGGCCCACCCGATGGGCCCGCTGCGGCTGGCGGATCTGATCGGCTTGGACGTATGCTATGATATCCTAAACGTCCTGCACCGCGACTTGGGTGAAGACAAGTACAGCCCCGCGCCGCTGCTTCGCAAGATGGTGCTCGCGGGTCGATTGGGCAACAAAACCAAACGCGGTTTCTACGAATACGAGTAAATTGAAAACATGAGCGAAACGACACTCGATCTAACCATCAACAAAGACGTAGCCGAGGCGACCTTCAAAACCGACGGCGGTTTGAACGTCTTAAGCAGCAGCGTCATCGATCGCATCGCCGAAGTGGCGCAGGAAGTAAAGTCCGCGCCGAAGGTGCGCTACTTCATCCTCGGCGCAGAAGGCAAAGTGTTTGTCGCCGGCGCGAACATCAAGGAGCTTTCCAGCCTCGATGCAGCTGGTGCGGCTGAACTTTCCAATCGCGGCAACAAAGCGTTCGACGCGATCGCCGATCTGCCCTGCATCACGATCGCTCGATTGCACGGTGCGGCCCTCGGTGGCGGTCTGGAAGTGGCGATGGCCTGCGACTTCTTAGCCGCGGTCGCTTCGGCGAAACTGGGCTTGCCCGAATCGTCGCTCGGATTGGTGCCGGGATGGAAGGGCATTCAGCGACTCAGCGCCCGCATCGGGGTGCACCATGCCAAGCGCCTGATGTTCTCTGCCGACGCGATCGAAGGAACCGATGCGCATCAATCCGGTCTGGTTGACATTCTCGCCAGCGACGAAGGCGACCTTGACACGAAAATCGAAGAACTCATGCGCCGTTGTCGGCGCGGCAGCCCGCATGCGATCAGCCAGATCAAGCAGGCCATCAAAACCAACGACGAAACGCGGGCCTTTGCGGCTTGCTTCGACCATGCCGAATCGACGGAAGGCATCAGCGCTTTTCTCGAACGGCGTTCCACGAACTGGATGGAGTAAGCAGGATGGCCACCAAGCCGATCAGTGACCCGCAAGCCGCGCCCGTTGCAAACGATAAACCGTTCTACGGTCCGCAGGACGTGGCTGGCATCGACTATGCCCGCGACCTCGCAAATCCCGGCGAGTTTCCATTCACCCGCGGCATTCATCCGGAGATGTATCGCAAGCGCACGTGGACCATGCGCCAGTTCGCCGGGTTCGGATCGGCAGAAGACACCAACGAACGTTTCAAATATCTGCTCGGACAAGGACAAACCGGACTGAGCACGGCCTTCGATTTACCGACGCTCATGGGCCGTGACAGTGACGACCCGTTGTCACTCGGCGAAGTCGGCAAGTGCGGGGTGGCAGTCTCCAGCCTCGACGACATGCGTCGCCTCTTCGACGGCATCGCGCTGGATCAAGTCAGTACGTCCATGACCATCAACGCGCCCGCGGCTATCCTGCTCGCGTTTTATATCGCGGTGGCTGAGGAAAAAAGCGTCGGGCCCGACAAACTCCGCGGCACGCTGCAAAACGACATCCTCAAGGAATTTCACGCACAAAACGAATACGTCTTCCCGCCGCGGCCCAGCGTCAAACTCGTCACCGACACCATCGAATACGGCACGCACCACATGCCGCAGTGGAACACAGTGAGCATCAGCGGGTATCACATCAGAGAAGCCGGTGCGAGCGCGGCGCAGGAGTTGGCGTTCACGTTGGCCGACGGGATGTCCTACGTCGAACACGCCCTTGAGCGCGGTCTCGACATTGACGAGTTCTCCAAACGCCTCAGCTTCTTCTTCGACGTGCACAACGATTTCTTCGAAGAGATCGCCAAGATCCGCGCCGCCCGCCGCATCTGGGCGAAGGTGATGCGCGACAAGTACGGCGCCAAACTCGAACGCAACTGGTGGATGCGCTGCCACGCGCAGACGGCTGGCGTCACCCTGACCGAGCAGCAACCGACCAACAACGTCGTCCGCGTCGCCTATCAGGCGTTGGCGGCAGTCCTCGCGGGCGTGCAATCGCTGCACACCAACAGCATGGACGAAACGCTGGCATTACCGACCGAAAACGCGGTCAAGTTGGCTCTTCGCACCCAGCAGATCATCGCCTGCGAAACCAACGTGACCAGCGTCGCCGACCCGCTCGGCGGCAGTTGGTTTATCGAAAACAAAACGAACGAAATGGAAGCGGAAGCCAACGAAATCTTCCGCGAAATCGACGATCTCGGCGGCGTGATCGGCGCGATTGAACACGGCTACTTCCGCCGCTCCATCGCCGATTCTGCGATCAAGCAAAGTCTCGCGTTCGACTCCGGAGAAGCCGAAGTCGTCGGCGTCAACAAGTATGTCGAGAAGGATTACGAGCGTATCGACGTACTCAAGATCGGAGCCGACGTCGAAAAACAGCAGGTGGCTCGATTGCAGCAGTTGAAACGCGATCGCGACGCCAAACGTCATCAGCAATCGCTCGAAGCCCTGCGGAAAGCAGCCGCTGACGATGCGAATGTGATGCCGTTCTTGATCGATGCGGCCAAAGCCGACGCAACCGTGGGCGAGATGATGGAAGTGATGGCCAGCGTGTTTGGACGCTACGACGGCGGCCCGGAATGGTAGCCAGAAGACCTTAAACAACGAAACGTGCCACTGCTCTGTGAGCAGTGTAATTGAACGTGGACTCTACTTGCCCCGCACTGCTCACAGAGCAGTGGCACCTCAATCGCAACGTACCAATCAAACGAGTAATTCATGACCGATCACCCAATTCGAATACTGCTCGCAAAAATCGGACTCGACGGACACGATCGCGGCGTCAAAGTTCTCGCAAGATCGTTTCGCGATGCCGGCTTTGATGTGATCTACACGGGCCTCTGGCAAACCGCACAAAGCACGATGCTAGCCGCGATGCAGGAAGACATCGACGTCGTCGGCGTGAGCCTGTTGTCGGCTGCCCATCTCACGGTCATGCCCGAAGTGCTTCGACACCGCAAGGAACTCGGCATCGAAAACGTCCCCGTCGTTCTCGGCGGCATCGTTCCCGAGGACGAACACCATCTCCTTTACGAGATGGGATGTGCAGCCGTCTTCAACCCCGGCGCTTCCGTCGAGGGCATCGTCGAGAAATTCAAAGTCCTAGCCGCCGACCGCAAACGCCTGTCGCTGTCTGAAGCGATCGCCGGATACGAAAGCAAGAACAATGCGGCACTGGGTCAGCTCATCACGTACATTCAGCGCGACCAGGTTGATGGCAAGTGGACCCCGCCAGCCGGGTCAGCCAAGGTCTTCGGCATCACCGGTGCTCCCGGCGTCGGTAAGAGTTCGCTGATCGGCAAGCTCGGAAAGGCCATGTGCGAGAAGGGTTTCAAAGTCGCGGTGGTCGCGGTTGATCCATCGAGCCCGGTTCATGGCGGGGCGCTGCTGGGCGATCGACTTCGCATGATGTGGGGCGAGCCGGGCGACAACTTCTTCATCCGCTCACTTTCAAGCGGTAAGGAATACGGCGGGTTGGGCCCGCACTGCGCCGACGTGATTCGCGCGCTGGATGGGTACGGCTTCGATTACATCCTCGTCGAGTCGGTGGGAGCCGGTCAGTCCGATGTGGCCATCCGCGACGTCGTCGACAAAACACTGCTCGTTCTCATGCCCGAATCGGGCGACAGTGTGCAGTTTTCAAAAGCCGGCATCATGGAAATCGCCGACATGTTCATCATCAACAAATGCGATCTGCCCGGCGCCGACGCCACCGAAGGTCAACTCAAGAGCGCCGTCGGCACGGGTCGTCCGATTTGCCGCGTCAGCACCGTTCGCAGTGAAGGCATCGAAGCCGCAGCCGATCTCTTGCTCAACTAGACGGTATTATCGACTGTCCTTTTTACGGTATCACCGAATACGCACGCATGCAGGCGGTTGGACTCCGTTGCTTGGAGACTGGGCGCTTGGGTGCTAAGATATTGCGCTTTGCCCGCGCGACGGGAATTGCCTGAAATCGCGCCCAAACATCGAGGAACCACCGCATGAATGAACGCATCGAACAATTCAAGAAAATGGCAGAAGCCGACCCGCAAAACGAGATGGGTCATTTCAGTCTGGGGAAGGCCTACCTGGACGAAAACTGCTTCGAGGAGGCTGTTGCGCCTTTGAAACGAACGCTTGAATTGAATCCATCCTTTTCCAAGGCGTACCAATTCCTCGGCGAAGCGCAGAAACAGCTCGGTCAAAACGAGCAAGCCGTGCAAACCCTGACCCGCGGTTTTGAAGTCGCCGATGAAAAAGGCGACCTCATGCCCCGCGACGCCATGGGCAAACTCATCACCGAACTTGGCGGAACCGTACCCGAAGCCAAGACCAAAGCCGCCGACGTCGCCAAGGTCGCCGACGGCGCGGACTTTTTCTGCTCCCGGTGTGGGCGACCATCCGCGAAGATGCCCGAGCGCCCCTTCAAGGGCGACCTGGGAGAGAAGGTCTGGAACCATGTGTGCCAGTCTTGCTGGCGCGAGTGGATCGGTATGGGCACGAAAGTGATCAACGAAATGGGACTCCAACTCGCCGACGCCAAATCGCAAAAGGCGTTTGACGAACACATGAAAGAATTCCTGCAAATCATGGACTAAAGAATGCTCGCCTCGCGCGTCAGCATGATTTACATCACAGACGTTTGAACGATCAGGGTAAGAGAAGAAACCAACAATGGCCGACCCCACCACCAATCCGACCAACGCCCAACGACCCGTGGGGCATCCCCTTGGCGACGGACTCAGCGCCATCGAACGGGCTGCGAAGATCGGACTCGGACCGATGAGCCCGCTGGGTCAGCGCGCCTGGCATGGCGATTCCAAACCGTGCGTGTCGTGCGGTGAACTGGTGCGCATCACCGACAACACCTGCCGCTACTGCAACCAGGACCTGTCGGTCGAAATGCTCATCCGCATGCAGCAGCACAGCGGACCGTGGTATGTCTTGGAACATGTGCGCCCCTTCCCGGGCGTGAACATGGAGCGTTTGATTCGCCAGGCGCGGCGCGGCATCGTGACAGCCACGACAATCGTGCGCGGGCCTTTCACCGATCACCAATGGCGCTTCGCGGCGAAGACCCCCGAGCTGTGTAAATACGTCGGAATGTGCTGGAATTGCCAGGCACCAGCCACGGAAAGTGACACATACTGTCACCACTGCGCCGTCAACCTCGACAGACCGCCGGGAGAGATTCTCGAATCCGCGCCGGTGCGAAAAACGTCCTCTGAACTTGAACTGCTCAGTAGCGCGATCAAGTCGGCTGGCAGCGATCGAACGACGCCAGCCCCATCGCCGCAGCAGCGCATCCCCGCATGGATTATCGCGGGCTTTTTTATCCTGCTCGCCACCACGATCCTGCTTCTGGTGATTCAACTGCGCGGTGGCAGTACACCGGCGAAACCCGCGGCGACGACCAACGTGCAGACAACGCTGGACGATCAAAGCGAAAAAACAACGGCAAAAGAAACAACGAACCAAACAGACGGTACGGGTGGCGAGCCGGCTGATGACGTGACGGACGATGCGGGCGCTGAACCCGGTGAGCCATCGCAGCCGTAACATTCCGCCGCCCCTTGGCAGCGAAAACCGAAAGCAAGTGAAGACCGACAATAGCGGGTGCAATCCGTCTTATGTTTCATCAACCGATGACATTTGAACAAGCCCTCGAACTCCGCAGCGAGTTGGGCGCTGACGCCACCGTCATCAACGGCGGCACCGATGTCGTGGTCGCGATGAACCATGGCGCGATCAAACCAACGTGCTTCCTCGACCTCTCCCGCATCAAAGCCATCCGCAAGATCGATCGCGAAAACGGCCACCTGATTCTGGGAGCGGGCGCAACCTTCGCCCAACTCGGCAAGCTGCACGTCCGCGCCCTGCGGGAAGCGTCGCTTTCCGTCGGCGGACCCGCCATCCGCAACATGGGCACGATCGGCGGAAACATCGCCACCGCATCGCCAGCCGGTGACGGCTGCGTGGCCCTGCTTGCCTTAGGCGCAGACGTTCAGTTGGCCAGCAAGGATCGCGGGCAGCGCTGGATGCCGCTCGTCGACTACTTCATCGACTATCGCAAAACCGCCTTAGCCGACGACGAACTCATCCAAGCCGTCCGCATCCCCAACAACCCCCGATCGCGTTGGTACAAGATCGGCAAGCGGGGAGCCGTCAACATCAGCCTCGTCTGTTGCGCCGTGTCGCAAAACGAAGACAAGAAAACCAAACTCGCTTTCGGTTGCGTCGGTCCGATTCCCAAAATAACGCCGAAAGCTTCGGCGCTACTCAACGGCGAAACGCTTTCACCCGGATTGATCGACGATGTAGCCAACCTCGTCGCGCAGGAAGTCAGCCCGATCGACGATCAGCGCGGGTCAGCCGTCTATCGCCGGGCGATGTGTTCGACGCTGACCAGGCGCCTCCTGACGCAACTGATGGAGGACGCCCCCAAAGGAGATGCCGATGCCTGAACCAACTCCAATGGAAATCCCCACGATACAAGTCGCCTGCACGGTCAACGGCGAAGCCTTCACCCGCGACGTTCCGGTGGACATGCCGCTGCTCGAATTCCTCCGCGATGTGCTCGGTCTGACCGGCACCAAGGGCGCGTGCCTCGAAGGCGAATGCGGCAGTTGCACGGTCCTCGTCGACGGCGAGACGATCAACAGCTGCCTCATGCTCGCAGCGCAGGCCAACAACCGAAACATCACCACGATCGAAGGATTGGCATCGGGCGCGGAACTCGACGTCATTCAGGACAGCTTCGTCGCCACCGGCGCTGCCCAATGCGGTTACTGCACACCGGGATTGATCATGTCGGCTCGGGCGCTGCTCAACGATCGCCCCGACATCAGCGAAACGGAACTGCTCACCGCGCTCGAGGGCAACATCTGTCGCTGCACGGGATACGCTTCCATCATCGAAGCCGTCAAACGGGCCCATCGTGAAAGTCAATCGTCATGATTCAGCAAGTCACCACAACTGAATCCGACAGAGCGCAGGACGCGCCCATCGCACCGCCCGATCATCTCGTGGGTAAATCGTGTCGCCGCATCGATGGTAAGGAAAAAGTCACCGGAACCGCACTCTACGGCGCCGATCTTTTCCCCAACTCCGCCGAACTGTTCGCCAGTGTCGTCCGCGCCCAACACGCCCACGCAAATATCACCGCGATCGACACCACCAAGGCGCTCGAAGTCGCGGGCGTCCTTGGCGTCTACACGCACGTCGATGTCGGCGGAACGAACATTCACGGACTAATCCGCCGCGATCACCCTGCCCTCGCCTCAAAACGGGTGCGCTACCTCGGTGACGCCATCGCCGTCGTGGTGGCTAAGACCGAACGCGCCGCGAAACTCGGCCGCGACCGCGTCGAAGTCAGCTACGAACCCCTGCCCGTCATCGCCACCATGGAACAGGCGATCGCCGACGGGGCTTGCAAGCTCTACCCCGAAGGCAACGTGATGGGCGACAAGCGCATCCGCAAGGGCGACGTCGAACGCGCGCTGGCCAATTCGCACGTCGTCGTCACCGACACGTTCTTCACGCAAACCGTTGACCACGCCTTCCTCGACATCGAAGCCGGGACGGGTCATTGGGATGGTCAGGTGTTAACGCTTTACGTCGCTGGGCAATGGGTCCACGAAGAGCGCCGCCTCATCGCGCTCGCCCTTGGCCTGCCCGTCGAACAAATCCGCATCATTCAGCCCGTCACCGGCGGCGCTTTCGGCGGACGCGAAGACATCAGCATCCAGATTTATCTCGGACTCGCAGCCCTCAAACATCAGGGCAAGACCATCGCCCTTCGCTACACCCGATCCGAATCGATGCGGGCCCGTCACAAACGCCACGCATTGAAAATCGAATCGACCTTTGGTGCCAAAGCCGACGGAACACTGACAGCCGCCCGCATCGTGGTGCACAGCGACGAGGGCGCGTACGCGTCCACCGGTATCGCGGTCATGCGAAAAGCGGCCAGCCATGCGACGGGTCCATACCGCGTGCCCAATGTCGAAGTCGATGTTTACGGTGTTCACACAAACAACAATCCGACCGGTGCGATGCGTGGATTCGGCGCGTGCCAGATGGCGATCGCGTACGAAGGGATGATGGATCGCGTCGCCCGCGCCCTCGACATGGATCGCGAAGCGTTTCGCCGCAAAAACCTGATCCAAAGCGGCGACACCGTCACCACCGGCCAGCACGTTGACCCGGTCAGCATCGGACACTGCCTTAGCAAAGCCCTCGCGAAATTCAAAGAGCAATCATACCCGGGAAACGAAAAGCTGCCCGATTACATGCGCCGCGGCTGGGGCATGAGCGCGATCTGTTTCGGACTCGGTTACGGCGACGGATTTCCCGACTGTAGCCGCGCTCGCGTCGAGCTGAATGACGACGGCACCGCGACGGTTTACACGGGCGGCGTCGAAGTCGGACAGGGTTTGCTCAACACGATGATGCAAATCGCGGGCGAAGACCTCGGCCTGCCGATGGAGCACATGCGCATCGTCGCCGCTGACACCGAACTGACCGACGAGTCCGGCTCATCCAGCGCCACCAGGCAAACCTATTTCACGGGCAATGCCGTCAGGATGGCCGCCAGCGAACTGCGCGAGCAAGTCCTCGATATCGCCGGCATCAAACTCAAAGTCCATCCGCACGAAATCACGCTGCAACAGGGTTGGGCGTTTGAAACCAACAAACCCGACAACCGCGTCAGCATCCAGCAGATCTGCACCGAAGGTTTGACGCGCGGTTACAGCCTCAAAGCGTCGGCGCTGTTCAAACCGCGCACCATCACCGAGGTGCCGCAGACCGGCCAATCCCCGCGCGCGTTCATCACCTACCTCTTCGGCGCGCACGTCTCGCAGGTGCTCGTCAACATGGAAACCGGCGAAGTGAAAGTCGAACGCCACATCGCCGCGCACGATGTCGGAAAAGCCGTCAACCCGCAATCGGTCGAAGGGCAGATTGTCGGCGGCGTGGCACAGGGACTCGGCATGGCCCTGATGGAAGAGGTGACCTACAAAGACGGGCGGATCATGAATCCCGGGTTGACCGATTACATCATCCCGACGATCAAAGACCTTCCACCGGTCGAGGCCATCATCGTCGAACACGACGACCCCGGCGGACCGTTCGGCGCTCACGGCGTCGGCGAACCACCACTCATCGGCGCAGTGCCCGCGATCCTGTCGGCGATCTACGATGCAACGGGGAAAGCCCCTTGCGAACTACCGATGACGCCCGAGCGCACGTGGCGACTGATCAACGATGTGCGCGAAAACGACCCACTAACCAAAGTCTTCTAAAGCGCAGATTTGTCGGATTGCAAAACGTGCCACTGCTCTGTGAGCAGTGCTGATGTGCAAGGATCACCGCGCGCCCAACACTGCTCACAGAGCAGTGGCACAGGAAAGCGAACTCAATGCAAGCGTAACGTTTTGCTCGTCCACTCTTCACGGCACGGGCGACGGCACTCACCTGGATTGATTTCGTTTTGCCCCTGGATTCCCGCCTGCGCGGGAATGACGGCGCTGACGCGCCACTACGATTGGATTGGTAATGTTTTAGTGAAGCGGCGGCACGCCAAACTCATCATGACTTGGCACCCGCTCTTTCGGCGCCGATTCGCTTTCATCAAACGTGACGTTGAAAATCGGTTGATCGAAGGTGCTGTAGGCGTATCCATGGGCCATCGCATGAACAGCCACCGCCATGCGAAGAAGCGCGACGCCAGCTGACGCACCCACCACTGCCAGCAACACGTCGGTCATCGCAGGCGTGCGGGCGGGCAAAAATACCTGGATCGCTTCCAACGCAGCCACCATCGCGCCGACGCCAATTGCGGCTCGCTTGATACTGCCCATGTCGCGGGTGAATCGGCCGCCGTTGCGCCATGCTGTCAGTGCCGCTCCAAATAGTGCGAGTCGTCCCAGCTTGGCCAGAATATCTTCAACCGCGATCGGCAAACGGGCTGTCTGATAAGACTTAAACGGCAGCAACTCCACATCACCCAGTTGCGATCGAACATGAGCGGTGTCCGTGGCGAAATGAAACGGCGCCAACTCCCGCGCGACGATCGCCACCAGCATCACCGCACATCCGACACGCAGCAACGTCATCCGGTCAGCCGATTCTCCCTCCTCAAACGCCCGCGCCCACATCATCGCGCATCGGTCGGCGGCCATGATTCCAAACGACGCACCAACCAGCGCCATCAGGATATCCGTCGTATCCAACGAGCGCGAAAGCACGAACAGTTGTGCACCGGATGAAAACAGCGCGAGCAGTCCGCACGCCTGCAAACACCAGACCGCTCGCTGCCTGCCCACAACCTTGCAATGATTCTTGAGATAGTGACAAATGAGAATCGCCAGCAGTCCGAAACCTGCCGCCGTCGAAACGTGGTCGAGCGACCGCTGCCATCGATCGTTTCGTCGCCGCGATTCGGTGCGCCCGTCGACATCGGTCTGCGTGCTGGTGATCGTCGAACTGAGTCGTGCGTCGCTGGTGAACGGAACAAGGTGGGATTCGGACACGGAACGGTAAACGAGATCCGGCGCAAACGTCAAATCGAAAGGGGAGACAGCCGTTAAGAACAGGCATGCCGCACACAGTTGAGCCAGTACAGCCGACGGACGTTCAACCAGGCTCTCACGAAAGCGCCGACCCACCGACCACAACATGTCGCGAAAGACGAAACCGGCTGATCGAATCAGCGTGACGAGGACAACGCCCGCAAGTGCCCCCAGAAGGTTGGCTCCGAAGTCAGCCGCCGACGATATCCGCTTCTCAGAAAGCAGCTGCGTCACTTCGATCCCGTACGTCATCACGGAGCAAAACAGGACGCCCACGATCAAAGACAATGGCGGCCACCATCCACGCTTCCACAGTGTCGCGCGAACCAATGCCCCCAAAGGCAGGAACAGCGCCACGTTGGCTGCAATGTCCGTCCAATGCGGCGGCTGAACCGGCAACCCGAACCACCACTGCCCAACAAACGCCGTGCCCTGGAGGGAAAAATCAAACGGCACCAGTCCGCCCCAAAGCACAACGAGGGCATAACCAGCCGTCAGAACTTCCAGAAAATTTCGCCGAAGCCAATGCAACGTGCGTGATCCTCATCAAACACCGACGCGCCCGCCAACCGCGCAATCGCGCCCCGACTCGGATATCGGGTGACGCGCGGGCTGGCTTACGTTCGATCCGCCACCCGACATGGAGCGATAAAACACGGACGATTTGGGTACGATGTCGCCTGTCGGCAGAACACCTTGCCGCCGATAACCGTTCTCGCGTATCCTTCGCCGCATGCACACTCCGAAGCGCACGAACGAGACCATCGGCTTAGCCGCCTTGATCCTGATCTACACCGCCATGTCATTGATCGGATTCACCTGGGGACTCCCGGACAGCGAATCAGACGCCCGCCTCTTTGGCCACGATCCACAGGACGCGATCGCCAAACTGGTCGCATCGAAAGATGAACTCGCCCGAAGCGATGCAGCCGTCGGCGCCGACGTGGACGTCAATCCCATCGACATGCAAAGCGGCGCGACGGTTCTCAACAACGACGAAACGGGCCAATTTGAAATCTACCGCCGCTTTCGACTCTTCACCCATCAACCCGACGAGATGATCACCATGATGGCCCTCTCGTCGATGAGTCCCTCCAACCTGCAACTCGACCCCAAGCTCTACCAATACGGCGGATTGTTCATCTATCCCGTCGGTGCGTTGATTCGTATCGCAGGCGCACTTGGCATCACAACGGTGTCGAGCGATTCAGCCCACTACCTTTCGCACCCACAGGATTTCGCCCGGTTCTATTGGGTCGCGCGTGCATACGTGGCTGCGTGGGGCATTGTTGGAATCCTGCTGATGTTCGCGATCGGCAAACGTATCGCCGGTCCCAAGGTTGGCTTGCTATCCGCGACGCTGTTTATCCTGCTGCCCGTCGTTACGTGCATGTCGCACGAAGCCAAACCCCACCTGCCCGGGGCGGTCCTGATGCTAGCGGCAGTCTGGTTTGCGATGCGGGCGCTGGACCGGCAGCGCTTCATTGACTGGGCGGGCTTGTTCGTGTCATGCGGCGCGGCATTTGGCATGGTGCTGTCATCCGCGCCGATCATGATCCTCATCCCGCTCGCGCTCGGAATCCACTGTCGCAACCAACACCTTCGCCAAGTGCATGAACTGCCCACGTGTTCCAACCGCCACGTCGATTATCGTCCGGTGTTTATCAGAGCGACGGCTGGCGGTTTGATCGTCGCGGGTTTGACCTATCTCATCACCAACCCGTACATCGCGATCAACCTCTTCGCCAACCGCCCCGTGCTCGCAAGCAACTTTGGCAATTCGATGGCGATGTACGAAATCGCCCGCGTGCCCGAAGGTTTGTGGCGCGTCGCACAATTGACGGCTGAGGGCGCGACGATTCCGATCGCACTCTTGGGCGCTATCGCCTGCATCGTCGCAGCCAAACGCAAGTCGCGCGTGGCCGTGCCGCTTCTTGTGGCGGCATCCATGTTCGCGCTGCAGTTCGTGTTGATCGGCGCAGGCAAGCCCGATGAATACGGACGCTTTGGCATCTTCTACGAGTGCGCCCTAGCCGTCGGCGCCGCGTGGCTCATCGTTAACATCGCTTCACGGTCGCGGGCTGTTGGTGTGCTATTGGGCGTCGCGGTTTGCGCGTGGTGTGGGTTTCACGCGGCGGGTTACCTGTGGAGCTTTCACGTTGACGCGACGAATCAGGGAAGTCGAACGCAGGCAGCCGCCCAACTCGATGGCGTATCGACGGTCGCGGTCATCGCAGAGCCAGCTCCCTACGCCTGCCCACCGATTAACTTCGCCGAAACGCCTGTCACCATGTACCGCAACAGCCCCGACGAACCGATCTTGGAACGCCTGCAGCGGTGGATCGCCGACGAGCAGCCGACATCGCCGCCAACGATGATTGCGATCATCGACAACCCGTCGCAGACCATCGATCGACTCAATCTTTCAGATGAATTCAAAACGGAAATATTCGAAAATCGGCCCAACTGGTTGCCGCGCGGAAAAATCAGCTGGGCCAACAAACCCGTTCTGATCATTCGGCGCAATCACAAATAGGCCGGCCGACGTCCGGTGGAAACATCGAAGGCGTCAGTGATCACGGCGTGTCAGATTCTTCAGCCGGCGGTGACACGGACTCGCCATCTTCGTTGACCTTAGGCGTCACAGTCTCTGGAGTCTCAATTTCCGGAGTCCCTGTCTCTGGAACATCTGACTCTGGAACCTCTGGCTCTGGAGACTCGGTTTGCGGCGCTTCGGCTTGTTCCGGTGCGATGCCCAACTCGCGCTCGATATGCCTTCGCATGCCGGCGATGAGCGTGCTATTCGGCATCGCCGTCGACGCCCGCATGACGATCGCGTAAATATCCTGCGCGTCACCACCCTTGTCGATCGCCTGATTGATGCGCTCGACCACTTGCGCTTCATCGCCACCGAGAATGGCGATGTCGGCAGCAAGGAACCAGTTCGCAGCCGACTCCGAATCAAGCGCCAACGCCCGCTGACTCCACTGATTAAGCTGCTGCGGAACCCGTGCATGCGCCCGTTCGAGAACGCTGTAACACATTTTCATGTAGCGGTTGGCCACCTCCGCATCAAGCCCGTGTTCATCGAGCGTGCGTATCTGCTTCTTCAATTGCTCGCGCACGAATGACTCATGGCCCGCGGCGAGATGATAGGCCATGATCCGCTCGCGAAGCGCCGCGATCAGCGTCCGACCGTCAAACGATGCCGGCGCCACCCGGATTGCGACTTCAGCCGACTCAATCGCCCGCTGTGGATCGTCTGGATGCGTCAGGAACAATGCGTCAGCCAACTCTGCATGAGCGCTGGCATAGGCGATCAGCGAAACGCGAAGATCGGCTTTTGAAGCTCGCTCGTATATCGAAGTCGCTTCCTGCAGATACTTGACAGCCGACTCATGAACACCCTGCACGAAAGCAGCGACCGCGCCCACGCGAAGAATTTCCGGCGACCATGCGTCCAGGCGCTTGGCAATATCCGCCTCGTCGGTCGGAGCAAGCTCCGCGTCGATGCGGGCCATCGCCTGCGACCTGATCTCAGGATTCGACATCAAAACCGCTACGGCTTGTATGTACTTGTCGGACGCAATCTTCATGCGCAACGGACGGGCCAACACTTCGATCGCCGTCGCAACTTCAACACGACCGATCGACGCGATCACGAACTTGGTGGCCAACTCCGATTCAAAAGGTTGTCGCTCCAGCTGTGCGCCAAGCGCATCAGCGGCCAACAGTCCCTCCTTTTGAACGTCATCGGTTCGCCCATCGATCTCTGCAAACACGGCGCGGATCGTACGCAGCTTGAATTCGAGCATGCCAATGCCCATCTCACTGCTGACGATCGATCGCGTGAATTCGATATCCGCCAGCGCCTTGCCAAGATACTGCTCGCTGGCCAACCGATCCTCATTCAACCGCACATCAAGTTCCGGGTCTGGCAGGGACGCGCCGGCTTGTATCCGCAGACGCCGGATGTATCGAATCTGGTGTTGCTCCGCGATGTAAAGTTCAGCCGCTATCTTCTGCATCAAGGCGACGAGTTTACGCTGCGGTTGCAGGCGATTCTCGTAAGCTGAATCTGCCAGCACTGTCGCCTTGTTCCATTCGCTACCAGCCAATGCCCCTTCGGTGTCGTACAACGCTCGGGCGGCAGCGAAATCCCGCCGCGAATACTCCAGCGCACACAACCCCAGCGCCATCGCACCGACCACCATCAACCAACCGAGCCAACGCCGCTTGCCAAGATGCGAATACACCGAAGCAGGCAATGGACGAGCCAGCGCCCAAACCAATCCCAACACCGTGTAAAACACGAAGGGCAATCCGCTGATCTGAAGTCCAACGTCAAAACACTCTTCTACAATCAGCGCGGCAAGCGTCGCACTCAAACCGATCAGCATCCACCTCGGCGCAGACTCGGCGAGATCCGGAATCACACCCGTCGCCCCATAGATCGCCAGGAACAGCGCCCCGAGAACCAGCACCAAACCAATCCCACCGAGATCACTCGCAACCTCAAACCACTCACCGTGCGCATGGCTTATGCGACTGCCCAATGCTTCTGGATCAGCCAGCACGTCCTGCTTGGCCAACCCGTCAGCCAGCAGCGCGTAGCCGCCCAACCCATGCCCTGTCAGCGGTTTCTCCCCGAACAAATCCATCGCGTAGTTCCACGTGTAGAGTCGAACCCGCATCGATTGACTTCGCCCCGTCACTGACGGCGCGTTGTGTTGGTTCAGAAAATAAATCCCGACGACCGCGATCCCGATGATGCCCATCACCGCAGCCACCAGCTTCACGTCACGCCCACCGGCAAACGCAGCCACCGCAAACACTCCGAGGCCAAGTGCCACCGCT
>DDIR01000016.1:0-3596 GCA_002338715.1 Phycisphaerales bacterium UBA1845 | reverse complement strand
TGCCACCGCCGGTCCGCGCGACTGCGTCAAGTAAAACGCCCATGCAATCACACCGCATCCGAGCGCGAAGATCGCCAGCATCGCCACCCGCCGCCCCGCACCCGCACCGGATGATCCCGAAACCACACGGGCAACGCACGAAATCGCAATGAGCATGCCCGGAATCAAACACGCCGCAAGAAACAACGGATTGCCAACCGGATACGACGCACGCAGCGTGGAATTGCGTTCAAGGTAGTACCATCCAGCAATCCCGGCGGTCACCACCAAGACACCAAACAAACTGTAGCCCGCAAAGATCGCAGCCCGCCGACTCAACGACATCGCCAGCACAAACGCCCAGGCAAGATTCACGCCCAGGGTGACGGCTCCTCCAAACGCAAATCCCGGCGCATTCGACCAAAGCGTCCCCGCAAATGCCCACGCCAGGTAAAGCAACATCAACACCTGCGATGCGAGAATCGGATCGATGTGCTTCTTCGCACGCCCATCGGTTTTCTCGGGCGCAACGACGGCCGACCGATCGTCATCGACCTCGATCACCGCGTCATCATCGGTTGCTTCGTCCAAACTCCGCGCCCGAAGAAATATGCCAAGTGCGGCAATGATGAGCCCAACACCAGCCGCAGTCCCTGCAACCAACGACTTGATCGCGATGCCATTGGGGGTTGGTTGGGCGTATTGCAAATCGAGGATTTCGACGATCGCAAGGAGCAGCGAGTCCGCCGGCCAGGCGTTGGCGCCGTCCTGAAGCACGGTTGGTTTTCCGGCGCTGGTCAGCAAACAGTTACCAGCCAGCCCCAGCGTCACGAGCGCCAACATCACAACGTGCACGGGCTTTAGTTCATTGGGATTGACGATGCGAATCAGACGCGACATGAATTCACTCTACGATTCTTGAGGGAAGGAGAAAACGCATTACACCTTGGGCGCAATCCAAATGATGTTCGCGACGCCAGCTCGATGGTTCGCTCCCAGCGAATAGGCAAATAGCAAATCACTGAGACGATTCAAGTAAATAACCGCCGTTCGCGACACCGATGCCTGCGCGGACAAGTGAACCACCTCACGCTCCGCCCGCCGACAAACAGTCCGCGCCACATGAAACCGGGCGGCCAACTCGCACCCGCCGGGAAGCACGAAATTCTTCAGCGGTTCCACTTCGGCCATCAGTGCGTCAAGTTGCGATTCCAACTGCGGGATGGTTTCACCTTGCAGCGATAGCATCTTCGCATCGCCGTCGGCCGTCGCCAGCTCCGTGCCCAACACGAACAGGTCATTTTGAATCTGCTGCAGCGCATCGCGCCATTCCGCGACGTCGCACGCAACGACAACCCACCCGATCGCGGCATTGAGTTCATCGACAACGCCATAACACGCCACGCGGGCATGATCCTTCGGGACGCGCGCACCACCGATCAATCCGGTATTCCCGTCGTCGCCCGTTTTGGTGTAAATCTTCATGAATGCCCTGCCCAGTTACGTGGTGAGTCGACGGCTACGCGGTGATTCAACTGCTACGCGGTGAATCGCCTGCATTTCAACCATTATAGAGCATCGCTGCGATAGCGAAAATCAGCAAACCGTCCCGCCGCGCATCTGCCACCAACACAGCGATAAAATCGCAAAGAGAATGTCGGTGTACTCGCCGCGAAACGCACAATGGTCGTCGTAAAGCTTCAAGACCGCCCCCGAATCAAACACGCCGAATCCGTCAAGCCGCTCGCGGGTCACCGTGTCCAAAAACATCTCCCGCAACCCGCGCCGGAAGAATTCGCCGACCGGAACCTCAAACCCCATCTTCCCGCGATCGAGAATCGCATCCGGAATGACACCGCGGTACGCATCGACCAGCAGCCGCTTTCGCAATCCCCGCGACATCTTGAAGCGCGCAGGCAACCCCAACACGTATTCAACCAATTCGTGATCGAGAAACGGCGTCCGCACCTCCAGCGAATGCCGCATGCTCGCGATGTCCACCTTGTGCAGCATGTCTGCCGGTAGCGAATACTGAAGATCGAACGCGAGAATCTGATTCAAATCGCCGTCGGCGAAACCGCCAGCCAACGCTTCGATCTGCTGATACGCGTGCTTGAGTGTCAGGTCCGTGACACTTTTCGCATCAATGATGCCCATCGTATCGCGCGAAAGAATCTGCGACCACGCCAGGTGCCTCGCCTGCATCGATGCCGTCGACGCCCACAGAAGTTTTCGCATCTGCCCCAGGCGCCGGCCAACCACCGACCGCTTCGACCGTGGACCCAATGCCAACAGCGGTTCGATCACCCGTCGGCGAATCATCGCCGGTATGCGACGATACATGTGCAGCGAATCGTGCCCCAAATACCGCCAATACCCGCCAAACAATTCGTCCGCACCGTCGCCCGAAAGGCACACCGTCACGTGCTTGCGCGCCAACTGCGACACCATCGCCGTCGGTATCAGCGAGCTGTCGAAGAACGGCTCACCCAGGTGATCGAGCAGTTGCGGAATCAACGCGATGACGTCGTCGGCGGTCACCGACAGTTCGTGATGGTCGCTGCCGATGTGGTTGGCCATCTGCCGCGCGTAACGGGATTCGTCGTAAGCACGCTGGCCCGCGTACCCGACTGAAAACGTCGCGATTTTTCCCGGGGTGCACTCGGCTAAGTGCGTCGCGATGATCGATGAATCGATTCCGCCGGAAAGAAACGCCCCCAGCGGAACATCCGCATGCCGTCGCCGCGCCACCGATTGAAAAATTCCGCGGCGGACGTTGGCGCATGCGTCACCATAATCAACCGACGTACCGCGCTTCGCTTCAGCCACCGGCGCGTAGTACCGCTGCGGCGCACGAACGCCCTGCCGATCGAATTCGAGATAACCACCGGGGGAAAGTCGTCGCGCACTTCGATAAATCGACGCCTCCGGAGCTGTAAATCCAAACCGCACGTAATGCAGCAGCGACTGCGTATCAACACCGCGATCCCAATCCCCCAGCCCCCGCAGCGTTTGCGATTCGCTGGCGAAATAGGTCCGCGAACCGTCGTTCGCATAGACGATCGGCTTAATTCCGAATCGATCGCGCGCCAGAAATCCCCTGCCGCCCTCGCGATCGAAGAAGCACAACCCCCACATGCCGTTGAAACGTCGCAGCCCCTCGACGCCCCACGTCGCACATGCTGCGGCCACCACTTCCGTATCGGTTTGCGTTTCGAATCGACAACCTTCGCGCTGCAATTCACCGCGCAGCGTCCGATGGTTGTACACTTCACCGTTGAAGACCAGCACCCAGCGGTTTTGATAGATGAAGGGTTGATGCCCTTGAGGTGTGGGATCGACGACCGCAAGCCGCACCGCAGCCAGCCCGATCGACATCGCGTCGTCAGCGCTTTGCCACGTGCCGAAATCATCAGGACCGCGGTGTCGCATCGTCGCGCACGCCCGCTCCAAAACGGACTTGTCGATGACCGCGCCCGAATAATCGATGATCCCGGAGATTCCGCACATATGCGAAGGGTATCAGCCGCAAGAGAATTGATCGAGTCTTCGGCGAAGTTGACCGCGTTTCCACGATGAAACGTGCAACCGGCGACGGCGTAGGGTGGGCCGTGCCC